>NZ_JBIAFD010000013.1:0-225137 GCF_042869095.1 Streptomyces sp. NPDC007264
CCGCTTCTTCACCACGATCGGCATCTTGTTGGGGGCGTACTTCGGCATCCGAACGTCTCCTTCCGGGGCGTTCGCAACCACCGATAGAACTCAAGAGGGATCGGTTTCGCGTACCGTCCACCCCGTGGGCCCGTACGCGGACCCCGCGTACGTGGCCACGGCTCAGTCCCGCCCCGACGCGGCCCCCACTCGGACACCGTGAATCCACACGAGCCTCAGCAGTCATGCCGCCGCCCGCAGGTGGAGGGTTTGTGTCACGTTGCGGACCCGGGGCCCTGCCCCGGAGGCTGCTGGCCGGCACGGACCCTCCAGTTGCTGCCCATCACCACCGAGTCGCAGCCCAGAGCCACAGGTCGTGCCCCACCCGCCTGCCGTCGTCGGCGCCGGTGACCACGCCTGGCCGCGTCAAGACACCGACGCCCGAACCCCGGTGAGGCCCGCCCGGCTTCCCGTGCCCGGCGCCGGCTGTGGCAGGCGGTCGTACGGGCTGTAGGGGGCTCGGGCGGATCAGGTCCGGCGATCCCCGCCGTGCGCACCGGCTCCGGGACCCTGTCGTACCGGCCGCAGCCTCGTATCCTGGCAGCGGCGTGCCGAACACGTCATGTCGCTGCGCTGGCACTGCCTTGTGAGGCGCCTTCCTCGGAATGCGGCCTCACGACTCCCCGCCGACGCGTACGGTCCATCTCTCGCCATTCCCGCCGCAGTCCGGCCAGATTCGTGGTGAGGAAGTACGCGGCGCCGCAGGCGAGCAGCACCGGCGCGAGTCCGGCAGCGGTCACCGCGGCCCCGGCGAGCAGCCCGCCGAGAGGGATGCCGGCCCAGGACAGCGAGTCACCGAGTGCATTGACCCGGCCCAGCATCCGGCGCGGCACCCGCTCGACGAGGACGGCTCCCAGCACCGGGTTGACGAAGCCGGCGCCGAACCCACTGACCGCGAAGACGGCCAGTACCGCCCCCAACGGGGCATCGACGGCGAGGATCAGGAACCTCGGTGCCCCGGCCAGCAGGAACCCGGTGAGAACCACCACCCGCCGCCGCAGCCGGTGCGCGACCACCGCGGCGACCAGGCTCCCACCGACCCCCGCGGCCCCCATCAGGCTTCCCATCAGGCCGATCGCGGTCGGCCCATGACCCGACTCCCTGGCCCAGACGGGTACGAGCACCGAGGTGATCGCCGCGTCCAGCAGGTTGGTGATGCCGCACATGACGATGACGGTGAGCAGCAGCGGCTCGCCGCGCAGGAAGGTGAGGCCCTCGCCGAACCGTCGCCAGTAGCCCGGCGCCGTTCCCCGGCCCGGCGAGGGGGATTCCTCGGCCGTGTGCCCCATGCCACGAGGCAGTGCGAGTTTGATGATCAACGATCCGAGGGCGAAACAGCCCGCGTTGACGGCGAGTCCGGTCAGGGGACCGAGCAGCGCCACCAGGGATCCGCCGGCCGCCAGGCCGACGGTGGAGGCGAGCCGCTCGATGACGCCGGACAGACCGGTGGCCCGCTCGAGCGGCACCCGGCCGCGTTCGGCCGCCTCCGGCACCATCACCTCCTTGGCCAGGTCGCCGGGTCCCCGGGCCGCGCCGATCAGCGCGACCAGGGCCAGCAGGAGCGGAAAGGACAGCAGGTGCAGGGTGTGGAGCAGGGGAACCGCGGCGGCGGCGGTCGCGCTGGCCAGGTCGGTGGTCCAGGAAACGGCCCGCGGGCCGATCCGGTCCACCAGCGGTCCGGTGAACGCCTTGACCACCACGTAGGGAGTCATCTCGCAGAAGGCGACCAGTCCGGTCCGGGTGGCGCTACCGGTTGTGACGAGGACGAACCACGGCAGGGCCACGACGGAGATCCGTGTGCCGGTCAGTGACACGGCCATGGCCGTCAGCACCCCGCCCAACGGCCGTAAGGACCTCCTGCCGGGTGTGCCGCCGGCCTTCGAGGCGTCGACGGTCATGACGTCGGGCTTCCTTCCTCTTCCTGAGGGCCGGAAGGGAGTGACGAGGTGGCAGGCGTATCCAGTTCGGGCAGGATCTGCGTGATCACGGCGACCCGTTCGGCTCCCTCGGGGGCACTCGCCGCCGTTTCCGGCGCGTCTCGCCGGTAGCGCGCGATGACTTCCGCCAACTCCCGGTACAGGGCAGCGGCCTCCTCGGGCGTGAGCCGCAGGGCCCAGTCGCTCAGGTCGAAGGTGTTCCGCCATGCACGAGGCATTACCTGAAGCCCGTTCAGTGTCTGCTGCGTGCGCAGGGTGTAGATGGCGGCGACGGACTGCTGGTAGGCCAGTGCGGCCTCGGGCTCCCGCTCGGCCAGCTCCGGATCGTTGAACCAGGTCGTCCGATGCACCGAACGCCACCAGCGCTCACGCGCGTTGCCGCGTTCGGTGTCCTCCTCGACGAAACCGGCCGCGCCGAGCTGCCGTAGGTGGTAGCTGGCCGTACCGGAGTTCACACCCAGCCGCTCCGCGAGCCGGGTGGCCGTCGACGGGCCGTACTTCCGCAGCAGCCCGACCAACTGCACGCGCACCGGATGCGCCAGGGCACGCAGCCCCTTGGCGTCCAGGACGACCGAGTCCTCTTCAGCGTTCGGGCCATCCGGTCTTGTCACTGCATCAGCCATGCGACACAGGGTAGTTCGCGAAAGGTTCTTCGCAAAGAGGCCTTCGCGAAGAACTCTTTGCGGTTCAGGTGGCCGTCGCCGGGACTTGAGGGGCACCGTTTTCCGTACGATCCGGCGGGGTGCAGCCGTCCACCCCGGGACGACGACACCGCCGATCTTCCAGGCGGCGGCCGCCTCGCACGCGCCGAGTCGGCGAGCACGCCGGAACTGCCCCAACCACCGGTCCGAGGACCCATCACCGCGACTTACGGCTGGTGACAGGGTTCTTGCCGGTACGTCGGCCTTCGGCGGAGCTTCTTCGCACCGATGCAAATTCCTTGGGCAGCCCGGCAGTTGACGTCGTAGTCTCCCCCGATGACTACCGTTTCCGTCGAAGATCTCGCACGTGCATGCACGTCTGTGGGCGACCTGCTCGCCGAGGTCCGCCCCGAGCAGTGGAAGGAGCCGACGCCGTGCACGGAATGGAACGTGCGCGAGGTGGTGGCCCACCTGGTCGGCATGGACCTGGTGTTCGCAGCGATGATCGAGGGCGGCCCGATGCCCGAACGGGGAGTAGACCGCCTCGGCGACGACCCGGTCGGTGCCTACCGGGCCTCCAGTGCTTCGCTGCTGGCAGCGTTCTCCGCCCCTGGGGTGCTCGAGCGGAGTTGTCGCGGACCCTTGGGGAGCGCCACGGGCGCCGAGCGCTTGCAGATCCGCCTGTACGATCTGCTCGCTCATGGATGGGACCTCGCCCAGGCCATCCAAGTCCCTGCCCGGCTGCCCGAAGACCTTGCCGAGCAGGCTCTGGCGTTCGCTCAGGCCCAACTCTCCCCGCAGTCCCGAGCGGGACGATTCGCCGAGCCGCGCCCCGTCGAGGAGATGGCTCCGGCCCTTGACCGGCTTGCCGCGTTTCTCGGCCGACCGGTCCCACCACAGCTGTGAGGCGGCTCGGGTGGAACTGCCCCCACTCGGACGCCCTGAACCACGCTACGCCCCGAGTCGGCGCCTCCACCGGCACCTTCACGCAGTTGCCGTCGTCCCACGCGGCACGACGGGGGCGCAGCGGCACCGCACCCGCGAAGTCGGCTGCGGCGAGCCGGTGCGGTGGCTCACGGTGGGTGGGGGAATGCGCGGCAGGGACGCGACGGGCAGCCTCACCGGTCACACGAGCCTCAGCAGTCGTACCGCCGCCCGCATGGCTGCCCGTCACCACCGAGTCGCGGCCCAGGGCCCCAGGTCGCGACCCACCCGCCTGCCCTCGGCGCCGGTGACCACCCCCGGCCGCGTCAAGGCACCGACGCCCGAACCCCGGTGAGGCCCACCCTGCCGGCACTCCGGCTACGGCAGCACCGCGAAGCCGTCGAGTTCCACGAGTGCCTCCTCGTCCCAGAGGCGCACGGCGCCCACGACGGCCATCGCGGGGTAGTCGCGGCCGGCCAACGCGTGCCAGATGCGCCCCAGTTCGGGCGCGTGCGCGCGGTAGTCGGCCACGTCGGCGGCGTAGACGGTGACACGGGCGAGGTCCGCGGGCGTTCCGCCGGCCGCGCCCAGGGCGGTGAGCAGGTTGGTGAGCGCCTGCTCGAACTGCTCGGCCAGCGTGTCGCCGACCACCTTGCCGTCCTTGTCGAGGGCGGTCTGGCCCGCCAGGAAGACCAGCCGGGTGCCGGTGGCGACGACGGCATGGGAGAAGCCGGTGGGCGGGGAGAGGTCGGACGGGTTCAGGCGTTCGGCGGTCATGGGGCGGCCTCCACGGTCTCCACAGGTTCCACGGGTTCCACGGTCGTCGCCGTCTTCCTCGCCTCCGCGGTCTCCGCCGGCTCCGCGGCCTCCGCGGTCGCGTACAGCTCCTTGGCGATGATGCCGCGCTGGACCTCGCTCGCGCCCTCGTAGATCCGGGGGGCGCGCACCTCGCGGTAGAGGTGTTCGAGGAGGTGGCCGCGGCGCAGGGCGCGCGCGCCGTGCAGTTGGACGGCCGTGTCGACGACGTACTGGGCGGTCTCGGTGGCGAGCAGCTTGGCCATGGCGGACCGGCGCGGCACGTCCGGGGCGCCGTCGTCGTACGCCGTGGCCGCCGCGTACACCATGAGGCGGGCCGCCTCGGTGCGCAGGGCCATCTCGGCGACCTGGTGGGAGACGGCCTGAAGGTCCTTCAGCTTCCCGCCGAAGGCGTCCCGTGCGGCGGTGTGCGCGAGTGTCGCGTCGAGGGCCGCCTGCGCCATGCCGACCGCGAAGGCGCCGACGCTGGGACGGAACAGATTGAGGGTGGTCATGGCGACGCGGAAGCCGCGGTCGGGCTCGCCGAGGACGTCGTCCGCGGTCACCGGCACGGCGTCGAAGGAGAGGGCGCCGATGGGGTGCGGCGAGAGCATGTCGAGCGGGGCGCCGCTCAGGCCGGGGCGGTCGGCGGGCACGAGGAACGCGGTCACGCCCCGGGAGCCGGCCCCGGGGGTGGTGCGGGCGAAGACGGTGTAGAAGTCGGCCTCGGGCGCGTTGGAGATCCAGCACTTCTCGCCGGTGAGCCGCCAGCCGGACGAAAGATCGGGGCGCGCCGTGAGGTTCAGCGCCGCCGCGTCCGAGCCCGCGTCCGGTTCGGTCAGGGCGAAGGCGGCCACGGCGGTGCCCGCGCGGACGCCGGGCAGCCAGCGGGCGCGCTGGGCCGGGGTGCCGTGCGCATGCACCGGATGGGCGCCCAGGCCCTGCAGGGCGAGCGCGGTCTCGGCCTCCGTGCAGGCGTACGCCAGGGACTCCCGCATCAGGCACAGGTCCAGCGCACCGGAGGTGAACAGGCGTTCCAGCAGGCCGAGTCGGCCGAGTCCGGCGACGAGTGCGCGGTTGACGCGGCCCGGCTCGCCCTGCTCAGCGAGCGGCCGCAGCCGCCGGGCGGCCAGCGTGCGCAGCTCCGCACACCGGGCGGTCTGTGCCGGATCGAGCGAGAATGCGGTCACTGCCGGTCCCCTCTCCTGGCGGCGAACAGGGTGCGTGCGTCGACGACCCGACCGTATCGCGGAGCATTGACTGTCGTCACCAACACGATACGCTCCCTGTGCGAGCCCACCACGACGAGGGGGCGAACCGCCATGGACCAGAGGGACGCCGCGAGCGCCACCACGGACACCACGGACACGGACACCACGGCCCCGCACGCCACAGACACGGACACCACGGACACGGACGCCACGGACGCGGAAAGCGGCGCGGGCGCCGTGAGGGGCGCGGCAGCGGCGGGGGCCCCCACCGCCCACCGCGACACCTTCACCCGCGACCATCTCCCGCCCCGCGAGCAGTGGCCGCACCTCCCCTTCGATCTGCCGGGGCTGCATTACCCCGAACGGCTGAACGCGGCCGCCGAACTGCTCGACGGCACCGATCCCGTCCGCCCCGCGTTCCGCACGGCGGACGGCGGCGTGTGGACGTACGGCGATCTGCGCACCCGCGTCGACCGGATCGCCCACGCGCTCATCTCCCGCCTCGGCGTCGTGCCCGGCAACCGCGTCCTGCTGCGCGGTCCCACCACCCCCTGGCTCGCCGCCTGTTGGCTGGCCGTGCTCAAGGCCGGCGCGGTCGCCGTCACCGTGCTCGCCCAGCAGCGCCCGCACGAGCTGCGCACCATGTGCGAGATCGCCCGGGTCGGCCACGCCCTGTGCGACGTCCGCGCGGCCGACGACCTGGTGAAGGCCGACGTCCCCGGCCTGCGCATCACCACCTACGGCGGCGACGGCCCCGACGACCTGTTGCGCCTGCCGGTACCCGAGGAGCCCTTCCCGCCGGTGGCGACGGCCGCGGACGACGTGGCGCTCATCGCCTTCACCTCCGGCACCACCGGCCGCCCGAAGGGCTGTATGCACTTCCACCGGGACGTGCTCGCCGTCGCGGACACCTTCTCCCGGCACGTGCTGCGGCCGCGCCCCGAGGACGTGTTCGCGGGCAGCCCCCCGCTGGGCTTCACCTTCGGGCTCGGCGGCCTCGTCGTCTTCCCGCTGCGGGCCGGTGCCAGCGCCCTGCTGCTCGAACAGGCGGGCCCCCGGCAGCTGTTGCCCGCGATCGCCGAGCACCACGTCTCCGTGCTGTTCACCGCGCCGACCGCGTACCGAACGATGCTCGGCGAACTGAACGGCCACGACATCGCGTCACTGCGGCGGTGCGTGTCGGCCGGCGAGAACCTGCCCGCCGCCACCTGGCGGGCCTGGCACGAGCGCACCGGGCTGCGCATCATCAACGGCATCGGCGCCACCGAGCTGCTGCACATCTTCATCTCCGCCGCGGACGACCGGATCCGCCCCGGAACCACGGGAGTTCCCGTGCCGGGGTGGCAGGCGCGCGTGCAGGACGCGCACGGCAGGCCCGTGCCCGACGGCGAACCCGGGCTGCTCGCGGTGCGCGGCCCGGTCGGCTGCCGCTATCTGGCCGACCCGCGGCAGCGGGAGTACGTCCGAGGCGGCTGGAACATCACCGGCGACACCTATGTCCGCGATCCCGACGGCTACTTCCGCTATGTCGCGCGCGCCGACGACATGATCGTCTCGGCCGGGTACAACATCGCGGGTCCCGAGGTCGAGGAGGCCCTGCTGCGTCATCCCGACGTGCTCGAGACGGCGGTCGTCGGACGGCCCGACGAGGCCCGCGGCCAGGTGGTGGTGGCCTACGCGGTCCTGCGCCCGGGGGCGCGGCGCGACCCCGAGGCGCTGCGCGCCTTCCTCACGTCCGAGCTGGCCCCGTACAAGTGCCCGCGCGAGTTCGTCTTCCTGGACGCGCTGCCGCGCACGGCGACGGGCAAGCTCCAGCGCTTCCGGCTGCGGACGGACCCGGCCGTGCCCACGCCGCCGAACCCGGCCGTGCCCCCGCCGTCCGACCCCTCCGCGCCGGCGCCGCCGGACCCGGCCGCATCCGCGCGGGCCGCCACCCGCGCGGACGACGGCACGGGCGACGGCCCGGGCGACGGCCCGGGCGACGGCCCAGGCGTCAACTCCGTACGGGTACAAGGTGATCATGAGTGACGCGGACGATCTAGAGTGATCACGTGTCCGATCAGCACGCTCCCCGCTCCCTCATCGTCACGTTCTACGGCGCCTACGGCCGCTTCGCCCCCGGCCCGGTCCCGGTGGCCGAGCTGATCAGGCTGCTCGGCGCGGTCGGCGTGGACGCGCCGTCCGTGCGCTCGTCGGTGTCCCGGCTGAAACGGCGCGGACTGCTGGTGCCCGGGCGCACGGCGGCGGGCGCCGCCGGGTACGCGCTGTCGCCGGAGGCCCGGCAGGTGCTCGACGACGGCGACCGGCGCGTGTACGCGACGACGCCCCCGCGGGACGAGGGCTGGGTGCTCGCGGTGTTCTCCGTACCGGAGTCGGAGCGTCAGAAGCGGCACCTGCTGCGCTCCCGGCTGGCGGGGCTCGGCTTCGGCACGGCGGCCCCGGGGGTGTGGATCGCCCCGGCCCGCCTGTACGAGGAGACCCGCCACACCCTTCAGCGGCTGGGTCTGGACGCGTACGTGGACTTCTTCCGCGGCGAGCACCTCGGTTTCACGCCGACCGTGCAGGCGGTGACGCGGTGGTGGGACCTGGCCGCGATCGCCGAGCAGCACGAGGCGTTCCTCGACCGCCACGCGCGCGTGCTGCACGTCTGGGAGGACCGTGAGGACACCCCGCCCGAGGAGGCGTACCGCGACTACCTGCTCGCCCTGGACTCCTGGCGCCATCTGCCGTACGCCGACCCGGGGCTGCCGGCCGGACTGCTCCCCCGCGACTGGCCCGGTGCCCGCTCGGCCGTGGTCTTCCGGGCGCTGCACCAGCGGCTGCGGGACGCGGGAGCGGTCTTCGCGGGGTTGGCGGACCCGCCGGGGTGAGCCTCAGCCGCCGAGGGTGAGCCGGGGCTTCGGGGCGTCGGCGCGCCCCGTCTGCGGGCGCCGGCTGCCCGCCCGGTAGGGCGCGGGCCACACCACGCCCGGCCCGCTGTACCCCTGCTCGGCCGCCGCGTGCAGCGTCCAGTGCGGGTCGTACAGATGCGGCCGGGCCAGCGCGCACAGATCGGTGCGGCCGGCCAGGATCAGCGAGTTGACGTCGTCCCAGGAGGAGATGGCACCCACCGCGATCACCGGCGCTCCGGTCTCGTGGCGGATCCGGTCGGCGTACGGCGTCTGGTACGAGCGCCCGTACGCCGGCTGCTCCCCGGCCACCACCTGCCCGGTCGACACGTCGATCGCGTCGGCGCCGTGCGCGGCGAAGGCGCGGGCGATCTCGACGGCGTCCTCGGCCGTGGTGCCGCCCTCGGCCCAGTCGGTCGCGGAGATCCGTACCGTCATGGGCTTGTCCTCGGGCCACACCGCCCGCACGGCGTCGAAGACCTCGAGCGGGAAGCGCAGCCGCTGTGCGAGGGTGCCGCCGTAGCCGTCCGTGCGGTGGTTGGTGAGCGGCGAGAGGAACCCGGAGAGCAGATATCCGTGGGCGCAGTGGAGTTCGAGGAGGTCGAATCCGCAGCGGGCGGCACGCCAGGCGGCGGCCGCGAACTGCTCGCGGATGTCGGTCAGCTGGGCGCGGGAGAGCTCGCGGGGTGTCTGGCTCGCCGGCGTGTACGGGATCGGGGAGGCGGCCACGAGCGGCCAGTTGCCCTCGTCCAGCGGCTCGTCCATGCCCTCCCACATCAGCTTGGTGGAGCCCTTGCGGCCGCTGTGCCCGAGCTGCACGCCGATCGCGGTGCCCGGTGCCTGCGCGTGCACGAAGTCGGTGATCCGCCGCCACGCCTCGGCCTGCCGCCCGGTGTAGAGCCCGGCGCAGCCGGGGGTGATCCGGCCCTCGGCGCTCACGCACACCATCTCGGTCATCACCAGACCGGCCCCGCCGAGCGCCCGTGCGCCCAGATGGACCAGGTGGAAGTCGCCCGGGACGCCGTCGACCGCCGAGTACATGTCCATGGGCGAGACCACGACCCGGTTGCGCAGGGTCAGCCCGCGCAGCCGGAAGGGGGTGAACATCGGGGGTGTGCCGGGCGGGCAGCCGAACTCGCGCTCCACCGCGTCGGTGAAGTGCGGGTCGCGCAGCCGCAGGTTGTCGTGGGTGACCCGGCGGCTGCGGGTGAGCAGGTTGAAGGCGAACTGCCGGGGAGGCTCGCCGAGGTGCAGCGCGAGGTTCTCGAACCACTCCAGGCTGGCCCGGGCCGCGCGCTGGGTGGAGGCGACGACCGGGCGGCGCTCCTCCTCGTAGGCGGCCAGTGCCGCAGGCAGCGAGGAGTGCTCGCGCAGGCAGGCGGCCAGCGCCAGCGCGTCCTCGACCGCCAGCTTGGTACCGGAGCCGATCGAGAAGTGCGCGGTGTGTGCGGCGTCGCCGAGGAGGACCAGGTTGCCGTGCGACCAGCGGTCGTTGACGACGGTGCGGAAGGTGGTCCAGGCGGAGTTGTTGGACCGCAGGGACCGGCCGCCGAGCGCGTCCGCGAAGATCTTGGCGCAGCGCTCGACGGACTCGGCGGTCTCCACCTCGGCGAACCCGGCCGCCCGCCAGACCTCCTCGCGCATCTCGACGATCACCGTGGAGGCGTCGGGCGCGTAGGGGTAGCCGTGCAGTTGCATCACGCCGTGCTCGGTCTCGGCGATCTCGAAGCGGAACGCGTCGAAGGCGACGTCGGCGGCGAGCCAGATGTAGCGGCAGCGGTGCTCCTCGACCGAGGGCCCGAACGCCTCGGCGTGCGCCTCGCGGGTGGTGCTGTGCACCCCGTCGGCGGCGATCACCAGGTCGTACGTCTCCGTCAGCCGGGCCGGATCGGGGGCTTCGGTCCTGAAGCGCAGTTCGACCCCGAGCCCGCGGCAGCGCTCGTGCAGGATCTCCAGGAGCCGGCGCCGGCCGAGCGCGGCGAAGCCGTGGCCGCCGGAGGTGTGCCGCACGCCCCGGTGGACGATGTCGATGTCGTCCCAGCGCACGAACTCGGCCTTCAGCGCCTCGTACACGACCGGATCCGCGTGCTCGATGCCGCCGAGCGTCTCGTCGGACAGCACGACGCCGAAGCCGAAGGTGTCGTCGGGGGCGTTGCGTTCCCAGACCGTGACCTCGCGGGCGGGGTCGAGGCGTTTGAGCAGCGCCGCCGCGTACAGCCCTCCCGGCCCTCCGCCGATCACCGCGACGCGCATCGCCCGGTCACCGCCCCCGCCACTTGGGGGCCCGCTTCTCGGTGAACGCGGCGTGGAACTCGGCGTAGTCCTCGCCGTTCATCAGCAGCGCCTGGGTCGAGGCGTCCAGTTCCACCGCGGCGGCGAGCGGCATGTCGAGTTCGGCGGTCAGCAGCGCCTTGGTCTGCGCGTGGGCGAGCGCCGGGCCGTCGGCGAGCCGGCGGGCCAGCGCCTGGGCGGCCTCGTCGGCGCGGCCCTCCTCGGTCAGCTCGCTGATCAGCCCGATCCGCTCGGCCTCGGGCGCCCGCACCTGCTCGCCGAGCATGAGCAGTCGGGTGGCGTGGCCGAGCCCCACGACCCGCGGCAGCAGATAGGCGGCGCCCATGTCGCCGCCGGACAGCCCGACCTTGGTGAAGAGGAACGCGAAGCGGGCGGAGGGGTCGGCCACCCGGAAGTCCGCGGCCAGCGCGAGGACGGCACCGGCGCCGGCGGCCACCCCGTGCACGGCGGCCACGACCGGGAACGGGCACTCCCGCAGGGCCCGTACGACCTGTCCGGTCATGCGGTTGAAGTCGAGCAGCCGGGCGGTGTCCATGGACAGGGTGGCGCCGATGATCTCGTCGACGTCGCCGCCCGAGCAGAAGCCGCGTCCTTCGCCGGCCAGGACCAGGGCCCGGACGGACTTCTCCCTGGACAGCTCGGCGAGCAGGTCGCGCAGGTCGGCGTACGCGCCGAAGGTGAGCGCGTTGAGTTTGTCGGGGCGGGCCAGTGTCACCGTCGCGACCCCGTCGGCGTGGGTGCACCGCAGGTGCCGCCAGTCGGAGGTGCGGGCGGCGGAACCGGTGAAGGGACTCATGACGTGCGGCCTCCTCGGACGGGACGGCGGCTGTCGGCTGTGCCTCTCCGAAGTTATCACCGTCTCGTGACTGTCGTCAGGATGGCGCTATAAACGGGAAACGTGATCGCGATACGCCCGGATTTTTCCTGACTCCGGTGAACCGTCCCGTGATCGACCCCGTGGACCGGAAGGAGGCGGTCGTGCGCGGTGCGCGCCGGGCGCCGTGCGACAGAGCCGCCCGGCCTGCGTCACACCTTGTCGACAGGCCGGTAACGAGGCGTCCGGCCGTGCGCGGCCGGACGTCGGTAGGGGTACGCACCCCGGTACCGGAGCCCGTCGAGGCCCCGGACCGAGCCCGCCGACCGCCCCTTGCGGGGTGCCCCGTACCATGCCCGAGTCGGAAGCAGGACAGCCTGCGCCATGAACGGACCCGCCTTGCACGAGCCGCCCGCCCCCGCCTCCTGGCGCATCGCGCTGCCGCAGACCGCCGCGGCCGTGCCCGTCGCCCGGGCACTGGTCCGTACGGCACTGGCGGAGATCGAGCACCCGGCGGACAGCGACACCGCGGAGCTGCTCACCGCGGAGCTGGTGGCGAACGCCGTGGAGCACGCCACGGGCGACGGACCGATAGAGCTGGTCGTCGAGCTGATGCCGACGGGCTGCACGGTCGAGGTGCACGACCCCGACCCGGCGCCGCCCGGCAATCTGACCCGCCCGGTCGCGGGGCCGCCCGATCCCTGGCAGGAGCACGGGCGGGGCCTGCTGCTGATCCGTAGCCTCAGCTCGTCCTGCGGCCACCGCCCCACCCGGTCCGGCAAGGCGGTGTGGTTCCGGCTGCCGGCCGTCCCGGGGCCGCGCCGCCCGGTGTGAGGGCCCCGGTCAGGCGAGCGTGGCGACCAGGATCGCCTTGATGGTGTGCATGCGGTTCTCGGCCTCGTCGAAGACGACGGAGTGCGCGGACTCGAACACCTCGTCGGTGACCTCCAGCTCGGTCAGCCCGTGCCGCTCGTGGATCTCGCGGCCCACGGCGGTGCCGAGGTCGTGGAAGGCCGGCAGACAGTGCAGGAACTTCACGTCGTCGTTGCCGGTGGCGCGCAGCACGTCCATGGTCACGGCGTACGGGCCGAGCAGCGCTATGCGCTCGTCCCAGACCTCCTTGGGCTCACCCATCGACACCCACACGTCGGTGGCCACGAAGTCGGCGCCGTGCACGCCCTCCTTCACGTCCTCGGTCAGCGTGATCCGGGCGCCGGAGGTGCGCGCAAGGCGCCGGGCCGCCTCGACGACCTCGTCGCCGGGCCACAGCGGCTCGGGGCCGACGATGCGTACGTCCATGCCGAGCAGGGCCCCGGTGACGAGGTAGGAGTTGCCCATGTTGGAGCGGGCGTCGCCGAGGTAGGCGAAGGCGATGCCGGTCAGCGGCTTGTCGCTGTGCTCGGTCATGGTGAGCACGTCGGCGAGCATCTGGGTGGGGTGCCACTCGTCGGTGAGGCCGTTGTAGACGGGCACGCCGGCGTGGGCGGCCAGCTCCTCGACGACGGACTGCCCGCTCCCCCGGTACTCGATGGCGTCGAACATCCGGCCGAGCACCCGGGCGGTGTCCTTGACGGACTCCTTGTGCCCGATCTGCGAGCCGGCCGGGTCCAGGTACGTGGTGTGCGCGCCCTGGTCGGCGGCCGCGACCTCGAACGCGCAGCGCGTGCGGGTCGAGGTCTTCTCGAAGACCAGCGCGATGTTCCTGCCCTCCAGGTACCGCCTCTCGGCCCTGGCCTTCTTGGCCGCCTTCAGCTCGGCGGCCAGCTCGATCAGGGCACGGAACTCCTCGGCGGTGAAGTCCAGCTCCTTGAGGAAGTGGCGGCCGGCGAGGGCGGTCGGGACTGTCGCCATGGGGCGCTCCAGGGTACGAGAGGGCAGGGTCGGACACGGGAATGGAGTGGAAGTCTATACGACGCCTCACATTTCTATGCGAACGTGCGATCCGTCACACCCGCCGTCACGGCGCGACCGCTCACGGCGCGACCACTTCACGGCGCGACCGCTTCCCGTTCCACCGGGCAACTCATGCACCGCGGCCCGCCCCTCCCCCGGCCCAGCTCGCTCCCGGGGATCTCGATCACCTCGATGCCCTGTTTGCGCAGATGCGTGTTGGTGGTCGAGTTCCGTTCGTAGGCGACGACGACTCCCGGCTCGACCGCCAGGACGTTGCACCCGTCGTCCCACTGCTCCCGCTCCGCCGCGTGCACGTCCTGCGTGGCGGTCAGCACCCGGATCTCGCTCAGCCCCAGCGCCGCGGCGATCGCCCGGTGCATGTGCTCCGGCGGATGGTCGGTGACCTTCAGCTCCGTGTCCACGGCACCGGGCTCGATGGTGTAGGAGCGGAGCATGCCGAGCCCCGCGTACTGCGTGAAGGTGTCCCCGTCGACCATGGTCATCACGGTGTCCAGGTGCATGAAGGCGCGCCGCTTGGGCATGTCGAGCGCGACGATCGTCCGGGCCGACCCGGCGGCGAAGAGCTTGTGCGCGAGCATCTCCACGGCCTGCGGCGTGGTGCGTTCGCTCATGCCGATGAGCACGGCGCCGTTCCCGATGACCAGCACGTCGCCGCCCTCGATCGTGGAGGGGTAGTCGGCCTGCCCCTCGGACCAGACGTGGAAGTCCTCGCTCCGGAACAGCGGGTGGTGCCGGTAGATCGCCTCGAAGTGGACGGTCTCGCGCTGCCGCGCGGGCCAGCGCATCGCATTGATCGAGACGCCGTCGTAGATCCAGGCGGAGGTGTCGCGGGTGAAGAGGTGATTGGGCAGGGGCCGCAGCAGGAAGTCGTCGAGATCCATCACGTGGAACCGCACGGAGGTCGGCTCCGGGTGCGCGTCGAGGAACTCCCGCTTGGTCATGCCGCCGACGAGCGCCTCGGCGAGCGCGGGGGCGGACAGGACCTCGAAGACGCCGCGCAGATGGTCGGCGGCGAGCGGCCCGTACTCCTTCTCGTCGAAGACCCGGTCCAGGACCAGGGACCTCGCCGCCGGGACCGCCAGGACCTCGGTGAGCAGATCACCGAAGAGATGGACGGCGACCCCGCGGTCGCGCAGCACGTCGGCGAACCCGTCGTGCTCGGCGCGCGCCCGGCGCACCCACAGCACGTCGTCGAAGAGCAGCGCGTCCTTGTTACTGGGGGTGAGCCTCTTGAGCTCGAGATCGGGCCGGTGCAGGATGACGCGGCGCAGCCGCCCGGCCTCCGAGTCGACGTGGAATGCCATGCCTCCATCCTGACCATTCGGGCGCGTGTTCACCCCTGTTTCCCCGCAAACCGGACCGCGTATCTCGTCCCCTTGACGATAAGGGGGCCTCCCGATTATCGTCATCCAGACGAGAAAAGGGTGGGCCCACGGGCTCACGCACGAGGGGGCATCGGGCACATGGCCGACATCACGCGGCGCCTCGGCTGGCGTCATCTGCGCGGGGCACCGACCACGCACATCCGGCACCACCGGGCGGGCCGGCTGGTCCACGACGGGCCCGGGCTGAGCTTCTGGTACCGCTCGCTGACCGCCGCGCTCTCCGAGATCCCCGTGGACGACCGCGAACTGGCCATGACGTTCCACGCCCGCACCTCCGACTTCCAGGACGTGGCCGTGCAGGCGACGGTGACGTACCGGATCAGCGACCCCGCCGTCGCCGCGGCACGCCTGGACTTCTCCATCGATCCGGACACCGGCGTGTGGCGGGGCTCGCCGCTGGACCAGCTCTCGACCCTCCTGACGGAGACGGCCCAGCAGCACGCGCTGGACGTGCTGGCCCGTACGTCCCTGTCGGCGGCCCTCGTCGACGGGGTCGCGGCGGTACGGGAGCGGGTCGGCGCCGGGCTCGCGGCGGAGCCACGGCTGCCCGCGACGGGGATCGAGGTGGTCGCGGTCCGGGTCGTGGCGCTGCGCCCCGAGCCCGAGGTGGAGCGGGCGCTGCGCACCCCGGCGCGCGAACAGATCCAGCAGGAGGCGGACCGGGCGACCTACGAACGCCGCGCCGTGGCCGTGGAGCGGGAGCGCGCCATCGCGGAGAACGAGCTGGCCAGCCGGATCGAACTCGCCCGCCGTGAGGAACAGCTGGTCGAGCAGCGCGGCAGGAACGCGCGGCGCGAGGCGGAGGAGCAGGCTGCGGCCGACGGGGTGCGGGCCGAGGCGGAGGCGGCCCGGACGGTGCGGCTCGCCGACGCCGAGGCGGCCCGTTCCGTACGGCTCGCCCGCGCGGAGGCCGAGGGGGCACGCGAGGTGGGCGAGGCCCGGGCGCAGGCCCAGGAGGCATGGCTGCGGGTGCACGCGGACGTCGACGTGGCGACGCTGCACGCCCTCACCGGAACGCGGCTGGCGGAGAACCTGCCGCGCATCGACAGCGTGACCGTCTCGCCGGACGTGCTGACGGGCCTGCTGGCCAGGCTCGGCGGGACGGATGCGCGGGAGCGGGCATGAGTCTCGCCCCGCGGGCCGTGCTCGTCCACCGGACCACCGAGTACGAGGAGGTGGTGGCCCGGCACGGCACCCACGGCCAGGCCGCGTTCTTCCTCTCCTCCCGGGGCCGTGACATCGAGGAGGTCGCCGAACGGCACCGCGCCACCCGGCGGGCCCTGGCGGAGGTCGCGGCGGCGGTACCGCTGGCCTGGCGGCAGTCCCGCGTGGAGCGGGCCGATCTGGACCGGTTCCTGTTCGCGCCCGAGGACGTGGTGGTCGTGGTCGGGCAGGACGGGCTGGTGGCGAACGTCGCCAAGTACCTCACGGGACAGCCGGTGGTGGGGATCGACACGGATCCCGGGCGCAATCCGGGCGTTCTGGTGCGGCACCGGCCCGAGGACGCGGCGGTGCTGCTCCCGGCGGCGCAGGCGCGGGGCACGGGCGTGGACGAACTGACCATGGTCGAGGCCGTCGCCGACGACACGCAGCGTCTGGTCGCGCTGAACGAGATCTACCTCGGTGCGGCGGGCCATCAGACGGCCCGCTACCGCCTGGGCCTCGACGGCGACAGGGGTGTCGTCGAGGCCCAGGCCTCGTCCGGGGTCCTGGTGGGCACGGGGACCGGCGCGACGGGATGGATCCGGTCCGTGTGGCAGGAGCGGAACGCGGACCTGCCGCTGCCCGGGCCGGCCGAGCGCCGCCTGCTGTGGTTCGTCCGGGAGGCATGGCCGTCCCCGGCCACCGGCACCTCCCTGGTGGCCGGAGAACTCACCGGCTCGGCCCGGCTCGGACTCACCGTCGAGTCCGAACGGCTGGTCGCCTTCGGCGACGGAATGGAAGCGGACGCGATCCAGCTGACCTGGGGGCAGTCCGTACGGGTGGGAGTGTGCGGGGAGCGGTTGCGGCTGGTGGGCTGACCTCGGTGTGCCGTTGCGGCTGGTGGGCTGACCTCGGTGTGCCGTTGCGCCGCGGGGGCCGGACACTGCGCCCAGCCCCCGCGCCGCGGACGGCGGCCCGTCACAGCCGCGGGTCCACCGGCTCCGACTCCAGCGCCAGCACCCCGAACACCGCCTCGTGCACCCGCCACAGCGGCTCGCCCTCCGCGAGCCGGTCCAGGGCCTCCAGACCCAGCGCGTACTCCCGGATCGCCAGCGACCGCTTGTGGTTGAGGAAGCGGGAGCGCAGCCGGGCCAGGTTGTCCGGGCGTGTGTACTCCGGGCCGTAGATGATCCGGAGGTACTCGCGGCCACGGCACTTGACGCCCGGCTGCGCCAGACGGCCGGCGGCGGTGCGGACCACCGCCTCCACCGGCTTGACGACCATTCCCTCGCCTCCGCGGCCGGTCATCTCCAGCCACCAGTCGACGCCCGCCCGCACGGACTCGGGGTCGGCGGTGTCGACGAACAGCCGCCGGGTCGTCTGCAGCAGTCCGCTGCCGTCGTGCTCCACCAGCCGGTCGATGAGCGCGAGCTGTTCGTCGTGGGGTGTCCCGGCGAGGCTGCGGCCCTGGACCGCCAGCAGCTGGAACGGGGCCAGGCGGACGCCCGCCAGGCCCTGCGTCGGCCAGCAGTACCGCCGGTACGCCTCCGTGAACGCCGCCGCGGCCGCCGCCCGCTCGCGCTGCCTCGGCAGCAGTTCCCCCACGTCGACGCCGCGCGCCGCCGCCCCTTCCAGCGCCGCCAGCGCACCGGGGAACGCCGCCCCTGCCGCCGCCCCGACCGCCGCGTACTGCGTCCGCAGCAGCCCGGACGCCTTCAGCGACCACGGCATCAGCTCCGCGTCCAGCAGCAGCCAGTCGGTCTCGAGCTCCTCCCACAGGCCCGCCGCCGACACGGCCTGCCGCAGCCGCTCCAGGACCTCCTCCGTCACCGTCCGGTCGTCGAAGAACGGGCGGCCGGTACGTGTGCAGAGCGAGCCGGTGGGGCCTGGCTCGACCCCGAAGCGCGCCCGGGCGGCGTCCGCGTCCCGGCACACCAGCACCACCGCCCGGGAGCCCATGTGCTTCTCCTCGCACACGACCCGCGCGACCCCGTCCTCCCGGTACTGGGCGAACGCCTCGATGGGGTGTTCCAGGTAGCCCTCCACGTGCGAGGTCGCCGTCGGCGCCATGGTCGGCGGCAGATACGGCAGCAGCCGCGGGTCCACCGCGAAACGGCTCATGACCTCCAGGGCGGCCGCCGCGTTCTCCTCGCGGACCGAGATCCGGCCCGCGTGGCGCGTCTCGACCACCCTGCGGCCGTGCACGTCCGCCAGGTCCAGCGGACGGCCGTCGTGGCCGCCGGGCGCCTCGGTGGCCAGCGGCCGGGTCGGCTCGTACCACACCCGCTCGGCCGGTACGTCGACCAGCTCCCGCTCCGGCCAGCGCAGCGCCGTCAGCCGGCCGCCGAAGACGGCGCCCGTGTCCAGGCAGATGGTGTTGTTGAGCCAGGTGGCCTGCGGGACGGGGGTGTGGCCGTACACCACCGCGGCCCGGCCCCGGTACTCCTCCGCCCAGGGATAGCGCACCGGCAGGCCGAACTCGTCCGTCTCCCCCGTCGTGTCGCCGTACAGCGCGTGCGAGCGGACCCGGCCGGAGGTACGGCCGTGGTACTGCTCCGGCAGCCCGGCATGGCACACCACCAGCCGGCCGCCGTCGAGGACGTAGTGGCTGACCAGGCCGTCGATGAACTCCCTGACCTGCTGCCGGAAGCCGTCGCTCTCCCGCTCCATCTGCTCGATGGTCTCGGCGAGCCCGTGCGTGTGCTGGACCTTGCGGCCCCTGAGGTGACGCCCGTACTTGTTCTCGTGGTTGCCGGGCACGCACAACGCGTCGCCCGACGCCACCATCGACATCACCCGGCGCAGGACGCCGGGGCTGTCCGGGCCCCGGTCCACCAGGTCACCGACGAAGACGGCGGTACGGCCCTGAGGGTGCACGCCGTCGACGTAGCCCAGCTTGCCCAGCAGCGCCTCCAGTTCCGAGGAGCAGCCGTGGACGTCGCCGATGATGTCGAAGGGGCCGGTGAGATGGGTGAGGTCGTTGAAGCGCCTCTCCGTGACGACCGCCGCGTTCTCGATCTCCTCCACGCTCCGCAGCACATGCACCTTGCGGAAGCCCTCCCGCTCCAGGTGCCGCAGCGAGCGGCGCAGTTCGCGGATGTGGCGCTGGATGACGCGGCGCGGCATGTCGGCCCGGTCGGTGCGGTCCGCGTTGCGCGCGGCGCACACCTCCTCAGGCACGTCGAGCACGATCGCGATGGGCAGCACGTCGTGCCGCCTGGCCAGGTCGATCAGCTGGCGGCGGCTGTCCTGCTGCACGCTGGTCGCGTCGACGACGGTGCGGCGGCCCGCCGCGAGGCGCTTGCCCGCGATGTGGTGCAGCACGTCGAAGGCGTCGCGGCTGGCGCTCTGGTCGTTCTCGTCGTCGGCCACCAGTCCGCGGCAGAAGTCCGAGGAGATGACCTCGGTGGGCTTGAAGTGCCTGCGGGCGAAGGTCGACTTGCCCGATCCCGACGCACCGATCAGGACCACGAGGGAGAGGTCCGTCACGGGCAGGGTGCGCCCCTCGGAGCGGGCCGGGGCGGATGCCTGGGTGGGTGCCTCGGTCATGCGGCGTTCTCCTCCTTCGCGGTCGTCGTCGTGGCCGTGCCCAGGGTGAAGACGGCCATCTGGGTGGGCGGCCCCACCTCGGGGTCGTCGGGTCCCACGGGCACGAAGTCCACGCCGTACCCGTGCCGTCCGGCCACCGCGCCCGCCCAGGCGCAAAACTCCCGGCGCGTCCACTCGAAGCGGTGGTCGCCGTGGCGGGCGTGCCCGGCCGGGAGGCTCTCCCAGCGGACGTTGTACTCGACGTTCGGGGTCGTCACGAGCACCGTGCGGGGCCGCGCCGAGCCGAACACCGCGTACTCCAGGGCGGACAGCCGGGGCGGGTCGACGTGCTCCACGACCTCGCTCAGCACGGCGGCGTCGTACCCCTTCAGCCGCCGGTCGGTGTACGCGAGCGAGCCCTGGAACAGCTGCACCCGCGACGCCTGCCGCTCCCCCATCCGGTCCAGCTTCAGCCGCCGGGAGGCGATGGTGAGCGCGCGCATCGACACGTCGACGCCGACGATCTCCGTGAACCGCGGGTCCCTGAGCAGTTCCTGCACCAACTGGCCCTGACCGCAGCCGAGGTCGAGGACGCGGGCCGCGCCGGACTCCCTGAGCACCCCGATGATCGCGTCCCTGCGCTGCACGGCCAGCGGCGCCGGCCTCTCCTCGTCCGTCCCGGTCTCCGCCTCGACCGCGTTGTCGATCTCCTCGACCTCGCTGTCGTCCGCCTCCGCGAGCCGGACCAGTTCCAGGCGCTCCATCGCCTGCCGGGTCAACGACCAGCGGCGCGCCAGATAGCGGGTGGTGATCAGCTTCTGCTCGGGGTGGTCGGGCAGCCAGCCCTCACCGGCACGCAGGAGCTTGTCGACCTCGTCGGAGGAGACCCAGTAGTGCTTGGCGTCGTCGAGGACGGGCAGCAGGACGTAGAGGTGGCGCAGGGCCCCGGCCAGGGTCAGCGCGTCCGACTCCAGGACGAGGCGCACATACCGGGAGTCGCCCCACTCGGGGAACTCGGCGTCCAGCACGATCGGTTCGGCGGTGACCGTCCAGCCGAGCGGTTCGAACAGACGCCGCACCAGGTCGGGACCGCCCCGGGCGGGCAGCGCGGGCACCTCCACGCGCAGCGGCAGCGGCTGCCCGGCACGCTCGGGCCTGGCCTTGCACACGCCCCGCATCGCGCTGGAGAACACGTTGCTCAACGCGACGGCGAGCAGCGAGGAGGCCGCGTACGGGCGGTCGTTGACGTACTGCGCGAGCGCGGCGTCGGGCGCGCCGCCGCGCCCCTTGCCCTTGCCCCGCCGGACCAGCGCGACGGCATCGACCTCCAGCAGCAGCGCCGCCGTGCAGCGCTCGGCGTCCGCCTCGGGGTAGAAGACGTGGGCCGTGCCGTAGGAGGTCGAGAACGCCTGCGACGCGTCGGGATGCTTGTGCAGCAGGAAACCGAGGTCGGTCGCCGGGCGTTCGGCTGTGCCGGCGGTGCTGATCGTCAGGAACATGGCCCGAGTCTCCCGGCCCCGGGGTCCGGCGACCACCGGATTTCGAACAACTGCGCAGGATCCGGTGCTGCCCCGCCCCGGCCGGGCACCGCCGCGGCCCGGGGCGGGACATGGTCCGGATCAGGTCAGCTGGGACTGGACCTGGGAGGAGATCAGCTCCAGGTGGTCCAGGTCGTGGAGGTCGAGGATCTGGAGGTAGATGCGCCGGGAGCCGATCTCCGCGTACCGGCCGATCTTGTCCACGACCTCGGCCGGGGAGCCCGCCAGCCCGTTGGCCTTCAGCTCGTCGACCTCGCGGCCGATCGCGGCGGCGCGACGGGCCACCTCCTGGTCGTCCTTGCCGACGCAGGCCACCAGCGCGTTCGAGTACGTCAGCGCGTCCGCGTCGCGTCCGGCCTGTGCGGCGGCGGCGCGGACCCGGCCGAACTGGCGCTCGCTGTCCTCGATCGACGCGAACGGCATGTTGAACTCGTCGGCGTGGCGCGCGGCCAGCCGCGGGGTGCGGGTCGCGCCGTGGCCGCCGATGAGCACCGGGATCCTGGCCTGGGCGGGCTTGGGCAGGGCCGGTGAGTCGGTCAGGTCGTAGTAGGTCCCGTGGAAGCTGAAGGTCGCGCCGGCCTCGGTCTCCCACAGTCCCGTGACGATCTCCAGCTGTTCCTCGAGGCGGGCGAACTTCTCCTTCGGGAAGGGAATGCCGTACGCCTTGTGCTCGTCCTCGAACCAGCCCGCGCCCAGGCCCAGTTCGACGCGGCCGCCGGACATCTGGTCGACCTGCGCGACCTGGATGGCCAGGACGCCGGGGAGGCGGAAGGTCCCCGCCGTCATCAGCGTGCCGAGGCGGATGCGGCTGGTCTCACGGGCGAGGCCGGCGAGGGTGATCCAGGCGTCGGTGGGTCCGGGCAGGCCGTCCACGCCGCCCATCTTCAGATAGTGGTCGGAGCGGAAGAAGGCGTCGAAGCCCAGGTCCTCGGTGGCCTTGGCGACGGAGAGAAGGGTGTCGTAGGTCGCCCCCTGCTGGGGCTCGGTGAAGATGCGAAGATCCATGCCCCCATCCTGCACGCCGGGCCGCGGTCGACGCCGGTGATCGCGCTCCGGCGCCGCGCCCCCGGCGCCGGGGACGGGGGCGGGGGCGGGGGCGGGGGCGGGCCGTCTCACCCCGCCGTCCGGTACCGCTCCCGTATCTCACCGTCCCTCGCCGCCAGTCTGCGCAGCAGTTCCGTGACCCGGTCCCTGGACTCGTCGGCCGCGTCGATCGCCTCCATGCACTGCCAGTAGGTGCCCTCGTCGTCCGCCGCGCTCGCCACGGCGATGAGGGCCATGCCCAGCTCCGCGAGGAGGGTGCCGAGGTCGAGGAGCGCCTGGCGGGCGTCGCCCAGGTCCGTGAGCTGAGCGGCGCGCAGATCGGCCACGTCGATGGGCGGTGTGTGCAGAACGCCGCAGCCACGGCCCGCCAGCTCCGTCAACCCGAGTGCCTCGCCGCGCAGTTCGGGTGGGCCGGAGACGGCGAGGCGGCTGCCCATCGCCTGCGCCAGGGCGTACGCCTGCCACGCCTCCGCCATGATCCTCGGCCCGTCCTCGCTCCCGGCCAGGGCACGCCTGCTCGCCACGATGAGCCGCACCGCGTCCATGCGCTGCCCCCGCTCCGTCCCGACGCGCTGGTGCGCGTCTGCCCGAACTCCGTCGTCCACTACCCAGAGTGAAGGCACGCGGGACGAAAAGCCAGAGCTGTTCCGAAATCTGTGGACAAGTTGAGAGGTAGGGGCAATTCCGTAACTCCGGAGAGTGACTGGTGGACCGGCAGACCGGCGGACCCCGGGACGCCGTCGCTCAGTCCGCGCCCGGCGCCGGAAACCTCTGCTCATTGCGGTCGATCTTCGCATCCAGCGCCGCCAGCGCGTCGATGCCGAGCACCTCGCACAGCTGCAGCAGATAGGCGAGCACGTCCGCGACCTCGTCGGTCACCCGGTGCGCCGTGCCCGGGTCGTCCATCACCCGGGCCGACTCCTCCGGCGTCAGCCACTGGAAGATCTCGACCAGTTCGGACGCCTCCACGCTGAGCGCGGCCGCCAGGTTCTTCGGGGTGTGGTAGGGCTGCCAGTTGCGCACCGCGGCGAACTCCGCGAGCCGGCGCTGCAGCCGCGCCACGTCCAGGTCTTCCCGTCGCCGGTGTTCCTCTGTCACGGCCCCAGGTCTACCACCGTCACCCCCTCCGTCCCCGCCGCGCAGGACGCCTCGCTCACCGCGCCCACCAGCCGGATGTGGCCCCGCTCGCACATCCGCGCCGCCAGCTCCAGCAGTCCCCGCGCCTGCCGCCGGTCCATGCAGCGGTCGAGATCGTCCGCCAGCACCGTGAGCGTCTGCAGCGCCGCGGGCACCTCCCCCGCCGGGTCAACCGCCAGCACGCCGGGGCCGGTGAGGAGGACGAGGGCCAGGGCCACGTACCGCAGTTCACCGTCGCCGAGCAGTTCCAGCGGCGTACGCAGTCCGTCCCCGCGGTCGAGCAGCGCGCGCACCGTGCCGTCGCCGAGCGGCTCCGCCAGCAGGTCGACGACCCGTCCCGCACAGCCCGCCCCGACCGCCGAGGCCAGCAGCGCGTGCCGCCGGGCGCACTCCGCGCGCGTACGCCACAGCACGGCCGCCAGGTTGTCGCAGCCCGGCAGCAGCCGGCCCGCGCCCAGCGGCGCCGGGGTACGCATCCAGCGGGGGCTCGGGTCGCAGGCGAAGACGGAGCGCAGGGCGACGACCATCTGCTCGGCCGCGGCCAGCACCCGGCGCTGCCCTTCCGTCCGGCCGGCCACGCGCAGCGGCAGCAGGCCGGTGCCGAGGCGGTCGTCCGGCAGCGGGGCGCGGGTCACCGGGGAGGCGTCCGCCGTGTGCCAGGCCGCCTGCACCGTAGCGCGCCCGGGGTCGAGCAGGGCCGTCTCCAGCAGGATCAGCCCGCCGGACGTCAACCGCTCGCCGACGACCCGCAGTTCGGGCTCGGCCTGCACGGCGATGTCGAGCCGGACCGGACCCTGTGGGCCGTCGGCCGTGCACCCGATGCGGAAGCCGCGCCGTCGCTGGGCGTCGGGTCGCGCCCGCTCGGGAACGCAGGCCGCCGGGTGGGGGAACGCCTCCGCCAGCTCCGCCCCGCCCCCGAGCCGCGCCAGCGCCTCGTACGCCTGCAGCACCCGCGACTTGCCCGAGCCGCTCGGGCCCGTGAACAGCGTCAGCGGCCCCAGCGCGAAGGCGGCCCGCCGGTGACCGCCGAACGCGGACAGCCTCAGCTCGGTGACGCACGGCCGGTCCGGCCGTGCGTCCGCGCTGCGAGCCGGGCCGGGCGGGGACGGCGCGGAGGAGACGGTCATGTCCGGACCGTAGGCCGTCGGGCCGGGGCGAACCGTTTTACCGTCACGCGCTTCCCACGATCGAGCGACGTCCCCGCCCGAGCAGCGCGACCGGACGCACGGCCGGACGGCGCGGCCGCGCGCGGACCGCCCCCCGCGGCGACGCCGGCCAACTCCCGGGCTCCGGGGACCTCGCCGCCCCGGTCTCAGACCCCTGGGACGCCGGCCCCCTCCATCAGCCCGCGCACCTCGGTCCCCGGCGGTGTCAGCAGGAACACATTGCGGTCGACCCGGTGCATCCCGCTGGAGAGCCCGAAGACGACGCCGGTGCTGAAGTCCAGCACCCTCTTGGCGACCTCGGTCTCCGCGCCCGTGAGGTCGAGCAGCACGGGCACCCCCGCCATCAGCGTCTCGGCGACGTCGCGGGCGTCCGCGAACACATTGACCCGCAGCACCACGAAGCGGCGCCGCGCCTCGGTCTCGGCCTCGGGTATGGACCGGTGGTCGACCGCGGACGGCCAGGCGTCCCGGCCGCGCAACGGAACGACCTGGGCGAGCCCCTCCCACTGTTCGTCGGTGACATCGCGGCTGTTCACCGGTCCTCCCGGGGGTGGCTCGCACTCATCGTCTGCACCGGTCAATTCTTACGCATGGTCACCCGTTCGGCCCAACAGCGACACGGACCGCTACAGTCACGGCGGTCACTTCGGCCGGAAGACGCCCCTCGCGTGGTGGACGGCGCCCCGCGGCCCGTCGTCGATGACGACCCGTCATGTGACCTGCCTGAGCAGCTCCAGCACGACCGAATCGGTCACCCGGTAGCGGACGATGCGCCCCTGCTTCTCCCCCACGACCACCTCGGCGGTCCGCAGCAGCCGCAGCGCCTGCGAGACGGCGGGGTCGTTCATGCCGGTCGCCACGGCGAGATCGGAGACGGCGAGCGGCCCGGCCCGGTGCAGGGCGAGCAGCAGGGCCAGCCGGCCGGGATCGGCGAGCAGGGAGAAGCGGTCGGCCCAGGCACGCACGGCTTCCGGCTCACCGATGGCTTCGATGGCCTGGCAGACCCGGTTGCCGTCGATGATGCGCCGGCCGGCGCGTTCGGCGGGGACGAGATGCATGCGGACAGTGTCCCAGGAACCCCTGTGTGATCTTCGATACCTCCAGACATCTGCGCAACTGTGCAGCCTTGCAGGCATCGCGGGGTCCGCCCTAAGGTGGGCGGGCCGTGGTGTTCGGGAAGACCGGTGAAAGCCCTCAGGGGCTCAGGCCGGAGCGGCCCTCGCCACTGTGATCGGGGAGTTCCCGTTCCGTGCCGCCCGTTCGCGGGTGGCGCCACTGGCCGTACGACGGCCGGGAAGGCAGGAACGGGCGCGGTGACCCGTCAGCCAGGAGACCGGCCACGGCATCTCACGAAGTGATCCACGAGGTGCTGGAGCGTGACCGAATGACCCTGCCCGACCCTGCGTCCTTCCGGTGGCGGCGCGAGGACACCCTGCGAACCGCCGTGCTGCTGGCGGTGATCGCGGCCCTGCACGTGGTCGCCTTCGGGGTTCTGTTCCTCCTGGTGGAGCCGGAGCACTACGCCGTCGGCTCCAAGGCGTTCGGCATCGGGCTCGGTGTGACCGCGTACACCCTGGGCATGCGGCACGCCTTCGACGCCGACCACATCGCCGCGATCGACAACACCACGCGCAAACTGATGGCCGACGGCAAGCGGCCGGTGTCCGTCGGATTCTGGTTCGCGCTGGGCCACTCCAGCGTGGTGGTCCTGCTGGCCGTGATGATCGCGGGCGGCACCCGGCTCGCCGACCGCGTCACGAACGAGGACTCGCACACCCACCAGGTCCTCGGCTTCATGGGGACGACGGTCGCCGGCACGTTCCTGTACCTCATCGCCGCCCTCAACCTGGTCGCCCTCACCGGCATCCTGAAGGTCTTCAGGTCGATGCGCTCGGGCGCGTACGACGAGACGGAGCTCGAACGGCACCTGGACTCGCGGGGCTTCATGAACCGCGTCCTCGGCCGCCTCACCAGGACGATCTCGCGTCCGGGCCAGATGTACCCGCTGGGCTTCCTGTTCGGTCTCGGCTTCGAGACGGCCACCGAGGTCACGCTGATGGTGATGGCGGGCTCGGGCGCGGCGGCCGGACTGCCCTGGTACGCGATCCTGTGCCTGCCGCTGCTGTTCACCGCCGGCATGTGCCTGTTCGACACGCTCGACGGCACGTTCATGAACTTCGCCTACCAGTGGGCCTTCTCCAACCCGGTGCGCAAGGTGTTCTACAACCTCACGATCACCGGACTGTCGATCGCGGTGGCCTTCCTGATCGGCACCATCGAACTGGTCGGCGTGCTGCACGAGAAGCTGGATCTGCGGGACGCGGTCACCGGCTGGATAGCCGGGCTCGACCTCGGCAACGTGGGCTTCGTCATCGTCGGGCTGTTCGTGGTCGTCTGGGCGGGCGCCCTCGCCTACTGGCGGCTGGCGAAGGTCGAGGAGCGGTGGGCTCCCCGCCCCGCGGACGGACGGTGACGCACCGGGCGGCCGGCAGCCGTTCAGGGGTCGCCGCCGCCCGGAAGCCCATTCCCCGGGGGGAATTGTCACTCTCCGCCGCGCGCCGCAGGATCGGGGTCCCAGACTTCCTGTCCGGCGAGGAGATGTACATGATCGAGATCGACCCGCAGCACCTGGCCGACCGTTACACAGCGATGTGGACGGTGCAGGACGCGGCCGAACGCCGGGCGGCCATCGAGCGGTTGTGGGCGGAGGACGGCACCCACGTCCTCCATCCGCCCGCGGAGATGCGGGAGATCGCCGCGGAACTCGGCTTCGAACACCAGACTCTGGAGGCTCGGGGGCACGACGCCATCGAGACCCGGGTCGCGCGCAGCTACGAGCGGTTCGTCGAGAAGCAGGGATTCGCCTTCCGGGCGCGCGCCGACGCGGTACGCCTTCGCGATCTGGTCGAGTTCGGCTGGGAGGCCGTTTCCACCGAGACCGGTGACGTGGTGGGCGGGGGCCTGGAGGTGCTCATGCTCGACGACAACGGCCGGATCAAGGCCGACTACATGTTCCCGGGTGCCTGATCCCCGGTGGTCGGGTCCGTGGTCCCGGCGGCCGCGGAGAGCGCCTCCGCCGTCGCCCGGTCGGCGGGCAGGAAGGCTTCCAGCTTCAGCTCGGCAAGGGTCACGTCGACAGCGGTGGCGAAGGTGGTGACCGTCGTCATCAGACACAGCTCACCGTACGAGGAGCGCAGGCGGAGCGGAACCGCGAATCCGAGGAGCCCGGCGGACGGCTCCAGCTCGGGAACATACGTGGTGAGCTCGGCGCGCAGCTCCTCCAGGTGGTCGAGGCGTACCAGGATGTGCCGCGCCCATTCGGCGAGGTTGTGGATGCGGGGCGCCAGGCCGTCGGGATGCAGTGCCAGGCGGTAGGCGTTCGTGCCGGGTCCCACCAGCTCGGGGGCCACGCCTTCGGTGATCAGGTCGAAGGCGGCGTTCGCGGCGATCAGGTCACCCGCCCGGTCCACGACCAGCGCCGGATACGGCAGATGCCCGCGGAGGATGTGGTCGATCGCCGCGCGCACCGGTGCCAGCGCCGGGGCGTCGAGCGAGCTCTCCTCGTAGACGGGCGCGTACCCGGCGGCCATCAGCAGATCGTTGCGCTCCCGCAGCGGCAGGTCCAGCGACTCGGCCAGGCGCACGACCATCCGCCGGCCCGGGACGGATCTGCCGGACTCGATGAAACTGACATGCCGCTGTGTGGTGCCCGCCCGCAGCGCCAGGTCGAGCTGGCTGAGACGACGGCGGGTACGACGGTCGCGAAGCGCACGGGGGAAGTCCACCGCCCCGTTGTAACGACGGTGGTGGACGCCACGCCATTCCCTTCGGGGAATTGTCGTCACTCGCGCCGATGGTCAGCATCGCCGGCATGGAGATCGGTGTACTGCTTCCGACCGGAACCGCCCAGTGGGGCGCGGACGACGACCCTCGGGAACTGGTCGGCTTCGGCCGCCGGGCCGAACGCCTGGGCTTCTCCTCGCTCTTCGTCAACGACTCCCTGATCAGCCCGCGCATCGAGGCCCTCACGATGCTGGCCGCGCTCGCCCCGGCAACGGACACGGTGGCCCTGGGAACTGCCGCCCTGCTGCCGTTCCTGCGCCGGCCGGTCCAGGTCGCGCAGTCGCTGGCGTCGGTCGACCTGTTGTCCGGCGGCCGACTCGCCGTGACCGTCGGCGCGGGCTTCCCCGGCCGTTTCGGACGCCCCCTGTACACCTTGTCCGAGGTGCCCTGGGAAAGGCGCTTCGCCCGCCTGGACGAGACGGTCTCGTTGTGGCGCGCCCTGTGGGGCGGCGCACGCAGCTTCCAGGGCGAGATCCTCCGGTTCGCCGACATCCCGCCCACGACCAGGCCGTTCTCGACCGGTGGCCCGCCCGTCTGGCTGGGCGGCGCCACTCCCTCGGCACTGGCGCGAACCGGCCGGATGTACGACGGATGGCTGCCCTACCCGCCCGACCCCGCCGACTACGCGGCGGGGCTGCTCGCCATCCGCACAGCGGCCGCCGACGTCGGCAGAGCGGCCGCGGACATCACTCCCGCGATGTTCGTCTCGGTACGGATCGACTCCGACGTCGAACGTGGCCGCCGGGCGATGGACGCCTACGCCCGGGCGGTGTACGGCATGCCGTTGGAGGAACTGGATCAGATCCAGGCAGTCGTCGCCGGCTCCGCCGCTCAGGTTCTCGAGCGCCTGGGACAGTTCGTCGCGGCCGGCGCCCGGCACCTCGTCATCCGTCTCGGCGCCCTGGGCGTGCGTTCCCAGCACGACCAGCTCGAACGGGTCGCGGACCTGATCCCCGCCCTGCGAGCGGCGGCGGACACGGCCGCCGCCCCGGGAGGCTCCTGAGCCTCGCCCGGCCTGCCGCCCCGCAGCGCGACACCGCGCGAAGAAGCCGGTCTCGTGGCCGCGGCGCTCGTCGAGACCCGCCGGTCTCGACGAGCGCCGCGGCCACAGAGCGCCGTCACCGCACGAGCGCCGCGCTCACACCGGCCGGCACCGGCTCGCGGCCGGCGCCCCGGTCGTCGGTCTCCCCTGCCGGCGCGGTGACCCCTCGGTCACTCGGACGCCGAGGCGCGGCTGCGGCCGCGGAGGACGGCGAAGCCGGCGGCGGCCAGGCCCAGGACGCCGACGACCAGGCCGGCGATGCCGAGGCCGCGGGCCGTGGAGTCGTCGGACGAGGCGGCCTCGGTGGCGGAGGTCTCCGTCTTCTCGGTGGTGGTGGAGGAGGGCGCCGAACCGCCCTCCTCCGCGCCGCCCTTGGCGGTGAGCCGGAGCAGCGGCGCCGGGCTCTCCGGCTCCTCCGCACCCTGTCCGGACTGCTCGATCCAGCGGGCGACCGTGCCGTCGGAGTAGGTCTGCAGCGTCTTGAACATCAACCGGTCCGTGTCGTCGGGCAGTCGGCCGAAGGCGACGTCGAAGTCCTGGTACTGGCCGTGGCGGATGCGCCCCCCGGTCCAGGTGATCTGGGAGACGGCGTCGGTGACGGTGCCGTCGTCCGTGGTGACGGGCTTCTTGAGCTTGATGGTGGTCACCTGCGCGGTCCAGCCGTTCTGGGGGCTGACCAGCACGCCCAGGATCGGATGGTCGGTGGGCAGGAAGACCTCGACCTTGGTCGTGGCGGCGGTGTCCTGCTCGTTGGGGACCCGGAAGGTCAGCACGCCGTCGGTGGCGCCCTTGGGGTAGCTCTCGGGGTGGACGGTGACGTGCGCGAAGGCCGCGCCCGCCGCGGTGAGGACGCAGGCGGCGGCGAGAGCGCCGACGGTGCCGGCGCGGCGCAGGGTGGTACGCATCGGGGACATGGCAGGACACACTCCGTACTGGTGCTCGGTGATGGGGGGTTCAGATCGCGTACGGGGCACCCCGGGGCGGGCCGCGCCGGGTCAGGGCATGGCGCGGCAGTGCCTGTCCGAGCGGGTGGTACCTGCGGGCGTACGGTCGCGGCGGCCCGACCCGGGCGGGCATCGGCGTCGTGCGCCGCCACCAGGCGACCAGGCCCGGAACGAAGGTGACCGCCTTGCGCAGCACCGTCCACAGGGCGGCCTCGCCGCGCCGCAGGCACCAGGAGGCGAGCAGCGCGGCCGCGAGGTGCGCGGCGGCGGCCTGGGAGGCCGTCGCACACGGCTCGCAGGCCATGCCGATGCCATCGGACATGGCCGGCATGCGCATCGGCGCATGAGACGGTCCGGCCGCGGCGAAGGCGAAGTGGAGGGCGCCCTGCACGGTGAGCATGGCGCCGGCGATGGCGAGGAGCGAACGCTCACGCCCGGCGAGCGCCGCGGCGGCGGCGAACACGGGCACGAAGGCGGCCGCGTCCACCCACACCGGCGGAACGGCGCCGGTGGCCAGGGCGTGACCTCCGGCGGCCAGCAGCACGCACACGACGGCGAACACCGCTGCGCGTACGCTCCGCACCGCCCAGGACACACCCATGGCGCCGGATCATCCCATGCGGGCGGGGGCGGCCATGCCGCTTTCCGTGGATCCGGCGCGCTGGAGATCGTCCGCAGGCGATCGTCCGCAGGCGATCGGCCCGGCGCGCAGGGCATCCGGTCCCGGAAGTGTTTCGGGCGGGGCGGCACGTGCGCCTATCTTGGCGGTCATGCAGTCCTACACAATCGGTCAGGCCGCCCGTCTGCTGGGGGTGAGCCCGGACACCGCGCGGCGGTGGGCGGACGCGGGCCGGATGGCGACGCGGCGCGACGAGAGCGGGCGCCGCGTCATCGACGGCAGGGACCTGGCGGCGTTCTCCGTCGAGCTGGCCCGCGCCGGCGACGAGGAGGCCCCCTCGTACACCTCGGCGCGCAACGCGTTCCCCGGCATCGTCACGGCCGTCCGGCTCGGTGACGTGGCCGCCCAGGTGGAGATCCAGGCGGGGCCGCACCGCCTGGTGTCCCTGCTGACCCGGGAGGCCGTGGAGGAACTGGGTCTGGAGGTCGGCATGGAGGCCACGGCCCGCGTGAAGTCGACGAACGTGCACATCGACCGGACCTGAGCGGCGCGCGGGCGCACTCCGGGGCCCGGCGCCGGGGGCGCGCCGGGGTGCGAGCGAGGTGCGAGCGAGGTGCGAGCGGGGCGGTCGAACGCATATGCGCGCTTGCATCGGCCGATCAGTCTGCTCATGCGAGGATACTGGGGGCTTCCAGCTGGCATCTGCACAAGTATCATCGGCGTATCGGAGGGTCCGCCGGGTTCCTTCCGCACGAGCAGAGGGAGTGGGGCCGTGATGACGCGTTCCATGTGCCGGACTCGCCGGACCGGCCGGACACCGCAGCTGGCCGGCGCGGCGGCCGCCGCTCTGCTGGCCCTGAGCGCCTGCTCCGCCTCGTCCGGCTCCGGCTCCTCCAGGACACCGGATTCCTCGGCGTCGTCGCCGAAGCCGTCCGGCACGGTCACCGTCTTCGCCGCCGCCTCCCTCAAGGAGAGCTTCACCGCGCTGGGCAAGAAGTTCGAGAAGGAGCACCCGGGCACCAGGGTGACCTTCAGCTTCAGCGGCAGCGACACCCTCGCCGCGAGCATCACCGGGGGCGCCCCGGCCGACGTCTTCGCCGCCGCCAGCCCCAGGACGATGAAGATCGTCACCGACGCCGGCGACGCCTCCGGGACGCCCGCCACCTTCGTGCGCAACCAACTGGAGATCGCCACCCTGTCGGGCAACCCCGACCGGATCTCCTCCTTGAAGGACCTCACCCGGCCCGGCCTGAAGGTCGTGCTGTGCGACAAGGCGGTGCCGTGCGGCGCCGCCGCGCAGAAGGCCCTGGAAGCGAGCCGCCTCACGCTCACCCCGGTCTCCTACGAGCAGGACGTCAAGAGCGCCCTGAACAAGGTGGAGCTCAAGGAGGCCGACGCCGCCCTGGTCTACAGGACGGACGTGAAGGCGGCCGGTGGCAGGGTGCAGGGCGTGGAGTTCCCCGAGTCGGCCGAGGCGGTCAACGACTACCCGATCGCCCTGCTCAAGGACGCGCCCAACGCCCCGGCGGCCGAGGCGTTCGTCGCGCTGGTCAGGTCCGCCGAGGGCCGCAAGGTCCTGACCGAGGCCGGGTTCCTCCGGCCATGACGCGGCCCGACACGACCGGCACGGCGCCCGACACCCTGATGGGCGGGCCGCCGCGCGGGCGGGTGCGCATGCCGGGCACACCGCTGCCGCTGCTGCTGCCCGCCCTGGTCGGACTGGCGTTCCTGCTGCTGCCGCTGGTGGCCCTGCTCGTGCGGGCCCCCTGGCACGGCCTGCCGCACCAGCTGACCAGTGCGGAGGTGTGGCAGGCACTGCGGCTGTCCCTGGTGAGCGCCACCGCCGCCACCGCCGTGAGCCTGGTGCTGGGCGTGCCGCTGGCCTGGCTGCTGGCCCGCACCGAGTTCCCGGGCCGGAGCGTCGTGCGGGCCCTGGTGACGCTGCCGCTCGTGCTGCCACCGGTGGTCGGCGGTGTGGCGCTGCTGCTGGCCCTCGGGCGCAACGGGGTCGTGGGGCGGTGGCTGGACTCGTGGTTCGGGATCACGCTGCCGTTCACCACGGCCGGGGTGGTGGTGGCGGAGGCGTTCGTGGCGATGCCGTTCCTCGTCGTCAGCGTCGAGGGCACGCTGCGGGCCGCCGACCGGCGCTACGAGGAGGCCGCCGCGACGCTGGGCGCCTCCCGCCTCACGGCGTTCCGCCGGGTCACGCTGCCGCTGATCGCGCCGGGAATCGGGGCGGGTGCCGTACTGGCGTGGGCGCGGGCGCTCGGCGAGTTCGGGGCGACGATCACCTTCGCGGGCAACTTCCCCGGCCGCACCCAGACGATGCCGCTGGCCGTCTATCTGGCGCTGCAGAACGACCCGGCGGCGGCGGTCGCCCTGAGCCTGGTGCTGCTGGCCGTGTCCGTCGCGGTGCTCGCGGGGCTGCGGGACCGCTGGATGAGGGTGTCATGACCGGCCACCGCCCCGACCTGCCGGCCCACGAGGCGCCGATGGAGGCCGCGACGACCGGCCGCGACGGCGCGGCGTCCGACGACCAGGCGGCCGACAGCCCGACGGCAGGCGGCCCGACGGCCGACAGCCCAGCGGCAGGCGACCCGACGGCCAGCGACCCGGCGGCCGACAGCCCGACGGCAGGCGACCCGACGGCCGACAGCCCAGCGGCAGGCGACCCGACGGCCAGCGACCCGGCGGCCAGCGGCCCGGCGGCAGGCGAGGCACGTGGCGGGGTGTGCGGCGAGGGCCTGGACGCACGGATCGTCGTCGAGCGGGGTTCCTTCCGGCTCGACGTGGCGCTGGCCGCCGCGCCCGGGGACGTCGTCGCACTGCTCGGACCCAACGGAGCCGGGAAGACCACGGCCCTGCGTGCGCTGGCCGGGCTGGTCCCGCTCTCCGGCGGTCACCTGCGGCTGGACGGCGTCACGCTGGACCGTACGCCGCCCGAGTCCCGTCCCGTCGGCGTCGTCTTCCAGGACTATCTGCTCTTCCCGCATCTGACCGCCCTGGACAACGTGGCCTTCGGCCCGCGCTGCCGGGGTGCCTCCCGGGCCCGGTCACGGGAGACGGCCGCCGCATGGCTGGAGCGCATGGGGCTCGCCGACCACGCCGGCGTCAAGCCGCGGCGGCTGTCGGGCGGCCAGGCCCAGCGGGTCGCGCTCGCCCGCGCCCTCGCCGTCCGGCCCCGGCTGCTGCTCCTGGACGAGCCGCTCGCCGCGCTGGACGCCCGCACCCGGCTGGAGGTGCGGGCCGCGCTGCGCCGCCATCTGGCCGAGTTCGAGGCGGTGGCCGTGCTCGTCACCCACGACCCGCTGGACGCGATGGTCCTCGCCGACCGGCTGGTGGTGGTCGAGCACGGACGGGTGGTCCAGGAGGGCGCTCCCCGGGACATCGCCCGCCGTCCGCGGACGGACTACATCGCCCAGCTCGTGGGGCTCAACCTCTACCGGGGGACGGCCGACGGGCACACCGTGCGGCTCGACGCGGGGCCCGCGATCACCACCACGGAGGATCTGTCGGGGCCCGTCTTCGTGGCCTTCCCGCCGAGCGCCGTGACCCTGTACCGGGACCGGCCGAGCGGCTCCAGCGCGCGCAACCTGTGGCGGTGCGAGGTGGCGGGGTTCGAGACCCACGGCGACCAGATCCGCGCGGAGCTCACCGGCGAACTGCCGCTCGCCGCCGACCTGACCACGGTCGCCGCGGCGGAACTCGGCCTCACGCCGGGCGCGCCGGTGTGGGCCACCGTCAAGGCGGTGCAGACGCACGCCTATCCGGCCTGACACGTGCGGCCGTGGCCGACGAGGGTGAAGCCGAACGAACCCTGCGCGCGGTCGTCACCCGGATCCGGCCGCGTTCACTCGTCACGGTGATCGGGGAACGTCCGGGGCCCCACGTCGTCTACAGTTCGACACACGGTCTACACGACTGTAGTCATCCGGGTGGCGGCGTGCCGCGCCCGGCCTCCCGTACCGAAGGGCGCGCGACGATGGCCACACCCCTCTCACCGGCAGCGCAGCTCGCGGTGAACGTGCTGGACGCCCAGTCCCTGCTCGCGGCCTTCGGCGTGCTGGGCGTGGGCGTGGTGCTGTTCGCCGAGACGGGCCTGCTCGTCGGCTTCTTCCTGCCCGGCGACTCCCTGCTGTTCACGGCGGGCCTGCTGTGCACCGGCTCCGACCGGCACGCCGTGAAGCTGTCCCTGCCGCCGCTGCTGGTCGCCGCGGCGGTCGGCGCCCTCGCCGGGTCCCAGTGCGGCTATCTGCTCGGGCGCAGAGCGGGCGGCGCGCTGCTCGAGCGCAGTCGTTCCGCCCGGCTGCACGAGGGCGCGAAGCGCGCCGAGGAGCTCCTGGAGCGGTACGGACACGCGAAGGCGATCGTGCTGGCCCGCTTCGTGCCCGTGGTGCGGACGGTGCTCAATCCGATGGCCGGCGCCCTGCGTGTGCCCGCGCGGACCTTCACCGTCTGGCAGGTGGCCGGCGGCCTCCTGTGGAGCGTCGGCCTCGTCCTCGCCGGGTACGCACTGGGCTCCTCGGTGCCGAACGTCGACCGTTACCTGCTGCCGGTGATCGCGGTGATCGTCCTGGTCTCGCTGATCCCGATCGCCCTGGAGGTGCTGCGCTCCCGCCGGGCCGCGAAGGACGGTGCCCGCGGCTGAGGGACGGCCCCGGTCACAGCTCCTTGCGCCGTACGAGCACGCCCAGCACCACCAGTCCGGGGACCAGCGGCAGCCACACCGTCAGCAGCCGGTAGCCGATCACCGCCGAGGCGGCCGCACTGCCCGGGGCTCCGGCGAGCGTCAGCGCGAGGGCGAGCGCGGCATCCAGGGAGCCGATGCCGCCCGGGGTCGGCAGCAGGACGGCCGCGCTGGAGGCCGCGAGATAGGCCAGCGCGACCCGGTCGGCGGGGAGCGGCAGCCCGAGGGCCCGGGTGACGGCGACCACCACCAGCGCGTGCAGCGAGGAGAAGGCCAGCGAGCCGCCCCACAGCGCGGCAGCCCGGCCGGGAAGCCGGTGCACGGAGCGTACGTCCGTGAGCACCGCCCTGGAGGCGCGTCGCAGCGGCCCGGGCAGCAGCGTCACGAGGGCGACCGCCGTCAGGAGGGCGGCCGCCACCGCTACCGCAGGCAGCCCCGGGCGGCGCAGCAGCCCGGGGTCGGCGAGCGCGAGGACGGCGATCAGCACGCCGCGCGTCACGGCCCCGGCGGCCGCCTTGACCGCGAGCGCGGCCGCCGAGCGGGTCACGGACAGCCCGCTGCGGACGAGGAAGCGCAGGTTGACGGCGCCCGCGCCGAGCCCCGCGGGCAGCACATGGTTGGCCGCGGACGCCGCGAACTGCACGGCCAGCAGCCGCCCGGCGGGCAGCGCCTCCGTCACCGCGCCCTGCAGGGCGAGCGCGGAGCACACCCACGTCGCCAGCGTGGCCGTCGCGCCCAGCAGCAGCCAGCCCGGGTCGGCGCCCGCGAGCCGCGCGGCGCCGGCCTCGATCGTGGGCCAGTGGTGCCCGGCGAGGAACACGGCGCAGGCGAACACGGCGAGGGTGACGGCGACGTGCCAGGGCGCCCGTGTGCGCGTGCGCGGGCCCGCGGTGGCGGTCGGCACCGGCACGGCGGGGGCCGCGTCCGTGCCCGTGGGAGGCGTCATCCGGGCCCGCCCCCCGGCCCCGCCGGGGCCACACGGATGCGGATGCCCTCGAAGGAGTGGACGGGCCAGTCACGCGCGTACGACGGCGGACGGCCGGTGGGGGTGCCGAGGTACGCGGTGGGCTTGAGCCGCGCGGTGCGCACGATGCCGGCGGCCGTGGTGTTGGCGTTGCTGCCGCTGGTCGCGGCGGAGGAGCAGCCGGCGTAGAAGGCGATCGGGAGTGCCTCGTCGCCGGTCAGCAGACAGGGCGGCCGGACCCCGAGCCGGTGCAGTTCGGCCGCCGTGCGGGACCAGGCGCGCCGGTCGGCGGCCGAGCGGTCCACGGTGTGGCGCAGCACCGCGTACTGCGCCGCGAGATGCCCGGCGAGCCCGATCGCCAGCAGCGTCGCGGTGATCGGCCGCCACCGGCCGTCCGGGGCCGTCACCACGTCGAGGAGCACGTCGGCGACGGGGACGGCGAGCAGGGCGTAGGCGGGGAGCAGGAAGCGGGGCGCGGCGTATCCGATCATGAAGAGGTACGGGAAGGCCGCCGTCACCGCGCAGGCCAGCGGCAGCAGGGTGCGGGCGGGTTGTCCGGCCCGCAGCGCGACGGCGGCCGCGAGCACGGCGAGCACGGGCAGCACGAACCACCAGGCGGTCAGCGCGGGGTTCGGCAGGGTGCCGGTGCACGGGCGGCACAGGGTGCGTCCGCCGAGGCTGCGCACCTGGTCGACGACGGCGACGTTCCAGCCGAGTCCGCCCTGGATCCGGGAGCCGTCGGACAGGCGCTGCAGAAGCCCCCCGTAGCCGGCGTACGCCTCGATGATCCACTCGGCGGCGCCCGCGGCCAGTCCGCCCACCAGCGCCAGCAGCAGCGGCAGGCGCCGCCACCGGCGTACGAGGAGCAGCAGGACCAGCAGCGGAGCCGAGGCCCAGGCGGCGTCGGTGGGCCGCATCCAGGCCATCAGCGCGGCACTGGCGGCCAGGCCCCACACGGCCGCCCGGTCCGTGCTGTCCGCGTGGGCCCGCAGGAAACAGCCGGTGCCCGCCAGGGCACCGATCGCGACCCAGTAGTTGGGCATGGCCTGCGGACCGTAGAACAGGGTCACCCACAGGCTCGCGAACAGCGCGCCCCCGACGGCGAGGACACGGGCCGGGAACACGCCCCGCCAGGCGCGCAGGGCGAGGAACAGGGCGGCCCCGGACAGCACCGCCAGATACGCACGCAGCAGCCCGGTGGACGAGGACCACGAGGTGACCGGGGCGACCAGCAGGGATATGCCCCGGGCGCGGGGCGCGCTGAAGTACGACGCGGGGGCGTGGGTGCTGATCTGGCTGACGTAGACCGTCTCGTCCCAACCGAGTCCCAGACCCGTTCCCACGAGGGCGAGTTGGGCCAGTGTGAAGGCGCCCGCGACCAGGCCGAGCAGGCCCTGGCCACGGTCGCGCCACGACAGGCCGGCGACCGACGGCGCCGCGAGCCGGCGGACGTCCGCGAGCGTGGTGTGCGAGCTGTGCGCCATGACCACCCTTCACCCCCTGCGAAGCGTAGGGGCATCACGCCCTACAGACCGTAGGGTTTCGATGGATACCGGGAAAGAAGTCGGTAAAACACGGACAAGCTAGCGCGGTTGCTCCGGGGGTGCAGCGCGGAGCCCGACTCGAACCGGCCACCTTGCGGACGGCGCTGCGCCACCGGGGTGAACGGCGCTCTCCCCCGGGGGCCTTCGCCGCCGTTCCGGCCGGCGTCACCGCCCCCCTACGCACTGTAAGGTTGCGGGCATGGCTGGCAGAGGCCCGCAGGGCAGGGCGGAACGACGCAGCGCCGGGGAACTGGAGAGCGAGGTGCTGGCCGCGCTGTGGGCCACCGAGCAGGCACTCACGCCGGCCGAGGTCCAGGCGGAGATCGACGGCGACCTCGCCTACAACACCGTGCACACCATCCTCAAGCGCCTGTACGACAAGGGACTTGTCCTGCGGGACGTGGACGGACGGCGGGGGGCGTACCGGCCCGCGAAGAACGCGGCCGAGTTGACCGCCGAGGCCATGCACAAGGCCCTCGACCGCGGCCCGGACCCCATCGCCACGCTCCAGCAGTTCGTGTCCGGCCTGCGCCCCGAGGAGGAGCAGGCCCTGCGCGACCTCCTCGGTGGAGCCGCGGACAGGCCGCGGGTCGCCGGCGGAGCCGGCGCATGAGGGTCGACGTCTACCTCCCGATCCTGCTCTCGCTCCTGCTGGCCGCGATCAGCCCGCTCGTCGGCCGGCGGGTGGCGCCCGCACTCGCGGCCCGGGTGCTGACCGTGTCCGCCGTCTTCACCGCGGCGGCCACCGTCTGGTCCCTCGTCCTGCTCGCGGCCACCCTGGTCGGCCAGGTACCGCAACTCGTGGCGGCCGCCCAGGACGACGGCCGTCGACCGCCCGACCCGGTCCCGGGGGCGATCGCCCTCGCCGCCGTGCCGGCCCTGCTCCTCGTCGCCGTGCGCGTGTACCGCGCCGCCCGCGCCGAACGCGGCACCCGCCGCGCCCTGCGGGCCCTGTGCGCGGGACATCCGGCGGACACGGAACTGGTCGTCGCCGCCTCGCCCCTGCCCCAGGCGTTCGCCATCCCCGGCGACGGCGGCGTGCCGGGCCGGATCCTGGTCACCTCCGGGATGCTGTGCGCCCTCGAACCGGCGGAGCGCCGGGTGCTGCTGGCCCACGAGCGCGCCCATCTCACCCACCGGCACGCCCGGATGTCGACGGCCGTCGCGCTCGCCGCCGCGGCCGACCCGCTGCTCGCGCCCGTCCGCGTCACGGTGGCCTTCCTCGTGGAGCGCTGGGCGGACGAACAGGCGGCCGACGCGGTCGGCGACCGCACCACCACGGCCCGCGCCCTCGCCCGCGCGGCCCTGACCGCCGGGCGCCGTCCTCCGTCGTGCGCACTGGGCTTCGCCCGGCACGCGGTCACCCGCCGCGTCGCCGCCCTCCAGGCCGGCCCGCTCCCGCCCCTGTGGCCGCTCGCAGCCGCGACGCTCGCGCTCGGCGCGCTGCCGGCGCTGGGGGCCCTGGACGCGACGAGGGATCTGCTGCGCCTGCTGGAGCACGTGCTGGGGTGAGCCGGCGGACCTGAACACCCGTCGGCTGACGCCGCATCAACTGTGCGCGTCAAACCCCCCGGTCGGGTCACCGGTCACCGCACGGGGGAATCGAACGGTGGGTCTCGCGCCGTTTCACCGGAAACGATCGGCCCGGCACGGGCATGCCGAATCTTTGTCCGAGAATTAGCTCCCGCTCACCCGTTACGAGTCCATGATCAGGGCGGTTGTTCGGTCGCTTGTCCGCATCGGCATGAGCCCTGGAGGAATCATGAACCCCGTCCCCGCCCCCGCCGTCCTTCGCCCCGCGTTCGAGAACCGACCCGTACGGCTCACCACCGCCCGGCCCGCGGTTGACGCCACGCGCCGCACCGAGGCGGGACGCGGCGGTGCCCGCGCCGCCGTCCGGCCGGCCGCGTCACGCCCGGCACCGAGGTGGGGCGCATGACCACGCGCGCACCGATCCCACCCGCCCTGGCGGAGTGGGCCGAGGGAGTCGTCGGTCCCGTCCGGTCCGTGCGGGACGTGTCCCATCCCCGCCCCGAGTCCCGCGTCTGGGAGCTGACGTCCGCCACCGGCCGCACCTTCCTCAAGGTGGCGCCGACACCGAAGTTCTACACCCGGGAGACCCGTGCCTACCGCGAGGCGGCCCCCGCGCTGGAGCGGGGCACGGTGCCGCGGCTGGTGGAGACCGACGCGCGGCACCGGGCGCTGCTGCTGACCGCGGTCCCCGGTCGCGCCGTGCCGGACCTCACGCTTGCTCCGGCCCGGCGGCGCGCCCTGCACCGCAGGGCGGGGTCATGGCTGCGCCGGTTCCACGGCGACGCCCGCGACCTGACCGCCCGGGACCACGCGGAGGCCGCCGGCGAGGTCGAGCGCGCCGCCCGCGATGCCGAGGTCCACCTGGAGCGCGCCGGGGACCTGATCGGGCCGCGGGAGCGGGACCTGGTGCGCCGGCATGCCACGGCGCTGACGCTGCTCGGCCCGCTGCCGACCGGATACGTCCACGGCGACTTCCAGGAGCGCAACTGGCTGTACGACGCCGGGCCCGGCGCACTCGCGGTGGTCGACCTGGAACGGGCCCGCCCGCACGCCGCGGTCTTCGACGTCGTCCGGCTCGTCTGCGGGCCCTGGGCCGAGGACCCCGCGCTGGGGACCGCCTTCTTCGAGGGGTTCGGGCGCCGGCTGACGACCACCGAGGAGGCGGCGCTGCGCTGCCTGTGCGCGCTGGACGCGGCGAGCGCCATCTCCTGGGGCGTGCCTCACGGCGACGAGGAGATGGTGGCCCGGGGCCGCGCCACCCTGGCCCGGCTGCCGGCGGGCGGCACCGCCTGAGGAGGCGGCACGCGGATCGCCGGGCCGCCCGGGGCCGGGGGACACGGGCGTCCCCCGGCCCCGGGCGGCAGCAGGTCAGCGGCTGCGCAGTCGCGCGAGGGCGGCGTCCAGGTCGGCCGCGCGCGGGCGGTTGTGCGGCAGCTTGGCCAGCATGACCGCCATGCCGCAGGTGTCGGTGAGGGCGGAGAACACCAGACCGCCGGCGATGCCGGCCGAAAGGAACAGGAAGGCGGGGTGGATCAGCAGACCGAGGGCCAGGCCGAGGAGGACCACGGTGCCGGCGGTGAAGCGCACCTGGCGCTCCATGCTCCAGGTGGCGCGGGGTGCGCGGCCGGCCGGCTGCTGGAGGTCGTGGCCCTCGGCGGACCAGGCGCCGGTGCCGCCGGCGAGCGTGGCGGTGGGAATGCCGTGCTCGGCCAGGAGCCTGCAGGCGTTCCCGGAGCGGGCGCCCGAGGCGCAGACCACCAGGACGTCGCCGCGCTCGGCGGCATGCCGGATCTCGGGCAGCGCGCGTTCGACGGCGTCCAGCGGGATGTTGAGGGCGCCGGGCAGGTGGCCGGACGCGAACTCACCGGGCGTGCGCACGTCGATGACGGTCAGCTCGTGCAGCCGGGTGCGGGCCTGGCCGGCGGCGAGGGTCACAGGGACAGGAGCGGTCATGGCAGAAGTAATCCCCTTGTGTCCTTATCGTCGATGCTGTCCCGATGCGGGACGTCGTACAGTACCCCGATGGGTATTTTCCCGATGGGGCGTTTCAAGGAGTGGTCATGCAGCTGGATCTGGTGGACACGGACCTGAAGGCCGTGCTGAACCGGCTGCGCCGTGCGCAGGGTCAGATCTCCGGCGTGATCCGCATGATCGAGGAGGGCCGCGACTGCGAGGACGTCGTCATGCAGCTGGCCGCCGCGTCCCGCGCCCTGGACCGGGCCGGCTTCGCGATCATCGCCACCGGCCTCCAGCAGTGCGTCACCGGCATGGAATCCGGCCGGGCCGACGGCGAGAGCGTCGACGAGCTGCGCGCCCGCCTGGAGAAGCTGTTCCTGTCCCTGGCCTGAGCCGCGCCGCCGCCGACGGCCGTCGCCGGGCGGACCGGCGGAATGTCACAGCACCGAGTCGATCAGCATGAACGCGGCCACCGCCAGCAGCACCACGGCGAAGATGCGCTGCAGCGTGGGCCCGGACACCTTCGCGGCCAGCCGTTTGCCGTCCCACGCACCGAGGATCGCGGCCGCGATGAACGGGCCGATGACCGCCCAGTCCAGCCGCTCGACCGTGCCGACCCGGGTGGCGAGTGCTGCCGTCGAGTTCACGCTGATCACCAGCAGGCTGGTTCCCACCGCCACCCGCATCCGCATGCCGAGGACGCCCACCAGCGCCGGGACGGCGAGGAAGCCCCCGCCCACGCCGAGGATGCCGGTGACCGCGCCGAGCCCCGCGCCCGCCGCCGCCGCGCGGCCCGGCCGGACCGGACCGGCGGTCTCCGGCGCCGGCCGCACGCGCAGCATCCGGAGCGCGGCGCCCGCCGCGACCACCGCGAAGGCCGCCGTCAGCGCCGCCGCCGGCAGCCGCGTGGCGACCACGCTGCCGAGCATGGCCGGCCCGATGCCCGCCGCCGCGAACAGCAGCCCCGTACGCCAGCGCACATGGCCGTCGCGGGCGTGCGCCGACAGGGCGGTGACCGAGGTGATGGTCACGATGACGAGACTCCCGGTGGTCGCCGCGACCGGGGTGAAACCGAGCAGGTAGATCAGGGCGGGGACGGCCAGCACGCTGCCGCCGCCCCCGAGCGCCCCCAGGGCCAGGCCGATGACGGCCCCGGCTGCCAGGGCGAGGACCACAGCACTCACGCGACCGTGCCGTCCTTGCCCCGCTCGTCCACGACCGGCAGCCCGGCCTGCGCCCAGTCCCGCATGCCCCCGATCACGTCCACGGCCTGGGCGCCCCGGGCCGCCAGCAGCGCGGCGGCCTTCTGGGAGCGGGCGCCGGACCGGCAGATCACCACCAGCGGCCGCCCCTGCGCCTGCGGCGGCAGCGGCGAGCCCTCGGTCAGCTGCGACAGGGCCGCGTGGACCGCCCACGGGGCGTGGCCCGCCTGCCACTCGTGCGGTTCCCGCACGTCCAGCAGCACGGCCTCTGCGGCGGTGCCGGGACCGGTGCGTTCGACGGCCTCCGCTATGGCGACCCGACCGGGACCAGGGTGGAACACGTTCATGGGTGGGTGCTTCTCCTTTCGGGTGACTCGGCGTCGTACGGTGCCGGGTCAGTCGTTCCGGACGATGAGTCCGGCCTTCTCGGCGTTGTCATAGGCGTCGTCGACGGCGACGACGTCGCGGCCGGCCGCGTCCAGCAGCGACGCGGCGATGGCGGCTCGCATGCCGCCCGCGCAGTGCACCCACACCTCGCCCTCCGGGACCTCGTCGAGCCGGCGGTGCAGGGTGTGGATCGGAATGTGGACGGAGCCCTCGACGAAGCCGGCGGCCCGCTCGGAGGCGCGCCGCACGTCCAGCACGACGACGTCCTCGCCGCGGCGCCGGCCCGCGAGCTCGGCGAACGTGGCCCGGGGGAAGGAGGCCGGCGTCTCCCCGTCACGCACCCAGGCGGACGGTTCACCGGTGGCTGCGGCCGCCGGACGCTCGATGCCGACCCGTACCAGCTCCCGCTGGGCGGCGGCGAGCTGCTCGGCCGACTCCGCCAGCAGGGTCACCGGCTTGCCCCACGGGATCAGCCACGCCAGGTACGTGGCGAGCTGTCCCTCGGCCTCGAAGTTGAACGAACCCGCCACGTGCCCGGCCGCGAACGCGACCCGGTTGCGCAGGTCCACCACCCACTCCCCCGCCGCGAGCCGGGCGGCGATCTCCTCGGCGTCGGCCACCGCGGGCGGGGTCAGATCGACCGCCGTGGGGCCGCCCGCGTTCACCGGGCCCATGTGCGCGTAGTAGGCGGGGATGTCGTCCAGGCCGGCCAGGAGACCGGCGACGAAGGTGTCCACGTCCTGGGTGAGCGCCTCGTTGGCCGTCTTCTCCCTGCCGATGGTCGTGTCCGTTCCCTCGGCCTGGCTGGAGGAGCAGAAGCTGCCGAAGCCGTGTGTGGGCAGCACCGTCGTCGCGTCGGGCAGTTCGGCGGCCAGCCGGTGGGCGGAGGCGTGCTGGGCGCGGGCGAGCTCCTCGGTCAGCCGGGGTTCGACCAGATCCGGGCGGCCGACCGTGCCGATCAGGAGCGAGCCGCCGGTGAACACGGCGACCGCCGCTCCGTCGTCCTGGAGCACGTAGGAGGTGTGGTGCGGCGTGTGGCCCGGGGTCGCGATCGCCCGCAGGGTCACTCCCGCCCCGGCGTCGACGACCGTGGTGTCCCCGTCGCGCACCGGTATGCGCTCGAAGCCCACCCGCGCCCCGGCCGGGACGAGGTAGGCGGCGCCGGTGAGGCGGGCCAGCTCCAGACCTCCGGTGACGTAGTCGTTGTGGATGTGGGTCTCGACGACGTGCGAGATGCGCACCCCGCGCCGGGCCGCCGCCGCGATCACCCGGTCGATGTCGCGCGGCGGGTCGACCGCCACCGCGGTCCTCTCGCCACCGGCCAGGTAGCTGCGGTTGCCGAGCCCCGCGACCTCCACGGTGTCCACGAAGAACACGCTGCGACACTTCCTTTCATACGGAAATTACCCCGGGGGGTATGTAATTGACAGTAACATGAGTACCCCCTGGGGTATTCCAGTCACAGGAAAATCCAGGTCAAATCCCGAGTACCTCGGGCGGCCGGGATCACCCGCTCCCACCTGAGGCGTTCTGCTCGCGAAAGGGGCACCGTCGCGCGCCGCGACCGCACCGTGCACCCGGACACCGATTTCTCCGGCGCGATGAACGCCCGCACCCCTTCACCCACCCGCCGCGCCCTGGAGGCCGACCGCACCATCGGCCTGTTCCCGCCCCGCGACGTCGTCGTCCGCGCCGACGGCGACGGCACCACCGCCCAGACGCCGGCCCCGGGCGCGCCGGTCGCCCGCACGGACCTCGACGCCCGCCGCCCCGTCGCCGACGGGGCCACCCGGCACCTCGACGCGACCCCGGCCTCCCTCGGTGCGCCCGGCACGAACGCCCGACCCCGCCCGCCGGGGGCGGTCGCGCCACCGAGACGGGCCCGGCGGGTCCCAGTCCTCCACGGATACCCCCGAGGGTATTTGACAAGCCCGAAACCACCCTTTACCGTCGACGGTGTAATACCCCAGGGGGTATCTGGAGGAAACAGCATGGCCCGCGACGTGGACCCGTACGGCGTACAGCTCCCGCAGCTGTCCGCGCCGTCCGCCGCGGCCCCCGGCCCGCCCGAGGGGCGGCCGGTGTAGACGGTCCGCCGGAGTGGACGAGTGCGTCTCCCCGGCGGCACCCGCGCCCGTGTCCGCACGGGCCGTGCCGTCACCGCGGCGCTCACTCCCGGGTCGCCCGACCCTCCCCCTGCACGCCCGCCCCTATACCCCCCGAGGTATAGAAACCATTCCCAGACGGAGGTATCCGTGTTCTTCGCCCAGTACTACCTGGACTGCCTCTCCCAGGCCTCGTACATGATCGCCGACGAGTCCACCGGGCAGGCCGTGGTCATCGACCCCCGCCGGGACATCTCCGAGTACCTGGCCGACGCCGAGGCACGCGGCTACACCGTCGTCGGCGTCGTCAACACCCACTTCCACGCGGACTTCATCGCCGGGCACCTGGAGATGGCGGCCCGCACCGGAGCCTGGATCGGCTACGGGCAGCGCGCCGAGACGGAGTACCCCGTCCGGAAGTTCGCCGACGGCGACCGCGTCACCCTCGGCGACGTCACCCTGGAGATCATGGAGACCCCCGGGCACACCCCGGAGTCCATCAGCGTCCTGGTCTACGAGCACGCCGACGACACCGTCCCGTACGGGGTGCTGACCGGTGATGCGCTGTTCATCGGCGACGTGGGCCGTCCCGACCTGCTGGCGTCGATCGGCGTGACCGCCGAGGAACTCGGCGTCATGCTCTACGACAGCGTCCAGAACAAGCTCATGGGCCTGCCCGACGAGGTGCGGGTCTTCCCCGCCCACGGCGCCGGGTCCGCCTGCGGCAAGAACCTGTCGACCGAGAAGCAGTCCACCATCGGCGCCCAGCGCGCCACCAACTACGCCTGCGCGCCCATGACCGAGGCCGAGTTCATCGCCATCGTCACCGCCGGGCAGCCCTCCGCACCTGCGTACTTCGTCTACGACGCCATCCTCAACCGCAAGGAGCGGGAGCTGTACGACCCGGCCGCGGCGCCCCGGCCGCTGTCCACGGAGGAGTTCATGGAGCGGCGCGCGGCCGGCGCCGTGGTGGTCGACGCGCGCGACCCGCAGGAGTTCGGCGCCGGGCATCTGCGCGGCTCCGTCAACGTGCCCGCCGACGGCCGGTTCGCCGAGCAGGCCGGCACCGTCCTCGCGCCCGACGAGGAACTGCTGGTCATCGCGCCGCAGAACCGCGAGGAGGAGGCCGTGACCCGGCTCGCCCGGATCGGCTTCGACCGCGTGGTGGGCTATCTGCGCAGCCCCGAGGACGCTCTGGCCGCCGTGGCCGACGAGGTCGTTCCCGCCAGCCGGCTGACCGCCGCGCAGCTGCGCGACGCCCTTGCGGGCGAGCAGCCCCCGACCGTCGTCGACGTGCGCAACTGCGGAGAGCGCGACGCGAACGGATACATCGAGGGCGCCCTGCACATCTCGCTGGGTGAGCTGCCGCGCCGCCTCGACGAGATCCCCACCGACCGGCCGCTGGTCCTGCACTGCGCGGGCGGCCACCGCTCCTCGATCGCCGCCAGCCTGCTGCGCCACCGCGGCTTCGAGGACGTCTCCGACGTCCTGGGCGGCTACGGGGCCTGGGCGCTGCTGAACGTCCCCGCCGCCGTCTGACCGTCCCGACCCGGAACCGGCGGCCCGCCGGGCCCCGCGCCCGGCGGGCCGCCGGTTCCCGGACCACCGACCCTGCCCGCCCCGTATTCCTGCCGAATACACAGACTCCCGACGGAGCCATCATGACCACCGACGCCACCCGCGCCGCCGGCCTGACCCCCGCCGCTCTCCAAGAACTCATCAATCGGGGGGACGGCCCCCGCATGCTGGACGTGCGCACTCCCGGCGAGTTCCGCACCGTCCACATCCCCGGCGCCTACAACGTCCCGCTGGACACGCTGCGCGAACACCGCGACGAACTGCTCAACCACCTCGACCAGGACGTGGTCCTCATCTGCCGTTCCGGCGCCCGCGCGGCCCAGGCGGAGCAGGCGCTCGCCGAGGCCGGCCTGCCCAACCTGCGCGTCCTCGACGGCGGCATGATGGCCTGGGAGGTGTCCGGGGCCCCCGTGAACCGGGGTCCGGCGCGCTGGGACCTGGAGCGCCAGGTCCGCCTGGTCGCCGGGTCCGTCGTCCTGGTCTCCGGGGTCGTCGGCCTGTTCGTCCCCGGGGTGCACCTCATCGGCACGTTCATGGGCGCCGGGCTGACCTTCGCCGCCCTCAGCAACACCTGCGCCATGGGCATGATGCTGTCCAAGCTGCCCTACAACCGCGGCCCGCGCACCGACATCCGGACCGTCATCGCCTCACTGCGAGGCCAGTCATGATGACCGTCGTCCTCCTGGCCTCCCTGCTCATCGGCGTCAGCCTCGGCATCCTCGGGGGCGGCGGCTCCATCCTGACCGTGCCGATCCTGGTCTACCTGGCCGGTCAGGAGAGCAAGGAAGCCATCGCGACCTCTCTCTTCGTGGTCGGCGTCACCAGCATGGTGGGGCTTGTCCCGCACGCCCGCGCGGGCCGGGTGCGCTGGCGCACCGGGCTGCTGTTCGGCGCGGTCAGCATGGTCGGCGCCTACGGCGGCGGGCGGGTGGCCGAGTACATCCCGGGCACCGTGCTGCTCATCGCCTTCGCGGTGATGATGCTCGCGACGGCGGCCGCCATGCTGCGCAAGCCCCGCAAGGCCGCCGCGCCCAAGCCGGCCAACACCGAGCTGCCCATGACGCACATCGTCGTCGAGGGTCTGGTCGTGGGCGCGGTGACCGGTCTGGTGGGCTCGGGCGGCGGATTCCTCGTCGTCCCGGCGCTCGCCCTGCTCGGCGGACTGCCCATGAGTGTGGCCGTCGGCACCTCGCTCCTGGTCATCACCATGAAGTCGTTCTCCGGTCTCGCCGGGCACCTCGCCGGGGTGCACATCGACTGGAACATGGCGCTCATGGTCACCGCGGCAGCCGTGGTCGGCAGTCTCGTCGGCAGCCGCTTCGCCGGGCGCATCCCGCAGGACACGCTGCGCAAGGCGTTCGGCTGGTTCGTCGTCGTCATGGGTGTCTTCGTGCTCAGTCAGCAGCTCGACACCGCCGTGTGGACCAACCCGCTGACCTGGGTCGGTATCGGCCTCGCGGGGGTGGCGGCGCTGGTGTGGCGGACCGTGGCGGCACGCCGCCGCGAGCCCGTCGCGGTGGCGGCGGAGGTGCGCACCCGCGAACCGAGCGCACGCCCGTGACCCGCGCACGAGGGCCCGCCGGACAAGACGTCCGGCGGGCCCTCGTGCCGTGTCCGGTCCGGGAGAGCGCCCCTCAGACGGACAACTCGACGTCCAGGCGCGCCCGGAGTTCGTCCACGGTGGTGCCGTACGTCTCCAGCACCCGCACCCCCTCGGGGCCCGTGGCGAAGATGCCGTGGTCCGTGTAGACGCGGGAGACGCAGGCCCTGCCGGTCAGCGGACAGCTGCACGCGGGAACGAGCTTCGGCGCCCCGTCCCTGGTGAACAGCGTCATCATGACGTAGACCTGCCGGGCGCCGATGGCCAGGTCCATCGCGCCGCCGACCGCGGGGACGGCGTCCGGGTCGCCGGTGTGCCAGTTGGCGAGGTCGCCGTGCTCGGAGACCTGGAAGGCGCCCAGGACGCAGACGTCGAGGTGACCGCCGCGCATCATGGCGAAGGAGTCCGCGTGGTGGAAGTACGAGGCTCCGGGCAGTTCGGTGACGGGGACCTTCCCGGCGTTGGTGAGGTCGGTGTCGATCTGTTCGCCGGCCGCGGCCGGCCCCATGCCGAGCATGCCGTTCTCGGTGTGCAGGACGATGCCCGCCGAGGGCGGCAGATGGTCGGCGATCCGGGTCGGCTGCCCGATGCCGAGATTGACGTACGAACCGGCCGGGATGTCGCGGGCGATGCGCGCAGCGAGCTCGCCGGGGGTGAGCGGGCCCCGGTCGGCCCGCTCCACGGGTCCCGCCCGGTCCGCGGTATCGGTGTTCGTCATCAGCGGGCTCCTTGCACGGTGAGCCGACGGGCCGCCGCCCGTACGACCCGGTCGACGTAGATTCCGGGGGTGACCACGGTCTCCGGGTCGATGCCGCCGGTGGGCACGAGCTCGGTGACCTGGGCGATGACGGTGGTCGCGGCGGTGGCCATGACCGGGCCGAAGTTGCGGGCGGTCTTGCGGTAGACGAGGTTGCCCGCCCCGTCCGCCCGGTGCGCCGCGATCAGCGCCACATCGCCCTTGATCGGGTACTCCAGGACGTAGGTGCGCCCGTCGATCTCCCGGGTCTCCTTCCCCTCGGCCAGCAAAGTGCCCACTCCGGTGGGGCAGTAGAAGGCGCCGATGCCGGCGCCGGCGGCACGCATCCGCTCGGCGAGGTTGCCCTGCGGCACCACCTCCAGTTCCACCCGGCCGGCGCGGTAGAGCTCGTCGAAGACATAGGAGTCGCTCTGCCGGGGGAAGGAGCAGACCACCTTGCGCACCCGCCCCGCCTTGAGCAGCGCGGCGAGGCCCACCTCGCCGTTCCCGGCGTTGTTGGACACGATGGTCAGGTCGGTGGCGCCCTGCCGGATCAGCGCTTCGACGAGGTCGAAGGGCATGCCCGCCAGGCCGAATCCGCCGACGAGGACCGTCGATCCGTCCGCGATCCCCGCCACCGCCTCGTCGGCGGTGGCGGCGATGGTCGGTGCCATCTCAGCCCACCTCGTCCGTCACGTTCTCCAGCACCACCGCGAGGGCCTGGCCCACGCCGATGCAGATGGCCGCCACGCCCCAGCGTTCCCGCCGCTCGCGCAGCACCTTGGCCAGCGTCCCGAGCAGCCGGCCGCCCGAGGCGCCCAGCGGGTGGCCGAGCGCGATCGCGCCGCCGCGGGTGTTCACGATCTCCGGATCGATGCCCCAGGCGTCCACGCACGCCAGCGACTGCACGGCGAACGCCTCGTTCAGCTCGACCGCGCCGACGTCGCCCCAGCCGATCCCGGCCTGACGCAGTGCCCGCTCGGCGGCCTCCACCGGAGCGTAGCCGAACATCTGCGGCTCGACCGCGTGCGCCCCGCGCCCGGCGACGCGGGCCAGGGGCGGCAGTCCGATGCGGTCCGCCGCCGTCTCCGTGCCGAGCAGCAGCGCCGACGCGCCGTCGCTCAGCGGCGAGGCGTTGCCCGCGGTGATCGTGCCGTCCGGGCGGAACGACGGCTTGAGCGCCGCCAGTTTCGCCGCGTCGGTGCCGGGGCGGATGCCCTCGTCGCGGGCGAGGTCCGCGGCGGGGACGACCAGGTCGTCGTAGAACCCGGCGTCCCAGGCGTCCGCCGCCAGCCGGTGCGAGCGCACCGCGAACTCGTCCTGCCGCTCACGGGGGACGGAGAACTTCTCCCGGAGCAGTTCGTTGCACTCGCCCAGTGACACGGTCCACTCGGCCGGCATCTCCGGGTTGACCAGCCGCCAGCCCAGCGTCGTCGACACGGCGGTGACGTCGCCCGCCGGGAACGCGCGGTCCGGCTTGGGCAGGACCCAGGGCGCCCGGGACATCGACTCGACGCCGCCCGCCACGACGATGTCGGCGTCACCGGACTCCAGGGTGCGCGAGGCGATGATCGCCGCGTCGAGGCTGGAGCCGCACAGCCGGTTGACGGTCGTGGCGGGCACGCTCACCGGGAGCCCGGCCAGCAGGACCGCCATCCGGCCGACGTTGCGGTTGTCCTCGCCGGCGCCGTTGGCGTTGCCCCAGAACACGTCGCCGATCGCGGCCGGGTCCAGGCCGGGGGCCTTGGCCAGCACCCCCCTCAGGGCGGTGGCGGCCAGGTCGTCGGGGCGGGTGGCGGCCAGCGAGCCGTTGAAGCGGCCGAACGGCGTCCGGGCCGCCGCGTACAGGAAGGCGTCGGTCATGCCGTGCGGCCTTTGGCGAGCGTCGTGGCGTCCGGCTGTCCGTTGGTGCCGTCCTCCAGCTCGGCCGAGGCCAGCGGGATGGGGGTGTACATGGGGGGTTCCTCGTCCGGGGTGAGCGCGGTGGGACCGTAGACCCACTCGGTGAAGTGGTAGTCGTAGGTGTCCCGTGCGCGCAGGAGCGCGTTGCGCTGCAGCCGCTCGACTCCGTCGAGGTGCCACAGCTCGCCCCACACGCGTCCCGTCGACAGGATCCGCCGGCAGTGCTCGGGGCGGACCGCCTCGTAAGCGGCCAGGGCCGCGTCCCAGTCGGGCGCGCCGTCACCGGCGGCGATCTGCCGGGCGACGTGCCGGGCGAGCACCCAGCCGTCCTCGATCGCCATGATCGCGCCCTGCGCCATGTACTGCAGCGGCGGGTGCGCGGCGTCACCGAGCAGGGCGATGCGCCCGTACACCCACGTCATGATCGGGTCGCGGTCGAACATGCGCCACCGGCGGTCCCGCCACATCAGCGGGATGCCCTCGCGGACGGGGTCGCAGGTGGCCTCGAAGGCCGCGTCGAGCTCGTCGGGTGTGCCCCAGTCCTCCTGCCCCTCCAGTGCCTTCGGCGACTCGAACACGGCCACCTGGTTGAACATCTCGCCGCCGCGGAGGGCGTACTGGACGAAGTGGCAGCGCGGGCCGACGTAGACGGTGACGTCCTTCTCCTCGATGCCGTTGTCCCGCACCTGTTCGATCGGCACGGCCGCCCGGTAGGCGACGTAGTTGGAGTTGACGGGCTCGTCATCCACCAGCTTGCGCCGGGCCACCGAGTGCAGCCCGTCGGCGGCGATGACGACGGCGGCCTCCTCGACCCTGCCGTCCTCCAGGGTGATCCGCGCGCCGGTGCCGGTGTTCTCGTAGTCGACGACGGTCTGGTCGGTCAGCAGGTCCACGCCGGCCCGCCGGCAGGCGCGCAGGAAGATCCCGTGCAGGTCGCTGCGGTGGATGACCATGTAGGGGAAGCCGTAGCGCCGTTCCAGGTCCCGCAGGTCGAGCCGGGTCAGCTCGCGGGCGTCGAGCGCATCGCGCATCACGATGTTCTCCGGGAGCACGCCCAGGCTCTTCGCCTCGTCGAGCAGGCCGTACTCGTGGAGGATGCGGGTGCAGTTGGGGGCGATCTGAAGGCCCGCGCCGACCTCGCCGAACTCCTCGGCCCGTTCGAGGACGCGCACGCGCAGCCCCTCCCGGGAGAGGGCGTACGCGGAGCTGAGCCCACCGATGCCGCCTCCGACGACGATCACGTCGGGGTTGCCGCCGGTGGAGGGTGTTGCAGTGTTCATCGTCTCTTCCTGGAGTCGCATGAATCGTCGCGGGCCGGGGGGTCAGAGCCAGGCGGCCAGGGCGGGGGCGGGGCCGCCGCCGGGGGCGGTGAGGGCGCTCTCCCGTCCGGTGAGGTAGGCCGTGATCTCGTGGAGCGGGCCGGTGAGGTGGGCCGTGTCGCCCTCGCCGGGCAGTTCCCAGCGGCCGCCGGTGTCCGCCGCCTGAAGGACCAGGGCCGGGCCGGGGCCGTTGCGGCGCTTGCCGACGACGTCGTCGCAGAGCGCGGCGAGGAAGTCGGCGGGCAGGTCGGCGAAGGACGGGCCGGTGCCCAGGTCGACGGCGTGGACGCACACCTCGCGGGAGCGCATCCACGGCAGTTCGGTGGCGGGCACGGTCCGGCCCTGGGCGGTCACGACCGGCGACCGCCACTGCTGGTCGCCGAGCGCCGCCATCGCCGTCTCCAGCGCGTCCGCCGAGCGGCGGAGCCAGGCGACGAGTTCGGCGGCCGGGAGCCGGCCGCCCCTCTCGATCCCGGCCGCGCGCTCCTCGGCGGAGGAGTACATGGGGGTGGGCTCGCCGGTGGCGGCCCAGTGGACGAGGTTGCCCAGGGCGTCGGCGTTGGCCGCGACGTGGGCCACCACGTGCCCCCTGGTCCAGCCGGGCAGGGCGCTCGGTGCGCCCAGCCCGTCGTCGTCCAGGTCCGCCCGGTCCGCCGCCTCGACGAGGAGGGAGGTGCCGAACCGCGCCCAGCGGCGGGCGTCGTCGAAGGTGCGGGGCATCAGGCGGGCCTCTCCTGGACGACCTTGTTCTCCAGGCGGCCGAGTCCCTCGATCTCCGCGACGACCGTCTCGCCGCCCAGGAGGTAGCGCTGCGGCCTGCGGGCGTGGCCGACACCGCCGGGGGTCCCGGTCGCGATGATGTCGCCCGGGTTGAGGCGCACGATCGTGGAGACGTACTCGACCAGGGTGACCGGGTCGAAGAGCAGGTCGGCGGTGGTGTCGGACTGCATGACCTCGCCGTCGACGGTCAGCCGGACGTCGAGGGCGGGACGGACGCCGCCGGGCAGCTCGTCCGGGGTCACCAGGTACGGGCCGACCGGGGTCGTGGAGTCCCAGATCTTGCCCTGCAGCCACTCGCGGGTGCGGAACTGCCAGTCCCGGCAGGTGATGTCGTTCAGAACGGTGAAGCCGGCGATCGCCTGCTCGGCCTGGACGCCGCGGGCGCGGCGCACCGGCTTGCCCACGACGACCGCGAGCTCGACCTCCCAGTCGAACTCGCCGGTCTCGTCCGGCCGGACGATGTCGTCGCCCGCGCCGATCAGCGCGTCGGCGAACTTGGCGAACAGCGTCGGGTACTCCGGCAGGTCGCGGCCCATCTCCTGGATGTGGTTGCGGTAGTTGAGCCCGACGCAGACCACCTTCGAGGGCCCCGGGACCACCGGGGCGAACTCGGCGCCGGCGGTCGCGTAGGCGGTCGCGTTCCCCGCGGTCGCCGCCGCGGCCCGCTCGGCCCAGCCGTCCTGGCCCAGCAGGGCGCCGAGGTCGGCGGCGCCGAGGTCGACCAGGACATCGCCGTCGAGCTTGACGGCCCGGGTCGTGCCGTCGATCCGGATGGTGGCGAGCCTCATCGGGTGGTTCCTTCCATGTGCGCGCGGTGGAGCTGAAGGGATTCGAAGATCGGGGAGTCGCTGAAGCGGAACAGGTCGAGCGAGCCGGCGTCGGAGTCGGTGGAACCGGCCTCGGAACGGACCGAGAACGGCTGCCAGGACGGGACGACGAACAGGTCGCCGCGCGTCACGGACCACGAGGTGTCGCCGACGGTGACGGTGCCGGAGCCGTCGAAGACCTGGTAGACCGAGGAGCCGGTCTCGCGCACCGGCGCGGTCCGGGCGCCGCGGACGACGCGGTGCATCTCGGCACGGATGGTGGGCAGGACGTCGGCGCCGGTCGCGGGGTTGGTGAACCGGACGGCGGCGTGCCCGGGCTCGACGGTGCCGCCGAACCCTTCCGCCTCCAGGGCGAGCTGGTCGGACAGGGCCCGGTCGGTGTGCTCCCAGCGGTACGCCAGCAGCGGCGTCCCGGGGGCCGGGGCACCGGCGGACAGCGGCCGCAGCCCCGGGTGGCCCCACAGGCGCTCGGAGCGCGACCGGTCCGGGGTGATCCGCTCGGCGGCGGTGATCTCGTCGCGGCCGAACTCGAAGAACTGGGACTCGGTGACGTACTGGAACGGGATGTCCAGGCCGTCGATCCACGCCATCGGCTCCGAGGTCGCGTTGTGGTGGGCGTGCCAGTTCCACCCGGCCTGCGGCAGGAAGTCGCCGCGCCGCATCGGCACCGGGTCCCGGCCGACGACCGTCCACACGCCCTCGCCCTCGACGACGAACCGGAACGCGTGCTGCGTGTGCCGGTGCTCGGGGGCGTCCTCGCCGGGCATCAGGTACTGGATGGCGGCCCACAGCGTGGGCGTGGCGAAGGGGCGGCCGTCCAGGGCCGGGTTGGCCAGGGCGATGGCCCTGCGTTCACCGCCGCGGCCGACCGGCACCAGGTCGCCGGCCTGCGCGGCGAGCTCCCGCAACCGTTCCCAGCGCCACAGATGCGGCACGGCCCGTGAGCGTGGGTGCGCCGGCATCAGGTCGCCGATCTCGGTCCACAGCGGGACGAGCAGTTCGTTCTCGAAGCCCCGGTACAGCGCCTCGAGCGCCGGGGTGACCTCGGGCCGGCCCTCACCGGCGACGGCCTGCAGCCGGACGGGGGAGCCCGTGGCGATGTCTTGAGCGATGGAGGACTGAGTCACAGTCCTCAGGGTGCGGCGTTTCTCTCAGGAAGACATGTAGATTCTGGATAGCAGAACAGCAGCAGTGGAGCAGCCATGGACAAGCCCCTCAAGACACCGCCGCCCTACCCCGTCGCCAGCGTCGACCACGCCCTCAGGGCCGCGACCATGCTGCAGATGGAGGGCGGGGCGACCGTCTCCCAGATCGCCGAACGGCTGGGGGTGGCCAGGTCGACCGCCCACCGGCTGCTGGCGATGCTCGTCTACCGGGACTTCGCCGTGCAGGACGAGAACCGCGTCTACCACGCGGGCCCCGTCCTGGAACTGGCCGCGCACTCCCAGTCGCAGGTGTCCCGGCTGCGGGCCGCCGCCCTCCCCCACCTGCACCGGCTGGTCGACCTCCTCGACGAGACCGTGAACCTGACCGTGCGCACGGGCGACACGGCCCGGTTCATCGCCAGCGTCGAGTGCGGGCAGGCCCTGCGGGTCGGCTCGCGCGAGGGGATGGTCTTCCCGGCGCACCGCACGACCGCCGGCCTGCTCCTGCTCGCCGAGCTCGGCGACGAGGAGCTGGAGGAGGTCTACGCCCCCGAGCGCTACCGCGACCGGCCCGGGGACCGCCCGGACCTCGGACCGCTGCGGGCCGAGCTGCGGCGCGTCGGCCGCAGCGGCTTCGCCGTGAACCGGGAGCTCTCCGAGCGCGGGCTCGTGGCCGTCGGGGTCCCGGTGTGCGACCCGGACGGAACGGCGCAGGCGGGGCTGTCGGTGTCCATGCCCGGCGTGCGCTACGACCCCCACCGGCTCCGGCCCCTGGTCGCCGCCCTCGACTCGGCGGCACGCGCCCTGGAGGCGGATCTGGCCGAGGGACGCTGATCCCGCGGCCGGCGCCCCGGAAGGACCGCTCCCGAGAGCCGCGGCCCTGCATCCGAACCGGTCAAGGTCTTACATCAAGATTGTTGTACTTAATTATCGCATATTTCATTGACGCGACGTAAAGCGAAGTGCCATTCTCCACGGCACCGCGTCCGATTCGGGGCCCCTCCCACCTGCCTGACGGGCAGCGTGCGACGGGCCCCGGTCATGCGCGCCCCCGCCGGGTTCCCGGCGAGAACGGCGAGCCGACGCCGACACACCCCCCCCGCTTTCCGCTTCGGCACGCGCCGAAGCCGTCCCACCCGAGAGCGGGACGACCCACCATCCCAGCCAGGGAGAAGCAATGACGCTCGACAACGGGACGACGACGACGTCCCACGGCCCCACCGCGGGGGCGGCCCGGACACCGGGCTACGCGGGAACACTGGCTGCCGCATGCTGTGCGGTGCTCGTGGCACAGGTCGCCAACGCACTGCCGGCCTCCCTCAACGGGCTCTTCCAGGAGGACCTGCACACCCACGGCTCGCAACTGACCTGGATCACCGCCGCGTTCATGGTGGCGGTGGTCTGCTTCGAGTTCACCTTCGGCGTGCTCGGCGACCTGTTCGGGCGCAAGAAGCTGATCGCGGCGGGCGCGGCCCTCGTCGCCGTCGGCAGCGCGGTGGCCGCGCTCGCACCCACCGTGCAGGCGCTCTGGGTCGGCGCCGCGCTGAACGGCCTCGGCGCCGGCGCCATGTTCCCCGCCTCCCTCGCCATGCTCGCGGTGGCCGCCCGCACCGCCCGGCAGCGGTCCCACGCGGTCGCCGTGTGGTCCGGCTTCCTGTCCGCGGGCGCGGCCGTCTCGCCCCTGCTCGGCGGCATGTTCGCCAAGGTGGGGTCCTGGCGCGGCTCCTTCTGGGTGCTGGTCGCCCTCGCCCTGGCGAGCGTGGTGCTCTCGCTCTGGCTCGCCGCGGAGTCGTCGGCGCCCGAGGGCCGCAGGATCGACGTGCCGGGCCAGATCACGTTCGCGATCGGCCTCATCCTGGTGCTCTACGGCGCCGTCGAGGGTCCCGAGTCCGGCTGGGGCAGCTTCTGGGTCATCCTGGCCTTCGCCCTCGGCGCCGTCTTCCTCGCCGGGTTCGTCCTGGTCGAACTGGGCGCGGGTGCCCCCATCTTCGATCTGAAGCTCTTCCGGAACCGCGCCTTCACGGTGTCGTCCGTCGTCGCGGTCATCGGGATGCTCGCGTTCCTCGGCGCGTGCTTCGCGACGAGCATGTGGCTCGGACCGGTGCAGCACCAGGACCCGATCCGCGTCGCCGTTCCGTTCCTGCTGCTGCAGGGGCCCGCGTTCGTGCTCATCCCGGTCGTCTCCCGGCTGCTGCACCGGGTCGCCCCGGCCTGGCTGCTGACGTCGGGCTTCGCCCTGATGGCCGTCGGATCCTTCCTGTGCACCCGGCTCGACGTCACCGACACCGGCCTGACCCCCTTCGTCGTGCCCGACCTGCTGATCGGTGTCGGCTTCGCGCTCGGCGTGAGCTCGATGACGGCCGTCGCGCTCAACAGCGTGCCCACCCACCTCGCGGGCATGGCGAGCGCCACCACGAACATGCTGCGCGACCTCGGGTTCGCGCTCGGCCCGGTCGTCGTCGGCGCGGTCGCCCTCAGCAAGGCGGGCACGGTGTTCGCCTCGACGCTGGACGGCGCGAAGCTCCCGCCCGACCAGCTGGGCGCCGCGCGCGGGATCGGCCAGGCCGCAGGGCCGATCGCCGTCAACAGCCTGCCGGCGGGCACCCCCGGTTCGGCCGCGCACGGCATCGCCCTGGAGTCCCTGGGCAGCGGCTTCACCTCCGCGTTCGCCGTCTGCGCCGTCGCCGCCGCGGTGGCCGCGGTCCTCACCGCCGTCGGGTTGATCGGCATCCGGGCCGGCCACGCCCACGCCGAGTCCTCGTCCGAGCCGGAGGCCGCGCGCCGGGACGGCACACCGGAACCGGCGGCCAGGTAGCCCGCACCGCCTCCGCCGACGGGTCCGGCGGCGGAGGCGGTGCGCCGGAGAAGCAAGAAGGTCGGCCACCCCGCACGAAGGGGTGGCCGACCCGCAGGATGGTGACGGTCTCTGTCACCCTCGTCCCGCCGTGAACGGCAGCACGAGCCGGGAGCGGTGTGCGGCGTCACGGTAGATCTTGTGGGTGACGGGGCGGCCCACCGGCAGGTGGAAGGCGTCCGGCGGCAGCAGGGCGTTGTGCGCGTCGGCCAGCGGCTCGTCGTTCGACAGCTCCGCCACCAGGCGGTGCCCCGGCCTGAAGGTGGCCGCGAACGGGTAGAGCCGCAGCACGTACTCCTCGATCTTCCCGGGCTCCACCGGCACCGCGCGGGTGTGCGGATGGTAGGGGTTGCCCTCGGTGGTGCGCTCCTCGTCGAGTTCGCGGTGGGACGCCTTGAGGTAGCCGGCGGTGATGAGCTGCCGGCCGCCGCCGGGAGCCTCGTCCCACAGACGCAGGATGAAGTTGGTGTCGGGCTGGTCGATCTCGGCGAAGAGGTGCGCCGCGCCCTGGCCGATCATCTCGGTCGGCTCGGTGAACGGCTCCGTGCTCCAGCTCAGGATCTCCACCTTGTCGGTCACCGTCAGCGGCGCCTGGTAGAAGCCGTCGGGGGCGGCGTACTCGGCGCCCATCGGCTCCGGCTCGAAGGAGAGCTTGCGGCGCGGGCGGAAGTACAGCGACCGGTGCTCGACCGGCTTCGGCGGCCACTGGGCGCCGGTGACGGTCTCGCGCGAGCCCTCGACGTGGACGGTGACGGCGGGCTCGTCCATGATCCCGTTGTCGATGCCCTTGATCCAGTACTCGTACCAGCGGAACATCTTGTCGTGCTCCTCGACGAAGGGGCGCGACTGCATCGGCGGGTACGGGCCGATGTCCAGCTTCTTCGGGCCCTTCAGCGCGTCGAACAGCTCGATGGTGCCGTCCGTCGTCCAGCCGCGGCCCTGGTCGATCTGGAGCCAGACCGGGATGTCGATGTTGGGCGCGAGCGTGATCGGGTTGCGCTCCTCGTACCACTCGCCGTCGACCTCGTTCAGCACGATGTCGAACCAGGCCTCGTGGTTCTTCGGGTAGGTGAGGACATGGACCAGGTTCGGCCAGGCGGCCACGTCCGGGTCGCGCAGCCGCTCGGCGACGCGCTCCTTGATCTCCTCCGGCGAGAGGGTCTCCAGCATCCGGGACTTGACGCCGTCGGTGAAGGCCCAGCCGGAGTCGCCCCCGCGACCCTCGCGGGCGGCGCGCGGCATGAACCACATGACGCCGCCGTGGTAGGTGGTCTCGTAGAAGTCGTAGTGACCGCCGCTGACGAAGATCGCCTTGAGGTGCGGCGGACGCTCGGCCGCGGCGAGCACCTGCATCGAGCCGAAGTAGGAGATGCCGATCATGCCGACGTTGCCGTCGCACCACGGCTGCGCCGCGACCCACTCGATGACGTCGTAGGCGTCCTGGCCGAGCGGGACGCCGCCGGCGTTGTAGTTGCCGATGTGCTCGCCCCCGGAGGCGCCGGAGCCGCGCAGGTCGCCGATGACGTGGACGTAGCCCTCCTTGACGACGCGCGCGATGTCGCCCGCCTCGATGCAGCCGTCCCACATCGGGCTGGGCCGGCGCTGCGGCGGCGTGGTGAGCGCGAGGGCCTGCAGTTCCTTGCCGTACGGGCTCAGCGCCACCAGCGCCGGGCGCGGCGTGTCGTCCACGCCGCTGTAGGTGTCGGCGGCCAGCGTGACACCGTCGCGCATCGGCACCCGGAGGTCCTTACGGACGACGATCTGCTGGTCGCCCGCCTGAATCTTCTGAAACTCACTCATGAGGGCGAAAGCTCCTGTGTCACAAGTTCTGGTCGTGGCTCGTGCGATAGCCGTGCATCGAGGTGAAGAACGGCGACGGTTCGAGCGTGGGATCGCCGGTGTAGCCGAGCTCCTCGGCGACGGGGGCGAACGGGGAGTACGCCGAGTCCGTCTCCCGCAGCCCGGCCTCCATGCAGCCGCAGGCGGCCTCGCCGACCCGGCCCTCGACCGCGAGGCTCTGGGCGATGGCCTCCTGGGCCTGGGCCGCGTCGAGTTCCACGCCGTACGGCGTGCCGTCGGCGCGGCGGTACGGGTGCCCGAGGTACAGGTGACTGGGACGGACCTCGTCGCGCAGGTACTCCAGGCCGGCCCGGTAGGCGGCCGGGTCGGTGAAGCCGGGGAAGCCGTTGGCGGCCCCGTGGACCTGCACCGCGTCGCCGACGAACACCGACCGCTGACCGTCCACGACGTAGGCGACCGACCCGGGCGTGTGGCCCGGGATCGAGTGCACCGAGACGGTGACGCCGCCGAGGGAGAGGGTCTCCCCGCCCCTGACGAGCAGGGTGGGCTCCATCTCGCCGGAGATGACGGCGTTCCCGGCGGCCGTCACCTTCGCCTCGCCCTCGGGGTCGCGCAGGTACCGGCCGCGACCCTCCAGGTACTCCTCCACATGGGCCCGCCTCGAGCGGAGCATCGGCGCGTCGGCCCCGTGGATCACCACCTGCGCACGCCGGCCGGTGAGCTCCCACAAGGCGTGCGCCCCGCCGACGTGGTCGATGTGACCGTGGGTCAGCAGGATCCAGCGCACGTCCTCGATGCGCCGCCCGATCGCCTCCAGCGCGGGAGCCATCCCCTCGGCGGGCGAGGAGGCGATCCCGGTGTCGACGACGGCCGGTTCGGGCGCGTCGATGAAGAAGCTGTAGAGACCGAACCGCCCCCAGGGCGAGACCAGGGGATGGATGTCGACTGCGTGCGTCATGTCTCTCTTTCTGAACGCGTGATCGCGTGATCGCCTGATCGCCTGATCGCCTGATCGCCTGATCGCCTACGAGGTCACCGGGGCGGGGTCAGCGCCGGCGCAGGAAGTCGCGCGTCTCCTCGAAGACCCGGTGGTACTCCGGGATCCAGGAGAAGTGCTGGACGAATCCGTGGCCCGCGCCCTCGTACCGGCTCACCGTCGCCTCCACCCCGGCCTCCCGCAACCGCCGGCCGTACAGCTCGCCCTCGTCGCGCAGCGGGTCGTACTGCCCGGTGACGACGAGGGCGGGCGGCAGCCCGCTGAGGTCGGCCCGCTTGAGCGGCGAGACCAGCGGGTCCGCGGGGTCGGCGCCGCTGTCGAGGTAGAAGGCGTTGAACGGCTTCAGACCGGCCGTCTCCAGGCCGTGGCCCACGGCGTTCTCCCGCAGCGAGGCGTAGCGGTCGACGTCGAAGTCCAGGTCGAGCGACGGGTAGTACAGGACCTGGTGGGTGATCCGGTCGAAGCCGTCGTCGTGCGCCCTGGCCACGACCGCGGCGACGAAGGTGCCGCCGGAGCTGTCGCCGGCGACGGCCAGCGTCGTGCCGTCCCAGCCCAGGCTCGCGCCCTGCTCGGCGACCCAGCGCACGACCGCGTAGCAGTCGTCGAGACCGGCCGGGAAGGCGGCCTCCGGCGCCAGGCGGTAGCCGACGGAGACGACCTCGAGTCCGGTCTCCTTCGCCAGCGACCGCGCGACGTGGTCGTGCGTCTCCAGGCTGCCGAGGAAGAACGCGCCGCCGTGGAAGTACACCAGCACGCCGTGACGGCCGGCCTCGTCCGGGGTGTAGATCCGCACCGGCACCTCGCCCGACGCCGTCCGCACGGTCACGTCCTCGACCGCGTGGAGGGGCAGCCGCTCCGCGAGCGGAGCGACCTGCGCCTCTTCGGCGGCGCGCATGGCGACCGGGTCGAGCGGACCCTCGGGCGGGGCCGGCAGGCTCGCGAGGACCTTGGCGATCTCGGGGTGCAGCGGCATGGGCGTCAGTCCTGGGGCTGCTGGGCCGCGGGCTTCTGCCCGGGGAAGACGGCGTTGATCTCGTCCTCGGTCCACCCCTGGCGCGAGATGCGCTGCAGCTCGTCGGTCATCGGCTTGCGGGTGGCCTGGTACAGGGCCAGCGCCTCCTTCACGGAGTCCGCCTCGCGCAGGGCGTCGGCGAGCCTGCCGGCGTCCAGGATGGCCGAGTTCGCGCCCTGGCCCTGGTGGTGCAGCATCGAGTGGGCGGCGTCGCCGACGAGGGCGACGGAGTCCGAGTGCCAGGTGTCGACCGAGTCGATGTCGTAGACCGCGCGGACGTTCACGGCGCTCATGTCGAGGTCGCGCGCGATGCTGACGAGGCGCTCGTCGAAGCCCTCCACCGCCGCCATGAGGTCGTCCTTGGTGGCCGCCGGCGACCAGGAGCTGTCCGGGCACAGGGTGGTGACGTCGAAGGACACCTGGACGCGGTGACGCAGCGGCAGCAGGTAGATCTTCGTGCCCCGGCCGATGTACATCCGCAGGTTGTCGTCGACGACCGTGCCGTGGGCGTCGTCGACGGAGATCACCGCGCGGTAGGCGTGCTCACCGGAGAACACCGGGGGCTTGTCGCTGAACAGGTTCTGGCGCACCACCGACTTGATGCCGTCGGCTCCGACGACCAGGTCGGCCTCGACGGTCCTGCCGTTGGCGAAGGTGAGGACGGAGGTGTCGCCCTTGTCCTGGATGCTCTCCAGCTTGTGACCGAGGTGCACCATGCCCTCGGGGAGCACGCCGAGGAGGGCCTCGATGAAGTCGCCGCGGTGGATCAGGTGCGTCTTGGTCTCCTCGGCGAAGTCGTCGATCTCCGGCCACGTGTCCTTCATGATCGGGTCGCCGGTGGCCGAGAGGATCTCGAAGTAGTCGCTCGGCGAGCTCACCTTCGCGATCGCGTCGAAGATCCCCCACTCGCGGAACCGGTTCATGCTCGAAGGACGCAGACCGATGCCGGCGCCGACCTCCCGGATCTGGCCCGCCTGCTCGTAGACGTCGACATCGGCGCCGAGCAGGCTCAGGGCCTTGGCCGACGCCGCGCCGGCGTACCCCGCGCCGACGATGGCGATCTTCAGGTTCTTGAGGTCCGAAGTCTGCATTGGGTGCTTCTCTCTGCTTCTGGTTCTACTTCTGGAGGGTGAGGAAGTCGGCCGGGTTGTCGACGAAGACCGTCTTGATGGCGGCCTCGTCGAGGCCGGCGGCCCGGAGGTCCGGGATGAGGTCCTCGAAGATGTAGTTGACGGTGTGCCCCTTGACGCCCGGCCAGCCCAGCGGGCTGCAGTTGGCGTCCGCGGAGGCGAGCACCTGCTTCAGCCGGCCCTCGCCGACGAAGCGCAGGAAGTGGTCGAGGCGCTCCTTGCGGGGGCGGGCCCAGAAGGGCGGGTCCGGCAGCTCGGACTCGTAGCCGAAGGTGTCGAAGCCGATCCGGCCGCCCTGCTCGGCGATCCAGACGTCGCGCGTCTTGTCGGCGTTCACGCCGTCGTCGACGTGCCCGAACAGGACGCGGTCCAGAGCAAGGCCCTCTTCGTCGAAGATCGCGATCGCGTTCTCGGCGTCGATCGCGAGGTGGGTCAGGACGGGTACGCCCGTGGCGAGCGCGGCGCGGGCCGCGGCGCGGTAGATGCGCTTGTCCAGGTCCGTCATCCGACCGCCGCGGCTGACCCCGACCTTGATGACGCCGGCCCGGCTGCCGGTGTCGCCGATGCCGACGGTGATCTCGTGGACGAACTGCCGGGTCAGGTAGTCCACGTCGGCCGTGGCGAAGTGGTACAGGGCGGTGTCGCCGCCGACGAAGCCGGTGCAGGCGACGATGTGCACGCCGGTCTTCGCGGACAGCGACTTGTAGTAGTCGACGTCACGGCCGTTGCAGATGCCGGTCGCGTCGACGAAGGTGCCGCCGCCGTACTCGTGGAACCTCCGCAGCTTCGGGACGGTCTCCTCGTACCGCTGCTCCGGGGTCTTCCACCACTGCGTATCCAGCTCGGAGCCGGGCATGCCGTAGCCGATGTGCTCGTGGATGGCCACGAGACCCAGCTCCTCCGCCGGGATCGGCCCCAGCACGGTGTTCACTCTCGACACAACACTCACCTTTGGGGGAAGAGACTCGATGGTCGTTCGCGCTGCGGGGCGCAGCTCTCAACGCACCGACAGCAGGTCGCGGGGGTTCGCGACGAGAATCCGCCGGACGTCCTCGTCGCTGAGGCGCTGGGCCTTCAGGAGCGGGACGAAAGCGGTCAGGACGTAGCTGTACGGCAGGTCGTTGGCCGGGTGGCCCTTCGCCACCCCGGTCGCGCTGCTCGAGAGCAGGATCCGGTCGCCGAAGCCGGCCCGGACCAGGTCGGCGACCAGGGCGGCGCGCTGGGCGTCGGTGACGTGGTCGTCGTCCTCCACGCCGACGTGGTCGAGGGCTGCGTAGGCACCGCGGCGGGCGACCTCCAGGGGCGCGCCGGCGGCGACGGCGTCCCGGCGGTCGAGTCCGCCGACGGCGACACGGTCGGCCGGCACCTTCTCGTCCAGGACGACGTCGAGGTCGCGGACGGCGTCGGCGCCGTAGCGGACGGAGACGGGGACGCCGGTGGCCAGCGCGGTGCGGGCCGCGCCGCGGAACAGGCTCTCGTCGGTCGCGGTCATGCCCTCGCGGGTCGCCATGGCGGCCACCAGCCCTGCGGTGCCGCGGCGCTCCACGCGGGGGACCACCATGCCCTCGGTGATCTCCTTGGTGAACAGGTCGGCGAACTTCTCGGCGGGCCAGGGCGTCGGCGGGTTGGTCTGGGGCGTGAGGAAGTAGCCGCCGAGCATCTCCTCCGGGCCCTGTCCCGTGGAGGCGACGATGTGCACGCCGGTCGCGCGGGAGAGGGCCTCGTACAGCCGCACGTCCCGGCCGTGGAACATGCCGGTCGCGTCGACGACGGTGCCGCCGCCGTGGGCGCGGAAGTCGGTCAGCTTCGCGGCGAGGGTCTCGAAGATCTCGGCACGGTCGAGGGTGATGTCGAAGGCGTACTCCGCGCCGGGAACCACCGAGAGCAGCGCCTCGTGGACCGCGACGGTACCCAGCTCCTCAGCAGGCACCGGGCCCAGGACGGTGTTCACGGTGTTGCTCTTGCCGCTCATGCCTGCCTCACGTGTCCGGGGTGGGTGCACGGCACCCTGTGGCTCAGCCACGGTAGCCATTCACTTTACGTGGCGTCAATGAAACGAACGCCACGAAAAAGTAACAGCATAAACGATGCAAATATAACATCATGTAAACGATTCATTTGCTGTGTGTGGAACCAGCCACTTCACTGACGGCATGACCACCCCACCCACCTCCGGCATCGACCTCTTCGCCGACGAGGTCGTGCTCGACCCCTACCCCGTGTACGCGGAACTGCGGGAGCAGAGCCCCGTCGTCCGCCTGCCGAAGAACGACGCCTACGCGCTGACCCGGTACGACGCCATCCGCGGCGCCCTCGCGGACTGGGAGTCGTTCTCCTCCACGTCCATCGCCTTCAACCCGATGGCCAACGAGGCGCTCACCGGCACCTCGCTCGCCTCCGACCCGCCGGTGCACACCCAGTTGCGCGCCACCCTCACCGAGAACCTCTCGCCCCGCGCGCTGCGCGGACTGAAGGTCCGGATCGAGGAGAAGGCGGACGCGCTCGTCGCGGAACTCGTCGACAGGGGCTCCTTCGAGGCGATCGACGCCCTTGCCCGCGCCTTCCCGCTGGAGGTCGTCGCGGACCTGATCGGCTTCACCGGCCACGTGCGCGACAACATGCTGCGCTGGGGCCAGGCCGCCATGCAGGTCCTCGGCCCGATGAACCAGCGCACGGCCGACAACTTCCCCATCGCCGGCGAGCTGTACGGCTGGTGCTCCCAGGTCACCGCCGAGGACCTGGCCGAGGGGTCGGTGGGCCGGGGCATCTTCGACGCCGAGGCGCGCGGCGACATCCCGCCGGACACGGCCGGCCACATCATCCACCAGTACCTCGGCGCCGGCGTCGACTCGACGATCGCGGCGATCGGCAACATCGTCGCCCTCTTCGCCGCGCACCCCGACCAGCTCGCCCTGGTCCGCGCGAACCCGTCGCTGGTGCCGGCGGCGTTCAACGAGGTGCTGCGCTTCTGGCCGCCCATCAACGCCTGGGGCCGGCGCGCCACCAAGGACGTCGAGATCGACGGGACCGTCGTCCCGGCCGGTGCGCAGATCGCGGTGCTGCTCGGCGCCGGCAACCGCGACCCGCGCCACTACGACAACCCGGACGCCTTCCTCGTCGAGCGCAACCCGGTCGACCACCTGGGGTTCGGCTACGGCCCGCACGGCTGCGCGGGGCAGGGACTCGCCCGCCTGGAGGCCCACGCCGTGATCGAGGCGCTCTCCCGGCGCGTCGAGCGCCTCGTCGTCGGACCCGAGGTCCGCGTCCCCAGCAACATCACCCGGAGCATCGAAGAGCTCCCCGTCCTGGAAGTGATCCCGGCATGAAGATCGTTCTCGACCGCCCCCGCTGTGAGGGCCACGGCCTGTGCGAGGAGGCCGCGCCCCAGCTCATGCACCTCGACGACGAGGGCGAACTCGTCATCGACCGCGAGGAGATCGGCGAGGCCGACGCCGCCGCGGCGAACGCCGCCGCGCGGGTGTGCCCGGTCGCCGCGCTGAGGATCGTGTGAGCACCGGCACGGTCGGCCGCGTCGTGGTCGTCGGCAACGGGATCGCCGGCCTCACCGCGGCCGACACCCTCCGCGACGCCGGCTTCGACGGCGAGCTGACCATCGTCGGCGACGAGCCGCACCCGGCCTACAGCCGTCCGGCGCTGTCGAAGGCGCTGCTGCTCGACGGCGACGACCTGTCGTCCCACGTGCTGCCGCCGGCCGGCCACGGGGCGACCGAGCTGCTGGGCGTACGGGCGACCGGGCTCGACCTCGACCGGCGGCTCGTCACCCTCGACGACGGCGCGGCCCTGCCCTACGACCGTGTGGTCCTCGCCACCGGCTCCCGGGCACGGCGGCTGTCCGACCTCCCCGAGGAGCTGACCCTGCGCGGTCTCGACGACGCGCTGGCCCTGCGCGGCCTGCTGGCGGCCCGGCCGTCGGTCGTCGTGGTCGGCGGGGGCCCGCTCGGCATGGAGATCGCCTCGGGGTGCCTGGCCGCCGGCTGCCGGGTCACCCTGGTCTCCCAGGGGCTGCCGCTGACCCTCCAGCTCGGTCCGCACCTCGCCGAGGTCTTCGTCAAGGCCGCGCTGGAGCAGGGGCTCACCGTCGTCGAGACCGGGTCGGCCCGGTTCGAACGGCGGGGCGGGGAGGCCCGGGTCGTCCTCGACGACGGTGCGGTCCTCGAGGCTGACGTCCTCCTGTCCGCGGTCGGGGACGTGCCCAACACCGAGTGGCTCGCGGACACGGGCCTCACGGTGAACGGCGCCGTGCCCGTCGACTCCCGCGGGCTGGTCCGCCCCGAGGTCGCGGCCGTCGGCGACCTCGCGGCCTTCCCCACCGCCTCCGGCCTGCGCCGCGTCCCGCTGTGGAGCAGCGCGATCGAGCAGGCGAAGGCCGCCGCGCGGGCGCTCCTGCACGGCGACCAGGCGCCACCGCTGGAGTTCCAGCCCTACTTCTGGACCGAGCAGTTCGGGCTGAGCCTGAAGGCGGTGGGCCATCTGCCGCCGGACGGGGAACCGGAGTACGTCGACGGGGCGCCCGGCGGCCCGGCCCTGCTGCGGTGGCCGCTCGGGGACGGCACCGGCGTGGCCGCGGCGCTCAACTACCGCATTCCGATCCCCCGGCTGCGCCGCATGACCCGCGCGGCCGCGTAGGGTTTTCCGCATGGGCGACGACGGAGAGGGCACCCCCGGTTCCGGGCTCGACCGGCTGGCGTCGGTCAACCTCAACCTGCTGGTGCCTCTCCTCGCTCTCCTGGAAGAGCGTTCGGTGACCAGGGCCGCCGAGCGGGTCGGCCTGTCGCAGCCGGCGATGAGCCACGCCCTGACGAGGATGCGGCGGCTGCTGGGTGACGAGCTCGTCGTCCGGCGGGGGGCGGGCGTCACGCTGACGCCGCGGGCACTGGAGCTGATCGCGCCGCTGCGCAGCGCCCTCCAGCAGGCGGCACAGATCGTGGACTTCCCCCGCTTCGACCCCGCCACGGACCGGCGCGTGATCACGATCGCCATGACCAACAGCACGGCGTTCGTCGTCGGCCCTCGGCTGACGCGGCTCGTGGCCGAGCGCGCTCCGCACGCCACCCTGCGTCTGCGCACCATCACGGTGCCCACCGACGCCACCTTCACCGACAGCGGCGTCGACGTCGTGCTGCTCTCCGAGGGACACGTCTCGCCGTACCCGCGGGAGCGGCTGTACGACGACCGCTGCGTGGTGGTGGCCGCACCGGACGCGCCGCCGGAGGCGAGCGCGCTCGACCTCCTGACCACGCAGCGGCACATCGTCGTGGACACCGACCGGCGGGTCTTCCCCTATGCGGTGCTGGAGGAACACGGTGTCCCTTATCGCGTCGGCGGGTTGATCTCCGACTTTCTGCTGGTGCCCTACCTCGTCGCACGCGCGGGCGGCGTCGCTCTCCTGCGCTACCGGGTCGCCGCCGCGATGCGGACGCTCGCCGACCTCCGGATCGAGGAGTTCCCGTTCCCGATCCCCGGGCTCGGGATCGACATGGTCTGGAACCCCCGGCTGACCGATCAGTACTTCATCGAATGGCTCCGGGCGCTGCTGTTCGACGTCGCGACGCACCTGTGACGCCGTCCGCGCCCACGATCCCCGCCGACGGGCCGGCCGGGAAGCACGCACCGGGTCCTGCGGCCCGGTCGGCTCATGTCAGGAGCCGCACCCAGCTGTCGCCCAGTTCGTCGAGCATCTGCTCACGCGTGATCTTCCAGTCGGCCCGGCCCCAGTGCTGGGCGACGAAGTCGAGCTGGGCCATCGCGAGAACGCCCCGGAAGTGGCGCTGGTGGGGCTCCAGGCGCCCGGCCGCCGTCAGTCCGTCCTCGATGTCGCTGATGGCCTCTTCCAGCCATCGCTCGACCAGGTCGGTGAGTTCCGGGTCGACCGCCGCGGCGTCGCGGGCGATGCGGATGATCGGCCGGACGGCCGGCCAGCTGTCGGCGGTCCGCCGCAGCCATGCCATGATCGCCTCCGGCGTCCCCTCGGTGACGGTGGCGACGAGGTCCCGCGCCGTGGAGCCGTGCTCGGGGGACCGCACGCGCTGCAGCACCTCGTTGAGCTGCTCGTCGATGAGCGCCTTCATCAGATCGCTGCGGGAGGGGAAGTACGCGTAGAAGGTCACTCGTGTGGTGCCCGCCGCGGTGGCGATGTCGTCGACCGTGGTGGCGGCATACCCCTTCGTCTTGAACAGCTCGAGCCCCGACTCCAGCAGCAGGCGGCGCGTCATCTGCTTCTGCGCCTCGCGAAGGTTGGCCATGTCCGAGATCCTAACGCTCCCCCTGCCCGTCGAACGCACAGCCCGCCTTCTGCCTTTACTAGCCGCATGGATACTTGACGTGGGATACACGGAGCCGGTCAGCCCTCCGGCAGCACCACGTCCCCCAGCCAGTGCGCCGCGACCAGCGCCAGCTCCAGCTCGAGGCGGTCGTCCTCCAGGGGGCGGCCGCGCTGGGCGACGGCGCGGGCGATGCGGTACTTGACGGTGTTCCTGTGCACGTGGAGGCGGTCCGCCGCGGCGACGAGGCTCCCGCGCTCCTGGATCAGCACGAGCAGGGTCTCGCGCAGCCTGGCGGCGCTCTCGGTCCGGGCGGCCAGTTCGCCCAGCGAGGTGGTCACCAGGCGGCGGGTACGGGGCAGATCGGCCGTGAGGAACGCGGCGGCGCGGACGCCGGGATCGGCGTAGCTGACGACCGAGGGGGGCCCGCCGCTGCCGAACGTGGCCACGCGCAGGGCCTGCAGGGCGTCCTCGTGGGTGTGGCGGAAGCCGGCCAGTCCCGGGGCCGGAGCGCCGAGGGCCGCGTGCACGCGTGGTGCGGTACGGTCCAGGGCCGCGGCGGCGGCCGCGACGTCGGCCGTCGTCCCGGGACCGAGCGGGAACCAGACCCAGGCCGAGGCCCAGTCCTTCGGCCAGAACACGGGGCTGCCCACGGCGCCCAGGGCCTGCCCGACACGGCCGGCCGCGGACTCCAGCTGCGGCAGGTCGTCGGGGGCGTCGTGCCCACCCGCGATCCACAGCACCGCACCCAGGTGCTGCCGGCGCAGCCGGATGCCGAGCGTGGCCTCGACGGCGGGCTCCTCGACCGCGTCCCCGGCCAGGATCCGCTCCAGGGTCTCCACCCTGATCGTGTTGCGGTGGGAGAGCCAGCGCTCGCGCTCGGCCTGGTACTCCTCGATGACCTGCTCGGAGACCGTGTCGATGTAGACGAAGTTCAGCCCCAGCAGCGCGCGCACGGCGGCCAGCGCCCGCGCCGGGTCGGGGTACTCCCGGACCAGTTCCTCGGCGGACCACGCCAGGTGCAGATGCTGCCCGAGCCGGTAGGCGCGCACCAGCGCGGTCACGGCGACGCCGCACTGGGCCAGCCGGCGCGCGTACTCCCGGGCCTCCGCGGGGGCCACCAGCTCGGCGAGCTCCAGCTCGCCCCGGTAGAGCGCGCTCGCCGCGCGCAGGTTGCTCTCCACGCTCCGAGCGAGCAGAGCCGCGGTCATCCGGTCCTGCGGCAGCTCCGGGATCTGCTCCTCCATGGCGGCGGCCATGGAGGCGGTGAGGTCCGCCAGCTGCCCGGCGAGGGCGGTGCCGATCACGCCGACGTCGGCGGGCACTTCCACGTCGTGACGCCCCACCATCCCCGCACCTCCGCCACACTGCCCGTCCGGCCAAGGAATGCGGCCCGTCGGGACCATTCTGCCCCCATTCCTTGTCCCCCGGGGACAGTGTCGCCCGTCACAGGTCTCCCTACCTTCGACGCACCCCTTCGAAAGACAGGAGCCGCCCATGACGCCGCCGGCGTATCTCCCCTGGTCCGTGGACCCAGCCCACGCCGACCGCCCGTGCGTCCGCGACGAACGCCATCAGCTCACCTACGCGGAGTTCGCCGCGTGGGTGGAGGCGGCGGCCGAGCAGTTCGCCGAGCACGGCATCGGGCGCGGGTCCGTCGTGGCGGTCATGCTGCCCAACCGCGTCGAGCTGCTGGTCGCGATGGCCGCAGCATGGCGGCTCGGCGCGGCAGCCACGCCGATCAACCCGGCGTTCACCGCCGAGGAGGCCGGCTACCAGATCACGGACGCCGGCAGCGCCCTCGTGGTGAACCTCGGCCCGGACGCGCCCGACGGCGGCCGGCCCAGCCTCGCCGCCGACCGGCTGCGGCGTGTGCCGTCGGGTGTGCCGCTGCCCGCGGCACGGACCTCACCGGACGAACTGGCCCTGCTGGTCTACACGAGCGGGTCGACGGGCCGGCCCAAGGGGGTGATGCTGGACCACGCCAACCTGGAGGCGATGACCTCGATGATGGCCGACCTCATGCGGCTCACCGCCGACGACCACTGTCTCCTCTTCCTCCCGCTGTTCCACGTCAACGCGATCTGTGTCAGCTTCCTGTCGCCGATGCGCACCGGTTCCCAGCTGACGCTGATGAGCCGGTTCACCGTCGAGGGGTTCCTCGACGCCGTCGAGGAACACCGTCCGACGTACTTCTCGGGCGTCCCCACGATCTACACCATGCTGCTCGCGCAGCCGCGCGACGCCGACTTCTCCTCCGTGCGGTTCGCCGTGTGCGGGGCCGCACCCGCCTCGAAGGAACTGCTCGACGCGGTGGAGGAGCGCTTCGGCTTCGTCCTCGCGGAAGGCTACGGCCTGACCGAGTGCACCTGCGCCGCGACGAGCAACCGGTGGTGGGACGAGCGCAGGGTCGGCACGGTCGGCCCGGCCTTCCCGGGGGTGCGTGTGGAGATCATGGGCGCCGACGGCACCGTCCTGCCCAGCGGCCGGCGCGGCGAGGTGGTCGTCCAGGGGCCCAACGTGATGCGCGGCTACCTCAACCGCCCGGCGGACACGGCCGAGACCCTGCGCGACGGCTGGCTGCACACCGGCGACATCGGCGTCCTCGACGAGGACGGCTATCTGCGCATCGTCGACCGGATCAAGGACATGATCATCCGGGGCGGCGAGAACATCTACCCCAAGGAGATCGAGACCGTCCTGCTCTCCCACGAAGGCGTCTACGAGGCCGCCGTGATCGGCCAGTCCGACGAGCGGTTCGGTGAGGTCCCGTTCGCCTATGTCGCGCTCCACTCCGGCGCCGCCGTCACCGGGCAGGACCTCGTCGAGGCGTGCACGGCGAGCCTGGCCCGCTACAAGGTGCCGGTGGGCGTACGCGTCCTCGACGCCCTCCCCAAGAACCCCGTCGGCAAGATCGACAAGCCCGCGCTGCGCCGGCAGCACGAGACCGTCACCCCCGGAGCGTGAGGCATGGCCTTCAAGACCCCCGTCTTCCCCGCGGTCGATCCCGAGGAGTTCCTGCGGCGTCCGTTCTTCGAGCGGGTGAAGGTGCTCAGCACCTTCTGGGCCGGGAACGGCTTCGGCAGCCCATGGGTGCTGCACCTGCTCTACATCCTCAAGCTGGTCGGCCTCTCCACCATCGGCGGCCTGCTGGTCGTGACCGCCACCTCCGACGTCGGCGGCCTGTTCGACGTCGGCCGGTGGTGGGACGAGCCGGTCGTCTACCAGAAGCTCGTGCTGTGGGTGGCGCTCCTGGAGGTCGTCGGCGTCGGCGGCGCCTGGGGCCCGCTCACCGGCCACTTCAAGCCGATGTACGGCGGGGCGCGCTACTGGCTGCGGCCGGGCACGATCCGGCTGCCCCCGTGGCCGGGCGCGGTGCCGTTCACCCGCGGGGACCGGCGAGGCGTCGTCGACGCCGTGCTGTACGCGGCGATCCTCGTCAGCCTGGCCGTGGCGATCGTGCTGCCCGGGGCCGACACCGCGGCGCTGTCCGCCGCCCGCCCCGACGTGACCGGTGGTCTGGTGCAGCCCGTGCTGTTCGTGGCGCCGGCCGCCCTGCTCGTGCTGCTCGGTCTGCGGGACAAGGTCGTCTTCCTGGCGGGGCGGGGCGAGCAGTACGTCCCGGTGATGGTCGCCTGCGCCACGCTCGACTTCACCGACATGATCATCGCCGCGAAGCTGATCATCGTCGTCGTGTGGGTGGGCGCCGCGGTCTCGAAGTTCACCCGCCACTTCTCGTTCGTCGTGCCTCCGATGGTGTCGAACGCGCCGTTCATGCCGAGGGCGGTCCGGCTCAGGCACTACAAGAACGCGCCCGAGGACCTGCGCCCCTCCGGCCTCGCGCATTTCATGGCGCACGTGCTGGGCACCCTCGCCGAGTTCGCCATGCCTCTCGTCCTGCTGTTCAGCACCGACCGGGAACTGACCCTCGTCGCCGTCGTGAGCATGGTGCTCTTCCACCTGTTCATCACCTCGACGTTCCCGCTGGCGGTGCCGCTGGAGTGGAACATCCTGTTCGCCTACATCGGCATCTTCCTGTTCGTGGGGCACCCCAACGGCGACGGCTACGGCCCGTTCGACTTCAGCCGGCCGTGGATGCTGCCGGTGATCGCGGCTGCCCTGCTGTTCTTCCCGGTGCTGGGGAACCTGCGCCCGGACCTGGTCTCCTTCCTGCCCTCGATGCGGCAGTACGCCGGGAACTGGGCGTCGGCGGTCTGGGCGCTGGCGCCGGGTGCCGAGGAGCGGCTGAACGAACTGCCGGTCCCGGTCGAGACGCACAACCGGCAGTTGCGGGCCTTCGGCTACTCCGCCCCGCAGGCCGAGATGGCGATGCAGATGTTCATCGCCTGGCGCTCGATGCACACCCAGGGCAAGGGGCTGCTGTCGGTGGCGCAGACCTACCTCGGCGACGACCTCGACACCTACACCGTGCGTGAGGGCGAGATCGGCGCCAACCTCGTCGTCGGCTGGAACTTCGGCGACGGCCACCTCCACGACGACCAGCTGATCGAGGCGATCCAGCGGCGGCTGCACTTCGCCCCCGGGGAGCTGGTGGTCTTCTGGGTGGAGTCCCAGCCGATCCACCGGCCCGTGCAGGAGTACTTCGTCATGGATGCGGCCCTCGGGATCGTCGAACGCGGCCGGTGGGACGTGCGCGACCTCGTCGGCCGACAGCCCTGGCTGCCGGACGGGCCCGTCCCGCTCCAGGTCACCTGGCGGCACCCGCAGCACCACCCGGCGTCGCGGACCGCGAACGGTGAGGACGCGCTCGCATGACGACGGCAGTCGTGGTCGGCAGCGGGCCCAACGGGCTCGCCGCCGCCCTCACCCTCGCCGCCGCGGGCGTGCGGGTCCGCGTCATCGAGGCGGCGGACACCCTCGGCGGCGGTACCCGCTCCGGCGAGCTGACCCTGCCCGGCCTGATCCACGACGAGTGCTCCGGCATGCACCCCCTCGCGCTCGGCTCCGCCTTCGCCGAGCGGTTCGACCTCGCCGGGGCGGGCCTGTCCTGGCGCTGGGCCCCGGTCGAGTTCGCGCACCCGCTCGACGGCGGGCGCGGTGCGGTCGCGGTCCGGTCGGTGACCGGGACCGCCGCCGGGCTCGGCGAGGGCGGCCGCGCGTGGCGGCACACGTTCGGACCGCTCACGAAGCGGTTCGGGACGATCAGCCGGGAGTTCCTGCAGCCCGTGCCGCACCTTCCGCGGCACCCGCTCCACCTCGCCCTCTTCGGTGCCTACGCCGGCCTGCCGGCCACGCTGCTGGCGCGCCGCTTCCGTACGCCGGAAGCCCGGGCGCTCTTCACCGGCGTCGCCGCGCACGCCTTCCGGCCCCTGGACACGCTCGCCTCATCGGCGATCGGGGTCGCGCTGACCACGGCCGCGCACGCCTTCGGCTGGCCGGTGGCCGAGGGCGGTTCGGCCGCGATCCGGGACGCGATCCTCCTCCGCGCGGCCGAGCACGGCGTCGCGTTCGAGACCGGCCGCCGGGTGACCTCGCTCGACGAGCTCGGCGGTCCCGACCTGGTCATGCTGGACACCACCCCGGCGGCGGCCGCCCGGATCGCGGGCGCCCGGATGCCGCCCCGCGTGCGCCGCGCGTACCTGAGGTACCGCCACGGGCCCGGCGCGTTCAAGGTCGACTTCGCCGTCGAGGGCGGCGTGCCGTGGACGCACGAGGGTTCACGCTCGGCCGGCACGGTGCACCTCGGCGGCGACACGGACGAGATGGCGGCGGCCGAGAAGGACGTGGCCGCCGGCCGGATGCCGGAGCGGCCGTTCGTGCTCGTCGGCCAGCAGTACCTCGCCGACGGCACCCGCTCGGCCGGCGACGTGCATCCCCTCTACGCCTACGCCCACGTGCCGGCCGGCTACACCGGCGACGCGACCGCGGCGATCACCGCGCGGATCGAGCAGTTCGCCCCCGGCTTCCGCGACCGCGTCCGGGCGACCCACGTGCGCTCCACGACGGAGATGAGCCGGCACAACGAGAACTACGTCGCCGGCGACATCGTGACCGGCGCCAACGACCCCTGGCAGCTGGTCTTCCGGCCACGCCCGGCGCTCGACCCGTACGCGACCGGCGTGCCGGGGGTCTACCTCTGCTCCGCCGCGACCCCACCGGGCGCCGGCGCCCACGGCATGTGCGGCTACCACGCGGCGCGACGCGCACTCGCCCGGCTCTGAAGCCCGGTTCGCCCGTTGCCGGTCGGCTCTCTCGGGGTGCGTCCGGGCAGGGCCCGCCGACCGGGCGATGCCGCTGGAGGCTTCGCAGACCTCTGCGCCGACATCCGGAGCCCGGGTTCGGCGGCTGACGGGCGGCCCCTGGGCGATCCGCCGATGTCAGTGGCGGCTGCGATGCTGTCGGCATGATCCCCTGGAACCTGTCCGTCATCGACAAAGCCCTGCACGCCAGTTGGGCCGCCGACACCTGCTCCCCGGACGACCTCCCCCGCGCCGAGTGGCACCCCGGCAATCCGGCGTGGGGCCACTGTGACATCACGGCCTTGATCGTGAACGACATCTTCGGCGGCGACCTCATGGTCGGGGAGGTCCATTGCCGCGGGGAACAGCACGGATTCCACTGGTGGAACCGGCTGCCCAGTGGTGTGGAACTCGACCTGACGCGCGAGCAGTTCCACGATGGCCAGACCGTGACCGCGGCCCGCGTCGTCGAACGCCCGCCGGGGCCTCTGCCCCGACGCTGGGCGGAGTACCTCCTCCTGCGTGAGCGCGTCATCGAGCACCTCGGCCACCTCCCCGAGCCCGCCGCCTGACCGGAATCGATCGGATCACGCTGGCGGCCGGGACGGGGACCGGTGAAGGCGGTACCACCTCAGGCAGGTGAGCCGTAGGCCCGGTGGTGGCGACGAAGATCTCGTGCCCCTGAGTCACCGTCGAAGTGACCGTCCACGACCCTGGCCCGCAGGCGCCGCGCATGCGCACCCCTGACCTGTGTCGCGGCACCTGACCTGTGTCGCGGCACCGGGGGAGCCGTGTGCGCCCGTCTTGCCCGGTAGTGCCACCACCCGGGCCGCCCGGGCGGGCCGATGCATAGAATCCGGTCCCATGCCGAAGCCTGACGAGTTGATCGTTGACATCGCCGCCCTTGTGGAGTCTGGGCAGAGCAATCAGATGTCCCTGACCGTGGTCACCGGTGGTGCTGTCATCACCGGTCGGCTGGCTCCAGAAGCCATGTGGAGGCAGAGGGTGTCGGAGGTGCTGACGGACTCCGCCGACCTGGGCGAGTTCTCCGCTGTCTTCGACACTCTCGTGAAGAAGGACGGGCCGCCCACGCATCTGCACTTCCATGTCGCGCGGATCCTTCAGGGCACGGTGGGGATCCCGGAGACGGGCGGGATGTACCGCGTCGCGATCGAGGACGTCAGTGCCTGGACCGTGGGCGACTTCAGCTACTCCGACCACTGACCCACCGCCGCGCCGAGAGCGGCGCGGCACGCAGTGAGGGACCCTGCCGGCGCGCGCCGGCAGGGTCCCTCACTGCTCTGTTCGGCTCGCGCCTGTCCCGTCGGTCAGTCGGACAGGGGGGTGCCGAGAACTGCGGAAGCCCGCTGCAACGGGCTTCCGATGCGCGCGGGCGCGGCCTCGGGAAGGGTGCGACAGGTGAAGCCGAGGCGGGACATGGCCCGGACGACTTCGCCGGCACTGAAATCGCGGCGGTCCTGGCGGGTGATGACCTGGCCGACCTGCTTGACGGGGAAGTGACGTCGTCCGATGATCACGGACTCGCCGGTGACCGGTTCGGGTTTGACGCCCTTCATCGATTCCAGCACGCCGGTCTTGGTCAGGTCGAACGGGAAGCGGGCGATGACACAGCGCATGATGCCTCACAGGGAGAAGGAGAGACGGGGCCGACCGCCGTGAAGCGGTTCAGCGGGAGAGGGCGAGGACGCCCAGAGCGTTGCCGTGTTCGTCGACCACGGGCAGGGCTCCGAGCCGGCGGCAGCGCATCGCTCGTTCGGCTTCGGCCCTCGGGGTCAGCGGCGAGGCGAAGGGCCGGATGACATCGGCGATGTCACGCAGGCGGATCCTGTCCGTGTATCCGGAGCCGTCACTGACGGCCGTGAGACCGGCCCGGGTGACCAGGCCGGTGCACAGACCGTCCTCGTCGCAGACGACCAGATACCCCGTACGGGCGGCGGCCATCACGGACAGTGCCACCTCCACGGTCATGTCCTCCCAGACCTGCGGTCCGGCCGCGTCCATGGTGTCGGCCACCGTGCTGTGCGCGGGGTGGGCGCTCGCCGGGCGGAACTGCGTCTGGTCCAGCGTCAAAGGGTGCCTCCTGCGGAGTTGGGCCGGCTTCCTGATCGCCGAGGTTCTATGCCGCCGCACCGGCGGTGGACTGTCGTACGGGCACGCGGCGGGCCGTCGAAGCGGGGCGGCGTCGGCCGCGCGAGGTGGCGCCGCGCTTCTTGGGGCGTTCGACCACCGGTGCGGTGATGACGACCGGGATGCCGGAGGGGGCCTGGGCGCCGGTGATGCGGTGCAGGGCCTCTTCGCCGGCGCGGACCTCGGTGGTCTGCGGGACGATGCCGGCTGCCGCCATGAGGCGGATCATGCCGCGGCGCTGGTTCGGGGTGACCAGGGTGACGACGCTGCCGGACTCGCCGGCGCGGGCGGTCCTGCCGCCGCGGTGGAGGTAGTCCTTGTGGTCGGTCGGCGGGTCGACGTTGACGACGAGGTCGAGGTTGTCGACGTGAATGCCGCGCGCCGCGACGTTGGTCGCGACCAGCACGTTGACGTGCCCGGTCTTGAACTGCGTCAGCGTGCGGGTGCGCTGGGGCTGCGACTTTCCGCCGTGCAGGGCGGCGGCCCGTACCCCGCTGCTCAGGAGGTGCTCGGTGAGGCGGTCGACGGCGTGCTTGGTGTCGAGGAACATGATCACACGGCCGTCGCGTGCGGCGATCTCGGTGGTGGCCGTGTGCTTGTCGGCGCCGTGGACGTGCAGCACGTGGTGCTCCATCGTCGTGACCGCGCCGGCCGACGGGTCGACGGAGTGCACGACGGGATCGCTCAGGTAGCGCCGCACGAGCAGGTCGACGTTACGGTCGAGGGTCGCGGAGAACAGCATGCGCTGACCCTCGGGACGGACCTGGTCGAGCAGGGCGGTGACCTGCGGCATGAAGCCCATGTCGGCCATCTGGTCGGCCTCGTCGAGGACGGTGATGGAGACCTGGTCCAGCCGGCAGTCGCCGCGGTCGATGAGGTCCTTGAGACGTCCCGGTGTGGCGACGACGACCTCGGCGCCACCGCGCAGCGCGCTCGCCTGCCTTCCGATCGACATCCCGCCCACAACCGTGGCCAGCCGCAGCTTCACGGAGCGGGCGTACGGGGCGAGCGCGTCGGTGACCTGCTGCGCCAGCTCACGCGTGGGTACGAGGATCAGCCCCAGCGGCTGCCGGGCCTCGGCACGCTGCCCGGCCGTACGGGCCAGCAACGCCAGCCCGAAGGCGAGGGTCTTGCCGGAGCCGGTGCGGCCACGGCCCAGCACGTCCCGGCCGGCGAGGGAGTTCGGCAGGGTCGCGGCCTGGATCGGGAACGGCACGGTCAGGCCTTGCGAACCGAGCGCGGCCAGCAGTTCCCGGGGCATGTCGAGATCGGCGAAGCCCGCCACGGCGGGAAGCGCGGGGGTGATCGTCTCGGGGAGGGCGAACTCCCCTCGGACCGAGGTGGGCCGGCGGCCGTAATCACCGGAGCGGCTCGGCCCGCCGGACCGGCGCGGGGCCGACGAGCCGTATCGGCTGCCACCCCTTCCGGAGTCGGCGCTGCCGTTACGGATGCGGGCGAAGCGGTCGTTCGTGCGTGTGCGGTTCATGCGGAACCTTCCTCGATGCGGCACATATCAAGGAATTCCCGCAGCGATGAGCAGCACGGAGAATTGCAAGAAAGGGCCAGTGGTAGGCGAAAGCGGCTCTGGCCGACGAAAATCCGTGCGGGCGCAGGCGCTGAAATGAGTGGCGCGATGTGGGACGCAATATTCGAGGCGTCCACTGCGATCCAGCTCTGTGAAGGGATGCGTCTGCACCCCTGAAGGAGGATCCGTGCACTGAGCCAACGGATTCCTGATCGTTGTCCACAGGTGAAACCACTGCGGAAATGCGAGCAGCCGGGGCCCACGCCCCGAAGGATGCGGGCCCCAGCTGCAAAGTGCGCGTCAGTGTCAGGCGAGAACGATATTCTCGGCCGTCGGGCCCTTCTGGCCCTGCGCGATGTCGAAGGTCACCTTCTGGCCCTCGACCAGCTCGCGGAAGCCCTGGGCGACGATGTTCGAGTAGTGGGCGAACACGTCAGCGCCGCCACCGTCCTGCTCGATGAAGCCGAAGCCCTTTTCCGCATTGAACCACTTCACGATACCAGCAGCCATGCTATATCTCCTTTGGGGCAGTGCATCGGGATCCGCACAGCGCGGACACCATGTCGCCGCGATGATCACCCCGCCCGGAAAAAGACCGGAAATGCAAAAGTGCTTCCAGCGACACAGAAGCCGACCGGAGAGCACTTGAAGTTTCGGGAACCACAACTGCAACTGAGATGGACAGTAGCACACCGCAGCGGCCTGTGTGCGGTGAGAAACCCCAGTTCACTTATTGCGGCAGAAAATCTGTCTGCATGTTCCGTTGAAATCTCAGCCCGCGGGCACAGATATTGATACAGCCGCAGCGCAACGTTTCGGTAAGCATGGTGCGCCCCAAACGGCAGGTCGGATCGCATTTTCGGACCTGCGCACCGATCTTCGGACCGGCCGAAGCGTCACACGAGTCTCACGACCGCTATGGAAGTCGTCGGCAAGCTGGACGGGGTGACAGGGGCGGGCAGGGCCCGCGAAGAGGGAGACACGGCAGGTGACCGAGACACGACCGCGGTTGGACCCCAACGAGAGGAGGGGGTATCGGCCCGTCGGCAGTCGGCCCGAGCCGACGCAGGCTCCGCCGACGCCGCCTCCCGCGAAGGCGTAGCCGTCCAACACGGCCTGGTATAGGTCTGCCCCGGAGCACTACCGGGGGCAGACGACCTGGCACCTACTGAGCAGCGAAGCCGACGAACGCTGCCCAAGCGGCAGCAGCGACCGAGAGGGCAGGTTGGCCTGTGTCCTTGGAGTCCCTTACACGGACGACGTGAGGCAGCACAGCCACCTCGACGCACTGACCGCCCTCACCGCTGCTGTAGCTGCTCGTGCGCCACGTAACAACTTCCTCGACGTCGATGTTCATGTCTCTCCCAGCAGTTCCTCAATGAGGGTCAACGACTCGTGGGGGGTGAGAGCTTGCGCTCGCAGCAGACCGTACTGCTCTTCGAGCTCGCGGACAGTTCCCCGGTCCGTGTAGAGACGGCTGTGCTTGTACGCCTCCACGTAGGCGATCCTCCGCGCATCTTGCGTCTCGATCAAGGTGAAGGGGCCAGCCAGACCGGCGTGCTCGTCACGCGCGTTCGGCATGATCTGGATTTCCACGTTGCGCCGCTGCCCGCACAGCAGAAGTTGCTCCAGTTGTCCGCGCATCACGTAAGTGCCGCCCAAGGGCCTCGTCAGCACGGACTGTTCGATGACGAAGCTGAGGGTCGGCATCGGCAGACGGCTGAAGATCTTCTGCCTCGCCAGTCGTGCGGCGACCCGCTCCTCGATCGTCTCGTCGCTCAGCAGTGGCCGTCGCATAGTGAACACGGCCCGCGCGTACTCCTCCGTCTGCAAGAGCCCGTTGATGAGGTGCGTGTCGTAGACGTGTAGCTCAACCGCCTCCCCCTCCAACCGCGCCGCATCCCGAAAGAACGCCGGATACTGTGCCCGAGCCACCTCCTCCTTCATCTCCTGGAGGACCCCGCCCGCGTCCAGCACCTCGTCCGCCCGGTCGATGAACCTCGGTGGCGGCACCCGGCGTCCCTGCTCGTACGCGGCGATGGTCGACACCGAATACCCCGTCAGCGAGCCGAACTCGGACCGCTCCATGCCCGCCCGCACCCGGAACCGTTTCAACTGACGCCCGAAGACCCGCAGCACCCCGGAGCCGGCGTCCGATTCCGGATGCCGCTCCTCACCCTCGCCGCCCCCGGACGCCTCGTCCACCAGCCCCGTCGGTTCGCTCATCCCCGTACCACCTCCCACGGCCAACGCGCCCCCGCGCCCACCGTCACGCTCCGTCCCGCCTACACCCGCACACCAGCCACTTACAGCGACCGTCCGTGTGCGTGCCGTATCTGGTCACGCTAGGACCGCACCGGCAGCGTGGGTCACATGAACAGCCCAATCTCCACCCCCCGGGTGCACGCCCCCGGCGCCGAGGGCGAAACCGCCCGCCGCCGCCACGAGTTCGCGATGGCCTTCACCTCCTCCCCGCGCGGTGCGCGCCTCGCCCGCAGGCTGGTCTCCCACCGGCTCGACGCGTGGGGGCACCCGTACAGCGGCCGGGTCAACGACGCGCTCACGCTGATCACCGCCGAGCTGGCCGCCAACGCCGTCCGGCACGGGCATGTCGCCGGACGGGACTTCCACGTCCTGCTCACCCACTGCACCGACACCGTGCGCGTCGAGGTCACCGACACCCGGACCGAACGCGTCCCCGTGCTCTCCGACCTGGAATCAGGCGGCGACGCGGAGTCCGGCCGGGGGCTGCTGATCGTCGCGGGACTGGCGACCCGCTGGGCCGTCGCGCCGCGCGACGGCGCGCCGGGCAAGACAGTCTGGGCGGAACTGGGCCTGGCGTGAGACGCACACGACCCGGCCATCGGCAACCGTGTTCACGCCAACGGCCGGGCGGCATGGCGCATCGGGCCGTCGGTGTCAGTGGCGGACGCTAGTGTCGTTCGCCCGGCACGGAGCCGATGGACCGAGGGGGAGCACGAGAACGCCATGCACGACCACCACAGCGGATACCGGATCTCCGTCGTCGACGAAGACCCGCTGCGCGCCCGCAAGGACGCACGCGAACTGCTCGCCGCACTCGCCGAGGCGGGCTCCACGGCCACGCTGGACCTGCCCGAACCGGGCAGCCTGGCGGGGGCCGGCGACAAGGGCGGGCCGTCCGCCGAGACCGTCGGGCTGCTGCTGAGCGCCGGCTCGTTCGTCGCCGCGCTGGTGCAGGTGTGGCTGGCGCGGATCCCTCAGCGCGCCATCGTGGTCAAGCGGCCCGACGGGGCGGTCCTGCACATCACCGGCAAGGAGGCCCGCCAGGACGACACGCTGGTCGAGCGGTTCCTCGCGGCCAGCGGCAACGACGGCGACGACGGCACGACGGCGGGCTGAGCGGCGATGACCGACAACGACCGCCACGCGTTACTCGTCGGTGTCTCCGCGTACGACAGCGAGGCGTACCAGGACCTCTCGGCCGTGCGGGCCGACCTGCACTACATGCGGGCGGTGCTGGAGAACACCGAGATCGGCATGTACAACGAGTGCGCGGTGGCCGCCGAGCCGACGCGCGCGGAGATGCTGCACGCCGTCGAGACCTTCCTGGAGGCCCGGCAGCCCAGTGAGACCGCGCTGCTCTACTTCAGCGGGCACGGGGAGTACTGCGAGCAGGACGGCCAGCTGTACTTCCTGACCCGCGACACCGACCCCGCCGACCTGCCGGGCACGGCGGTGCCGGCGGAGTTCCTGGAGCGGATGTTCCAGTCCTGCCGGGCCGCCTCCAAACTGGTGCTGCTGGACTGCTGCTCCAGCGGTTCCGTCGTGCAGGGCTGGACCGCCAAGGGCCCGGCGGGGGAACCGGACCGGCCGGCGCCGAGCACCCTGCTGAAGCCGACCGGCGTGTACTTCATCACCGCGTCCGACGCCCTCCAGGCGGCCTCCGCGATGGCGCCGCCGGGGTCGAGCCTCGGCACCTCCCGGTTCACCGGGGAGATCGTCGAGGGTCTGCGCAACGGCCGGATCAAGGACGGCGGCTGGATCACCCCGGACGATCTCTTCGCCTACCTGACCGCCCAGATGACCCGCGACGGCGTCCCGGAGGAGCAGCGGCCCACCAAGTCCACGATCAGGGCCACCCGGACCCTCCCCTTCGCCCGGTCGGTGGCCCGGCCCGTGCGCCTTCCCGCGCTCCCCCACGACGCCACCGAAGCCGCCCGGCGCTCCCCCGCGCTGCTGAAGGCCCGTGAGCTGGCCGAGGCGGACGAACGGGACGGGGTCGACCCGCAGCGGCTGCTGCGGTACTACGCGGACTGCCTCACCGCGCAGGCGGCGGCCGGAATGCGGCCCGACCGGGACGGCGGCCGGAACACCAAGTACTTCTTGCTGACCCAGGGCGAGGAGACCATCCAGTCGGGCCGCGGACCGTGCATCGTCGCGCCCGGATCACTGCCCCGGCCCCCGGTCGGGCGGGCCGGGTCGGACACCGAGGCGGGGACGCGGCAGGAGTACTGGTACGGGTATCCGGCGATCACGCTTCCCTCGCGGGACGGGGGCCGGGGGCGGCGCGCGACGGTGGAGCTGGCGCCGCTGCTCGTCCAGCAGATGGAGCTGGCGCCGGACGAGGACGGCCGGGACGTGCAGCGGCCCGGCGGCGTGCCGTCCCTCCACAGCGGCGTCGTCTCGGAACTCCTGGACGCGGGCGACGCCGCCGACCTGGTCGCCCGCTGGCAGCCGGCCTGGCAGGAGGGCAATGACGCCCAGATGCTGCGCGCCATAAGAGAGTTGCTGGAGGAGCTGGGGCTGCCGGAACTCGAACCGCTGGACCCGTCGGCGCTCAGCGACCGCACGGTCATGCAGGCCCTGCGGCCCGGCGCGCACAACGCGGCCGTGCTGCTGGTGCCGTCCGGTGCGGAGGCCGTGGCCGGCCAGGCGCTGGTGGAGAACCTGCTCGAGGTCTCCACCCGGACCGCGCAGATCCCGGGCACCGCCCTGGCGGCGCTGCTGGACGGCGGGGCCCGGCAGGCACCGGCCACGACGGCGGCCTCGGCGAACCCGGTGACACCCGTCGCTCCGGGGCCGTGCAACGAGAGCCAGGAACAGGTGATCTCCTCGGCGATGACCCAGCCGCTGACGGTGGCGACGGGGCCGCCCGGCACGGGCAAGAGCGAGGTCGTCACAGCGGTCGTCACCACCTGTGTCGCCGCGGGACAGTCGGTGCTGGTCGCCTCCACGAACAACCAGGCCGTGAACGTCGTGGCCGAGCGCTGCGACGACATCGCGCCCGGCCTGCTGATGCGGACGGGCAACAAGGACGCGCTGGAGCGGGAGGCGGCCAAACTGGAACGGCTGCTCACCGAACCGGTCGAGGCGCCGCGACGCGGATCGGCCACCGTCGGCGGCGAGCTGCGCAACACCCGGGGAACGGCCGACCGGCTGCGGGCGGATGCGGCACACCGTGTCGGTGCGGAGACGCGACTGCTGGAACTGCTCCGCGACCGGGAGGAGCGGGCCGCCGGACTGGAGCTGGCCCTGCCCCTCCTCGAAGGGGCCTGGGCGGCGGACGCGGACGGCCCGGCAGCGCTGGGCCGGTGGGCGGACCGGGCACGGAGGACGGCCGGGGCCCGCTGGTGGCAGCTGGGGGCATGGCGGCGTGGGCGTGCGCTCGCCGCGCTGGTCGCCGCAGGGGCGGAGCAGCCCGAGGGGGCCGGACCGGCGTGGCCGGAGTGGGCGACCGGACGACCGGTGCCACCCGAACTGCTGGAAGCCCTGGCCGGGATCGTGACCGTGGAGCGGGAGGTGCGCGAACTCGTCCTCAAGCAGGGGGACTGGGACGAGGAGGGCCTCAAGGAGTCCCGGCTGGCGACGGCGGCGAGACTGTCCGGCCTGGCGGCGGAACTGTCCCGCGCGCTGTCCGCCGAGACCCTCGACCGTGCGACCGGCCTCATGAACCAGCGGCTCCAGGCGCTCCGTCGCCGCTCCGGCTACCAGCGCAGCCAGAAGAACCTGATGACGCACATCAAGGGATGGGCCGTCAGCACCCACTCGGTGCGGCAGCTGGAACTCACCCCGAAGCTGTTCGATCTCGTCGTCATCGACGAGGCCAGCCAGTGCTCCGTCCCGTCGGTGCTGCCGCTGCTGTTCCGGGCCCGGCGGGCACTGATCATCGGGGACCCCATGCAGCTCGGGCACATCCCCGGAGTGTCACCGCAGCAGGAGCGGCAGGCACGGACCCGGGCCGGGCTGAGCGCCGCCCAACTGGAGCACCACCGCCTCACCTACCACGTGCACTCCTCGTACCACGCGGCCGAACAGCACGGCGACGGCACGCTGCTGCTCGACGAGCACTACCGCTGCCACCCGCGGATCGCGGACGTCGTCAACAGCCACTGTTACGGCGGCCGGCTGCGGGTGCTGACCGACGTGCGGCGGCAGATGCCGGGACACGACCCGGTGGGAGCGGCCGACCCGGCACCGGTGCTCGGCTGGGTCGACGTACCGTCCGGGGCGTCGGCGCGCGGCAGCGACGGGCGGTCCTGGCGGAACGCGGCGGAGGCGGAGGCCGTCCGGCGCGTGGTCGACGGACTGCTGGCGGGACTTCCGTCGGACGCGACGGTGGGGGTGGTCACGCCGTTCCGGGCGCAGAAGGAGACACTGGCCCGGATGTGGCGGGACGAGAACCGGGTCCGGGTCGGCACCGTCCACACCTTCCAGGGCGGACAGCGTGACGTGATGGTGCTCAGCCCGGTGGCGGCGCACAACACACCGCCCCGGACCACGCACTGGGTCGCGAGCCAGGTCAACCTGTGGAACGTGGCGGTCACCCGGGCCAAGTCGCAGTTGGTCACCGTGGGCTGCCACCCCTTCTGGCAGGAACAGAGCGGGCTGCCGGCCCTCCTCGCCGCGCGCTCGGCACCGCTGCGGGCGGGCGACGACGGCACCACGGCCGAGGCCGGCCTGCCCGGCCCGGTGAGCGAGGCCCGCGAGGACCTCGCCGACCGTCTGCAGCGGTACCTGGCCGGACGAGGCATCACCGATCTCGAGCGGGCCGTGCCGGTGGGCGGACACCCGGTGGACCTGCTGTTCACCGACACCGGCGAGAACACGGCGGTGCTGATCGACCCGGGCCCGAGGCCCGGCGAAGATCCCGCGCGGCACCTTCGGCTCACCCACGCGCGAGGTGACCTGCTCACCGGACTGCCCTCCGGGGGCCACGGGGCCAAGCCCGGCCCGGTGAGCCGGACGGTGCGGGTGCCCGCCTGGCGGATCCTGGCGGGCGAAACCGCGCTGGCACCGCTGTTCGGCTGAGCCCCGGACACGGCGGCCGGGCTCGTGCAGAACGGGAACACAGAGCGGTCCGGACATCGCGGCTCCCCCTCGGCACCGTCCGTGCGCATCCGTTCCCGTCAGAGTCCGTTCACCCGGCAGCACGGCCGTTCCACGATGGGCCCGAGGCGTGAACCAAGGCGCTCGGCGCGGACGGGAAGACCATCCGGCCCGAAGGGAAGAACCGGTCGTACGACGAGTTCGCCGCCGAGCCGACCGCCTGGTAGCCGGCCCGCCCTCAGCCTCCAGGGACCGCCGGCGATGCTGCTGGACCGCAAGGACCGGATGACCATGGCGGTCGGCCCGGAGCTGGAGACGGACGCCTGGATGAGTACGAATTGACCGTCGCCTGAACTGCCGGGACCGGTGCCGGGGTGGCTCGATGACTCGATCAGCTGCCGGTCCAGCTAGGCCGCCGGTCCGGCAGGATGTCATATTGTGGAGATGCACGTTCCGTCGTTCTGCTCATGAGGCAAGGACCGAACGGTGAGTTCCATCAACCAGGCGAACTCAGTGCAGATGTCGACGCCAGGGGGGCGCGTTGCTTCGTTTCAACGTTCTTGGAAACCTTGAGGTCTTGTCCGACGGTTCGAGGCTGCACCTTGGCGGAGCAATTCACGAACGGGTTCTCCTGAGTCTGCTGCTGGATCCGGGCCGGACCGTCCCGGTCTCCTTGCTGGTGCAGGCGGCGTGGAACGACGAACCCCCCATGACCGCCACCCACCAGGTCCGCAAGGCCGTCGCCGACCTCCGTCGCCGGATTCCGGACGGCAACGACCTCATCGTGACCGACGGTCAGGGATATCGAGCCGTTCTGGACGGCGCAGGACTGGACCTGGTCGAGTTCGGCGCCCGCACCGGCGAGGCGGACCGGGCCGTCGCCGAGGGCCGCCCCGCCGACGCCATCGCCGCCCTGCACGAGGCCCTCGCGTTATGGCGCGGCCGCATGTTCGGCCTCGGCAGCTCGGCGCTGGAGGCCGCCGCGGCCCGCCTGGAGGAACGCCGGGTGACCGCCGCCGAGCAGGTCTTCGAGCTGTGCCTGCGGGCCGGCCACGCCGGGGGGCTCGTCGCCGACCTGCGGGACCTGGCCGCCCAGCACCCCTTTCGCGAATCCCTGCACGCGTACCTGATGCTGGCGCTCTACCGCAGCGGGCGCAAAGCCGAGGCGCTGGACGAGTACCGCAAGATCCGGGAACTGCTCGTGGAGGAACTGGGAATCGATCCCGGCCCTCAGCTGAGCGGCCTTTACGAAGCGATCCTGCGCGAAGCTCCGGAACTGACCGTTCCCACGAGTGCGGCCGCGGAACCGCCGGAGCCCGCCCCCGTCACCGCCGACGCCCCCGATCAGGCGCACACCCCGTGCACCCTGCCCTATGACGTATCGGATTTCACCGGGCGGGAGAGCGAACTGCGCACGCTTCTCGACCACATCACCGGCCGGCCGCAGTCGCGCCGCCGCAGTCAGGTCGTGGCGATCGACGGAATGGGAGGCAGCGGAAAGACCTGTCTTGCCGTGCGGGCCGCCCATCAGGTGACCGCCAAATTCCCGGACGGGCAATTATATATTGACCTGCACGCATTCACCCCTGGCGAGTCGCCCCTGACGCCGGCTGCCGCGCTGGACAGTCTGCTGGGTCTGCTCGGGGTGCCCGCCGACCGGATCCCGGGCGATCTGGAGGGGCGCCGGGCCCTGTGGCGTTCGCTGCTGGCCAGCCGCCGGGCCCTCCTCGTCCTGGACAACGCGGCCGACACCGGCCAGGTGTATCCGCTGCTGCCGGCCTCCCCCGGATGTCTGGTGGTGGTCACCAGCCGGGAACGGCTGGTGGACCTCGACGGCGCCGAATGGATCTCGATCGGTCCGCTGGCCCCCGAGGAGGCCACGACGTTGGTCGAAGGGGTGCTCGGCGCCGCGCGCACCGCCGCGGAACCCGAGGCCGTGCAGGACCTGGTCCGGTTGTGCGGCGGACTGCCGCTCGCTCTGCGCATCGCCGCCGCCCGGCTGCGCAACAGACCGCGCTGGACCGTGCGCTATCTCGTGGAGCGCCTGCACGACGAGTCGCGGCGCCTGAAGGAGCTGAGCGCGGGCGAGCGCAGCGTCGCCGCCACCCTGCAGCTCTCGTACCAGGCCATGGACGAGGAACACCGCACCGCGTTCCGGCTGCTCGGGCTGTACTGCGACGCCAACATCGACGTCTATGCGGGTGCCGCTCTGCTGGCGACGGACACCCACGACGCCGAGCAGATCCTGGAACGGCTGCTGGACGTGCACCTCCTGCAGCAGTCCGACATCGCTGTCTACCGGTTCCACGACCTGGTGCGCAACCTCGCCCAGAGCCTGAGTTCGCCCGCCACCGCGCACGACGACGAGATGGCCGTCGAGCGGCTGCTCTCCTACTACTGGACGACGACGGAGGCCGCCTGCGAGGTCCTCTTCCCCGGGCGCGCGAACAGCCCCGCCCTCGTCGCCCCCCACCAGGGCGAGTTCCCGGAGTTCACCACGAGGGAAGGGGCGCGGAGCTGGTTCGCCCGGGAGCACGCCGGCCTGATCGCCGCGGTGGAACTGGCCGACCGCAAGGGTCTGGACCGCTTCACCGTGGCGCTCACCCGGAACATCGTGTTCTGGCTCAACTCCGTCGGCCGCTTCGACGAGTTCAAGCAGCTCAGCCGGCTGGCGGTGGCGGCGGCACGGCGCGGCGACGACCTGGCGGCGCTGGGCAGCAGCCTGTCGAGCCTGGGGGTCGCCTGCTGGCGGCTGGGGCACCTCGACGAGGGGGTCCAGTCGGCCAGGGAGGGACGCGATGTCGCCGCCCGGATGGGCGACCGGCAGACCGAGTCCCACAGCGAGTCGATGATCGGCCTGCTGCTGACTGTGCAGGGGCAGCACGCGGAGGCGCTGTCGCACCTGGAACGCGCCATCGCGCTGGAGCGCGAGCTGAACATCCCGCGGGCGGAGGCCGAGAGCCTCAGCAACCTCAGCACCCTGCACATGCAGTGGGGCCGGTACGAGGAGGCCGCGCGGGCGGCCCGGCGGGCGCTCGAGATCCACCGTTCGCTGGACTACCGCGACAACCACGTCATGGCCCTGACCGACCTCGCCTTCGCGTACGCGGGGCAGGGCAGGTACGAGGAGGCCGACGAACAGCTCCGGGAGGCCCGCGCGCGCTGTGACGCGTCGAGCCCGCCGGGGGACGTGGCGTTGACCTTGGCCCTGTCCGCGGAGGTCGTCCACTGTCTCGGACGGCACGCCGAGGGCCCGGGCCTGGCCGAGGAGGCCCTGGCCTTCGCCGCGATCAGCGGCAGCCCCACGCGTCAGGCGAAGGTCGAGAACCTGGTCGGCCGACTGTTCCGGCGACGCAAGGAGTTCGAGCGGGCGATGGCGCTGCACTCCCATGCGCACGAACTCGCCGTCGCGATGCGCTACCGCACCGAGGAAGCGCACGCGCTCTACGGGATGGCGGAGGCGGCGGCCGCCTTGGGCGACGGAGAGACGTCCACCACACACACCACGAGGGCGGAGGAGCTGCTGCGCTCCATGGACTCCTGTGGGCACGCCGCCTGGTGCCTCACGGGTTAGTGGTCGCCGGTCCCTGGTGGCCGGCCTGTCCCGCGCCGTCGGTGGGCGTCACCACACCCATGGCGCCCAGGGCCAGCATCGACACCGCGGCGACGAGGCCCAAGGTCTTGGTCAGCGTAACTCGCATGTGATCTCCCTCAGTGCTGCGCGGGGTTTCCGCGGCACCGCCAAGGATTCCGGCAGCCGTTCCCGTCCCGATCCCCTCGCCTTCCCCGCGCTTCCCGCCGGTCAGGAAACGGCGGGATCGTTCCGGCCGGCCAGCAGGGACAGCACCTCCGCACCCGGGTCCTGGCCGGTGGCCGCCGCACGCAGCCGGGCCATCGGACCGGGAACGGGGGACACCTGGGCGCTCGCGATGCACGGGCCCCGCGGTGTGAAGACCACGTGGGTGCGGACCCGCCCGCTCTCCAGACCGCTGAGGTCGAGCAGGGCGCGTACCGTGGCCCGGGCCGCCGCCGCGGCCGCCTCGGTCGGTTCGACGGGGTGGACGCACGGGCCGCCGGCGCGGAGCGGGCCGGCCATGCCGAGCACGTGGTGCATCCCGGCGTGGGTGAAGGTGTCCACGGCGATGCGGGGCCCTTCGAGGAACTCCTCGATAACGCACGGCAGGGACGGCCCGCCGGCGACCCACGCCTCCAGTGCGTGGCTGTTGCGGATGACGTCGATGCCGGCCGCAGGACCCGTCTTGACGACCACCGGATGACGGAGGTTCTCCAGCCAGGCGCGCGCGACGCCCAGCGAGCTGACCCGGACGGCGTTGACCACGGAGATCCCGGCCTGGTTCAGGGTCCGGCGCATGGCGGCCGGGTCCTGCAGCGCGTACAGGGCGGCCGCCCGCCGCGGGGACAGTGACACCAGGGCGTCCTCCACGGCGTGGTGCAGGGCCGGGCGGTCGCCGAAGTACAGGATGTGCTCGATGCCGTTGACCCGGGCCGTCTCGACCATGAACCCGCGGGCCACGTCCCGGTCCGTGCCCCGCGTCGCGTCGGTGCTCGCGGCCAGCCGGTCGTCGCTGTCCAGGTTCGACAGGGACCAGACCTCCAAGCCCAGCTCCACGGCGGCCGCGAGCAGGCCCGGCGCCGGATCGATCAGCAGGATCCGCCCAGGGTGCCGTCCCACCGACCCGCTCCTTTTCCGTCTGCCCACGAGGTCAGCTCCGCTTCGGCGTCGTCACCACCACCAGCTCGCCGCCGTCCTCGGAGAGCGCCAGGTCCACCGTCAGCGAGATCAGCTCGCCGAGCCTGCGCACATGGGTCCCGCCGCAGGCGATCCCGACGGTCCGCTCCGGCAGCTCGCACACCCACCGCCGGCGTGCGGTGAGCTCCGGCCCCGGTGTCTCGACGCGCACGGGTGCGTCCTGGGCGAGCCGGCCCGCCAGCCGCTCATTGATCTCGGCGGCCAGCCCGGGCAGCGCCTCGCGCAGTCCCTGCGTGTCGAAGCGTTTGCGCAGCGACGTGCCGATCCGGTAGCGGTCGGTGGTGCCGGCCACGTCGATCCGGGACTCCGCCACGGCCGTGCCGTCGAAGTCCGGGTGGCCGAGGCCGTCGAGGCGCACCTCCTTGCGCCAGCGGCCGGCCAGAGCCTCGTTCAGCGCGAGTGCCATCAGGTGGCAGCCGGTGTGGGCGGCCGACAGGGCGGCGCGGCGATCGTCGTCCACGTGCAGGGTGACCCGCCGGCCGGGGGCGGGCGCCGCGCCGTCCACGAGGTGCACGACGAGCCAGCGCCAGGCCGGGTCGCCGCGCCGCACCGGGATGTCGGCTCCCACGGCGAACGCGCCGTCGGGCCCGATCCCGCCGGTGACGCAGTCCACCACCGGGTGGATGACGCCGTCCGCGACCAGCGTCCCGGTGTCGCCGGGCTGGTCCGGCCAGCTGTGGTCGAGCGGGTGGAAGGGCGTGGTGTCGACCAGCACGCCCGTGCCCCCGGGCAGCGCGCGCGTCCCGAGGACGGTCGCCGTGCCGGTCGTCGCCCCGGTGGGAAAGGTGACCGCGGTCGTGGCCGGCCGCGCCGTCGGGCCCGTCATGACGCGGCCTGACGGCGGGTGGAGGCGCCGGCGTCGGCGGCGAACCGTCTGAGTTCCGGTACGAGTTCGGGATGGTCGCCGCGGGCGGCGTTCTCCAGCAGTTCGGCGGCGGCGGTCAGCCGGGCGACGCGGCCCGCGGAGGTGTCCAGGAGGTGGCCGAGTTCGACGCGGACCCGGGCCGCCGTCCTCGGGACCAGCAGCGAGTAGGCGAGCAGCAGCGCGGCGTCGTAACCCCGGGGCGCGATGCCGTACGCCTCCCAGTCGAGGAGTACCGGTCCCTGCCGGGTCAGGTTGCTCCAGTGCAGGTCACCGTGGGCCGTGGTGTACTCCACGTGCCGCGGGGCGGGCATGCCCAGGAAGCGAGGGAAGGCGTGGTCGAGCCACTCGCGGCGCACGGTCGGGCGGTCGGTCCGCGCGGCGGAGACGCTCGCCAGGGAGGCCCGCAGCGAGGCCCACCAACGGTCCGGGAGGTCGAGCGGGGTGCGCAGGATCGGGCCGGGGGAGCAGACCCGGCTGCTGAGGTAGGCGGCCAGCTCCGCGTGGTACAGGGTCTGGTCCTCACGGGTCTCGTGGACGGCGTACAGACGTGGCTGCGGGACCTCGGGGAGCGCGGCCCACGCTTCGGACGCGCCCTCCCAGAGGACGTCGGGGCGTCGTCCGACGGGGGCCGAGTCGAGCCGCAGCCAGCAGTCGCCGTGCTCACGGTGGCGGCCCCGCCTGCCGAGGGTCCGGCCGTTCCAGCCCCAGCACGCGGGGCCGATGACGGTGACTCCGAGCGTGGCGGCGGCACGGTGGTGTGCCGCCGTCATCCGCCGCTCGTCCACGGGATTGCTCGGCGGGGCGTACATGTCGTGTGTTCCTCCGTGTCGAGGGGGTCGACCGCCGGTGACGACCGGGACGGGCGCGCTCGGTGCGGGTCGACGACGTCGTGGGTCAGGGCTCCAAGACCTCGGCGGCCACCGTCTCGGCCTCCGGTGTCCCGCTCCCCCGCCGTTTCTGCACGGTCTGCCACACCAGCGCGCAGGCGAGACCGGCGGCGACCTCGATCAGCGCGCACCAGGCCAACACGGGCTTCGCGCCCGTCGCGCCGGCGATGTAGGCGGCCACCACACCGAGCGCGGCGCCGCCGGCGCCGCCGGCGAACTGCATGGCCGAGAAGACGAACGGCCGGTGCGCCGCCGCCACGTGCTCCTGGACCGCGCCCTCGACGAGCACGATGCTCACCGAGCCCATGGCGCCGAGGAGGGTGAACAGGGCGCACGCGACGAGCACCGAGTCGGCCTGGGTGAACGCGAAGAACACCAGGCCGTCGAAGACGATCATCCAGGCCAGCGACGACTCGCTGAACACCCGTGGGAAGCGCTGGGTCAGCACGGCTCCCAGGATGCCGCCGAGGCCGCCCAGGCCGAGCAACAGGCCGGTGAAGCTGCCGTCGAGCCCGTAGGCCTGCTCCGCGAACGGGAACATCAGCGGCGACTCCACCTCCAGGATGATCACCACGAGGCAGTACGTGGTCACCATCGCTACCACCTGCGGCATCCCGAAGAGATGGCGCAGCGAGGCGCTGACCGCGACGGAGGTCTCCTTCTCCTGCTCCCCGACGGGCACTGTGGCGGACTTCAACGCGGCCAGCAGCGGCATGACGGCGACGCCCAGCACCGCTCCGATCACCAGACTCCAGGTCATGCCCAGCATGGTCACCGCGATGCCGCCGAGCGGCGGCGCGACGATCACCAGCACGTTGCCGACCATCGTCCGCTGCGCGTTGTACGGGGTGCGCTCGTGCTCCTGCAGCACGTCCGCGTCGAAGGTGCGTTTGGCGCTGAGGACGGCCTGGTGGATCAGGCTGTTGAGGGCGGCGACCACCAGCAGGCTGACGGTGGTGATCGGCAGCAGCGCCGCGCCGGCGAACAGCACGACGCGGGCGCCGTTGAACGCGATCAGGGTCCGCCTGGCGGTGAGCCGGGCCGTGAGGCGGCCGGCCGTCAGCACCATCAGCAGGGCCGGCAACAGCGTGGCGGCGCCGATCAGTCCGACGTCGGCCGTCCGGCCGGTCAGCTGGTAGATGCCGGCCGTGAAGACGGTGTAGTACGCCAGTCCGGTGAGCCGGACGAAGGTGTCGGCAGCGAGCAACTGCCGCAGTTCACGCCTCAATGGAAGGCACCTCGTAGGCCCAGCCGACGGCCGCACCCGCGGACATGTTGATGACGGAAGCCCCGGACCGGCTCCGCAGGAAGCATCCGGACCACCCCTCACCGTAGCGATAGAGGCCCAGGACGCATTCCCGGGACATCGTCTCACTCGAGCCGAGCAGCCGTACGTCGAACTCGGCGGGTGTGACGATCTCCTGGGCGATCCAGCTGCCCCGGTTCTCGCCCGCGAGCCGGTCGCGCAGCTCGGCCTCGCCGACCGTGCGTCCGTCGATGACCCCGGCGCCGCCGAAGTCCGCGGCCGACTTGAAGAAGTAGCCGGACCGGTCGGCGATCAGCGCGTCCACGTTCGCGTCGGTGACGACCCGCGTCAGCGGCACGAGGGCGTCGATCATCGCGAGGGTCGGCTCCGGGAGCAGCGCGCGCAGCTCGGGGTCGTGCAGGAGCCCCATCCACACCTTGCTGCCCATCACTTCGCCGGAGAAGTCGCCGACGACGTGCCCGGCGGTGCGGAACGCCTCGGTGACGAAGTCCAGGTCGCAGAGCGCGTCGTCGGCCATGAAGACGCGGTAGACCAGCGTCTGCGCGTCGATCCGTTCCGCGCCGGACTTCTCGGTCGCCAGGAACACCTCGATGCCGGCGGGCAGCTGGTGGGCCAGCGTCTCGCGCATCCACTCGAGGTCGAACTGGCCGTAGCCCTCCCAGGTGCTCCAGTCCAGCAGGCAGACCTTGGTCAGGCCCTTGCGCCACATGATCGGCGCGAGGTGGCGGGCCAGGTGCTCGTACGGGGTGACGGTGGGCGGCAGACCCGCCGCCAGCTCCTCGTACCGGCGGAACTCGGCTGTCTCCGGGCCGCCGACGCTCGAGTCCAGGTTCAGCTCGCAGATCCGGACCGATCCGTCGGCGACCGGGATGAGGTCGATGCGCATGACGGGGCACTCGTACCCCTCGGGGTCGTCGAGCACCGGCATCCACGGGGTGAGCTGCACCGGGATGCCGAGCAGCCGCAGCACCTCCGCGCTGTCCATGGTCGACAGCAGGTGCTTCAGGAGCACCGCCTGGGCCCGGAAGATCTCCGGCACCGCCGAGCGCACCTGTTCGAGGTCGAAGCCGGTCAGCGGGACGGTGGTGGCGAGCGGCAGGAGTTTGTCGCCGGCCCCGTCCTTGTAGCGCTCGCGGAAGTCCCGGATCCTTGCTCCGATCCAATCGCTTCCGGCCGGGTTGATGACGTCGTCGCTCAATGCGTGCCTTCCTTGATGAGGTCCCCGCCGCCGACCGGTCCGCCCTCGGGGGGCCTGCCGGTCGGCAGGAGGGGGGTGTCGGGGGGTCCGGGCGTCCGGATGCCCGGCTGTCCGTGTACAGGGGCGCGGGTGTCTAGCGCGCCGGCTCGGACCGGGGCAGCTCGCCGGATCGTACGGCCGAGTCGAGGAGCCGGCCGAGCAGTTCACCGGTCATCGGCCAGCCGGGCTCCGGCCGGCCGAGCACGGCCTGGGTGTTGTCGTGGGCGAAGGGGTTGCGGGCCCGGTCGCGCGCCGGCGCCGACTCGCTGTCCTCGTCGAGCACCCCGAGCAGCGGGAAGGCCGCGTTCTCGGGCTGTTCGGCGAGCTTGGCGAGCCACTTCTCGGGCGGGAGGACCTCGGCGTCGAAGCCGTGCTCACCGAGCCAGCCGGCGATCAGGTCGGAGTCCACCATCGTTCCGTCGACGACGTGGAACACCCGGCCGAAGACGTCGTCGCCCAGCGCGACGGAGCACATGGCCGACGCGGCGTACTCGACGGTGAGCCAGGGCTCCGGGACCGCCCGTCGGGGCAGGGCGCCGAGCCGGGCACCGCCGACGACGAGCATCCGCGCCAGGTCGCCCTCGGGCCAGCGCCCGCTCTCCGCGGAGCCGACCACGCGGCCGATCCGCAGCACCGTCGCCGGGACGCCCGCCTGCTGCGCGGCGCCCACCAGCTGCTCGGCGACCCACTTGGACTGGGCGAAGCCGTAGTCCAGGCCGTCCGGGGCGGGCACCGGGAGTTCCGGCCAGATCCGCTCGGCCGCGCCCGTCTTCCAGGGCATCACCGAGACCGTGGAGGTGAAGTGCAGCGCCTTGACCCGGCCGAGCGCCGCGAAACGGATCGCCTCGCGGGTGCCGGACACGTTGGCGGCGCGCAGCGCGGTGTAGGGCTGGGCCAGATTCTCCGTCGCACCGTGGTGGAAGACCACGTCGACCCGGTCCGCCAGCTCCTGCCAGGATCGCTCACCGAGGCCGAAGCGGGGCAGGCGCAAGTCGCCGGCGAGCACCGCCACGTCCTGCGGTCGCGGCAGCGTGATCCCGCTCCGGTGGAGGGTCGCGGCGAGGCGGCCCTTCGCCCGGCGCTCGTCGGGCTCGCCGATCAGGCAGGTCACCGTCGCGGACGTGCGCCGCAGCAGTTCGGCGAGGAGGTGGGCGCCGATGAACTCGTCGGCGCCGGTGAGCAGAATGTGCTCGGGTGCGCGCATCCGAGCCCGGTCGTCGTCCGTGGCGGACACCGGGGCGAGGTCCAGCTCCGTGTCGGCCGCCAGCACCTGGCGCAGGGCGTCGTCGATCGCCCGCGCCTGGGCGGTGCCGTCCTCCTCGATCGCCGTGGCCAGTTCCGCCGGGGTCGGGTTCTCGAATATCGCCGACATCGGCAGCTGGGCGCCGAAGGCTTCGCGCAGCCGGCCCACGACCTTGATCGCGAGGATCGAGTGGCCGCCCAGCTCGAAGAAGTTGTCCCGCACGCCGATCCGCTCGATGTTCAGGACGTCCTGCCAGACCGTCACGACGTGCTGCTGCACCTCGGTCGTCGCGGCCTCGTACGGGAAGCGCAGCTCCGGCCGCTCGGCGCTCGGTTCGGGCAGGGCCCGGTAGTCGACCTTGCCGTTGGCGTTCAGCGGCAGGTTGGCGAGGACCACGTAGTGCGTGGGCACCAGGTGGGCCGGCAGCAGCTCGGTCAGGTGGGCACGCAGCGCGGTCGGGTCGGGATCCTGCTCGGGGTCCGCCGGGGTGACGTAGGCGACGAGCCGCTGCTCGGCCGAGGACGCGCCCGCGGTCACCGCCGCCAGGGCCACCGTCGGGTCCTTCGTCAGCGCGGCCTCGATCTCTTCCGGCTCGACCCGAAAGCCGCGCATGCTCAGCTGCCGGTCGGCCCGGCCATGGAACTCGATCGCGCCGTCCTCGCGCAGCCGCCCCAGGTCACCGGTGCGGTACATGCGCGGCGAGCCGGGGGTGAAGGGGTCCGGCAGGAAGCGCTCCGCAGTGAGCTCGGGCTGGTTGCGGTAGCCGCGGGCGATGCCGGCGCCGCCGATGTGGATCTCGCCCACGGTGCCCGGCGGCACCGGCCGGCGCTGCTCGTCGAGCAGGTAGACGAAGGTGTTGCGGACCGGGAAGCCGATCGGCACCGACTGGTCGGCGGCGGCTGGGTCGACGTCCCAGATGGTGGAGTCGTTGGTGGTCTCGGTCGGCCCGTAGTGGTTTTGCAGGGTGGCGTTCGGCAGCAGCTCGTGGAAGCGCTTCACCATCTCCGGGCGCAGGACGTCGCCGCCGGAGACGACGACACGCAGCGAGGCGCAGAACTCCGCCACGCCCGGGGCCTCCAGGATCTGCGCCAGCAGCAGCGGCACCGAGTCGAGCTGGGTGACCCGGTGGGCGCCGATGAGCTCGGCCAGCCGGAAGGGGTCCTTGCGTTCGTCCGCGGCCGCGATGACGAGGCGGGCTCCGCTGGTCAGCGGCGCGAACATCTCGAAGACGGACGAGTCGAAGCTGAACGAGTACTTCAGCAGACCGACGTCCTCGGCTCCGTAGCCGCTGTGCTCCCGGATCACCTGCAGGGTGTTAGCCACGTTTCCGTGCGTCACCTCGACGCCCTTCGGGCGGCCGGTAGTCCCAGAGGTGTAGATCACGTACGCCAGGTCGTCGAGCGTGGCGGTGGCGGGCAGCGACGGCTCCGCCGGCTCGCCCGCGGCGGGCCGGCCCGGCACCGCGACTGTCGGCACGGGCAGCACGGCGGCGCCCGCCAGCAGGTCTTCCTGGACGAGGATCGCGGTGACCCCGGAGTCGGCGACGAGGAACTCCAGCCGCTCCCGCGGATAGCAGGGGTCGAGCGGCACGTAGGCAGCCCCCGACTTGAGCACGGCGATGGTCGCCGCGACCATCTCCGGGCCGGGGTGGGCCATGATGCCGATCACGGCCTGGGCCGCCGGGGCCGCGGCCTCCGGAGCGGGGGTTGCCGTGGCCGGGGATTCGGGGGCGGCGATCGCCACGGCCGGAGCGCAGGTCCGGCGGGCGATGAGCGAGGCCCACGCGTCGAGCTCTCCGTAGCTGACGCGTTCCCCGCCGAACTCGAGGGCGACCGCGTCCGGCCGGCGCGCGGCGTGCCGCTCGAAGAGGGCAACGGCAGTGGTCTCGGAACGGTTCTCAAGGCCAGTGTTCATGGTCACGCCTTCACGCGGAGGGGCCGGCGGCAGCGCGCCCGACCAGTTCGGACAGGGTCTTCTCGGGGGCGTCCACGACGCGTCGGCACAGCTCGACGAACTCCTCCGCCATCGCCGCGACGGTCGAGCGGTCGAAGAGGTCGGTCGAGTAGATCCACTCCATCAGCACCTCGTCGGCCGGGTCGGAGCCGGGAACGGTCGCCAGCTGCTCGCCCCGCGGGATGACGATGACGTCGAGGTCGTGCTTCGCGCTGTAGTTCTGCAGGTAGTGGATGTCCGCACGAGTCACGCCCAGGGACATCCGCGGTACCCGGGCGTCGTGGTACGAGAAGGCCACCTGGTACAGGGGGTTGTACGACAGGTCGCGCACCGGGTTGAGGTACTCGACCAGCTTCGAGAACGGGAAGTCCTGGTGGCGGTAGATCTCGAGGGCCGCCTCGGTGATCCGGCCGCGCAGTTCGTCGAAGGTGGGGTCGCCCGACAGGTCCGCGCGCAGCAGACCGCCGTTGATCATCATGCCGATCAGTCGCTCGGTCGACTCGAACCGCCGGTTCGCCATCGAGATGGCGATCGTCATGTCGGTCTTCCTGGTGTACTGGTTCATCAGCATGGTGAAGATCGCCGTCATGACCATGTAGCCGGTGGCGCCGGTGGGGCCGCCGAGTTGCCGGATGCGCCGGTACACGTCGGCCGGGACCGGTATGACCACGACGTCACCGTGGTGGCTCTGCACCGGGGGCCGGGGACGGTCCGTCGGCAGCGGCAGCAGCTCCTCCGCGCCGCGCAGCTTCTCCTGCCAGAACTCCCACTGTCGCTGCGCCTCGTCGCCCTTCAGCCACTCCCGCTGCCACACCGCGTAGTCGGCGAACTGGACGGGCAGCTCCGGCAGGTGGGGTCGGCCGCCCTCGGCGAAGGCCCGGTAGCATTCACGCAGTTCCTGCATCAGGACGCCGAACGACCAGCCGTCGTGGATGAAGTGGTGCTCGACCAGCAGCAGCATGTGGTGGTCGGCGGAGAGCCGGAACAGCACCCAGCGGAACAGCGGCAGCCGGCCGACGTCGAAGGGGCGGGCCACGATGGTCTGCATCCGGTCCAGCGCCAGGATTTCCCGGATCTCCTCCGGTTCGGCGCTGAGGTCCTCCACCTGGACGCTCACCGGGTAGGGCGGGTGGACGACCTGCTCCGGCATCCCGTCGGCGCCCGCGACGAAGGTGGTCCGCAGCAACTCGTGCCGGCGGACGATCTCGGTGAGCGACTCCTCCAGCACCGCAACCGACACCGGTCCGTGCAGGTCGAGATAGGCCTGGGTGGCGTACGCGATGCTGTCCGGCACCAGTTTGCCCAGGAACCACACCTGCTCCTGCGGGAGCGAGAGCGGGATCGGCCCGCTCCGCTCGGCCCGGGTCGGGCCCTGGACCTTCGTGGCAGAGTCGGCGTTGGCGCGCAGCCAGGCCACCAGCCCGGCCACGGTCGGGTGCTCGAACACGACCGACACCGGGATGTCGGTCTGGAACTCGGCCCGCACCCGCGTGACGATCTTCGTGACGAGCAGGGAGTGCGCACCGAGCTCGAAGAAGTTGTCGTTGACGCCGACCTCGTCCAGACCGAGGGTCCGCGCCACCGTGGCGGCCACCTGCTGCTCGTCCTGGTCGCCCGGCGCCGCGTACGGCACCGACAGCTCGGGGCGGACGGAGGGCGGGGCGGGCAGCGCGCGCAGGTCCACCTTGCCGCTGATCCCGAGCGGCAGCTTGTCCATGACGACGTAGGCGTTGGGCCGCAGGTGCTCCGGGAGGGCCTCGCGAACGCGCTCCCGGAGGGCGGGGACCAGGATCGTCCCGTCGGCGACCGGGGTGACGTAGGCGACCAGCAGCACGTCGTTGCCGCTGCCGCGGGTGGTGACCGCCGCGGCCTGCACGGCCGGGTCGGCGCAGAGCGCGTCCTCGATCTCGCCGGGCTCGACGCGGAAGCCGCGGACGGCCAGCTGCCGATCGGCGCGGCCCTGGAACTCCAGCGCGCCGTCCGCGCGCAGGCGTCCGAGGTCGCCGGTACGGTAGAGGCGCTCGCCGCGCGGGTCGGTGACGAAGCGTTCCTCGGTGAGCTCCGGCCGGTTGTGGTAGCCGACGGTGACGCCGGCGCCGCCGATGTAGATCTCGCCGATCTCGCCCTGCCCGACCGGGGCGAGCGCGTCGTCCAGGACGTGCACGGACGCGCCGGCGATCGGGAAGCCGATCGGCACCGGCCCGGCCTCCGCGTCGGCGTTGCAGGACCACACGGTGGTGATGACGGTGGCCTCGGTGGGGCCGTACTGGTTCTGCAGTTCGCACCAGGGCGCGAGGGTCAGGAACCGGTGGGCCAATCCGCGCGGCAGCACGTCCGCGCCGGAGATCGCCAGCCGCAGGGTCGCACAGGCGGCGGGGAACTCCGGCAGATCGACGACCTGAGCGAGCATGGCCGGGACCATGTCCCAGATCGTCACGCCGTGCCGCTTGACCGCCGCGACGAGCTTCGCCGCGTCGCGGCGCTCCTCGGCGGCCGCGACGACCAGCTTCGCCCCGTACGCGAGGGGGGCGAAGACCTCCAGCACCGAGGCGTCGAAGGTGAAGGAGTGGGTGAAGATCGTGACGTCGCGGGAGGAGAGCTTGTAGCCCTCACCCACGGCGTGCAGCAGGTTCGCGATGTTGGACTCGGTGACCCGGACGCCCTTGGGGCGGCCGGTCGATCCGGAGGTGTAGATGACGTAGACGAGGTCGTTCGGGCCTCGGCGGGCCGTCTCGACGGCCGGGGCGGACTCCGCCTCGACCGCGCTGGCGACTGCCACCACGGGCAGGTCCCGGCCGGACAGGCGGGCCGCCAGGCGGTCTTCGGCGAGCACCGCGGACATCCCGGAGTCCTCGATCAGGTAGTCGAGGCGCTGCTCGGGGTATTCGGGATCGAGCGGCACGTAGGCGGCGCCCGCTTTGAGCACGCCCAGGATCGAGGCGATCATCGCCGATCCGGGCAGGGCGTAGACACCGACCAGCTCCCCGGGACGCACGCCCCGGTCGGCCAGCTCGTGCGCCTGACGGCAGGCCAGAGCGTCGAGGTCCTGGTAGCTGAGCGTGCCTGTCGCGGACACGACTGCCGTCGCGTGCGGTGTGGCCGCCACATGCTTCTCGAACAAGTCGATGAACGACTCGATCACTGTTCGGCTCCTCAATCAGTAGTCGGTCTCGGAAGGCCCCGCCCCCGGCCGGGCGCCTCGGCGCCTTGGCACGTGGGGGCGCGATGGCGCGATGGCGCGATGGTGGCCGGGTGGCGCGGTGGCTCCGATGGCCGGGGCGGGCCCGCGCACGCTCGGTGGCGCGGGGTCCGGCTAGGCCGGGTGGTCCGGATGGGCCGGGTGGTCCGGATGGGCCGGGTGGTCCGGATGGGCCGCCGGGCCTGGACGGTCCGGGCGGGCCGGGCCGGCCCGCGGCTCGGGTGGCCCGGAGCCCAAGGGCCCAGGAGGCCGGGGCCAGGCGGCCCGCGTCAGACGGCGAACGCCGTCTCGACCACGCGCCCACTGCCACGCCGGTCGGCCGCCGACGGCACCGGGTCGCTCACCAGGCACACCCGCTGCAGCCAGCGGTCCCGGCCGTCGAACCGGGCGGGGAACTCCGAACGCGCGTGGACGGCACGCCGGTTGTTGACGATCAGCAGGTCGCCCGGCGACAGGCGGACCCAGCGCCGCACCTTGTTGACGGCACCCCGCAGTGCCTCCAGCGCCTGCTGCGCGTGCGGCGTGTCGCCGACCATCAGATCGAGGTCGAAGGTCATGTACGGGTCGTACGGATTGCCGTACAGGACCGGCAGCGTCGGACCGTTGCCCTGCACGCCGTTGGCACTGCCGAAGGAGAAGTCCACCCCGGTGCGGAACTGCGGGACGAACAGCTCGCAGCGGTCCGCCAGGCTCAGGTGGGGCAGCGCCATCCGCACGCTCGCCATGATGGTCTTCGCGACGCCCTCGTGGTCGTTGCGCAGGCAGTGCAGCATGAGGAAGTCCGGCATGTGCGGGTGGAACGCCGTCTCGGTGTGGAAGTCCAGCAGGATCGCGGAACTCTCCGAGGAGAGGTTGGCGGCGTTGTGCGGCGTGGGGGCCACGTTCTGGAACAGCAGCCCGTGCTTCTCCTGGAGGTAGGCGAGCGGGAAGCCCAGCGCGGAGGCGAAGCCGGCCAGCCACAGCTCGCTCAGCCAGGTGGACTTGTCGACCTGGCGCCCCGGGTCGGCGGGGGTCGCGGGCAGGTCGGCGTCCACCGGCAGACCGCGGACGAGCAGGCCCTCGTAGTCGTTGGACCGGTGCCGGAAGGTGGTCACCGCCTCCCTGATCACGCGCGGCATCTCGTCGAAGCGCAGCTCCGCCTCGACCAGGAAGGCCGCCTGGTCGCGGTAGGGGTCGGGCAGGACGCCCCCGCCGATCCGCTCCAGCAGGGACCGGTAGGGCCGCGCGTCGACGACGTGGGGGCCGTCGATCAGCGCCAGGTCCTCCTCCGGGGAGAACGAGCGGACCGTGAAGCAGCGTTCGTGCGTGACCGCCTTGGCCATCTCGGAGCCGGCCGGGGCGGGCTGGCCGGTGAGCAGCCAGCCGAGGGTGTTGATCAGGAACCGGGCGTTGTCGGCACGCCCCAGGAAGGGCAGGGCGAACAGCTCGCCGCTGCCCACGACGACGAGCCGCCCCCCGCCGACCTGGCCGGCCACGGCCAGCAGGCTCCCGTCCCGGGCGGCGATCCCGGTGACGGCGGAGCCGGTGACGGACAGGCCCTGTGCGCGGTGGAAGTACAGTTCCTCGACGCCCTCGGTCACCGGGTGGCCCGGCAGCACGTCGGCGGAGACGGAATAGGTCAGGAGGTGGCTGGTCGGCGGCGCCTGGCGGACGGACACGAAACCGGGCTCGAGCACCAGCCCGGGCACCAGGTCGTCAAGCGGCCGGGGCGCGTTCTCGGCCGTGGCACCACCGAGGAGCAACAAGCCCCGGCCCGCGGCGAGATGGCCACGCAGCATCACCAGGTCCTCGTCGGTCAGCGGCGGTTCGTCGTCCCTGGGCAGCGTGAGGACCAGAAGATCCGCCCCGTCCAGCGCGCTCTCTTCCCAGCGGTCGCCGATCGAACGGACCGCGACCTCGCCGAGGTGCTCACCGAGCACCTCGGCGAGGTCGGCGAGGTGCCCCAGGTACTTCTCCTCCGGGGCGGCGGTGGCCTCCCCGCCCGTCGGCTCAATGCGCCACGCATCGGAGTGAAATCGATCCAGAACGATGTCCGGCATAGACAGCTCCCTCATCGAACTTTTCGAGCTCACGCTCGACAAGACAGGCACGCGTGCCCCCGAAGGAAGCTCACCGCGGAACCGCCGCCCCCGAAGCCCGACGACCATGAACCCGCCCCGCACAGTGGAGACGTGGTGTGTGTGCCTCCGCCATCGTCACCCCCGGCCTTCCCGTCCCGTTCCCGCCCCGTTCCCGCCCGCCGAGGAGCAGGGCGGCACCGTCGACGAGTGCGGGCGGTCACGTACACGGCAGCCCCGGTGCGCGTCTCAGTCCTGGACGGGCCGTTCCCTGACCGCGTAACAGGCCCGCAGCGCGGGCTCACCGCCGGGACCGAGGGCGGTCATGATCCGCTGCAACCGCGCGGAACGGAGGTCGCCGGCCACCATGGCGCGGGAATGCTGTTCGACGGGCGGGCAGTATCCGTCCGTTCCCCCCGCACGAGATCGCAGACGGGGGGCGGTCGGCGCGTTCCCGATGCTGAGGTACGCGGCTCCGCCGTGAGCGTCCGCCGCCCGCGCTACGCCATGAACGAGCGTCAACTGAGCGTCGAGACGGTCGCCCTCCCTTCGTCCCAAGAGAAGGGACGACCGCACCGCCGTCCCGGTACGTCATCTGGAACGCCAGGTCAGACGGCATTCGTCAGCAGACCACGCGCTTCACGTCGTGCATTTGGAAAGACAGGTCGACGATTCTTGGCGCGCCTTGGCATCCAGGAGAACATGCAGGTCAGAGGCTTTTTGCAGCGGGCTCCAGAATCGCCACGCACTCCACATGATGCGTCATCGGAAACAGGTCGAACGCCCGCAGCGTCCGCACCCGATACCCGCCGTCCCGGAAGTACCCCAGGTCCCGTGCGAGCGCCGCCGGGTCGCAGGCGACGTAGGCGATCCTGCGCGCCCCCAAGGTCGTCAGATGGGCCACCGTCCTGCGGCCCGCGCCCGCGCGCGGCGGGTCCAGGACGATCAGGTCGACCTCCGTGATGCCGGTGCGCGGGAGGTCCGGTTCGACCTTGCCCTGTTCGATGCGGACGCGGTCGAAGTCGGCCAGGTTGTGCCGGGCGTCCTCGACGGCGCGCTTGCCGGACTCGATGCCGAGGACGGCGCCCTGCTCGCCGAGCCGGTCGGCGAGCGCTCCGGCGAACAGGCCGACACCGCAGTACAGGTCGAGCGCCGTCTCGCCCCTGCGCGGCAGCAGGCCCTGCATCACCGCCGTGACGAGGGTGTCCGCCGCCCTCGGGTGGACCTGCCAGAAACCGCCGTTGCCGACGCGGTACGTGCGGCCGTCGGCGCGTTCGCGGACGAAGGGGCGGCCGTGGACGCGGTGCACCCCACCGGTCCTCTCGTCGACCCGCAGCACCGACACCGGGCGGTCCAGCTCGACCAGCGGCAGCCGTGCGCCCGGCTTCGGCGTCAGGATGACCTGCCGGTCCTGCGAGCCCGTCGCCGCGATCGCCTCGACGGAGTCCATGCCCGTCCAGTCCCGCTTCTCGATGCCCAGCTCGCTGACGCCCTCGGCGGCGATCATGCAGTGGTCGACCGGCTCCACCTCGTGCGAGCGGTGCCGGCGCAGGCCCGCCCTGCCGGACACGTCCACCGCGTACTGCACCCGCGTACGCCACTTCGGCACCTCGCCGGCCGGCAGCTTGTCGCCCTCCGCCGGCACCACCGTGCCGTCCCAGCCCGCCTCCTCCGGCGTGAGGCCCGCGAGCCGGCTCAGCTGCTCGGCGATCACCTCGCCCTTCAGCCGGCGCTGCGCGCCCGGCTTGGCGTGCTGCCAGTCGCAGCCGCCACAGCGGCCGGGCCCCGCGTACTGGCACGGCGCCTCGATGCGGTCCTTCGACGCCTGCAGCACCCGCACCGCGTCCGCCCGCAGGAAACGGTCCCCTTCCTCACCGTCGGTCACCCGCGCCACGACCCGTTCCCCGGGCAGCGTGTGCCGCACGAAGAGGACCTGGCCCGCGTCCGTACGGGCGATGCAGTGACCGCCGTGGGCGACAGGGCCGATCTCGACCTCGTACTCCTCCCCCACCAGCGACTTCTTCGGTTCTGCCTGCATGGCGGGACGGCTCCAGGTACGAGAGGGGTGCGGAAAGGGGGCGGCTGCGAAGCGACGCGGCCGGACAACAGCCCACCAGTCTACGTGGGTGTCGTCCGGCCGTTCACCACGAGCCGGTGGGGGCGGGCGGCGGCAGTCTCAGCCCTTCGGGGCCGACGACTCCTTGGCCCGCTGCTCCGCCGGCCCCCGCCGCACGGAACCCGGGGCGTTCCACTCCTGGCGCTTGCGGGCGCGGACCCTGGCCGCCTCGGAGGACTCCAGCTGGTACGGCACGGAGGTCACCATGATGCCCGGGGTGAACAGCAGCCGGCCCTTCAGCCGCAGCGCGCTCTGGTTGTGCAGCAGATGCTCGTACCAGTGACCGACCACGTACTCGGGGATGATCACGGACACGGCGTCGCGCGGGGACTCCCGGCGCAGGTTCTTCACGTACTCGATCACGGGGCGCGTGATCTCGCGGTAGGGCGAGTCGAGGATCTTCAGGGGTACGTCGATGCCACGCCGCTCCCACTCCTCCTTCAGCGCCTTGGTCTCGGCCGGGTCGACGTTGACGCTGAGCGCCTCAAGCGTGTGCGAACGCATCAGCTTGGCGTAGGCCAGGGCGCGCAGCGTGGGGCGGTGGATCTTGGAGATGAGCACCACCGAGTGGACCCGCGACGGACGCACGGTGTCGTCGCTGCGGCCCTCGGGGGCGGCGAGTTCGTCGGCCACCCGGTCGTAGTGGCGACGGATGGCGGTCATCGTCGCGTAGAAGATGCACATGCCGAGCAGCGCGACCCAGGCCCCGTGGGTGAACTTGGTGACCAGGACGACGACCAGCACGAGGCCGGTGAAGAAGGCGCCGAAGGCGTTGATGGCGCGGGAGCGGACCATGTGACGGCGCTTGGCCTGGTCCTTCTCGGTGGCCAGATGGCGGTTCCAGTGCCGGACCATGCCGGTCTGGCTCAGGGTGAACGACACGAACACCCCGACGATGTACAGCTGGATCAGCCGGGTCGAGTCGGAGCCGTAGAGGATGATCAGCAGGGTCGCCGTGCCCGCGAGCAGCACGATGCCGTTGGAGAAGGCCAGGCGGTCGCCGCGGGTGTGCAGCTGGCGTGGGAGGTAGCGGTCCTGGGCGAGGATCGAGCCGAGCACCGGGAAGCCGTTGTAGGCGGTGTTCGCGGCGAGGAACAGCACCAGCGCCGTGGCCGCCGCGAGCACGATGAACAGGAAGCTGCCCTTGCCGAAGACGGCCTCGGCCACCTGCGAGATCACCGGGTTCTGGACATAGCCGGAGCCCACCGCGACGCCGTTGTGGATCAGGTCGGTGGCCGGGGTCTCGGCCATCCGGACCTTGGTCACCATGGCCAGGGCGATGATGCCGCAGAACATGGTGACGGCCAGCAGGCCCATCATCGCGAGCGTGGTCGCCGCGTTCTTCGACTTCGGCTTGCGGAAGGCCGGGACGCCGTTGGAGATCGCCTCGACACCGGTGAGCGCGGCGCAGCCGGAGGAGAAGGCGCGCAGGAGCAGGAAGACCAGGGCGAAGCCCGCGAGGCCCTGGTGCTCGGCCTTGATGTGGAACGCGGCCGTCGGGGCCCGCATGGTGTCGTCGAGGACCAGCCCGCGGAAGGCACCCCAGGCGATCATGACGAAGACACCACTGACGAAGACGTAGGTCGGGATCGCGAACAGCGTCCCGGACTCCCTGACCCCGCGCAGGTTCATCAGCGTGAGCAGCACCACCACGGCGACCGCGCAGAGCACCTTGTGCTGGACGACGAACGGGACCGCGGAGCCGAGATTCTCGATGCCGGAGGCGATCGACACGGCGACCGTCAGGACGTAGTCGACGAGCAGGGCGCTGGCGACGGTGAGACCGGCCTTGGGCCCGAGGTTGGTGGTCGCCACCTCGTAGTCGCCGCCACCGCTCGGGTACGCGTGCACGTTCTGCCGGTAGGAGGCGACCACCGTGAACATCAGGACGACGACCGCGAGCGCGATCCAGGGGCTGAAGTGGTACGCCGTGACGCCTGCGATGGACAGCACCAGCAGCACTTCTCCGGGCGCATACGCCACGGAGGAGAGCGGGTCGGAGGCGAAGACGGGGAGGGCGATGCGCTTCGGCAGGAGCGTTTCGGCCAACCGGTCACTGCGCAATGCGCGCCCGATCAGGATCCGCTTGGGCACGTCGGTCAGTTTGGACACAACAGTGGATCGTAAAGCGTCGAACTGAAGGTCGCCCACCCACAGGTGGAGATGTGCCTCACGCGTCACGGACCGGGCGAGGTCCCGGAGGGGCGATTGATCGACAAAGCTGCCCGACGCACGTGCACGGGGGTGCCCCGCGTGCACCGTGCCTGTGTAGCTTGGGCGGCGGTCTGAGAACCTGAGGGAACCTAGCTGTCACCATGGACATCGGAAGGACGGTCGTGCACATCGTCATCATGGGCTGCGGAAGAGTGGGCTCCGCTCTCGCCCAGACCCTGGAGCAACAGGGGCACACGGTCGCCGTGATCGACCAGGACCCCACCGCCTTCCGACGACTGGGCTCCGGGTTCGGTGGCCGTCGGGTCACCGGGGTCGGCTTCGACCAGGACACGCTGCGCGAGGCGGGCATCGAGGATGCCGGCGCCTTCGCCGCCGTCTCCAGCGGCGACAACTCGAACATCATCGCCGCCCGGGTCGCCCGCGAGATGTTCGGCATCGAGAACGTCGCGGCCCGTATCTACGACCCCCGCCGGGCCGAGGTCTACCAGCGCCTCGGCATTCCGACGGTCGCCACGGTCCGCTGGACGGCGGACCAGATGCTGCGCCGTCTGCTGCCGTCCGGTGCCGAGCCGCTGTGGCGGGATCCCACCGGTGGCGTCCAGCTCGCCGAGGTGCACGCCTCGCCGTCCTGGGTCGGGTACAAGATCAGCCGGCTCCAGGAGGAGACCGGCGTGCGCGTCGCCTTCCTCACCCGACTGGGTGAGGCGATGCTGCCCACCTCGCAGACGGTGCTGCAGGAGGGCGACCTGGTCCATGTGATGATGCGGACGGACGACGTCGAGAAGGTCGAGGCGGCGTTCGCCGAGGGGCCTGAAGGGGAGGGCGGTCACTGATGAGGGTCGCCATTGCCGGTGCCGGTGCCGTGGGCCGCTCCATCGCGGGCGAACTCCTGGAGAACGGGCACGAGGTACTGCTGATCGACAAGGCGCCGACCGCGATCTCGGTCGAGCGCGTCCCGCAGGCGGAGTGGCTGCTGGCCGACGCCTGCGAGATCACCTCACTGGACGAGGCGGCGCTGCAGCGCTGCAACGTGGTGATCGCCGCGACGGGCGACGACAAGGTGAACCTGGTCGTGTCCCTGCTGGCGAAGACGGAGTACGGCGTCCCGCGCGTCGTCGCCCGCGTCAACAATCCCAAGAACGAGTGGCTCTTCAACGAGTCGTGGGGAGTGGACGTGGCCGTCTCCACACCGCGGCTGATGTCCGCCCTGGTCGAGGAGGCGGTGAGCGTCGGCGACCTGGTGCGTCTGCTCCGCTTCAGCCACGGCGACGCGAACCTCGTCGAGCTGACCCTGCCGCCGGAGTCGGCCCTGGCGGGCACGCAGGTCGGCGATGTGCAGTGGCCCGAGGACACGTCCCTGGTGACGATCATCCGCGGCACCCGTGTCCTGACCCCGTCCCGGGAGGACTCCCTGGAGGCGGGCGACGAACTGCTGTTCGTGGCCGCCCAGGCGCGCGAGGAGCAGCTGGAGGAGCTGCTCTCGGTGCGGCGCGAGGACGCCTGAGCGCTGCGCGGGGCGTCCGTCCGGTGCACCAGCGGCGGGTTCGGTGGGGCACCTCCACCGGACCCGCCGGGACGCACGGGCCCGCACAGGGGTCCGGACGCGGACGGGGCACGGACGAGGGCCGGGCACGAACGAGGGCCGGGCACGAACGAGGGCCGGGCACGGACGAGGGTGCACCGGCGACCGCCGGACGCGCCGCGCCTTCGGGCCTACGACTCCCTGCGGTGCCGCCCCGCGGGGGCCTCGAGCCCCTCGTCGTCGGCCTGCCGCGCCTTCCGGGCCTCCTCCTCGGCGCGTTCCTCGGCCTCCATCTCGGCGAACACGTCGATCGGCGCGGGCGCCTTCGCGAGGAACACCCAGGTGAGCCAGACGGCGAGCAGGAACGGCGGGATCTTCAGCGCCACCAGGACCCAGCCGAGCTGGGCGGTGTCGGCCCACCAGTACAGGGGGAACAGGACCGCGCACTTGGCGAGCAGGATCAGGCCCCAGGCCCAGCTCGCCTTCGCGTACGCCTTCTTCCGGCCGGGATTGCGGGTGCGCCAGGAGAGATTCTCCTTGAAGACCGGGCCGAGGATCAGGCCGATCAGCGGGACTCCGGCGATCGTGGTGACGATGTAGGCCAGGGCCAGGCCCAGTGTGTAGAGCATGCCCGGCAGGTAGAAGTCCTTGGCGTTGCCGGTCATCATCGCGAAGACCACGCCGAACGCGACGCCGAACACACCGCTGAAGGCGTGCTTGACGGTGTCGCGCATCACGAGGCGGACCACCACCAGCAGCAGCGACACCACGAGCGCGGCGATCGCCGACCAGTGCAGGTTCTTGTTGACGGTGAAGATGGTGACGAAGAGGAGGCCGGGCACCACCGTCTCCACCATGCCCCGGACACCGCCGAACGCCTCGAACAGCGCGGCCTCGGTCACCGCCCGCGAGTCGTGCTGGGCGTCTTCGGTCGGCTTCTCGAGTGACGTCACCGGCTACTCCCGTCCGAGCGGTCTGAGTTCGTACTTCGGGTTGAACAGCACTCTGCGGCCCCGGATCATCGAGATCCGGCCGGAGGCGATCAGCTTGCGCCCCGGCTCTATCCCGACGATGGAGCGCCTGCCGAGCCACACCACGTCCAGCGCGGCCGAACCGTCGAACAGTTCGGCCTCCAGGGCCGGGACACCGGCTCGCGGACGCAGCGTGACCGTGCGCAAGGTACCAGTAACCGTGACGATCTGCCGGTCGTGGCAGTCGCCGATGCGCGTACAGCCCGCGGTCTCCGTGTCCTCCCGCAGTTCCTCGGACTCCAGGTCCTCGCGCGACGAGGAAAGCCGGTCCAGCATGCGCCGGAAACGGCCCACCGGCTTTTCGGAACGAGGAACAGCGCTCATACCGAAAGCGTACCGGGCACGCTCACACCGACGTACCCGCGTCACCGCCCGCCCAACCCCGCGTCACCGCCCTCCCGGCCCCGCCGCACGCCGCCCGGTCCGCCCACCGCTCGAACCCCTCACCGCTCGAACCGGTACCCCATCCCCGGCTCCGTGATGAAGTGCTCGGGATGCGACGGGTCCGCCTCCAGCTTCCGCCGCAGCTGGGCCATGTACACCCGCAGGTAGTTCGTCTCCGTCCCGTACGACGGCCCCCACACCTCCTGCAGCAGCTGCCTCTGGCCGACCAGGCGGCCCGCGTTGCGCACGAGCACCTCCAGCAGATGCCACTCCGTGGGCGTGAGGCGTACGTCCTTACCGCCCCGGTCGACCTTCTTCGCGGCCAGATCGACGGTGAAGGACTCCGTCTCCACGATCACGTCCTCCTCGCCGCCCCCGGTCGGCTCGGCCCGGCGGACCGCGGCACGCAGCCGGGCCAGCAGCTCGTCCATGCCGAACGGCTTGGTGACGTAGTCGTCGGCGCCCGCGTCCAGCGCCTCCACCTTCTCGTCCGAGGAGTGCCGGGCGGACAGCACCAGGATCGGCACCCGGGTCCAGCCGCGCAGCCCCTTGATCACCTCGACGCCGTCCATGTCGGGCAGACCGAGGTCGAGCACGACGACGTCGGGATGGCGCGCTGCGGCGAGCTTGAGCGCGGTCGTGCCGTCGGCGGCCGCGTCGACCTCGTACGCGCGCGCCTTCAGGTTGATCACGAGGGCGCGTACGATCTGCGGCTCGTCGTCGACCACGAGCACCCGGGTCATGTCGTCTGCCTTTCCGGTTCGGCGAGTGGTACGGGCCCGCGCGGGCTCTCCGCGGCCCGGAGGGTGAGGACCATCGTGAGCCCGCCGCCGGGGGTGTCCTCGGCGTCGAGGCTGCCGCCCATGGCCTCGGCGAAGCCGCGGGCGACCGCGAGACCGAGGCCGACGCCGGCACCGCGCGGCGCGTCGCCGTGGCGCTGGAAGGGCTCGAAGATGCGGTCCTTGGCGTTGTCCGGGACGCCCGGGCCGCGGTCGACGACGCGGACCTCCACACGGTCGGCGAGGGCGCTCGCGGCGACCAGGACGGGCGCTGCCCGAGGGCTGTACTTGACCGCGTTCTCGACGAGGTTGGCGACCACGCGCTCCAGGAGGCCGGCGTCCACGGCCACCATCGGCAGGGTCTCGGGGACGTCCAGCTCCGCGCTGCCCTCGGGCACCCCGCCGAGCGCCATCGGCACCACCTCGTCCAGGTCGATCTCCCGGATCAGCGGGGTGACGGTGCCGGTCTGGAGCCGGGACATGTCCAGCAGGTTGCCCACCAGATGGTCCAGACGGTCGGCGCCCTCCTCGATCGCCGCCAGCAGTTCCGCGCGATCCTCCTGCGACCACTCGACGTCGTCCGAGCGCAGCGAGGAGACCGCCGCCTTGATGCCCGCCAGCGGCGTCCGCAGATCATGGCTGACGGCGGCCAGCAGCGCGGTGCGGATACGGTCGCCCTCGGCGAACGCGCGAGCCTGCTCGGCCTCCTGCTGGAGGCGCCGGCGGTCCAGGACCCCCGCGGCCTGCGCGCCGAACGCGGCCAGGACCCGGCGGTCGGAGGCGGGCAGGACGCGTCCGGACAGGGCCAGCGCCATGTGGTCGCCGACCGGCACGTCCACGTCCGCGTCCTCCGGCCGCGCGACCGGCGCGCCCGGGCCCACCCTGCCCGCGCAGGTCCACGGGTCGACGTCGCTGCTGCGCTCCAGCAGCGCCGCGCTCTCCATGCCGAAGGTCTCGCGCACCCGTTCCAGGAGCGCCTCCAGGCTGCTCTCGCCGCGCAGCACGCTGCCCGCCAGGAAGGAGAGGATCTCCGACTCCGCGCGCAGCCGGGACGCCTGGTGGGTGCGCCGAGCGGCCAGGTCCACCACGGAGGCCACCGACACGGCGACGGCGACGAAGATTGCCATGGCGACGATGTTCTGCGGGTCCGCGATCGTCAGGGTGTGGACGGGCGGGGTGAAGAACCAGTTGAGCAGCAGGGAGCCCGCCGCGGCCGAGGCGAGTGCCGGCAGCAGCCCCCCGAGCAGGGCCGCCGCCACCGTCAGCGCCAGGAACGCCAGCATGTCGTTGGCGAGGGCGGAGCCTGCGCCGGAGCCGGTGCCGCTGCCGCTGCCGGTGCTGGTGCTGGTGCTGGTGCTGGTGAGCAGGAGGGTGAGGAGCGCGGGGCCGGCCACGCCGACCAGCCAGCCGGCGACGATACGCGACCGGCCGAGCCGGGCGCCCCGGGCCACCGGCAGACCGCGCCCCTTGGCGGCCTCCTCGTGGGTGACGATGTGCACGTCGAGGTCGGGGCCGGACTCCCGGGCCACCGTGGCGCCGACGCCGGGCCCGAAGACGTACTGCCATGCCCTGCGGCGCGAGGAGCCGAGGACGATCTGGGTGGCGTTGGCCCCGCGCGCGAAGTCGAGGAGCGCCGTGGGGATGTCGTCGCCCACCACATGGTGGAAGGTGCCGCCCAGGGCCTCGACCAGGGTGCGCTGGACGGCCGGCTCCTTGGGCGAGCCCGGGGTCAGCCCGTCGCTGCGGGCGATGTGCACGGCCAGGACCTCGCCCCCGGCGCCCTTCTCCGCCAGCCGCACGGCCCGGCGGATCAGGGTGCGGCCCTCGGGGCCGCCGGTGAGACCGACGACGATCCGCTCGCGTGAGCCCCAGATGGCCGACACCCGGTGCCGGCTGCGGTACGCGGTCAGGTACTCGTCGACGCGGTCGGCCACCCAGAGCAGGGCGAGCTCGCGCAGGGCGGTGAGATTCCCGGGCCGGAAGTAGTTGGACAGGGCCGCGTCGACCTTGTCGGGCGCGTAGATGTTGCCGTGCGCCATGCGCCGGCGCAGCGCCGGGGGCGACATGTCGACCAGTTCGATCTGGTCCGCCCGGCGCACCACCTCGTCGGGCAGCGTCTCGCGCTGCCGTACGCCCGTTATCGACTCGACGACGTCACCGAGGGACTCCAGGTGCTGGATGTTGACGGTCGAGACCACGTCGATCCCGGCCGCCAGCAGTTCCTCGACGTCCTGCCAGCGCTTGGGGTTGCGGGAGCCGGGGACGTTGGTGTGGGCGAGTTCGTCGACGAGGGCCACCGCGGGGGCACGGCGCAGGACCGCCTCCACGTCCATCTCCGTGAAGCGGCTTCCGCGGTGCTCCAGTGCCCTGCGCGGTATCTGCTCCAGGCCGCGCAGCATCACCTCGGTGCGGGGCCTGTCGTGGTGTTCCACGACGGCCACCACGCAGTCGGTGCCCCGTTCGACACGGCGGTGGGCCTCGGCCAGCATGGCGTAGGTCTTGCCCACGCCCGGTGCCGCGCCGAGGTAGATCCGGAGCTTGCCGCGTCCCATGGCCTCATCGTCTTCCCGTCACGGCTGTGCACGCCGTGTCGACCTTAGGGTCCATCATCACGGCGGGCGGGGCGCGGGGCGTGAGGAGGGGTGCCCTTGACGAAACCCTGATGCCCGGGGGGCCGCCGCTCCCGGGGGGCCGCCGCTCCCGGGAGGGCGCGGCGGCGGCGAGGGCGTGCGGGCGCCGTGCAGCGGTCAGCCGGGGTTGTCCCCGTGGGTGAGTGTCTCCCAGGCGACGAAGAGGTTGTTGCTGCCGGCCGGGCGGTTCCGCTCGGTCAGCGTCTGGGTGTTGGTCATCGCGATGCCCAGACGGTTGTGCAGCGCGTTGTAGCCGACCTCGGTGACCGGACCGAGGCCGAGGGTGAGGGAGCCTCCGCACAGCCAGCTCGGTACGGCCGCGCCCAGCTGGTACTTCGACTGGAAGCCGAGCGCCTGCCGCAGCCGCTCGCCGACGTCGGTTCCGTACAGGTCCTGGCCCTGGATCCGGCTGGTCTCGGCGATGTGCGAGACGGCCGAGATGCCGTAGCCGGTGTGGGTGAGGTCGCGGCAGGTCTCCTGGGTGAGGCCGGTGACGAAGGTGGACTGCCCCTGCCAGTACTTGACGATCTTGTCCCTGGTGTCGAGGTTCTGCCCCGGGACCGTCCTGGGCAGATCGCCGTCGGAGGCGAGGTAGACGTACGCCGCCGTCCGCGTCCGGAACCTCGCCATCGCCGTGTCGTACGACGCCCTGTCCTCGAGGAAGACGGAGATGCCGACGGCGGCCTCCGTCATCGACAGCTCCCAGTTGCCGTTGGAGTGGGAGCCCCCGATCACCTCCGGCAGGTAGACGTCGCGGAGCATGGCGGCGAAGCGGTCCGCGTTCGCCCAGGCGCCGGCGTAGGCGTACTCGATGATCTCGGCGGCCCTGGGCCAGGAGGAACCCGCCCAGCCGGTCTGCAGGGGCGCGTTGCTGCCGGTGTGCTCCTCGAGGACGGCCGACCAGGCGTCCATGAGCTCGATGGACTTCTTCGCGTACCGCTCGTCACGGGTGAGGTACCAGACGAGGGCGTCGGTGTACGCGGCGATCGCGTCCTCGCGTTCGTCGGTGCAGCCGTGGTTCGGGTCGGAGTAGGAGCCGCACTCGACGGTGGCGCGGGGCTTCGGGGTGCGGTTGAGGTCGGCGTAGGCACTGGCCGTCATCTGGTCGAAGGCGCCCTTCCAGGGCTGGGCGCCGGCCTCGACCCTGCCGCGCGTGAAGTCGAGCTGGGCCCTGGAGACGGTGACTCCGGGGTGGACGAAGGCGGCGGGTGCCGCCTCGGCGCGCCGGGCCGCCGGCTGGAGCAGCAGACCGCCGGTCAGCGCGATGACCAGCGTCAGGAACAGTACGGCGGGCGACCCGCGGCGATGACGTGGGGGAGCAGCAGGCATACGGCAGCCATCCGTTCTCGTATGTGAACGATGGGCGCTCTTTTGAACGCTCGATGGCCGGAGAAGATAGGTACAGACCAAAGCCGGGTCAAGGGCCCCGACACAAAAAGGCCGCACCCCCCTGCCCAGGGGTGCGGCCTGCCTGATCGTGCTGCCCGTGACGGCGGTCAGCGGACCTCGGTGGTCAGCGGACCTCGGTGATCTCGGGTCCTCGCTGCAACTGGCCCATGCCGCCGGAGAACCGGGAGGCGCCCTCGTCCTGCTGCATGCCCTCCGGCACCATCTGGGCGTCGTTCGGCAGCTTCAGGACGATCGGGTCGCGCGGGGCCATCGGACCCTCGCCGCGCACCACGACCGTGTCCCGGAAGATCTGCTCCAGCAGCCCCGCGGCCTGCGGCTGCACGGCGCCCTGGCCGGAGATCACACCCCGCAGGAACCAGCGCGGACCGTCCACACCGACGAACCGCACGACCTGGAAACCGCCCGTGCCGTCCGGCAGTTGCACCGGCACCTGGGCGCGCAGCTCCCAGCCCAGCGGGCCCTCCACCTCGTCGACGATGCCGCCCTGCTGGGTGATGCCGGAGGCGATCTCCTCGCGCACCTCGCCCCAGATGCCCTCGCGCTTGGGTGCGGCGAACGCCTGAAGCTGGACGGCGCTGTCGCGCAGGACGACGGTCGCCGCCACGATCGCGTCGCCCGCGACCTCGACCCGCAGCTCCATCCCGTCCACTCCGGGCACGAACAGCCCGCCGAGGTCCACCCGGCCCTCGCCGGGCTCGCGGATCTCGGAGCTGTCCCAGGGGCCGTCGGGCCTGGGCTCCGGTTCGAGCCTCACGCGCTCCCGCTCGACCTCTTCCTCCGCCTCAGTGTCGACACCGTCGACGACCTGCTCGGCCTCGCCGGCCGCGTCCTCGGCGGCACCCTTCTTCTTGCGACGTCCGAACACGTCACTGTCCTTCCCGGTCGGATACGACCGAAGCGTATCGATTCCCGCCCGCTGCGCCGCCCACGGCGGCATGACCGCCGGTGGACCCGAAGCCCCCCTCGGCCCGCGCCGAATCGGGAAGCTCCGCGACCTCCTGGAAGCGGACCCTCTCGACCTGCTGGACGACCAGTTGGGCAATCCGGTCGAAGCGCTCGAACCGCACGGACTCGCGCGGGTCGAGATTCACCACGATCACCTTGATCTCCCCACGGTACCCGGCATCAACCGTCCCCGGGGCATTCACAAGGCCGACACCGCAGCGGGCGGCGAGACCCGACCGCGGGTGCACGAAGGCCGCGTACCCCTCGGGCAGCGCGACAGACACGCCGGTGGGCAGCACGGCCCGCTCCCCCGGCCGCAGCTCGCAGCTCTCGGTGGTGCGCAGATCGGCCCCCGCGTCGCCGGGGTGCGCATACGCCGGAAGCGGTACGTCGGGGTCGACGCGCCGGATCAGCACCTGCACGGCCCCACGGCTCACGGGTTCACCTCGAAGGCGCGGGCACGCCGCACCTGGTCCGGGTCGTCCATGACGGCCTCGATCTCCTGCGGGCGGCCGTGGTCGATGAAGTGGTCGACCTTCACCTCGATGAAGAGGGCCTGCGCCCGCACGGCGACGGGTCCCTCGGGACCGCCTATCCGACCGGTCGCCCGCGAGTAGATCTTCCGTCCGGACACCGCCGTCACCTCGGCCTCCAGGTGCAGGACGGTGTCGACGGGCACGGGCCGCACGAAGTCGGTCTCCAGCCGCCCGGTCACCGCGATGGTGCGCAGCAGCCAGTTCAAGGACCCGAGGGTCTCGTCGAGGGCGGTCGCGAGGAGCCCGCCGTGGGCGAGGCCGGGCGCGCCCTGGTGGGCGGACTGGACGGTGAACTCGGCGGTGAGGGACACCCCCTCACCCGCGCGCGCCGCCAGGTGCAGCCCGTGGGGCTGCTCTCCCCCGCAGCCGAAACACTGCCGGTAGTGCTCGCCGAGCAGTTCGCCCGGGGCGGGAGCGTCAGGGTGCCGTATCGGCGCCACGGCATCGGCGGGGGGCATCAGAGCTGCGGAATTACCACTCACAGCCGCAGACCTTACCCGCGCGTGAGCGGGGCGCCGACACCGTGCCAAGCTTGGGTCCATGCAGCTCTCCGCGACGCCGTACGAAGAACGCCTCACCGCGCCCCGTTCCTGGTGGCTGATGTGCCTCCTGGTCGGTGCGGCCGTCGGCCTTGTCCTGCTGCCCTTCGGCACGCTGCCGCTGCTCGGCGGCCTGGTCGGCGGCACGGCGGTGTCGGCGGTCGTGGCCAGCTCGTACGGGTCGGTCCGCATCCGCGTGGTGGGCGACTCGCTGATCGCGGGCGAGGCCAGGATCCCGGTGTCGGCGCTCGGTGACGCGGAGGTCCTGGACCAGGAGGAGGCCCGCGCCTGGCGCACCTACAAGGCGGACACGCGCGCGTTCATGCTGCTGCGCGCCTACCTCCCCAAGGCGCTCAAGGTGGAGGTCACGGACCCGGCCGACCCGACGCCGTACCTGTACCTGTCGACCAGGGAGCCCGAGCGGCTGGCGGCGGCGATCGAGGCGGCACGGGCGGCGTAGCGACCGGCTCGTCCCCGGCGCGGGCGGCGTCACGGACGGCCGCGAGAGGACACCGGAAGACCAGGAGACCGGAAGACCAGGAGACCGGAAGACCGGTCAGTGATCGGATCCGCCGACGTCGCCGCGTCCTTCGGGGGCCCCGCTCCCCTCGTGGCCTGCGCTTTTCTCATGGTCTACGCGTTCTTCGGCGCGTGCGCGCTCCTCGGAGCGTGCGCCTTCCTCGGAGCGTGTGTGTTCTTCGAGTTCTTCGAGTTCTTCGAGTTCCGGGGCGCGGGCCGGCGGCTCCAGCGGCGGTAGCCCGGACAGCGCCTCCCACGGGACCTGCGTTCTGCGCAGATCCCTGCGGATCCGCTCGGCGACCCGTTTGGTGTCCCGCCGGTTCATGACCGCCCCGACGGCCGCCCCCACCATGAACGGCATCAGGTTCGGCAGATCCCGCACCATGCGCTTCGTGATCTGCTGCCGCAGTTCGCGGCGCATCTGCCCGCCCAGGGCCGCGTCGAGCGTCGACGGCTTGGTCACGTCGATTCCGCGCTCCCCCGCCCAGGACCTCAGATAGGCCACGCTGCGCTGGGCGAGGCCGCCGGGCGGCCGCGCCCCGTAGACCTCGTGCAGTTCGGCTATCAGCTTCAGTTCGATCGCCGCGACGCCGGTGATCTCCGCGGCCAGTTCGGTCGGCATGGCCGGCGGCACGGGCAGCATCGCCGCCGCCCCGACCCCGGCTCCGACCGCGGCCGTCGCCCCCGCGGCGCCGGCGACGAGCTTGTCGGCGAGCTCCTCGGGCCCCAGCCCGGGGAACTGCCCGCGGAGCGTCCTGAGGTCCCGTACGGGTATCCGGGGGGCCGTCTCGATGATCCGGTCGGTGAGATACGCCAGGCCCTCCCTGGCCCGGCTGCCGCCCTTGCGGACGCCTTCCCTGATTCCGTCCCGGACGGCGGCCGCACGGCGTCGTGGCGGGGGTGCCGGGGCATCGCTCGGCACCACGGGCCCCCCAGGTGCCGTGGGGGCGTCTGCCGGTCGGAGCGGTTCGAGCGAGGCTGTTCCCCTGCCGGAAGAGCCTCGCTCGTCGTCACGCACGCCGTGGGAGCCGGAAGCCGGCCCCGAGTCCGCTCCCCGACGTGGGAAGCGGCGCTTCCGAGGAGGGGTCGAGCCGGTCACGGCCGACCCCGCCTCAGTCGCAGTCGCGGCAGATCGGCTGGCCGTTCTTCTCGCGGGCCAGCTGACTGCGGTGGTGCACCAGGAAGCAGCTCATGCAGGTGAACTCGTCCTGCTGCTTCGGCAGCACACGGACGGCCAGCTCCTCGTTCGAGAGGTCGGCGCCCGGGAGCTCCAAGCCCTCCGCGGCCTCGAACTCGTCCACGTCCACGGCGGAGGCGGACTTGTCGTTCCGCCTGGCCTTCAGCTCTTCAAGGCTGTCGGAGTCGACGTCGTCGTCGGTCTTGCGTGGGGTGTCGTAATCCGTTGCCATTTCGCTCTCCCCCTCTGGGTGTCTGCGTATGTCTCCAGCGCACGTAACGCGTGAGAGGGCGGACTTGTGCCCGCCTCGAGGCGGAGATTTTGCCTCACATCAAGGTCTGTTACTCAATCGACACCCAACCGGACTCCTCAAGAGTGATCGGGTTGGATGGCGAACCGGACCGTACACGGTCCCCGTGCCACACTTCAAAGGCATCTCACCGTGTACTTCCCGTGATCAGACCCCTGGAAAACATGGATTTTCCCGGGCCAACACGGGCAGAAAGCGTCACGGAGAGTAGATGGCCGGAAAGGCGCCCGTGTGATCGATCACACAGGATCCCACCGCTGGGCCGAGCTGAAAATTCCGCGTGAAGCGAACACCAGCCCGGATCGGCGGCAGGATCTCAGAGAGGAAGCGTGACGCGCATGGTCAGCCCGCCTCCTTCTCGTGGTTGCGCGGTGATGTGACCACCGTGAGCGCGCGCCACGGACCTCGCGATGGACAGGCCGAGGCCCACCCCCTTGTCGCTGCCGGTTCGCTCGGTACGCAGCCGTGTGAAGGGCTCGAAGAGGTTGTCGATCTCGTACGCGGGGACGACGGGACCGGTGTTGGACACCACGAGGACCGCCTGGCCGTGCTGGACCTCGGTGGTGACCTCCACCCAGCCGCCTTCCGGGACGTTGTAGCGCACCGCGTTCTGGACGAGGTTCAGGGCGATCCGCTCCAGCAGCACGCCGTTGCCCTGGACCACCGCCGGAGTACGCTCCCCGCGCACCTCGACGCCCTTGGCCTGCGCCTCGGCGTGGACCTGGTCGATGGCCTGGGCGGCGACCTCCGCCAGGTCGACGGGCTTGCGCTCGACGATCTGGTTGTCGCTGCGGGCCAGCAGCAGCAGCCCCTCCACGAGCTGCTCGCTGCGCTCGTTGGTGGCCAGCAGCGTCTTGCCGAGCTGCTGCAGCTCGGGGGACGCCGCGGGGTCGGACAGATGCACCTCGAGAAGCGTGCGGTTGATCGCGAGCGGCGTGCGCAGCTCGTGCGAGGCGTTGCCGACGAACCGCTGCTGAGCCGTGAAGGCCCGCTGCAGCCGCTCCAGCATGTCGTCGAAGGTGTCCGCCAGCTCCTTCAGCTCGTCGTCCGGCCCGTCCAGCTCGATACGGCGGGAGAGGTCCGAACCGGCCACCGCGCGCGCGGTGCGGGTGATCCGGCCCAGCGGCGACAGCACGCGGCCCGCCATCGCGTACCCGAACGCGAAGGCGATCACGGCGAGGCCGAGCAGGGCCAGCAGCGACCGGCTGAGCAGGTTGTCCAAGGCGTGCTGGCGCTGCTCGTTGACGCAGGCGTTCATGGCGTCGTTGAGCTCGCCGGCCGTCGTCTGGGACGGGAAGTTGCAGGTGTCGCTGACGACCTGGCCCGAGACGATCTTGAACGGCAGGTCACTGCCCACGTTGAGCGCGTGCGCCGCGAAGAGGTAGATGATCGACAGCAGCAGGATGCCGGCGATCAGGAACATGCCGCCGTACAGCAGCGTGAGCCTTATCCGGATGGTCGGACGCAGCCAGGGGAACGGCTCCTGCCTCCTGGGGTCCCACGTGGGCTTGGGCGGCGCCGTGGGCGGTGCGGGGGTCGAGGCCACGGGTATCAGATCCGGTATCCGGAGCCGGGCACGGTGACGATGACGGGGGGCTCGCCGAGCTTGCGGCGCAGGGTCATGACGGTCACGCGGACCACGTTGGTGAAGGGGTCGGTGTTCTCGTCCCAGGCCTTCTCCAGGAGCTGCTCGGCGGAGACCACGGCGCCCTCGCTGCGCATGAGGACCTCCAGGACCGCGAACTCCTTGGGGGCGAGCTGGATCTCCCTGCCGTCGCGGAAGACCTCGCGGCGGTTGGGATCGAGCTTGATCCCGGCGCGCTCCAGGACGGGCGGCAGCGGCACGCTGGTGCGCCGGCCGAGGGCGCGCACGCGCGCGATGAGCTCGCTGAACGCGAACGGCTTCGGGAGATAGTCGTCGGCGCCGATCTCCAGGCCCTCGACCCGGTCGCTGACGTCCCCGGACGCGGTGAGCATCAGCACGCGGGTGGGCATGCCCAGCTCGACGATCTTGCGGCACACGTCGTCGCCGTGCACGAGCGGGAGGTCGCGGTCGAGGACGACCACGTCGTAGTCGTTGACGCCGATGCGCTCCAGGGCGGCCGCACCGTCGTACACGACGTCGACGGCCATGGCCTCCCGGCGCAGTCCGGTGGCCACCGCATCGGCGAGCAGTTGCTCGTCCTCGACGACGAGTACGCGCACGTCGCTGTCCTTCCTGTGTCCACCCGCGCGGCCCGGTACGGGCAGCCCGCGGGCAGGTCTGTCGTGGATGAGACCTCCATCCTGCCCTTTTCGGCCATAAACCGGCTGTAAGACAGGTGCGGGGACCGGGTGCGGGCGGTCCGGGGACGCAGGAATGCGAAATTTTCTCGTGGTGTTGAGGTTTCCACGGAAGGAACAGGGGGGAGGACGGCTTTACACCCCGCGATCACGCTCTGCATCCGGCACACCACCATGTGGTCGGCCGCTCATCGCTTCCAACCAGGCGGGCGTGGGTGTCCGGCACCGTCGCCGCCCGGCCGGGGCAGCGCTGGGCACCCAGTGGAGACGTGATCGTCCCTTCCAGGGCACACCCCCGTGCCATCGACCCACGACCCAGGACGAGGGGGCGCAGCATGGACGCATTCACCGCAGGACTTCTGCAGCGCATAAGGGCGACCGAGTCCGACCTGACGCGGGCTCGCGAGACGGGCGACGACTTCCTCGCGGACGTCGAGCAGTCCGAACTCGACGACCTGCACCGTCTCGCCGCCGAGCACGGTGTGCAGGTCGGCGCGATCCGCGTCTGATCCGCTCGCCAGAACGGGGCCCCGGCAGATCCAGGCCGGGGCCCCGCTTCGTGCCCCGCCGCACATCGCGGCGGCCGCCGCCCGCATCCCGCACACCGGGGCGAGGCGGCGCCGGCCGGCTCAGTCGCGCCACGCCTCCAGTTCGTCCAGCCTGCGCTGGAGCTGTTCGAAGAGGCCCGGCGGGGCCGCCACGGCCAGGGCCGGTGAGAGCGGGTCCCCGGGGCGCCCACCGGTCAGGGCGCCCGCCTCGCGGGCGATGAGGTCGCCGGCCGCGTAGTCCCAGGGGTTCAGGCCCCGCTCGTAGTACGCGTCCAGGCGACCCGCCGCCACGTCGCAGAGGTCGATCGCGGCGGAGCCGCCCCGGCGGATGTCCCGCACCTCGGGGATCAGCCACCGGACCACCTCGGCCTGGTGTGCCTTGCGCTCGGCGAGATAGCCGAAGCCGGTGCCCACCAGGGCGAGGGCCAGATCGGGGGCCGGGCGCACGTGCGCGGGGCGGTCGTTCAGGAACGCGCCCTGCCCGCGGACGGCACGGAAGACCTCCCCGCGCGCGGGCGCGTGGACCACTCCGACGAGCGTCTCCCCGTCCTTGCGGGCCGCGATGGAGATCGCCCAGCTGGGCAGGCCGTACAGGTAGTTCACGGTGCCGTCGATCGGGTCGATCACCCACTGGACGCCGCTGCTGCCCTCGACGCTGGCCCCCTCCTCGCCGAGCAGGCCGTCCTCCGGCCTGCGGTCCGCGAGCAGCCCGGTGATCAGCTTCTCGGCGGCGATGTCCATCTCGGTGACGACGTCGATGGCGCTGGACTTGGTGGCGGCCACCCCCAGGTCCGCGGGACGCCCGTCGCGCAGGAAGGCTCCCGCGCGGGTGGCGGCGTCCAGCGCGATCTCCAGGAGTTCGGCCTCCAGCCCGTCGGACGGCTCGGACGGCTCGGGCTGCTCGGTCTGCTCGGTCACGGTGCTCCTCACGCGTACGGGCTGTCGGCGCCCGCGGCGGCGGGCTTGGGGGCGCGGGCGGGGCAGCAGCCCACCGGGCAGACGTGATGGCTCGGGCCCAGTGTGCCCAGGGCGCACGGGGTCGCCTGCTGCCCGCGCTCGGTCGCGGCGCGCTCGACGATCAGGTCACGGATCGCGGCGGCGAACCGGGGGTCGGCGCCCGCGGTGGCGGAGCGGCGCACCGGCAGCCCCAGCTCTCCGGCCTTCGCCGTCGCCTCCGTGTCCAGGTCGTACAGCACCTCCATGTGGTCCGAGACGAACCCGATGGGTGCCATCACCACCGCCGGGACCCCGGCGCCGTGCAGCTCCTCCAGGTGGTCGCAGATGTCCGGTTCCAGCCAGGGGATGTGCGGCGCACCCGAGCGCGACTGGTAGACGAGCCGCCAGGGGTGGTCGACTCCGGTCCGCTCCCGCACGGCGTCGGCGATGAGCCGCGCCACGTCCAGGTGCTGCCGCAGGTACGCCCCGCCGTCCCCGTGCCCCTCGACCGGGCCGGAGGTGTCCGCCGCGGAGTGCGGGATGGAGTGGGTGGTGAAGGCGATGTGCGCGCCGGCCCGGACGTCCTCGGGGAGGTCGGCGAGGGAGTTCAGCACGCCCTCGGTCATGGGCTCCACGAAGCCGGGGTGGTTGAAGTAGTGCCGCAGCTTGTCGATGCGCGGCAGCGGGAGTCCCTCGGTCTCCAGGGCGGCCAGGGCCGCCGCGAGGTCCTCGCGGTACTGGCGGCAGCCGGAGTACGAGGCGTACGCGCTGGTGGCGAGGACCAGGACACGTCGGTGGCCGTCGGCGACGATCTCGCGCAGGGTGTCGGTCACGTAGGGCGCCCAGTTGCGGTTGCCCCAGTAGACCGGCAGATCGAGGCCGTGGCCGGCGAAGTCCTTGCGGAGGGCGTCGAGGAGGGCGCGGTTCAGGCCGTTGATGGGGCTGACCCCGCCGAAGAGGAAGTAGTGCCGCCCCACCTCCTTCAGGCGCTCCTTGGGGATGCCCCGGCCCCGTGTCACGTTCTCCAGGAACGGGACCACGTCGTCCGGGCCCTCCGGGCCTCCGAACGAGAGGAGCAGCAGGGCGTCGTACGGGCTGGCGTCGAGTGCGTCGGGCATGTCTCCGATCCTGCCACCCGCCGCCGACCGCGCTCCCGCCGCCCGCCCGTGCCGCCGGGAGTTCACCGGGCGGCGGCCCGGCAGGAGGGCGGTCGGGTACCGGCGGAGCCCGACCCGTTCGAACACTGGCGCGAACACGACGCCGGGCATACGTTGGGCTCGCCCCACCCGTAAGGCACATGCCATGCTTCGCGCCTTACCGCGTCCCTCGGAGAATCCGTGCCCAGCCCCTACCGCGCCCTGTTCGCCGCCCCCGGCTCCAAGGGCTTCTCCGCCGCCGGTCTCCTCGGCCGGATGCCGCTGTCGATGATGGGCATCGGCGTGGTGACGATGATCTCGCAGCGCACCGGGCGCTACGGGCTCGCGGGCGCCCTCTCGGCCACTCTCGCGCTGTCCGCCGCCGTGGCCGGCCCGCAGGTCTCACGGCTGGTGGACCGGTACGGGCAGCGGCGGGTGCTGCGCCCGGCTGCGCTCTGCGCGCTGACCGCGGCCGCGGGGCTGCTGCTGGCCTCGCACCTCGCCGGGCCGGACTGGCTGCTGTTCGGCTGCGCCGCGGGCATCGGCGCCGTGCCCGGCCTCGGCGCCATGGTCAGGGCCCGCTGGGCCGCGCTGTACCGGGGCACCCCGCACCTGCACACCGCCTACTCCCTGGAGTCGGTGGTGGACGAGATCTGCTTCATCCTCGGCCCCATCATCTCCATCGGCCTGTCCACGAGTTGGTTCCCGGAGGCCGGGCCCCTCCTCGCCGCCGGTTTCCTCGCCGTCGGCGTCCTGTGGCTGACCGCCCAGCGCGCCACCGAGCCCGAGCCGCACCCGCGCGAGCGGCACACCGCCGGCAGCGCGCTGCGCTCCCCCGGGCTCCGGGTCCTGGTGGCCACGTTCGTGGCGACCGGGACCATCTTCGGCGCGGTCGACGTGGTGACCGTCGCCTTCGCCGACGAGCAGGGTCACAAGGCGGCCGCCAGCGTCGTCCTGGCGCTGTACGCGGCGGGTTCCTGCGTCGCCGGCGTCGTCTTCGGGCTGCTGCGCTTCGCCGGGACACCGCACCGCAGGTGGCTGCTGGGCATATGTGCCATGGCCGTGAGTATGATCCCCCTCCTACTGGTCGGAAGCCTGCTGTTTCTGGCCGTGGCGCTGTTCGTTGCGGGCCTGTCCATCGCACCCACCATGATCACCACGATGGCCCTCGTCGAACGGCATGTACCACGCGCACACCTGACCGAGGGAATGACCTGGGTGTCCACCGGGCTCGCGGTCGGTGTCGCGATCGGCTCCTTCGTGGCCGGCCGGGTGATCGACGCGGCCGGGCCGGGCGCCGGGTACGGGGTTCCGGTGGCGTCCGGGGCCGTCGCGGTCACGGTCGGTTTTCTCGGGTATCGCCGGCTGAGCAGGCCGGTTCCGCAGCGGGGAGGGTCCCATGAGCACCACAGTGAGCGGGAAGAGCGGCACGTGGCGTAACTGGGCGGGGAACGTCACCGCCCGGCCCGTGCGGCAGGTCACCCCCGCCTCGGTCGAGGAACTCTCCGCGGCCGTACGCAAGGCGGCCGAGGACGGCCTGACGGTGAAGGCCGTCGGCACGGGGCACTCCTTCACGGCCGCCGCCGCCACCGACGGGGTGTCGATACGCCCTCAACTGCTGACCGGCATACGCCGGATCGACCGGGAGGCGGGCACCGTCACCGTCGAGGCGGGCACCCCGCTCAAGAGGCTCAACGCCGCCCTCGCGCGCGAGGGGCTGTCGCTCACGAACATGGGCGACATCATGGAGCAGACCGTCTCCGGCGCCACCAGTACGGGCACGCACGGCACCGGCCGCGACTCGGCCTCGATAGCCGCCCAGATCAAGGGGCTCGAGCTGGTGACGGCCGACGGCTCGGTGCTCACCTGCTCCGAGCGGGAGAACCCGGACGTCTTCGCGTCCGCCCGCATCGGCATCGGCGCCCTGGGCATCATCACCGCCATCACCTTCGCCGTGGAGCCGATCTTCCTGCTCACGGCCCGTGAGGAGCCGATGCCCTTCGAGAAGGTGCTGGCCGAGTTCGACGAACTCTGTTCGGAGAACGAGCACTTCGAGTTCTACTGGTTCCCGCACACCGGCAGCACGAACACCAAGCGCAACAACCGCAGCGCCGGCCCCGAGCGGCCGGTCGGGCAGCTGAGCGGCTGGTTCGAGGACGAGTTCCTCTCCAACGGCGTCTTCCAGGTGGTCAACTGGGTCGGCCGCGCCGTCCCCGCCACGATCCCGGCGATCGCCCAGATCTCCAGCCGCGCCCTGTCCGCGCGCACCTACACCGACATTCCCTACAAGGTCTTCACGTCTCCACGCCGGGTGCGCTTCGTGGAGATGGAGTACGCCGTCCCGCGCGAGGCCCTGGTGGACACGCTGCGCGAACTGAAGGCCATGGTCGACCGGTCGGATCTGCGGGTGAGCTTCCCCGTCGAGGTGCGCACCGCGCCCGCCGACGACATCACGCTCTCCACCGCCGGCGGCCGGGACAGCGCCTACGTGGCCGTGCACATGTTCCGCGGTACGCCCTATCAGGCGTACTTCACCGCGGCCGAGCGGATCTTCACAGCGCACGCGGGGCGCCCGCACTGGGGCAAGGTGCACACGCGCGACGCGGAGTACTTCGCCGAGGTGTACCCGCGCTTCGGCGAGTTCACCGCCCTGCGGGACCGCCTCGACCCGGATCGCCGCTTCGGCAACGCCTACCTGCGCCGGGTGCTGGGTTCCTAGGCCACGTCACGGGGAGCACCCCGGCGCCGGACCGCGCGGGCGGGAAGCGGGAGAGGCGGGCGAAGCGATTGGTTCCGTTTCTGTCGACCAGGTGAGGAACGCCACGTTTGGGGGGCACGAAACAGGCGCATCGGACGACCAACTCGCCCCCCTTGCCAGAAGTTGGGCGGCGCGCCGACCCACGGACATGGTCCGAATGGAGTACTGTTGCGAGCCCTGGGCCCGGGCTCCCACCAGGATGTCCGGGTCCTTGCTGGACCGCCGGGAGGGGGCTAGTTGCACAGGGTGACGGTGTTGGTCACTTAGCGTTGCGAATAGGTAACCGTGCCATAACGGCGATGCAGGGCCCGTGCCCGACACGCCGGGCAACTCGGCAAGGTTGTGGCAGGCTGCACCCGGGCAGGCCACACTCGACTAGCGGAAGCAGCGACGCACGTGACGTCGGCAGGCACCACCCGGGAGGTCCCCATGCCCGAACTGCGTGTCGTGGCCGTCTCCAATGACGGCACACGGCTGGTGCTGAAGGCTGCGGACAGCACGGAGTACACGCTTCCGATCGACGAACGGCTCCGCGCCGCCGTGCGCGGCGACCGTCCTCGCCTCGGCCAGATCGAGATCGAGGTGGAGAGCCATCTCCGCCCGCGGGACATCCAGGCCCGCATACGGGCCGGGGCGTCCGCCGAGGAGGTCGCACAGCTCGCCGGGATCCCCGTCGACCGCGTGCGCCGCTTCGAGGGGCCGGTGCTGGCCGAGCGTGCCTTCATGGCCGAGCGGGCCCGCAAGACACCCGTGCGCCGACCCGGCGAGAACGCCGGTCCGCAGCTCGGCGAGGCCGTCCAGGAGCGGTTGCTGCTGCGCGGCGCCGAGAAGGACACCGTGCAATGGGACTCCTGGCGCCGCGACGACGGCACGTGGGAGGTCCTGCTGGTCTACCGGGTCGCGGGCGAGCCGCACTCGGCGAGCTGGACGTACGACCCGCCCCGACGGCTCGTCCAGGCCGTCGACGACGAGGCACGCTCACTGATCGGCGAGTCCGACGACCTCGCGGCGCCCGAGCCGAGCTATCCCTTCGTGCCGCGGATCGCCCGCCTGCCGCGCGAGGGCCGGCTGGACCGCGCCCTGGACCGCCAGGCGGAGCGCCCGGTCCTGCCGTCGCAGTCGCCCGAGCCCGTGGAGGAGAGCACCGCCGAACGCGACTCGCTCACCAGCCTCTTGGAGGCGGTGCCCAGCTTCCGCGGCGACATGGTGGTGCCCGAACGGCCCGCGGAGCCGCAGGAGGAGCCCCCCGCCGAGGAGCCGGCGGCGGAGGAGCCCCCCGCGCCCGCGGCCTCGGCCGGCTCCGCGTACGCGGACGTCCTCATGCCGCGCACGGTGGGCAGCCACCGCGACCGGTTGGTCGGTGCGACGGACCGTCAGGCCGAGGCGGACGGTGTCCGGCCCGGCCGCAGAGCCGCGGTCCCCAGCTGGGACGAGATCGTGTTCGGAACCCGGCGCAAGAAGCAAGAGTAGCCGGGCCCACGGGGACGGGGTCCACTCGACGACGGCGTGGACCCCGCACCTGGCGCCGTTCCGGAGCCGGACGCCCCGTCCGGCGGCCCGGTCGGCCACCCGTTCACTGCGGGTCGGGGCCCACCGCCACCGGGCGGTTGCCGTCCGCGGACCACTCCGACCACGATCCCACGTAGAGCGCGGCCGGGATTCCCGCGATCGCGAGTGCCAGCACCTCGTGGGCCGCCGAGACACCCGACCCGCAGTACACGCCGACCTCCGTGCCCTCCGTGGCGCCGAGCGACCTGAAGCGCTCCGCCAGTTCGGCGGCGGGCAGGAAGCGCCCGGTCGGGGCCACGTTCTCCCCCGTCGGCGCCGACACCGCGCCGGGGACGTGTCCGCCCACGGGATCGATCGGCTCGACCTCTCCCCGGTAGCGCTCACCGGCCCGCGCGTCCAGGAGCACCCCCGTGCGGGCCAGCGCCGCGGCACCGTCGGCGTCCAGGAGCCGCAGCGCGCCCGGCACGGGCCGGAAGTCACCCGGGACGGCCTCCTCCGTCCCCGATGTCACCGGTCCGTCCCAGGTGGCCAGCCCGCCGTCGAGCACTCGCACGTCCGGGTGACCCGTCCAGCGCAGCATCCACCACGCGCGGGCGGCGGCCCAGCACTGCCCGCCGTCGTAGACGACGACCGGCCGGTCCGCGCGGACGCCGGCGGCCCGCACGGCGGCGCCGAAACGCTCCGTGTCGGGCAGCGGATGCCGTCCGGCGCGGCCGGGGGGGTCCGCGAGGTCGGCGTCCAGGTCCACGAAGACGGCGCCGGGGATGTGCCCTGCCGCGTACTCGGCGCGGCCGTCGAAGGGCGCGGCGCCCGCCGCCTTCGCGGCGGTCAGCTGCCAGCGGACGTCCAGGAGCGTGGGGGGTCGCGCTCCCGCCAGGTCACTCGCGAGTTCGGATGCGGAGATGATGGCCTTCATGGGCCCATCCTTGCGTACGGGGTGGCCGCCTCGCTCAGGTCCGGCTACTCTGCTCCGCCGGACAGGTCCGATCACCCGGCGTACGGGATCGGACACATGCCGTACGGCCGACGGACATCCCGCGTTCATCGCATCGAAACGGATGCGAGATGACGAATCGGGCCTGCTCGGGCCGTGGGCCGAACGGCCGCCACGAGGGGCCGAGGAGAGAGCGACCATGACCGAGGCACGGGAGTCGGCCGGCCGGAACGGCGCACCGCACGCTCGACACGCGCCCGGCACACCGTGCCGGGTGAGCCTGATGGTGCACGGGATCGCGGCGACCCGGGAGTTCTACCGGGCGCTGTTCGGCTGGGAGTTCCGGCCGGGACCGCAGCAGCTGGGGCCCTACGTGCGGGCCGTGCTGGAGAGCCACGACGTGGCGGGCATCGGGCAGCTGCCGCCGGACCGCCACCTGCCCATCGCCTGGACGCCGTACCTCGCCTCGGACGACGTGGACGCGACCGCCGAGGCCGTCCGCAGCTGCGGCGGCACGGTGGGGGTCGGGCCCCTGGACGCGGGAGAGGCAGGACGGCTGGCGATCGCCTGCGACCCGATGGGCGCGGTCTTCGGCGTCTGGCAGGCGGCCGGCCCCCTCGGCACCGTCCTGACGGGTCAGCCCGGCACGCCGGTCTGGCACGAGCTGCTCACCTACGACACGGAGAGCGTCGCCAAGTTCTACCAGACCGTCTTCGGCTACGAGGAGGAGCCGGTCGTCTCCGCCGACGTCGACTACGTCACGCTGCACATCGGGGGCCGTCCGGTCGCGGGCATCCACGGCGTCGGTCATGCCCTGCCCCGCGACCGGGGCCCACACTGGATGACGTACTTTCAGGTCGCGGACGTCGAGACGGCGGCCGCGCGGGTCACCGAGCTGGGCGGCCATGTCGTGCGTCCCGAGAGCCACACGGCCTTGGGCCCCACGGTCACGGTCGCCGACCCGGAGGGCGCGACGTTCTCGATGGTCAGCCGGGCCGACCGGGCATTCGGGTGAATCGCCGGTCGGCCCGGGCCTGGGGTCAAGGGGTGACGTCGACGGTCACGTAGTCCGCCGACGCCTCGTGCAGCGCGTCTCCGTCGTAGGAAACCACGTAGAGGGTGCTGCCCTTGGCGGGCGGTACGTCGTCCACCGTGAAGGAGCCGTCGGGGCCGACGGCGACGGCGGGCAGGTCGATGACGCCCTTCTTCGTCACCCTGCGCACGTCGACGGTGGTGCCGGCCGACAGCGCGGCCCCCGGCGTGGTCAGGGTGCCGTGGATCTCCACCCCCGACGTGGTCGCCCGGGTGGGCGGGTCGAGGGTCAGGTCGGTGGGCGCCTTGACCACGTCCACGGCGAGCGTGGCGTCCTGGGCGGGGTCGTGCGCGGAGTCGCCGGCGAAGGAGACGGTGTAGGTGGCCTGCCCGGTGACGGCCGGGGTGTCGTCCAGGGTGAAGGTGCCGTCCGAGCCCACGGTGGCCGACGGCACCGCGTGGTCGCCGTCCGAGTCGTGCCGGAGAGCGGTCACCTGCACGGGGCGGCTGGGCGCGGGGCCGTTCAGCTGCAGCCGGCCGGAGATCCGCACTGCCTGGCCGGCGTACGGGGTGCCGGGCTGCGCGGTCAGCGGGGAGTCGAAGGAGGAGTGGTAGCGCGCGTCGGGGTTGCTGATGACGTGGAGCCAGTACGCGTCCCCGGCGGCGTCGGTGGTCATGGCGAACAGGCGGGAGCCGTCGGCGCTGAAGGCCAGTCCGCGGTCGGCCACGCGGTCGCCGCCGTTCGTCCCGTCGGTGAAGGCGTACTCCCGGGGGGCGTCGCCCCGGGCGGGATCGGCGCTCTGGACCAGGAGGTCGGCCGCGGTGCCGTCGACCGCGCCACCGCGCGCGAGGAGCGAGCCGTCCGGGCTGAACGCGACCGCCGTCGAGCTGGTGCCGTCGGGCAACGGCCCGTATCCGGGCGCCACTTCGCTCAGGTCGGTGATCGACAGCGTCTTGGTTCCCGACACCCCGGCCGCGACCAGGGCGAGCTCGCCGTCAGGACTCACCGCCACGTCCCGCGGCACCGTCGTCGGGTCGTTCGGGCCGACGAACCCGCGCAGGGCCGACCGGGTGAGGTTCGACCCGGTCGCGTTCCACACGCCGACGGCCAGCTTGGACCCGTAGGCGTACGCCTCGACGATCTTGTCGCCGGCGGGTGAGACAGCGATCTTCGGGTCGACCTCGCTCGAGATGCTCTCCGGTTGGTCGCCGCCCGGCAGGACGCTGTAGAGCGCCTGGGGCTCGGTGGTGCAGTCCGTCGGGGCCGACTGTCTGGTCATCCTGGTGAACCGGAGCGTGCCGCCGGTCGTCACCACGATGTCCCCGGCGCACCTCCCCTTGAAGAAGTCGCTGCGGACCCAGCCGCCACCGATGTAGGAGAAGGTGTCGGGGTTGAACATCAAGATGTAGCTGCCCACGCCGACGTAGAGGATGCTGCCGTCCGCGGAGAGCATCATCGCTCCCGGGTCGATGAGGGCATCGGTCTTCACGGTCCGCAGCAGGTTGCCGTCGAAGTCGTACACCAGCAGTTCGTGCACGGTGGCGTTGAGCGCGCCCGTGGTGACGTAGACACGCTGGCGGCCCTGGTCGACCAGCATGCGTGAATAGGTGCTGGACGGCAGTCTGACAGCGGTGTCCGACGGTTCGCCCGGCTCGGCCGCGTGCGCGGCCGGTGCGCCGGTGGTGAGCGTGGCGGTGCAGACCGCCAGCGCGGCGAGCAGACCGCGGGCCCGCCGGAAGCGGGCATGACGATGGGCATGACGGTACTCAGACAAGTGAACCCCCCCAAGAGTCCTGTCGAACCGTGATCGCCGCCGGGGCGGCGCTCGGACTGTAACAGAACATCAGTTCTCATACGGCGGAATCGGTTTCGCGATGTGCTCCGCCGCAGGACCTGGCGCTGATCAAGGCCCGCTGTGGATCAGCGACGCCCACAGGTGCGGTCGGCCGGTGTGCTCGGTACGCAGACGCCGGATGACATGGTGGAGTGCGAGCGCCGCGTCGTCGGCGGACGGCGTGTCCGGCATCAGCCGGTAGAAGTGGTCGGCCGCGTCGGCCGCGACGCGGTCGTCCAGCGGCCACAGACTCGCGACGACGTGCCGGAACCCGGCCAGTTGGAACGCGGAGGCGAGGTGGATGGACTCGTCTGCGTGCCGCCAGCCGACATGTCCGGTGGAACACGCGGACAGGTAGGCGAGTTCGGCCTCCCGGAGGTTGCGGCGGCCGATCTCCGCGATGGACAGCACGCCGTCGTGGAGGTGGAGCCCGCCCTCGGACGGCGTGTCGGGGTCGGTGCCGGCGTGGCAGGCGAAGTGTGCCCAGCTCGCCTCGGGGAGTGCGCCGGTCACGCGGGCGGCGGTGGCGTGTTCGTTGACGAGCAGCGGCATGCCGGGATGGGCGGCGTGCAGGTTCGCCGCCTCGGCGGCGGTGGCCGGCAGGTCCGGCAGACCCGGGGTCCGGTCGAGAGCGACCGTGAGCCGGCGCAGGCCCGTCGCGGCCGGGCGTTCGCGAGCACGGGCGAGGGCGCGCAGGGTGGGCGTGTACGACGAGATCACCCGGTCGAGCGCCCCGGCCCGGCCGGGGTGCCCGGCCGCGTGCAGCGGCAGCAGCCCGAGCAGCCCGGTCGGCATCCACCACACACGGGGCGGTGCCCCGTCCTCTCCGCGCACCCGGCGTTCGACGGCGTCCAGGACCGGCTCGACCGCCGTGTCCCACAGCCGGCCGAGCAGCTCCGTCAGCACTCGTCGCCGGCGCAGCTCGCCGGTGAAAGAGCCGGCGCCGTGCGTCGCTTCGGTCAGCTCGGCGGCCCACGCCTCGACGTCCGCCAGCCGCAGTGCGGGCAGCGGCACCGGCAGTGGCGGCCCGTCGGCGGTGACGACGACGGCGTCGCACCGCTGCAGGCCGGCGTTGAGCAGCACGACCGCCCCGCCGGTGGTGGTCGGCCGCAGTTCGGTCCACGCCGGCGGCAGCAGGAACCGGTCCAGGCCCGGCAGTCGGCGGATCTCCGCCAGCACGGCGTCATGCTCGGCCCACAGCCGCTTGCGCCGGTCGACGAGGTCCTGGTCCCGGCCGCCGGGCGGCGCCATGGCGGGAGGGTCCGGCGCGTTGAGGGCGTCGCGGACGTGACGCAGGCGGCCGGCCAGCGCGGGGTGCTCGGCTTCGAGCTCGGTGAGGGGGGTCCGCAGCGCCAGCCGGGACGCCAGCAGGACCGCCCGGCCCAGCTCGCCGGCCCGGAGCGCACCGCCCGGATCGTCGAGGGCGCAGTGCACGGCGATCGTCTCGCCGATCAGCCCCCGGTTCGCGCCGAGGCGGTGCTCGTGGTCCGCTGCGGAGGTCTCCCGCGCCGCGACCAGCGGCAGCAACTCCACCGCCGTGTCGAACAGCAGCCGGGCGGTGTGCAGTTCATCCAGTACGTAGGCCAGCCGGCCGACCGACCAGCAGGCGCGGAGCCGGTTGAACGGAGGCGCCGTCGTGGCCGCGAGCGCGTCCTGCGCGAGCCGGGCGATCCGCGACCGGTCGAGGGGGCCGCCGCTGTTCCACCGCCTCATGTAACAGGTCCCGAGGAGATGGATGCGTGCCGCCCGGTTGGGATGGTCGGCGGGGGTGGCCGCGACCGCCCGTTCCGCGGCGTCGACGGCGCGGTCGAGGTCGGACGCGGCACCGGTCCGCTGGAACCGCAGCCGGTAGGCATGGCCGAGGGTGGACAGATGTCGGGCGCGCTCCGGATGGTCGGCGGGGACCGCGGCGGCCGTCTCCTGCGCGAGGGCGACAGAGCGGTCCAGGTCGGCCGGGTCGCCCGAGTGCTCGTACCGTGTCTGATGGGCCCGAGTGAGGTTGAACAGGCGCAGCGCACGGTCCGGATGGTCCGCCGGGGTGGCCGCGACCGCCAGGAGCGCGAGGTCGACGGCGCGGTCGAAGTCGGTCCCGGCGTGGCTGCGCTGGGCCCGCTCCTGGTACGCGACCGCGAGGTTGTTCAGGTGCATGGCCCGGCCCGGATGGTCGGCCGGTGTCGCGGCCACGGCCTCCTCGTGCTGCGCGACGGCCCGCTCCAGGTCGTGCAGGCTGCCGTTGTGCCCGAACCGTTGCAGGAAGGCGATGCCGAGGTTGTTCAGGCGCATCGCACGGTCCGGATGGTCGTCCGGGGTGGCGGCCACCGCGCGTCTCCCGGCGTCGATGGCCGCGTCCATGTCGGACGCCTTCCCGGTGCGGACGAACCTGGACCAGTGGGCGAGGGAGAGGTTCGACAGGCGGTACGCGACATCCGGGTGGTCCGTGGGCGTGGCGGCCACGGCCTGTTCGTGGTGCGCGACGGCCATGTCCAGATCGGCCACGTCCCCCAGCCGGTCGAACCGAGTCCGCAGGGCCGCCGCGAGGTTGTTCAGGACGGTCGCGCGGAGCGGGTGGTCGGCGGGCACGGCGGTGACCGCTCTGTGCAGGCTCTCGACGGCCCGGTGCATGTCGGCGGGGTTTCCGTTGCGGTTGAATCGCGCGGAGTGGGCGGCACCGAGGTTGGACAGGCGGGGCCCCTGATCCGGGTGGTCGGGGGGTGTGGCGGCGACGGCCTGCTCGTGCTGCGCGACGGCCAGGTCCAGATCGGCCACGTCGCCCAGCCGATCGAACCGAGCTCTGTGGGCGAGACCGAGGTTGGACCGGAACGTTGCGAACTGGCGGTGGCCGGGGGGCGTCGCGGCGACCGCACGATCGAGGCGGTCGACGGCCCGGTCCAGGTCCGCCACGTCCCCCAGCCGATCGAACCGCTCCCGGTACGCGATGCCGAGGTTGGACAGGCGGGCTGCGCGGTCGGGAGCGTCGTCCGGGGTGGCGGCCACCGCGTGTTCGAGCTGGTCGACGGCCCGGTTCAGGTCGGCCGGGCGCCCGGTCCGCTGGAACCGGTCGAGGTAGGCGACGGCGAGGTTGGACAAGGCGTTCACCCGGTTCGGGTCGCCGGTGTCGACGGCGACGGCCTGCTCCCCGATGTCGATGGCACGGTCGAGGTCGGCCGGACGGCCGGCCCGTTCGAAGCGCGCCAGGTGGGCGGTGCCGAGGGTGCTGAGGATGGTCGCCCGGTTGGGGGAACGGTCGGGGGTGGCGGCCAACGCGCGCTCACCCGTACCGATGGCGCGGTCCAGGTCCGCGGCCTGCCCGGTCTCCTGGAACCGCAGCAGGTGTCCCGCGGCGAGATTGGACAGGTACGTCGCCGTGTTCGGGCCGGCGCCCGCCGCGAGGACCGCCTGGTGCGCCAGCTGGATGGCCCGGTCCAGGTCGTTCGGGCGCCCGGCCCCCTGGAACCGCAGGAGATGGGCCGCGCCGACGTTGGACAGGATCAGCGCGGTGTTGGGGTCGCCGTCCTGGAGGGCGGCGACGGCCTGCCGCCCGATCTCGACCGCCCGGTCGGCGTCGTCCGCCTGTCCCGTCAGCGTGTACCGCACCCGGTGGGCCTCGGCGATGTTGTGCAGGCGGGTGGCGCGGTGCGGGTGGTGCTCCGGCGTCATGGCGACGACGCCCTGGAACAACGCGATACAGGTGCCCACCAGGACCGTGTCACCGGACCCGACGGCGCGGCCCAACAGGTCGATCGCCTGCTGGTTCAGGAGCTCCGGATCGGGTGGCGGGTCGGAGGACATCGCCCATGAGACTACCGGCCGACCGGAGGAAGGGGGAGCGGGCGGACGCCTGACCCGGCGGACCGAGGACGCCGCCACCGCGGTCGTCATGTTTCCCCGCGGCGGCGGTCGCGATCAACCCTGAGGAAGGGCGACTGCCGCCGCAGGGCCGGGACGATGCCTCGGGGACGGTGACCAGCCGGAGGCCGGCTTCCTCGAATTGTCAGTGGTGGCAGGCAGGATGACGGGCATGACAACACCCGCAGCTGTGATCACGGATGCCGCCGCTTACGCGCAGGCGGTCGAGGACGCGGTGAAGGCGGCCGCCGCCTACTACGGGGGCGGGACGTCGGCATTGGACGACGACGCCTACGACCGGCTGGTGCGAGGCATCGCCGCGTGGGAGGCCGGCCATCCCGAGCAGGTGCTGCCCGACTCCCCGACGGGGAAGGTCGCCGGCGGCGCCGTGGAGGGCGATGTCCCGCACACGGTGGCGATGCTGAGTCTGGACAACGTGTTCTCGCCGGACGAGTTCACCGCCTGGACCGCCTCCCTGGCCCGGCGCACAGGCCACGAGGTCGAGCGGTTCAGCGTCGAGCCGAAGCTCGACGGGCTCGCGGTCGCCGCCCGTTATGCCGGCGGTCGCCTGAGACAGCTGATCACACGCGGGGACGGGACGGCCGGGGAGGACGTCTCGCACGCGATCGGCACCATCGAGGGCCTGCCGGAGGAACTCGCCGAGCCGGTCACCGTGGAGGTCCGCGGCGAAGTCCTGATGACGGCCCTCCAGTTCGAGCACGCCAACGAGGTGCGCACCGCGCACGGCGGGCAGCCGTTCGCCAACCCGCGCGGCGCCGCGGCGGGCACCCTGCGCGCCAAGGAGCGCGCCTACACGGTGCCGATGACGTTCTTCGGCTACGGCCTGCTGCCCCTGCCCGACACCGAGACGGCACTCGCCGGGCGGCTGGGCGAACTCGCGCACAGCGAGCTGATGGCGCGGGCCGCGACGTTCGGGATCAACACCACCGCCGCCACCGCGGTGCCCGGCATCACCGCCGACACCGTCGAGCAGGTGCTGGCCCGGGTGCGGGAGATCGCCGCTCTGCGGGCCGAGCTGCCGTTCGGGATCGACGGGATCGTGATCAAGGCCGACCTGGCCGCCGACCAGCGGGCGGCAGGCTCGGGTTCGCGCGCTCCGCGTTGGGCGATCGCCTACAAACTGCCGGCCGTCGAGAAGATCACCAGGCTGCTCGAGGTGGAGTGGAACGTCGGCCGCACCGGCGTCATCGCCCCGCGCGCCGTCCTGGAACCGGTCGAGATCGACGGCGCCACCATCACCTACGCCACCCTGCACAACCCGGCCGACATCACCCGCCGCGACCTGCGCCTGGGCGACCACGTCATGGTCCACCGCGCCGGCGACGTCATCCCCCGTGTCGAAGCCCCCGTCGCCCACCTGCGCACCGGCGACGAACGGCCCATCGCCTTTCCCGAGACGTGCCCGCGCTGCGGGGCCGGCATCGACACCGGCGAGCAGCGCTGGCGCTGCGCGAACGGACGCAACTGCCACCTGGTGGCCGCCCTGTCCTACGCGGCCGGCCGCGACCAGCTCGACATCGAAGGCCTCGGCCACACCCGCGTCGTCCAGCTCGTCGACGCCGGCCTCGTCGCCGATCTCGCCGACCTGTTCGCCCTCACCCGCGAGCAGCTCCTGGGCCTGGAGCGAATGGGGGCCACCAGCACCGACAACCTCCTCGCCGCCATCGCCGCGGCCAAGAGCCGCCCGCTGTCGCGGGTGCTGTGCGCGCTCGGGGTCCGCGGTACCGGCCGCTCCATGTCCCGCCGTATCGCCCGGCACTTCGCCACCATGGACAACATCCGCGCCGCGGACGCGGAAGCGATGCAGCAGGTCGAGGGCATCGGCATCGAGAAGGCCCCCTCGATAGTCGCGGAACTCGCCGAACTCGCCCCGCTCATCGACAAAATCGCCGCCGCCGGGGTCAACATGACCGAACCCGGCGCCACCGCGCCCATCCCCTCCGACGGCGACACCGGCGACCACGACGAGAGCACCGAGCGTGCGGGCGGACCGCTGGCCGGGATGACCGTGGTCGTCACCGGCGCGATGACCGGCCCCCTGGAGAAGCTCAGCCGCAACCAGATGAACGAACTCGTCGAACAAGCCGGCGGCCGCTCTTCCTCCAGCGTCTCCAAGAAGACCACCCTGGTCGTCGCCGGGGACGGCGCGGGGTCCAAGCGAGCCAAGGCCGAGGATCTCGGCATCCGCCTGGTCACCCCGGACGCATTCGCCACCCTGGTCGCCGACTACCTCGGCTAGGCCGGAAGGAGTACTCAGATGTCGATCCATGTCGCCGGCCGTCGTCGTGCGACGGCGTCGCTGACCGCCGCGTTCCCTGGCGCAGAGGTCGTCGATGTGACCTCCAAGGGACCGGAGCCGTGGGTGCGGCTGAGTCCGTTCTACCCGCACGGCGGCATCCCGGTCCCCTACTGCCAGGGGGTGACCAGCCAGTCCGTGGAGGGGATCTGGCAGGCCCTCAAGGTCTTCGAGGACTGCGACGTCGATCCCGCGAAGCTCAGGATCACCACGATGAAGGGGCTGAAGCGGACCGTGCGTCGGTTCGGCCCCGTCCAGGGGCACCGCACCGGTCTGCAGGGCGACCGGCTCCTGCCCTACGAGACGGCCCGGCGCCGGATCTACCTGCCGGCCTACCGATGGGTCCTCGAACACCGCGTGGCTGATCTGGTCGAGCGGATCCGCGCCATGAAGGATGTCGTACTCCTGGACTACACCACCAACGGCGACGTCACCGATCCCGCCGGCCCGCTCTCCCACGCTGCGCTCGTCCGACTGCACATAGAAGGGCGCTGGCCCCGAGAAGGTGACGCGGATGCCTTGTGACCTGGCCGGTGATCGAACGCGATGAGTGTCCCGGTGACGGGCCACCACCGCTCGACACCGCGACACAGGGCCTCCTGCCACTCGCTGGATTCGACGACCGCGAGCTGCCAAGAGGCCCTTCCACCGGGTCGCGGCACGCCGCGCGGATCGGCGGGTGTCGGTCAGGAAGTGGGCGCGGCGGTGCAGGGAGCGCTGCCGCAGACGTCGATGACCTGGCCGCTGTCGAGGAAGGCGGCCTTCTGGCGTCGCGCGGCGGGTGAGTTGCGCGGGTCGGAGTGGGGGTCGTGGCCGTAGGCCGGTTCGGTGGGTGGGGTGTTGGTGGTGGGCGGTGACGGCGTTCCGCTGTCCCACACCACCATGGCCGACCCGCGGTAGGGCAGGTTCCCGGCCGGCCGGATGCCCCAGTACGGGACCCGGTCCGGGCTGCGGCCCGTTGCCAGCGCGGGCGTGACCAGCCGTGCGCCGAGTGTACGGGCCTCCACCTCGGCGGCGATGTTCGCCACCTGGTGATCGCCGTACGCGATGTGCATCAGGACCTGGTGCCGGGGGGTGCCGGGCAGCGGGTCACGGGTGAGATGGCCGGCGTAGCCGTTGGTCTCGCCGTGGTCCCAGACCATCTGGGCGAGACCCAGGTACAGCTGCTGGTCGACCTTGTCCGGGTAGGTCAGGTCCAGCACGGCCTGGAAGAGGCCGAAATCGGCGCTGCGGTTGAGGAGCAGGCTGTAGTTCATGCCGGTGACCCCCAGCACGCCGCGGCGGATGTCGGGGGAGGCGGCGACGAGCGCACCCCCGAGGATGCCGCCTTGGCTGTTGCCGTCGTACACCAGACCCTGAGCGGCGTCGAGCAGCGGCTTGCCGTCGGCGGAGCGGAACGCCGGGTCGTCGGTGAATCCCCGGCTGTGGACGAGGGCCCGGCCGACGAAGAGGGCGTTCAGCATGCCCTGCTGGGTGCGCTCGGGGAGCGCCGGGAAGTGGCCGAGGTCGAGCATGGCGGCCACGGCGGTGGGCACGTCCTCCCCGGCCATACCGATCCAGTCGGTGGCGCAGAAGGTGATGTCGTGCTCGTTCGCCATCGCCTTGACGTTGCCCGCACCCACCTCCGAGCGGCTGCCGAACAGTCCGTGCCCGTACAGCGCGGGCCGCGACGGGCGGTCCAGTGCGCTGCGCGGGATCTCGCACCGGAAGGCCGCCTTCTGGACGTTCCCGGGCAGCCGGCTGGGCGTGCCGTCGGCAGCTCGGTTGAACAACGAGCCGGGTGGGCCGCCCGGAGCGTTCAGATAGCTGGGGACGGTGACCTCTCCGTTCACCTCCCGGGCTGTGCGCGGATCCTGCTCCTGGGTGAAGTCCTTCACCTGGGTGATGGTGTAGGCGGGTGCCGCGCCGCCCAGCTGCCGGAAGGCGTCGTCCCGGATGGCGAGGAGGTCGCCGGTGAGGCTCTTGGCCGAGGCGACGGTGAAGTCCCAGGCGAGATCGAGGCCGACGCTGCCGACGCCCGCGTGCCGCAGGTCCTTCAGGACCGCTTTGAGGGCGCGCTGACGGGCATGCAGCGGGTCGTCGTGCGGCAGGCCGGGCCCCGAGAGCCGGGCGAAGACAGCCGGCACCGGCAGCGGCCTGCCGGCAGAGTCCTTCAGACCGCGCAGGGCGACGGCGTAGCGGTGGCCCTCGGTGAAGTTCCGCGCCGGGTGGACGATCAGCGCCTGGCGGTCGGCGCTGCGGGCGTTCGCGTCCAGTTCGGCCCAATACGGCCACCGCTTGCCGGTGGCCGTGTCCACGATGACGATCGGGGCGTCGTCGTCCAGGGAGCGGCCGATGTCCGTGATCGGCGCGGCACCGGTGGACTCCAGGTCGAGGCCGGGGACGAGGGCGAGGAGGGCGGAGCCGGGTGAGAAGCCGTCGGCGCGGTTCCAGGCCGTGGGGTCGGCACGCTCGCCGTCCTGGTTGGCGGGCATGGCCTCCGCCTGGAACGCGACCCGGCGGCCGGTGGGCGTGGTGGGGTCGGCCCTGGTGTACCAGTCGTTGGGGAAGGGCAGCAGGCAGGGGGCCGCCGCGATCGGGTCGCAGCCGCCGCGGGCGGGCGCGTCCCCGGCCCGGGGGACGTCCCCTGCCGACCGGGCGTGCGCGGACGACGTGCCGGATGCGAACGGGGCGAGCACCAAGAGCAGGACGAGCAGCGCGGCGGGCGCCGTCCGGGGGCGGCCGGCACCCATCTCACGCCCCCGCCGACAGGACCTGGCCGATGATCCGCGCGTAGTTCTCCTCGCCGCGCCGGTTGGGGTGCAGCGGTGCCGCGAGGTCGGTGGGGACGAAGCCTTCTATCCACTTGTCCGCGGGATCCTGGCAGGTGTCGTGCCCCGCGCTGGGAGTGCGGACGTCGACGTAGGTGGCGCCGTGCGCGGACGCCTGGTCGGCGATCACGCGGTTCATGTGGTCGACACTGCCCTGCAGCCAGTCCGCGTCCTCGGGCAGCACGGGCACCAGCGGCCAGCAGCCACCGGACTTGATGTAGTCGCCGTACCCGGTGACCAGGATCCGGGCCTGGGGGGCGCGCTGGTGGATGCCGTCGAGCACGGCCGCGAGCTTCGGGCCGAACGCGTCGATGCGCTGGGCCTCCTGGTCCACCCCGTCCTTGATGTAGGACTCCTTGCACGGTGTCGCGGTCGGGTCCAGCCGGACGCAGTTCTGGCCGACGCCGACGAGGCCGGCATCGTTCCCGCCCACGGTGAGGGTGACCAGCGTGGTGTCGGAGGTGAGCGCGTCGAACTGCGGCGGTGCCTGTCCGGCCGGCACACCCAGGACGGAGAGCTTCTGGGACTTGGTCATGTGCTCGCTCGTCGCCCCGCTGCAGGTGACGTCCTTCAGGGTGGCGCCCAGGGACTGCGCCAGGTAGTGGGCGTAGTTGTGCGTGGAGCGGCCACAGCCCAGCGGCCCGGTGATGTCCGGGATGAGCGGGCCGGAGGCCATCGAGTCGCCCAGTGCCACGTACCGGCCGCCGCCGTCGGCGGCGGCCGGCGTGGCGCTCACGCCCAGCATCATGCCCATGGCCGCGGCGGCCCCGATGCCGGCCTTGACGAAGTGCCAAACGCCTGCGTTCGACTTAGAGTTCACAGCGGCTCCCAGATGCCGGGGAATGTGTCGCCGGTCATCATGCAGACGCAAGAGGCGGCCTTTAACTGGCCGGTAACGCAGAGTTCTCCTGGGGACGTTGTGACGCATAACAAGGACCGGGACCGTGGCGGCGCACCTCTGTCCATCGGCGGACGGCCGGTCGGCGCCCATCTGCGGGCCCGCGTTCCGAACCTCACCAAGCGCGTGCTGGAGCGTTTGCTGTCCGAGCTGCCCGCCTACGCCGAGCTGCCGTCCGAAGAAGTCGCCGGGGACATCGCGGACATCGTCCAGCGCAGTCTGCGGCTGTTCGCCGACGTTCTGGAGCGCCGCGCCCCGCCCCGGGGCGACGAACTCACCCGGCAGCGCGACTCCGCCGCCCAACGGGCCGACGAGGGGGTGCCTCTGGACGCCATCCTCAGCGCCTACCAGATCGGAACGGAGATGGGCTGGGCCGAGATCACCGGCAGGGCCGGCCCCCTCGACCTGGCGGATCTCCAGGAGGCCCTGGCCCATCTGTTGGTCTTCCAGCGGCAGTTGACGGCCGTCGTCAGCGCCGCCTACCTGGAGGCCCGGACGATCATCGACAGCCAGGAGCAGGTGGGCCGGAACGCCCTGATGGCGGCCCTGCTGGCAGGAGAGCCCCTGGAGCACCTCACCCGGCGCACCGGATTACGCCTCGCGCCGCACTACGTCGCGATGAGCCTGTCCCTGGGCCGGCACCAGGATGAGAACGGCCCCGGCCCACGGGCCAGGATCGCGGCCCGCCGCAAGATCCGCCGCGTACAGTCCGCACTCGACCACTTCGCGGGCGAAACCTGCCTCACCGCCCTCGACCCGACCGGCGGCACCGCGCTCATGCCCGTCACCGCCGCGCCGCCCTGGGACGAACTGTGCGAACTGGTCGACCACATGGCCCGCACGACCGGTACGTCCATCACCGCGGCAGCCGCCGTCACGGCGCCCGCCGCGCTTCCCTCCGCCATCACCCAGACCTCGGAAATCGTGGACCTGGTCCGCCGCACCGGTCGGCGGCCCGGCCTGTACCGGCTGGCCGACGTACTGCTCGACTACCAGCTCAGCCGCCCCAGCGAAGCGCTCAGCGGCCTCGCCCTGCTCCTCCAGCCGCTCGACCGCAAACCTGAACTCCTCCGCACGCTGGAGACATACCTCCACCACGACCTCGACCGCCGCAGCACCGCCGCCACCCTGCATGTCCACCCCAACACCGTGGACTATCGCATCCGCCGCATCGCCCACCTCACCGGTCTCCACCCCAGCCGGCCCGCCGACTGGCAGCACCTCAACGCGGCGCTCGTCGCCCGCAGGACCCTGAGCCGGGCGACGGCGGCGGAGCACCCGACGGCACAGTGAAGTTCCTCGGGTCCAGGTGCCGGCGGCGGAAGCGCGGAGGTTCTCGCGTCACCTTCGCCAGAACAGGTGGTGCGTCACGCCACTCGGGCTGGGCACGACCTCCAGGTGGAACCGGTCGAGCAGCTCGTCGGGGGACTCCCAGAGCCGCAGTCCGGGCCCGAGCTTCACCGGCGAGACCGCCACATGCATGGTGTCGACGAGGCCGGCGTCGAGGAACTGCCGGATGGTGGTGACCCCGCCGCCGAGTCGGACGTCCTTGCCCTGCGCCGCCTCCCGCGCCTGTTCGAGCACCGTGGCCGGGTCGCCGTCGACGAAGTGGAACGTGGTGTCGGAGAGCGCGAACGACGGACGCGTGTGGTGCGTCATGACGAACACCGGAGTGCGGAACGGGGGCTCCTCCCCCCACCAGCCGCGCCACTCATGGTCCTGCCAGGGCCCGCGCTGCGGGCCGAACTTGTTACGGCCCATGATCTCGGCGCCGATGTTGCGCGCGAAGTCTCGTGTGAAGTAGTCGTCGAGGCCCCGGCTCCCCCCGGGATCCGTGCGCATGGGCCAGCTCGCCGTGGCTCCGGCCCAGCCGAACAGTCTCTCGGGACGGTCGTAGCCGAACGGCCGCTCGAGACTCTGGTGCTCACCGGCACCGAGTCCCTCACTCGAGACGTTGAAGTTCATGACTCTCAGCAGTTGATCCACGTTCTTCCTCGTCAGGTCCTGTCGCGTCATCGCGCGGCGGGGCGCCGCACACCCTGACGTCGAACGGCACGTGGCCGGATCGACAGCGGCCCCCAGCTCTTTTCTCACGGGAGCGCGAAGTGGCGCAGCCACACGTAGACCAGGGAGACCGCCACGGTCGCCGCGGTCACGACGAGACCGTACTTGGTGAACTGCCAGAAGGAGATGGGCTGCCGGTTGCGTTCGGCGATGCCGAGGACCACGACGTTCGCGGAGGCGCCGATGGCGGTGGCGTTGCCGCCCAGGTCGGCACCGAGGGTGAGCGCCCACCACATGACGTGGTCGCCCGCGCCGCCCATGTCGCGCACCAGGTCGCTGGTGATGGGGGCCATGGTGGCGACGTACGGGATGTTGTCGACGATGCCCGACAGCACCGCCGAGCCTCCGAGCAGGGTGAGCGAGCCGCCCAGCTCGTTGCCGCCGATGGCGTCCGCCAGGTGCCGGGAGATCTCGCTGACGACGCCGGTGTCGATGAGGCCGCCGATCATGACGAACAGACCGGCGAAGAAGGCGAGCGTGGGCCACTCCACCTCGGCCAGGACGTCCTGCGTCTCGACGGCCGACACGGCGACGAGCAGACCGGCACCGAGCAGGGCCACGATGCTGGGTTCGTAGTGGAGTACCGGATGGAGGACGAAGCCGGCCACGACCGCGGCGAGGACGACGAGTCCCTGGACGAGCAGCTTCGGGTCGCTGATGGCCTCTCGCTCCTCCAGGGCCATGATCTCGGCGGCGCGGTCCTCGTCGTAGACGAAGGACCTGCGGAACATCACCCGGCAGAGCAGGAGGAGCACGGCCACCAGCACGACGGCGAGCGGGGCCAGGTGGACGAGGAAGTCGTTGAAGGCGAGGCCGGCCCGGCTGGCGATGATGATGTTCGGCGGGTCGCCGACCAGGGTCGCCGTACCGCCGATGTTGGAGGCCATGACCTCGGCGATGAGAAACGGGGCCGCGGGCAGCGCGAGGCGCTCGCACACCAGCAGCGTGACCGGGGCGACCAGCAGCACCGTGGTGACGTTGTCCAGCAGTGCCGAGGCCAGTGCCGTGATGACGACCAGCATGGCCATGACCCGGAACGGTCTGCCGCGGGCCCGCTTGGCCGCCCAGATCGCCAGGTACTCGAACACGCCGGTCCGCTTCAGCACGCCGACGATCACCATCATGCCCATGAGCAGGAAGATGACGTTCCAGTCGATGCCGGAGTCCGCGGAGTAGAACGCCGAGACGTCGTCGGTCGCCCCGATCGCCAGCATCAGGCCCGCGCCGCCGAGGGCCACGGCGACGCGGTGGATCTTCTCGCTGATGATCAGAGCGTACGCGCCGGCGAAGACGACGATCGCGGCCCAGCCGAGCCAGTCGTTCACGTTCCTCCGGTCTTTGCGCCAGGGGCCGGCGGGGCCGCGGTCGGGGGGACGTCCGCGTCGTCGCGTCCGTCCGGGACGCCCGTCAGGTCCTCCACGTCGAAGGCACGGGCGATCGGCACGTCGGTGGAGCTGTGGGCGACGATCGAGAAGGCGATGCAGACGGCGGTCAACGTGAACGCCTTCTCGGCCTGCGGGATGCCGGACCGCAGCACCAGCAGCCCGTACACCACCGACGCGAAGCCCTTGGGGCCGAACCAGGCCGCCACAAGCTTCTCCCGCCGGGAGAGACGCGTGCCGAGCAGCGACAGCAGCAGCGAGGCCGGACGGATCAGGAAGATCGCCAGGATCACCGCCGCGTACCCGCCGAGCGACAGGTCGCCGAACAGCCGCGGGGTCAGCAGTGCGCCGAACACCAGCAGTGCCGCGAACTTCGCCAGCTCCGCCAGCGCCTCCCCCAGCGGCTCGAAGGACCTCTGCGCCTCCGGGGAGACATGCGCGAGGGCCGCGCCCGCCGAGAACGCCGCCAAGTACGGGTTGGCGTGCGTGAGGTGGCAGGCGGCGTACAGGATGATGCCGGTCGCCAGCGGCAGCAGCGGCTGCAGTCCGGGCTCCGCGCCCAGCAGCCGGAAGCGCACCAGCCCGTTGACGCACAGGGGCAGCACGACACCGAAGAGCAGACCGAGCATCAGCTCCACGACGATCTTCCCGGGGGACGCCTCCAGGCCGGCGGCCGTCGGACCGGCCGCGGCAATGAGGGCATGCCCAGGCCGAGGGCCCGTGCCGGGTTCCTCCAGTTGGCGCGCAGCTTCGGCAGCGAGACGTGCATGCCGTCGGTGAACAGCACCGCGAACAGGGCCAGGTCGGCCGTCACCGACACGATCTCGCTGTCGGGAGTGATGTGGATCAGGCCGAGGAAACCGTCACTGACGAGCGCGCCTCCGACCAGGAACAGCAAGGACGTGGACAGCACCGTCCGTGCCGCAAGGCCCGACAACAGCACCGCCACCAGCAGCGCAACGCCGAACACCACCACCAGCACCATGGAAACGCCCCGATCGGAAGAGAGAGAACTGTCCCCTGCTCGCCGACCAGGCTTCCCGGCACACCGGGAGGAACCTTACCTGTCCTTGGTGCGTCTTTGACAGGCCCGTTACGTGCAGCCCTCAGTGCTCCGCATTGCGGCGATCCGGCAATGCGGGCACCTCCGAAACAACCCTCACGAGGCGGCGAGCAGCAGTCGCTCCAGCAAGTGAGCGGCCGTGATCACGCCGAGCAGCCGCACGCCGGCCTCGTCCTCCTCCACCACCGCCACCAGCGGACTGCGCGCCTGCGCCATCAGCGCCGCGACCTCCAGCGCGGTCGCGTCGCACTCGGCCACGGGCGGCGCCGGCACACTCTTCGACAGGCAGTCACGCACCGTGCGGCCCTGGAGCGCCTGGCAGAGCCGGTCGGCATGGCGCTCGTCGATCACCGCGGCCAGCGTCGGATCGTCGATGACGTACGCCGGCACCAGGATCTTGATCATCTGGGAGGCGGGCAGGATCGCCTTCGGCGCGCCTCCCTCGTCGACGACGAGCAAGGCGGGCGCCTTGTGTCGGGCCATCAGCCGTGCCGCCGCCAGGGCGTCGGTGTCGACGCCGACGGTCTCGCACTCCTCTGCCAGGTCTCGTGCCCGCACGGTCGGCTCCCGATTCGTTCCGTCTGCCGTTGGAAGATGGCGTCACGCGGTCGCCACTCGGACCGGCTGCCGCGCGGAGACGGCCCGAGGCAGGGACGATACGGCAATCGCCGTGCCGGATGACCGCGTCGGCGGACTCCGGCGGCGACTCCGGCGGCGACTCCGGCGGCGGGAACGTCACCGGGCCTCACCCACGTCGTCCGTGACCGACCGTGCCGACGCAGCAGCCGTCCACCGCATCGGGGACCCGATGTGAGACGGTCTGCACGCCGGTGAAACGGACTGACCACTGACGGACGCGCCCAACGACCGGACGCGGCACCGGCCGTGATCACTGCGGGATGCGGCCCATCTCGGCGGTGAAGGGCACGGGGTCGCTGTCGAAGCCCCGGATCATCTCGTGCATGTCCCACGCTCCGGTCTCGTTCCTGGTGAACTCGGCGACCGTGGCGGCTGTGGCGTCGGCGACCTGGGTGAAGTCGTCCGCCAGCAACTGCCTGTATCCCTCGTTGACGACCACCCCCGCGTGGGCGATGTCACCGAAGGTGCGGGGGCCGCCGTCCTGGTGGATGGCCACCCCGACCACCACCCGCCCGTAGACGGACGACAGCCGCTCGAACTCCAGCACCATCACCTCGACGAACCCCAAGCCCATGCCGGTCTGACTGTGCCGGATCATGTTGATGGTGCCGTCCGGTGACCGGCTGTCGTAGTGCACGACATACGCCGGCCAGCCGTAGGGATCGTCCGCCGGGTACGTCGCCGCGATGATGTCGAGGTGCCGGGGCGGCTCCCCGTACGGACTCGGATCCCACCGCAGCCGCACCTCGACCTTGCCCAGCCCCTGGCCCCCACCACTCACCCTGCCGCTCCCTCCCAGGACCACCGCGAGACCTACTTACATGGTCGAGTATGCGTTCTCGGCGGGGCTGTTGCCCCGGCAGCCGCTGGTGCATGATCGATCGGCGTGCCGCTGATCACAGGCGGGGCACGGAAGTCACCACGGGACACCGCAGGGGGATCGGTATGAAACGTCGCTGGGTCAGGATCTTGGCGATCACGGTTGTGGTGCCGGCCGTACTCTTCACGGTTGCCGACCGCGTCTGCGTGCACTACGCGAACGACGAGGCCGCTCAGCTCGTCAAGGAGAAGTACGGCTACGGCAACACCACCGATGGCCGGCTGGACGTGTCGATCGAAGGCTTCCCCTTCCTGACCCAGGCGTTCGCCCAGGACTTCGGCCACGTCGAGCTGACGGCGCGGCAGTTCCTCGTCGACACCACGACCAACACCCCAGGGAGCTACCTGCACATCAGGCAACTCCGTCTCGACCTGCGCGGTGTGACGGTGACATCACTGACGGCACGCCACGCGGAGGCGAACCTCGCGACCGGCACGCTGACCCTGTCGTACGAGGAACTGTCCGGTGTGGTGACGCGGTTGGCCGGCAAAGGGGGGTCGGTCAAGGTGTCACAGGCCCCGGGGTCGGCCGGTCAGGCGGCACGCGTCAAGGTCACCGGCACGGCCGACGGAACCGTCCTGACCAGCACGGGCACACTCCTGGCCCAGGGCACGGAAGTCTCCCTGAACATACCCGGTGCCGAACGGGCATCGGTCGTGTGGCGGGTCGGGCTCCCGGAAGGCGTCGGCTTCACGTCGGCACGTGCCACCTCCGAAGGCGTCGAGATCGGCATGGTCGGCCACCAGGTCAACCTCGGCGCGTCGCGCTTCACGAGATGAGCCCGTCCCGCCGCCCAGGCGTCACGTCGCGGTGACCGGCAGCACGTCCGGGGACAGTGCCGCCGCCCGGGCCGCGGCGCTCGTCATCCGCCTGCGGTGATGACGCCGGCAGAGCACCTCGTACCCCACCTCGGCCGCCGACCGGTCCACATCGCCCACGACCACCTGCTCCCCCTCGACCACCATCTCCCCACCCACCGTGCGCGCATTGTGCGTCGCCCGGGCGCCGCACCAGCACATCGCCTCCACCTGCAACGTCTCCAGACGATCGGCAAGCTCGATCAGACGCTGCGAGCCGGGGAACAGCCTCGTCCGGAAATCGGTGGTGATACCGAACGCGAAGACGTCCAGCTCCAAGTCGTCCACGATCCGGGCCAGTTGGTCGATCTGCCCGGCAAGCAGGAACTGCGCCTCGTCCACGATCACGTAATCGACCCGGCCACCCCGGGACAACTGCTCGACCACATACCCGTACAGATCCAGCCCCGGCCCGGCCTCCACCGCATCGGTCACCAGCCCCAGACGCGACGACAGCTTGCCCTCACCCGCACGATCGTCACGCGTGAAGATCAGCCCCTGCAGACCACGCGCCGTCCGATTGTGCTCGATCTGCAGCGCCAGGGTCGACTTCCCGCAGTCCATCGTCCCTGAGAAGAACACCAGCTCGGGCATGAGGAGTTGAAGACCTTTCGGAGCGGGGGTCAGGGAGCGTGCGGGGTCGTCGTGAGCCTACTGGGCCACGGGACGCGCGCCGTGCTCAGGTGCGGACTTCCAGCAGCGGCACCAGCTGTTCCGCGGGCGTCAGAGACCCGTGGTTGCCGACCATCGCCGACTCCTTCGGTTCCCGCTCGGACGCGATGATCAGCACGTCGTCACGGGCCGCCGCGACCACGTCCCCGATGCGTGCGTAGACCCGTTCGTCGACGTGCGGACCGAACCAGCCCGCCGCGATCGCCTCGTCCCGCGAGGCCACCCAGAACTGCTCGCCGAGGACCTCCCGCCAGCAGGTCAGAACGTCGTTCTCGGCGCCCGGGAGGGCGTAGACGTGCCGGGCGCGGCCCTCGCCGCCCAGCAGGGCCACTCCGGCGCGCAGCTCCCAGTCCTGGTCGAAGTCGATGCGGTGCCGTTCGTCGAACGGAACGTCGATCATCCCGTGGTCGGCGGTCACGTACAGGGCGGTGCGCGGCGGCAGCTGCTCGGCGAGGCGCTGCACGAGCCGGTCGACGTACATGAGCTGGCCGTGCCAGGCGTCCGAGTCGATGCCGAAACGGTGGCCGGCACCGTCGAGCTCGGAGTAGTACGTGTAGACGAGCGAGCGGTCGCCCGCGGCCAGTTGCTCGGCCGCCAGGTCCATACGGTCCTCGCCGGTCAGCCGCCCGTGGAACGTTCCGCCGCTCAGCGCGACCTTGGTCAGCGGGGTGTTCTCGAAGGCCGGGGAGGACACCTGTGCCGTGTGGACGCCGGCCGCGTCGGCGAGCTGGAAGACCGTCGGGTACGGCTGCCACGCCCGCGGGGAGGTCCACGGCTGCCAGCGGAGCTGGTTCATCAGCTCGCCGGTCTCCGGGTTGCGCACGGTGTAGCCGGGCAGGCCGTGCGCCCCGGGCGGCAGACCGGTGCCGACGCAGGCGAGCGAGGTCGCTGTGGTCGCCGGGTAGCCCGCGGTGATCGGGCGGCCGGTGCCGCCGCGGGAGGACGGCAGGAGCGAGGCCAGGAAGGGCGCGTCGTCGGGGTGTGCGTTCAGCTGCAGCCAGCCGAGCCCGTCGATCAGGAAGACACAGGCCCGGTCGGCGGCGGCGAGTTCCCGTATGCCGGCCGTCCGGCCCGGTACCTCCATGCCCGCGGCGAGGGTGGGCAGCAGGTCGGCGAGCGAGCCGGTGCCGTACTCGGGGACGGGTGCGGAGCCGACGGCGAGCGGCTCCGGGTGCTGGTCCCAGGTGGGCAGTGCCATCAGCGGGTGAGGTCCGCGGTCGCCTCGGAGAGGGACTGTGCGAAGGCGAGCGCCTGGCGCACCGTCTCCGGACCGTCGCCGGCCTCGCTGACGCGGAGGCTGAGATCGTCGGCCGTCGAACTGCCCGTGTAGCCGTGGTCCGCCTCGCAGTTGGGGTCGCCGCAGGCGGCGGGCTCCAGGTCGATGCGGGAGACGGCGCCCCAGCCGATGGTCAGGACGACCTCACGGGGCAGCGTGCCCGGCGTGTACGACTCCGGGTGGGCGACGACGCGGCTGACGACGACCGACGAGATCCGTCCGAGCTTCACGGATTCGGTCGACGTCGTCGCGTAGGGGGTCGGGGAGGTGTCGTCCGCGGCCTGCTCGTCGGTGTGGCTGACGATGAAGCGGGTGCCGGTGAGAACCAGCACGGTCACATGCCGGCGCACCTCGTTCGCGTCGAAGGTCGTCTCCTGGTGGACCAGATACGACCGGATGGGCTCGCCGCCCACGGCGGCTTCCACCGCCTCGGCCACGAGGGCCGGGTAGTAGCCGCTGCGCTCGATCGCCGCGCGCAGCCCCTGGGTCGTCGTACTGGTCTTGGCCATGACGTCCATCCTAGTCCGTGGGTACGGCCGCTCCGGGACGTCGTCGGCGTCCGGTCCGTTCGAGCGGCGAGGCGATGCACGGGGCCGCGGGCCGGCCGCCGGGGAATCGGTCCGTCAGTACACCGGGAGCGTCCTCGGGCCGAGGTCGTCCCGGGCGGGCGGAGGCCCGAGCCGCACGGTGGCGTCGAGGACGCTCAGGCCGTGCGGGGCGACGACGACGGGCTCCAGGGTGACCGCGACGACCTCCGGGTGGTCGTCGACCAGCCGGGACACGCGCAGCATCAGCTCTTCGAGGGCGGGTGTGTCGACGGGGTCGGAGCCGCGCCAGCCGAACAGGAGGGGGGCCGTCCGGATCGACCGCACCAGGGAGGCGGCGTCACGGTCCGTGACCGGGATCAACCGGTGCGCCATGTCGCCGAGCAGCTGGGAGGCGGCCCCGGCCAGCCCGAACGACAGCACGGCGCCGGCCGCCGGGTCGATGACGGCCTGGATGAGGGTGTCGACACCGCGGGGCGCCATGACCTGCACGACCGGCCGGGTCTCCTCGGGCGGCCCGAACAGCTCGGTCAACTCGGCGTACGCCCGCCTCAGTTGTTCCTCGTCGGCCAGATCCAGCCGCACCCCGCCCAGGTCGGCGCGGTGGCGCAGGTGGGGAGCGGTCGCCTTCAGGGCCACCGGGTAGCCGATCGCCCGGGCGGCCCCGACGGCGGCCTCCGGCGTGGGTGCCGGCAGCGCCTTGCGCACGTGGATGCCGTAGCGCGCGAGCAGGTCGCAGGTCTCGTCCGTGCCGAGGGCCGGTCCCTCGTCCCGCGCGAGCAGCCAGCCGATCAGGTCGGCGGCGCCCTTCTCGTCGATGTCGTCGTACTCGGGCACCTTGCCCGGCTCGGCGGCCTCGCGCCGCCACTGGGCGTACTCGACGGCCTCCGCGAGGGCCCTGACGGCGCGTTCGGCGGCGGGATAGGCGGGGATGAGTCGGGCCCCGGGCGGTGCCGCCACCGGGGTGACCGGCCGCTCCACGGGCCGTGCCAGGTCGCTCCGCTGGGCCTGCGGCGACGTGCCGGCCGCCCTGGACAGCGCCCCCGCGATCCCGCCCATCTCGACGTGCGCCACGAGGACCGGCTTGGCCGGGGCCGCCGCCGCGGCCGACCGGAGCGCCTCCGCCAGCGCCGCGTCCTGGGTGTGGTTCTCGCCGACCGCCGGTATCGCCGTCACCACGACGGCATCGCACGAGTCGTCGGCCAGCGCCGCCGACAGCGCCCGGTGGAAGTCCTCGGCGGAGGCCGCCGTCGTCAGGTCGAGCGGCCGCGACGGCCGCAGCCCCTCGGTCAGGCACGCGTCGTACGTCAGCAGCCCCAGCGACTCGGAGTTCCCGAGGATGGCCACCCGCGGCCCGGCCGGCAGCGGCTGGCGGGCCAGCAGCAGCCCCGTGTCCACCAGCTCGGTGATCGTGTCCACCCGGAGCACGCCGGCCTGCCGCAGCAGGGCGGACACCGTGGCGTGCGGCAGCCGTGTGGCCCGTACGGCATGCCCCTGCGGCGCGCCCCCGTGCCGCGCTCCCTGCACGACGACCAGGGGTTTGGCCAGGGCCGTCCGGCGGGCGAGGCGGGTGAACTTGCGCGGGTTGCCGATGGACTCCAGGTACATCAGGGCGACATCGGTGTCCGGGTCGTCGTACCAGTACTGCAGGACGTCGTTGCCCGACACGTCCGCCCGGTTCCCGGAGGAGACGAAGGTCGACACGCCCGTGACCCCGGTGACGCCTCCCCCGCGCCGCTGAAGCCGCGACAGCAGCGCGATCCCGATGGCACCGGACTGGGCGAAGAGTCCGATGCGCCCCGGGCGCGGCATCTCGGGCGCCAGGGACGCGTTGAGCCGGACCGAGGGTGAGGTGTTGATGATCCCGAAGGCGTTCGGCCCGATGATCCGCATGCCGTACGACCGGGCCCGGCGCACCAGTTCCCGCTGCCGCCGCCGTCCCTCCTGGCCGCTCTCGGCGTATCCCGCGGAGACCACCACGAGCCCCTGCACCCCGTGCTCGCCGCACTCGGTGACGACCTCGGGAACACGCTCCGCGGGCACGGCGACGACGGCGAGGTCGACCGGCTCGGCGATCTCGCGGACGGAGCGGTGGGCCGGGACCCCGTCGAGTTCCTGCTGCCCGTCGGGGAACGCCCTGTTCACCGCGTACAGGCGGCCGGTGAAGCCGGCGTCCCGGAGGTGGTCGAGCACGCTGCGGCCCACTCCCCCGGGCGCGCGGCCCGTGCCGATGACCGCGACCGAGCCGGGCGCGAGCAGCCGCTTGACCGACCGCGCCTCGGCCCGCTGCTCCCGCGCGCGCTGCACGGCGAGCGACCGGTCGGTGGGCTCCAGGTCGAACTCCAGCCGGACGACGCCGTCCTCGAAGCTGCGCTTCTGCCGGTACCCGGCGTCCGTGAACACCTTGATCATCTTGGTGTTGGCGGGCAGCACCTCGGCGGTGAACCGGCGGATGCCGCGCTCCCGGGCCACCGCGGCGATGTGCTCGAGGAGGGCCGACGCGACCCCGCGCCCCTGGTGGGCGTCCTGGACCAGGAAGGCGACCTCGGCCTCGTCGGTCGGCCCCGCGGCGGGCCGGCCGTCGGCGCCGATGCGGTCGTAGCGCACGGTGGCGATGAACTCGCCGGCCACCGTGGCGGCGAGTCCCACCCTGTCCACGAAGTCGTGGTGGGTGAAGCGGTGGACGTCCTTGGCGGACAGGCGAGGGTACGGCGCGAAGAAGCGGTAGTACTTCGACTCGTCCGAGACCTGCTCGTAGAAGCTGACGAGGCGCTCGGCGTCGTCGGCGGTGATGGGCCTGATGCGCGCGGTGCCGCCGTCGCGCAGCACCACGTCGGCCTCCCAGTGGGCGGGATACTCGTGCCGGTCCGACGCGATCTGCATGGGCCCCAGGGTAAGGCTCGCGTCCGGCGCCGGCGCGGGGCGGTCCGGGGGAACCGTTTGGGAACCGTCCGGGAACCGTCCGGGAACCGTCCGGGCCCCCGGGACACGACCGGCATCCCTTCCGGGCGCGCCTCACCGTATGGGAAACTGGTCTAGACAAGATTGACACCTGAAGGGCAGCATCACATGGCTGAGCGCCGCGTCAACGTCGGCTGGGCCGAGGGCCTCCACGCCCGCCCCGCCTCCATCTTCGTCCGGGCGGCCACGGCCTCCGGAGTCCCCATGACGATCGCCAAGGCCGGCGGCAACCCCGTCAACGCCGCATCCATGCTGGCGGTTCTCGGTCTGGGCGCCCAGGGCGGCGAGGAGATCGTGCTCGCCTCCGAGGCGGAGGGGGCGGACGCCGCGCTCGACCGCCTGGCCAAGCTGGTGGCCGAGGGGCTCGAGGAGCTTCCCGAGACCGTCTGACCCTTCCCTCCCCGCGGTGCGGCGGAGCCTCGTCGGCTTTCACGGCGGACGCGGCTCCGCCGCATTCGTGTCTCTCGGCCGGGGGACGTGCCCGTTCGGCACCACCGCGCGCGCATTCCGCGGGGTGCGCAGAAAATCCCCGAGGCGCACACGAATCACCCACGCGGCTATTTCCACGGCCATGCGAAAAACGGGCAGCCCGAATAGCCCCCGTCGAATATCCCTCTTTGTATACGGTGCTCGTGTTAATACCGAGGCCCCGAGATGTTTACGGCTTGTTGCGAAGTCCTCACACGGTCCGTCCGGTCTCCCGCGCCGGGGAAGCGGAGGCGGTGCGCGGCGGTCGCGCGCTCGGTGTGCAGCGCCGTGAGGGTCCGCGCCCGCTCGCCGTCCCCGCGCGCGACGGCGTCCACGATGCCGCCGTGTTCGGCCCAGGACTCCACGGGGTCGGCCGGCGCCTCCACCGCGTACATCCAGGCGATCTTGTGCCGCAGCTGGGCGAGCGTCGAGGTCAGCGCGGGGCTCCCGCATGCCTGTGCGAGCGTCTCGTGGAACCAGCCGCCCAGCGAGCGCAGATCGTCGCTGTTGCCCTTCCTGGCCCGCTCCTGCCCCAGCCGGACCAGGCCCCGCAGCACCTTCAGATGGGCCTCGGTGCGCCGCTGCGCGGCCCGCGCGGCCCCGAGCGGCTCCAGCAGCATCCGCATCTCCAGGAGGTCGGCGGCCTCCCGCTCGGTGGGTTCCGCCACGCACGCGCCGGCATGCCTGCGGGTGACGACGAAGCCCTCGGCCTCCAGCGTGCGCAGGGCCTCGCGCACGGGGACGCGCGAGACGCCGTAGCGACGCGCGAGGAGTTCCTCGGTGAGCCGGGCGCCCCGCTCGTAGACACCCGCGACGATGTCATCACGGATCGCCGTGCATACCGAGTGCGCCGGAATACGCATGTCCGACCTCCGCCTTAATCCCCGTGAAACGCCGCCGCTCGGCGGGTGTTCAGCCGACTCTATTGCAGCGGGCCGGAATTTCCGACGGCGGACCGGAATCCATGGATATTTTTTGGACAGCAGTCCTTCGAAACGACGATGACCCCGGCCCGTCGGCCGAGGTCATCGGACACCCGCACCCCATCGGGACGCGCGGTCAGACGTTCACACCGTGGGCCCTGAGGTAGGCGACGGGGTTGATGTCCGAGCCGTACTCCGGGGTCGTACGCGCCTCGAAGTGCAGGTGCGGCCCGGTCACGTTGCCGGTGGCCCCGGAGAGGGCTATCTGCCGGCCGGGGGTGACCCGCTGGCCCACGGAGACGCCGATGGACGACAGGTGCCCGTACTGCGTGTAGGTGCCGTCGTTCATCCTGATGACGATCTGGTTGCCGTACGCGCCGCCCCAGCCCGCCTCGACGACGGTGCCGGCGCCGACCGCGTGCACGGGCGTGCCCGTCGCGGCGTGGAAGTCGATGCCGGTGTGGGTACCGGAGGACCACAGGGAGCCGCCGGTGCGGTAGCCGGTGGAGACGTACGAGCCGTGGATCGGCGCCACGTACGCGTTCAGGCGCCTGCGCTCAGCCTCGCGGGCGGCGCGCTCCTTCGCCGCACGCTCCTTCGCGGCCTTCTCCGCGGCCCGCCTGCGCGCGGTCTCCTCGGCCGTCTTCTGTTCGGCGGCCTGCTTCTGGGCCGCGGCCTGGGCGTCGATCGTCTCGGCGACCGAGTCGCCGAGCGAGACGGCCCGCATCAGTCCGGTCTGCTCGACGGGGTCGCCGGCCGCGAACGCGGGGGCGGACAGGGTGCCGATGACACCGGTCGTGGTGAGCGCCGCGACACCCACGGCGTTCGTGGTCGTGCGCTTCACGCGGCTCGGACGGCGGTGCTTCCCGCCGGCGCAGGTGAACGCCATGAAGTGACTGGTCCTTTCCTTCCCTCTCGCCTACCGGGTTAGCTGACGGGTTCGGAGCAGGAAGGTCTCCTACGGGCGGCGCCCGATTCACCCCAGGGACTGCGGTGGGTCCCCGGCTCCCCTGGCTCGCGCCGTACGGGGACTCGGCGATGACTGTCCGGTGCCGCGGACGCGGCCTACTGCCTGACGGACAGCCGGACCGACGCTAAGCGCGGCCTTTCCCGATCGACAAACCGAGCCCGGGATTTGTAGCGCATCCCACAGGGCAGAAGGGCAACCTCCGTGGCAATGCGGACAAAACACCGACGACAGGGGCCCCGGTGACCGAACAGTCACCGGGGCCCCTCGGGACGCCGTCGCCGTGCGCGCGTGTCCTCCACGGTTCCACGCGCGCGTACCCGCCCTCCTACTCGGCCGGGACGACGCTCACTTCGCCGATGCCGAGCGCCTCGACCGGCTCCGCGATCTTCGCCGCGTCGCCGACCAGGACGGTCACCAGACGGTCCACCGGGAACGCGTTCACGACCGCGGCCGTGGCCTCCACCGTGCCCGTGGCGGCGAGCGTCTGATACAGCGTCGCCTGGTAGTCGTCCGGAAGGTGCTGCTCGACCTGGTCGGCGAGCGTGCTCGCGACGGCCGCCGCGGTCTCGAACTTGAGCGGCGCCACCCCCACCAGGTTCTGCACGGCGACATCGCGCTCGGCGTCCGTCAGCCCCTCGGCCGCCAGGGTGCGCAGCACCTTCCACAGGTCGTCGAGCGCCGGGCCGGTGTTGGGCGTGTCGACGGAGCCGCTGATGGCGAGCATCGCCGCACCGGTCCCGTCGGGCGCGGAGCGCAGTACCTGGCCGAACGCCCGCACGCCGTAGGTGTAGCCCTTCTCCTCGCGCAGGACGCGGTCCAGGCGGGAGGTGAGGGTGCCGCCGAGGCAGTAGGTGCCGAGCACCTGCGCGGGCCACACCCGGTCGTGGCGGTCGGCACCGACACGCCCGATGAGCAGCTGCGTCTGGACGGCACCGGGGCGATCCACGATGATCACCCGGCCGGTGTCGTCGGCGGTCACCGGCGGCACGGCGCGCGGCTTGGCGGGCGCCCCCGTCCAGGCGCCGAGGGTCTCGCCCAGCAGTGCGTCCAGGTCGACCCCGGTGAGGTCGCCGACCACGACGGCGGTGGCCGTCGCGGGCCGCACATACCGCTCGTAGAAGGCGCGGACGGCCGCGGAGTCGATGCGCTCGACCGTCTCCTCGGTGCCCTGGCGCGGGCGCGACATGCGCGAGGAGGCGGGGAACAACTGCCTGGACAGCTCCTTGGCGGCGCGCCGGGCCGGGTTGGCGGTCTCGTGCGGGATCTCGTCGAGGCGGTTGCGCACCAGGCGCTCGACCTCGCTGTCCGCGAACGCCGGCGACCTCAGGGCGTCGGCGAGCAGCCCGAGCGCCTTCGGGAGGCGGGACACGGGCACTTCCAGGGAGAGGCGGACGCCGGGGTGGTCGGCGTGCGCGTCGAGCGTGGCGCCGCAGCGCTCCAACTCGGCGGCGAACTCCTCGGCGGAGTGCTTGTCGGTGCCCTCGGAGAAGGCGCGCGCCATGATCGTGGCGACGCCGTCGAGGCCGGCCGGCTCGGCGTCCAGGGGCGCGTCGAGGAGCACCTCGACGGCCACGACCTGCTGGCCCGGGCGGTGACAGCGCAGCACGGTCATGCCGTTGTCGAGCGTGCCACGCTCGGGGGCCGGGAACGCCCACGGCCTGGCCTCGCCGGGCTGGGGCTGCGGGTGGAAGTCCATGGTCGCGAGCTCGCTCACTTCGCCGACTCCTCGTCATTGCGGTTGCCTTCGCCGGCGGTGCCTTCGGCGGTGGTGCCTTCAGCGGTGCCTTCGGCGGTGGTGCCTTCAGCCGTCTCCTCGGCCTCGGCCGCGACCGGCTCGTACACGAGCACCGCGCGGTTGTCGGGGCGCAGCCGGGCCTGGGCGACCGCCTGCACCTCCTCCGCGGTGACGTCGAGCACGCGCTGGACGGCGGTCAGGGCGAGCTGGGGGTCGCCGAAGAGGACGGCGTAGCGGCACAGTTCGTCGGCGCGGCCCGCGACCGTGCCGAGCCGGTCCAGCCACTCGCGCTCCAACTGGGCCTGGGCGCGCTCCATCTCCTCGGTCGTGGGGCCCTCCTCGGCGAACCGGGCGAGCTCCTCGTCGATGGCCGCCTCGATGACGGGTACCTCGACGTCGCCGGAGGTCTTCACGTCGAGCCAGCCCAGGGACGGCGCCCCGGCCAGCCGCAGCAGGCCGAACCCTGCGGCGACGGCGGTGCGGTCCCGCCGTACGAGCCGGTTGTACAGACGGGATGACTCGCCGCCGCCGAGGACGGTGAGCGCGAGGTCGGCCGCGTCGCACGCGCGCGTGCCGTCGTTCGGCAGCCGGTAGGCGGCCATCAGGGCGCGCGCCGGGACCTCCTCCTCGACGACCTCGCGCAGCTGCGCGCCGATGACGTCGGGCAGCGAGCCGTCGCGCGGCGCGGGCTTGCCGTCGTGCGAGGGGATGGACCCGAAGTACTTCTCGACCCAGGCGAGGGTCTGCTGCGGGTCGATGTCGCCGACGACGGACAGGACGGCGTTGTTGGGCGCGTAGTAGGTGCGGAAGAACTCCCGCGCGTCCTCCAGGGTGGCCGCGTCCAGGTCCGTCATCGACCCGATCGGCGTGTGGTGGTAGGGGTGGCCCTCCGGGTAGGCGAGCGCGGTCAGCTTCTCGAAGGCGGTGCCGTACGGGACGTTGTCGTAGCGCTGGCGGCGCTCGTTCTTCACGACGTCCCGCTGGTTCTCCATGGACTCGTCGTCGAGGGCGGCCAGCAGCGAGCCCATGCGGTCGGCCTCCAGCCAGAGGGCGAGCTCGAGCTGGTGGGTCGGCATGGTCTCGAAGTAGTTGGTGCGCTCGAAGCTCGTCGTGCCGTTCAGCGAGCCGCCCGCGCCCTGCACCAGCTCGAAGTGGCCGTTGCCCTTGACCTGGCCCGAACCCTGGAACATCAGGTGCTCGAAGAGGTGGGCGAGGCCGGTGCGGCCCCGGACCTCGTGGCGGGAGCCGACGTCGTACCAGAGGCACACCGCCGCGACCGGGGTCAGGTGGTCCTCGGAGAGCACCACGCGCAGGCCGTTGGACAGGCGGTGCTCGGTCGCTGTCAGGCCGCCGGAGCCTGCCTCGGCTGTGGCCGTGTGACCCATGGGCATGTACGTCCCTTCGATCGCGGAAACTGTCGGGGAAACCGCGGTTTCCTGCCGGTCCTGTCACTGTATGCAAGCGTGCGCGCGGGTGGCCAAGTTCCCGTGCCCCGTACGCCGAGAGCGAGACCAGGATTACGGGGGGTGGAGGACGAGGACGAGCACGCGGTTGACGCGGAGGCGGGAGCGGGGCTCGTCCCGAGCGGCCGGAGGCGCCGTGCGGAGCCCTCCCGCCCTGGGCTCCCGAGGGAGCCGGTCACGGGATGTCGGTGCGGCGGTCCACAATGGTCCGCGTCAGATTCCGTTCATGCCCCGCGCAGACCGTGAAGGAGCCGGCAGCAATGGCCCGCCGCAGCACGAGGACCCAGCCGCCCGGCGACTCGTACGAGGAGAAGATCCTCGACATCGACGTCGTCGACGAGATGAAGGGCTCCTACCTCGAGTACGCGTACTCGGTCATCTACTCCAGGGCCCTGCCGGACGCCCGCGACGGCCTCAAGCCGGTGCACCGGCGCATCGTCTACCAGATGAACGAGATGGGTCTGCGCCCCGACCGCGGTTACGTGAAGTGCGCCCGCGTCGTCGGCGAGGTCATGGGCAAGCTGCACCCGCACGGCGACGCGTCCATCTACGACGCCCTGGTACGGATGGCCCAGCCCTTCTCCATGCGCGTCCCGCTGGTCGACGGCCATGGCAACTTCGGCTCGCTGGGCAACGACGACCCGCCCGCCGCCATGCGGTACACCGAGTGCCGCATGGCCGAGGCGGCGAGCCTGATGACCGAGTCGATCGACGAGGACACCGTCGACTTCGCGCCCAACTACGACGGCCAGGAGCGGGAGCCCGAGGCCCTTCCGGCCGCCTTCCCGAACCTGCTGGTGAACGGCGCGTCGGGCATCGCGGTCGGCATGGCCACGAACATGCCGCCGCACAACCTGCGCGAGGTGATCACGGCCGCCCGCCATCTGATCAGGTACCCGGCCGCGGACCTGGACACCCTGATGAAGCACGTCCCCGGCCCCGACCTGCCCACCGGCGGCCGCATCGTCGGCCTGTCCGGCATCCGCGACGCGTACGAGACGGGCCGCGGCACCTTCCGGATCCGCGCCACCGTCACCGTGGAGGACGTGACGGCGCGCCGCAAGGGCCTGGTCGTCACGGAGCTGCCCTTCAGCGTCGGCCCCGAGAAGGTGATCTCCAAGATCAAGGACCTGGTCGGGTCGAAGAGGCTGCAGGGCATCGCCGACGTCAAGGACCTCACCGACCGTGAGCACGGCCTGCGTCTGGTCATCGAGATCAAGAACGGCTTCGTGCCCGAGGCGGTCCTGGAGCAGCTCTACAAGCTGACGCCGATGGAGGAGTCCTTCGGCATCAACAACGTGGCGCTCGTCGACGGCCAGCCGCTCACCCTGGGCCTGAAGGAGCTGCTCGAGGTCTACCTCGACCACCGCTTCGACGTCGTACGGCGCCGCTCGGAATTCCGCCGCGGCAAGAAGCGCGACCGGCTCCACCTGGTCGAGGGCCTGCTGACGGCGCTGGTGGACATCGACGAGGTCATCCGCCTGATCCGCTCCAGCGAGAACTCGGCGCAGGCCAAGGAGCGCCTGATGCGCCGCTTCTCGCTGAGCGAGGTCCAGACGCAGTACATCCTCGACACGCCGCTGCGCCGCCTCACCAAGTTCGACCGCATCGAACTGGAGGCGGAGAGGGACCGGCTCACCGCCGAGATCGAGGAGCTGACCCGGATCCTGGAGTCGGACGCGGAGCTGCGCAAGCTGGTCTCCGCCGAACTCGCCGCGGTGGCGAAGAAGTTCGGCACCGACCGGCGCACGCTGCTGCTGGAGTCCTCCGGCGCCCCGGCCCAGGGGGTCCCCCTCCAGGTCGAGGACGCACCGTGCCGGGTGCTGATGTCGTCGACCGGCCTGCTGGCACGCACGACCAACGGCGACCCGTTCGCGGAGGACACCGACGGCAGGCGCACCAAGCACGACCTGATCGTCTCCGCCGTCCCGGCCACCGCACGGGGTGAGGTGGGCGTGGTGACGTCCGCCGGACGGCTGCTGCGGCTGAACGTGATCGACCTCCCGCAGCTGCCGGACACGGCGGCGCGGCCGAGTCTGTCGGGGGGCGCGCCGGTCTCGGAGTTCGTCTCCCTGGAGGCGGGCGAGACGGTGGTGTGCCTGAGCACGCTGGACGAGTCCTCGCCGGGCCTCGCGCTCGGCACGGAGCAGGGCATCGTCAAGCGGGTGGTCCCCGACTACCCGGGCAACAAGGAGGAGCTGGAGGTCATCACCCTCAAGGAGGGCGACCGGATCGTCGGCGCGGTCGAGCTGCGCACGGGCGAGGAGGACCTGGTCTTCGTCACGGACGATGCGCAACTGCTGCGCTATCCGGCCTCCCACGTGCGCCCGCAGGGCCGTCCCGCGGGCGGCATGGCGGGCATCAAGCTCTCGGAAGGCGCCAAGGTGATCTCGTTCACGGCGGTGGATCCGGCGGTCGACGCGGTGGTCTTCACGGTCGCCGGTTCGCGCGGCACGCTGGACGACTCGGTCCAGACGACGGCCAAGCTGACGCCGTTCGACCAGTTCCCGCGCAAGGGCCGCGCCACGGGCGGGGTGCGCTGCCAGCGGTTCCTGAAGGGCGAGGACTGCCTGTCGGTGGCCTGGGCGGGCGCCGCTCCGGCGCGGGCCGCGCAGAAGAACGGCATGCCGGCCGAGCTGCCGGAGATCGACCCGCGCCGGGACGGCTCCGGCGTGTCGCTGCCGAAGACGGTGGCGGCCGTGGGGGGACCGGTGTAGGTCAGTCCTGGAGGCCGCCGGGGCCGGCGGTGGTCTCGGCCTCCTTGTCCCGCACGTAGCGAAGGACGCCCCACATGCCGTGCTCGTCGGCGTGCGGGGCGTCGTCCGTGCACCCCTCCAGTTCCTTGTGGAGGGAGTCGGCGTCGATGCCCGCTCCGATGAGGACGAGCCGGGTGAGCCGCTCGTCATCGGCCGTCCACGGCTCGGGGTGGAATCGCAGGAACCGCCCCACGGCGTGAACCGCGTAGCGGTTGCGCGCATCGGCGGCACCGAAGTCGACGTATCCCTTGATCCGGTAGAGGCCCCGCGGCCTGTCGTCGAGGAAGCGCATCAGCCGTCGGGGGTTCATGGGCAGGGCGGAGCGGAAGGAGAGGCTGTCGTACCCGGCGTGCAGATGGCTGCGAGACGCGCTGTCGTGTCCGTGCGCGCGGGACGTGTCGTCCCGGGGCGCGTCGTCGCGGGACACGTGGTCGCACGACGCGTGGTCGCGGGACGCGTCGCCGCAGGACACGTGGTCGCAGGACATGTGGTCGCGGGACGCGTGGTCGCAGGACACGTGGTCGCAGGACATGTGGTCGCGGGACGCGTGGTCGCAGGACACGTGGTCATGAGGCTCGTGTTCGCCGGGATCGTGCTCCTCGTGCCGCAGGTCGTCGAAGGACAGCTGCCCGATCCGTTCCGTGGCCGGCCTGCAGTCGAAGAGGAACTCGGGGTCGATCCGCCCGTGGGCGGCCGGGACGACGGCGGCGCCGTCGGCGAGCGACCGGACCAGCCGCACGATCCGCTCGCTGTCGTCGGCCCGGTCGGTCTTGTTGACGACCACGAGGTCGGCGAGGGCGAGATGGCGGTCCAGTTCGGGATGCCTCGCCCGGGTCGCGTCGAACTCGACGGCGTCGACGACCTCCACGAGCCCTCCGTAGTGCACGCGCGGCTGCTCGCTCGCGAGCACCATGCGGACGAGCTCCTGGGGTTCGGCGAGCCCGCTGGCCTCGATGACGATGACGTCGATGCCGACGGCGGGGTCGGCGAGGCGGTCGAGATAGCCGTCGAGTTCGCTGGCGTCGACGGCGCAGCACAGACATCCGTTGCCGAGCGAGACGGTGGAGTCGCCGAGCGCCCCGGCGACGGCCATCGCGTCGATCTCGATGTCCCCGAAGTCGTTGACGATGGCCCCGACGCGGCTGCCTCGGCTGTGGTGGAGGATGTGGTTGAGCAGGGTGGTCTTGCCCGAGCCCAGGAATCCGGCGAGTACGACGACCGGGATCTGCTGCGGACCCGACGACTGGCTCAACGTGCGCCCCTTCTCCCACCATGCGTGCGCCGGATCGCGGACCGGCGGTCGTACGAGAACGGCGCACGGACCGGATCTCACCGGAACGGGGCGGCTCTCGTCCGAGTATTGAATGCCGATCCAGGATACGAGTGGGTGGAAACCCCGCGAAGTGAACGATTGTTAGCGGCGCTCGCGGGGCACACGTTTGGCATGGCGCCGGGGAACGCGACCCGCACTTCCTTCTGTGCGCCTCCTCTCCGCCTCCCCGTCGATCAGAGCCGCTCGGCACCCTGGGAGGCGGCAAGCGCGCCGCCCATCGCTCGCCGGTCCCTCCAGTCGACCCGCGCCCGACGACCGGCGGAGGGTCGCCTGATTCGGGGGTTGACATGGCCACACAGAAATTGGGGCTGCGGGGGCTGGGCTCCGCCGCGACGGGCCTCGTGCTCGCTGCGGGGGCTCTCGCGGTCCTCGCCCGGCAGCAGCACAGGAGCATCGAACTGCGGTTGCGGATCGAGCAGCAGCGGATGCACTTCCATCTGCTGAGCAAGGCCATCGATGACCCCGAGCTGGCGGCCGTGATGAGCACCGTCGACCTCACCAGCCGGCCCGCGGCGGACCAGCCCCGGCTGCGCCGGCAGTACCTCTTCGCCAACGCGCTGTACACCCATGCCCTCCAGAGCTACCTCGCCGGATACATCGACTGGCAGGAACTGCACGGGCACCTTCGCGTCCTCTGCCAGAGCCGCGCCGTCCGCGAGTACTGGGAGGCCACACGCCATCACCGGGAGAGCCTCGCCCGGGCCTCCACGGAGGCGCACGTGGGCCGAATGATGGACCGCATCGTGCGCGATCTCGACGACGCCGACACGGACGAGTGGTGGGTGGTGGGCCGGCCGCTGGAAGAGTAGCCGGGGGGAGCAGCCCGTTCGGGGACCAACCACGGGCAGAGTGAGTCCACTTGGGCTAGTGGGGTCTGACCGCACCCCTGGCATCAAAAGACTAACCTGACCCCGCAATCACCACCTACTGCTCTGAGGACCGGGATCACCTTTGAAGATTGTGCGCCGGATCGGTGCATCTCCCCGTGAACGCGGCAGCGTGACAGGCGAGACCTGCCCCGACATCTTCGAACTCAGCGACGGCAACTTCGCCGTCATCGGGACCGAAGCCACCGCGACGCTCGACAGCGAACTGCCCGCCGACGCCGCACGGGCCGACCACGAACGCATTGTGATCATCAGCCGGGAGACCTTGGTCCGCGCCAAGGCCGAGATCCCGGACGCCTGAGCCTCCACCCCGTCCGCTCCACGCGTACCCCCGCCCCGCTGCACGCCATCTGCGCGCCCAGGGGCCCGATCCCTCCGAGCAGTACAACACCCGGTCCCTGTTCGGCGGTACACGTCGTCAGGCCCGGCGCCAGATCGGCTCCGGGCCTCGCGCACGACACCCGACCGCCGCCTCCGCCCAGTCCGCCGGAGGCGGTGGCAGACACTTCTCGCCGCCCCTGCCGCCCGTCGCACGGGGTCGGCGCAGAACCGGGCCGGCCGGGCCGCCGCGCCGAGCGCCGCCTTCTCCCAGGAGCATGGCTGCCCCCGGGGCCGACGAAGGGTCGTGAGTCGTCCGGACCGCTCTCCGCGGAGCGCGCGTTCTTCAGGCGACGGCCGGTACCGCCACCGGTGGGACCGGCCCCACGTAGCGCGCCGCCGGACGGATGATCTTCGAGTCCTCCGCCTGCTCCAGGATGTTGGCGCTCCAGCCGACCACGCGGGCCGTCGCGAAGGTCGGGGTGAACATCTCGCGGGGCAGACCGCACAGTTCCATGACCACACCCGCGTAGAACTCCACGTTGGTGTGGAGTTCCCGGCCGGGCTTCAGCTCGGCCAGGACGGCCTCCACGCGGTGCTCGACCTCGACGGCGAAGTCCACCAGCGGACCGCCGAACTGCTTCGCGATGTCGCGCAGCATGCGCGAGCGCGGGTCCTCCGTGCGGTAGACGGGGTGGCCGAAACCCATGATGCGGTCGCCCGCCAGGACACGTTCACGGATCCAGGCGTCGATGCGGTCGGGCGTGCCGATCGCATCGAGGGCGTCCAGGGCGCGGCTCGGTGCTCCCCCGTGGAGCGGGCCGGAGAGGGCACCGACCGCGCCGACCAGAGCCGCCGCGACGTCCGCTCCCGTGGACGCGATCACCCGGGCCGTGAACGTTGATGCATTGAATCCATGGTCAATGGTTGCGATCAAGTACTGCTCGACCGCCCGGGCACGTGCGGTGTCCGGCTCCGAGCCCGTCAGCATGTACAGATAGTTCGCGGCGTGCGGCAGGTCCTCCCGCGGCTCGACCGGCTCCTGCCCCCGGGCCAGCCGGTACAGGGCGGTCAGCAGGGTCGGGACGGCCGCGGCGGCGGCGATCGCGTCCTCACGGCGCCGGTCGGTGCCGATGTCGTACACCGGCCGGAATCCCAGGGAGGCACCGAGCAGGGAGAGCGCCGTGCGCAGGCCCGACAGCGGGCCGGAGCGGCCCGAGGCCGCCGCCACCGCGGGAAGCGCGGCCCGTACGTCGCCGGGCAGGCGGCGCAGTTCCGCGGTCCGCGCGGCGAAGGCGGACCGCTGCGCGGCGTCCGGCAGGACACCGTGGACCATGAGATGCCAGACGTCCTCGAAGCCGCGGGTCCGCGCGAGCTCGACCGCCGAGTACTGGCGGTAGTGGTAGAAGCCCTCCAGTCCCCTGACGTCCCCCAGCGCGGTGTCGGTGACGACGACGCCCGCGAGTCCCCGCGGCACATGGACAGAGCTGGACGCGGCCCTGTTGTTCGGCATGCTTCCTCCCTTGAATTGATTCGACTGTCCATGCTTGACTTATTGGGTGTCAATATTGATTGAATCAATGTTTAGTCCATGGATACGGTGACGGACATGAGGGATCACCACGCGGCTCACGGTCGTCACGGCGAGGCTCGGCTCAGCACGAGGGAGGCGGCCGAGCTGCTCGGCGTGAAGGCCGAGACCGTCTACGCGTACGTGAGCCGCGGCCAGCTCAGCAGCCGCCGCGAGCCCGGCGGGCGCGGCAGCACCTTCGACGCCGAGGAGGTGGCCGCGCTCGCCCGGCGCAACAGACGCGGGCCGAGCGGGACTTCGCCGGCCGGCGGCGAGCTCTCGGTCCGCACGGGCATCACCCTGATCGAGAAGGACCGCTACTACTTCCGCGGCGTCGACGCGACGGAACTGGCCGCACGCCACTCCTACGAGGAGATCGCCGAGTGGCTGTGGACCGGGAGCCTGCGGCCGGGAATCACGTTCACCGCCCCGGACTCGTCCGTCGCCGTCGCCCGCAGCGCGGTGGACGCGCTGCCCGAGCACAGCGGCCCCACCGACCGGCTGCGCGTGGCCGCCATCGCGGCGGCCGCCGCGGACCCGCTCCGCTTCGACCTGTCGCCGGACGCGGTCCTGGGCACCGCCCGTACCCTCATTCCCACCCTCGTCGCCGCTCTCCCGCCGCTGCGGCACGACCACCGGGACACGGGCCCGCTGGCCCGGCGCCTGTGGGGACGGCTCACCGGACGGACCCCGGACGAGGCGTCACTTCGCGTGCTGGACACGGCGCTCGGACTGCTCGTCGACCACGATCTGGCCGCCTCGACCCTCGCGGTCCGCGTCGCCGCCTCCGCCCGCGCGCACGCGTACGCCGCCGTCTCGGCGGGACTCGGCGTCCTGGAGGGGCCCCTGCACGGCGCGGCCGGCGGCCTGGCGCACCGGATGCTGCTCGAGGTCCTGGACCGGGGCACCGCCGCGCCCGTGGTCGCCGACGAACTGCGTGCCGGACGGCGCGTCCCCGGACTCGGGCACCGGCTGTACCCCGGGGAGGACCCTCGCGCGCGTGCGCTCTTCGCGCTCCTGGACGACGTACCGACCGCGGCGCCTGCGCTGGCGGCGGCCCGGGACATCGTGGCCACGACGGCCCGCCACGCCCCTCTCCATGCCAACGTCGACCTCGCCCTCGCCGTTCTCACGGTCGCCTCCGGCATGGCCGCCACGGCGGGCGAGGCCGTCTTCGCCGTCGCGCGCACGGCGGGCTGGATCGCCCACACCCTGGAGGAGTACGAGGAACGTCCGCTGCGCATGCGTCCGAGCGGGCACTACGTGGGCGCGCGTCCGCCGCAGCCGCTCCCCGAGTGAGCCGGGCGCGCCCCGCCCCTCACCGGCCCCCCGTCGCACATCTTCGCGCTGCCGCCGCACGCCGGACGCGCCCCGAATACGCCCCCTCCTACGGCCGGAAGTCGACGGCGGTGAAGTCAGGTTAGGCTCACCTCTGTGAGTATCTGTACGACCGCGTCCCGGGACCTCGACGAGCCCCTCATCGGGACCGCGGCGACCGCGAGGACGTGGCTGCTCCTGGAACAGCCCGGCCCTTGGGGTGCCGAGGCGCTCACATCGAGCCACCTGGATCCGGCGCTGGGGCGTGCCCTGGAAGCGGCCGCGAGCGGCACCGGGGTCCGGATCGCGCTCATCCGCCGCCCCGGTCGGCACGCCGACTGCGGCGCACCCGCCGCGCGGCAGGTGTACGCGGCGCACACCGTCCCGGGCACCGTGTGGCTGCACTCCGCCACGACCGCCGAGCCGGAACGGTTGCTCGACCTGGACTTCGCGAGTCTCGGCACGGGCGACCCCCGAACCTTCGACAGCACACTCCAGGGGCAGCCCCACACGGGCGACCCGCTGGCGTTCGTCTGCACCAACGGCAAGCGGGACCGCTGCTGCGCCCTCCTGGGCCGCCCGCTCGCCGCCGAGCTGTCGTCCTCCGGGGTGGACGGAGTGTGGGAGGTCACGCACCTGGGCGGCCACCGCTTCGCGCCCACCCTGCTCGTCCTGCCGTTCGGCTACGCGTACGGGCGGGCCCAGGCCCCGCACGTCAAGGAGGTCCTCCAAGGCGTGCGTGAAGGCCGGGTCGTGACCGAGGGCTGCCGCGGCCGCTCCGCCTGGGAGCGGCCCGCACAGGCCGCGGAGCTCGCGGTGCGCGCATCGGTCCACGAGTACTCCGCCGACGCGCTGACGGTCGTCCGCATCCGGGGCGCGGCACCGCGCTGGGAGGTCACGGTCGCCCACGCCGACGGCCGGGTGTGGCGCGTCGTCGTGGCGCGGGGCGCCTCGCTGCCCGCCCGCCCGGAGAGCTGCGGCTCGGCGCTGGGCTCACCGGCTCGGATGGACGTCGTGTCGGTGCGGGAGATGCCCACGGCGGAGGCAGCGGGACCCGGGCCCCGCTGAGGCGCCTGGACCGAGCGGCGGGTCACGGACGCGGCAGCCGGCCGCCGGCCGAGCGGCGCCGAGCCGAACCAGCGCGCACGCCGCACAAGCGATCCGCACGAACGCCGCACAAACGATCCGGCACGAACGCCACACAAGCGATCCGGCACGAACGCCACACAGGCGATCCGTGCGAACACCGCACAGGCGGTTGCGTCGCCGACGCCCCGCACGAGATCCACGCACACCCCCTGCGGCACCGCACGCCCGGCCCGTACCGTCATACGCATGAGCCCATCACCTCCTGGACGACGCTTGCGCCTCGGTCTGCCGCGGCGGATGTTCTCGCAGGTCCTGCTGATGCAGGTGGCGATGGCCGCGGGCGTCGCCGTGCTCGCCACGGGGCTGTTCCTGGCCCCGCTCAGCCACCAGCTGGACGACCAGGCGATGCGCCGGGCCCTCGCGATCGCGCAGGCCACGGCGGCCCAGCCGCAGATCGCCAGGGACCTGCAGTCGTCGCGGCCGTCGCCCGGCGGGCCCGTGCAGCGGGAGGCGGAGCGCATCCGCAAGGCCAGCGGGGCCGAGTACGTCGTGGTGATGAACATGCAGGGGGTGCGCTGGTCGCACCGGGATCCCGGGCGGATCGGCGAGGTCGTGTCGACCGACCCCAGCCAGGCGCTGGCCGGCAAGGAGGTCATGGAGATCGACAGCGGCACCCTGGGACGCTCGGCCCGCGGCAAGGTGCCGCTGCGGGACGCGCACGACAGGATCATCGGCGCGGTCTCCGTGGGCATCGAGTACGACAGCGTGCGGGCCCGCCTCGTCCACGCCATCCCGGGGCTGCTCGCGTACGCGGGCGCTGCCCTGGCCGTGGGCGCGCTCGCCGCCTACGTGATCTCGCGCCGGGTGCAGCGGCAGACCCGCGACCTCGCCTTCTCCGACATCTCGGCGCTGCTCGCCGAACGCGAGGCGATGCTCCACGGCATCAGGGAGGGCGTCGTCGCCCTGGACCGCGTCGGCCGGGTCCGCCTCCTCAACGACGAGGCACGGCGTCTGCTGGGCATCGGCGACGAGGCCGTCGGCCGGTCTCTCGACGAGGCGCTGGGCGAGGGGCGCACCACCGACGTCCTGGCCGGACGCGTCACCGGCACCGACCTGGTCACCGTGCGCGGGCACCGCGTCCTCGTCGCCAACCGCATGCCCACCGACGACGGCGGCGCCGTCGCCACCCTGCGGGACCGCACCGAACTGGAGCAGCTCGGCCGCGAGCTGGACTCCACCCGCGGTCTGATCGACGCGCTGCGCGCCCAGGACCACGAGCACGCCAACCGGATGCACACCCTCCTGGGTCTGCTCGAACTGGACATGTACGACGACGCGGTGGAGTTCGTCGGCGAGGTCGTCGGCGACCACCGGGCCACGTCGGAACAGGTCACCGAGAAAATCCACGACCCGCTGCTCGCCGCCCTCCTGGTGGGCAAGGCCACGGTGGCGGCGGAGCGCGGCGTGGCCCTGTGGGTGGCGGACCGGACCCTGCTTCCTGACCGGTTGATCGACCCCAGGGGGCTGGTCACCATCGTCGGCAACCTCGTCGACAACGCCCTCGACGCCGTCGCGGGCACGCCGCACGCGTACGTGGAGGTCGAACTGCGCGCCGAGGGACGTACCGCGGTCCTCAGGGTGCGTGACACCGGGCCCGGGATCCCCGCCGAGCAACGGGAGTTGATCTTCACCGAGGGATGGTCGACCAAGCGGCCGCCGGCTCACGGTCAGCGCGGGATCGGCCTGTCACTGGTGCGTCGTCTCGCCGAACGCCAAGGGGGCAGCGCTCGGGTGACCGAAGCACACGGCGGGGGCGCGGAGTTCACGGTCGTCCTGCCGGAGGCGTTCGAGGAGCCCGTGCCGACGCCGGAGCCCGTCGCCGCACCCGTCCCGTACGACGTCGTCGCGGGCCGCGAGGGGCCGACGGCACCCTCGGCACCGGCCCGGGACGCACCCTTCCCGGCCCCACGGGAGGGATCCCGGTGAACCGCCCGATCGAGGTGCTGGTCGTGGACGACGACGCCCGGGTCGCTCGCGTCAACGCGGCGTACGTGGGCCAAGTCCCCGGCTTCCACGTGGTCGGGCAGGCGCACACCGCGGCCGACGCGCTGCACCGGATGGAGCTGCCGCCCCATCCCGATCTGGTGCTGATGGACCACTACCTGCCCGACGGGACGGGGCTCTCGGTCGTCCGGGAGATGCGGCAGCGCGGTCACGAGACCGACGTGATCATGGTGACGGCGGCCCGCGACGTACGGACCGTGCAGGCGGCGATGCGGCACGGCGCGCTCCAGTATCTGGTCAAACCGTTCGCCTTCGCGGGCCTGCGCACCAAGCTGGAGGCGTACGCCGATCTGCGCCGCAGCCTCGACGGCGGAGGTGAGGCCGACCAGGCCGATGTGGACCGGATGTTCGGCGCCCTGTCGGCGGGTGCGGCGCCGGGGCTCCCCAAGGGCCACTCCCCCGCCACCGCGGACCTGGTGCGCCGTGCCCTGATGACCGCGGAGGGTCCGCTGTCCGCCCAGGAGATCGCCGAGCGGACCGGGTTGAGCCGGCAGACCGCCCAGCGGTATCTGAAGCTCCTCGAGCGCACGGGGTGGGCCGCACTGACCCTTCGATACGGCGAGGCGGGCCGCCCGGAGCATCGCTATGTCCGGGCGGCCCGCCGCTGAGGGCGGCCGGCGGGGCTCAGCCGGCGGCCTTCTTCACGAACTCCGTGGTGAAGGTCTTGCCGAGGTCGATCGTGGCGTTCTTGATGTTGGGGTTGAACGCCTTGAGGACCTTCTCGACGGTCTCCGGACCGTCCTCGGGCATGACGCCGTCCTTGGTGAACATCGGCAGCGTGCTCTTGATGGCGCTCGCGTAGAGCGTCTTGTTGCCCTGGGAGTAGTCGGCCGGCATCTTGGCGGCGATCTCGTTCGCGGAGTGCGTCGACATCCACTGCAGGGTCTTCACGAAGGCGTTGGCCAGCTTCTGCACCGTGTCCTTGTGGCTGTCGACCCAGTCCGTCTGCATGTAGAGGCTCGACGACGGGTAGGGGCCGCCGAGCGCGTCCTGCGATCCCTGCGGCGTCCTCATGTCGACGAGCACCTGGCCGAGGTTCTTCTGCATGACCGTGGCGACGGTCGGGTCCGTGGTCATGCCGGCGTCGATGGAGCCCTTCTGGAGGGCGGCGATGAACGTCGGGCCCGCGCCGACCGCGACCGGGCTGAACTCGCTGATCTTCACGCCGTTCTTGACCGCGAGGTACTTGGTGAGGAAGTCGGTCGAGGAGCCGAGGCCGGTGACGCCGAGCTTCCTGCCCTTGAAGTCCTTGGGCGACGTGATGTCGCTCGCACGCTTGCTGGACACGATCTCGACCTCGCCGGGCGCGTGCGAGAACTGCACCACCGACTCGACGTGCTTGCCCTTGGTCTGGAGGTCGAGGGTGTGGTCGTAGAAGCCCACGGCTCCCTGGACCTGACCCGAGACGAGCGCGGTCTCGGCCTGCACGCCGGCCGGCTCGCTCAGCAGTTCCACGTCGAGGCCCTCGGCGTCGAAGTAGCCGAGCCGCTGGGTGAGCATCGCCGGCAGGTAGATGACCTTGTCCAGGCCACCGACCATGATCTTGACCTTCACTCCCTTGCCGTCGCCCTTGCTGCCGGAACCGGACGAGGCGGTGCTGGCGGCCTCGTTGGCACAGGCGGTGAGAGAGGTGGCGGCGAGGAGGCCGGCCGCGGCGAGGGCGGCGATTCTGACGGACTTGCGCATGGCGGTTCACGTCCTTGAGGGAAGGCTGTACGGGGCTGTGCGGGGGCTCTACGGGTTGTGCGAAGCCGTGCGGAGAGGAGGCGGAGGAAGCGGGGAGCGGGCGGTCCCTGAGGGCGCATCGGATGGGCCCGGGAGGCCGGGAGGCCCGGTCAGTGCCCGGAGTCCGACGGCTTCCAGCGGAAGATGCGGCGCTCGGCGAAGGTCAGGAGCCCCTCGGCCACCAGCGCGACGACCGCGAGGATGACCATCGCGGCGTACACACCGGCCGCGTTGAACGTGCCCTGGGACTGGGCGACGAGCAGACCGATGCCCTTGGTGGCGCCGATGTACTCGCCGACGATCGCACCGATGAGGGCGAAGCCGAAGCTGACGTGGAGGCTGGTGAAGATCCACGAGGTGGCCGACGGGATGACGACCTGAAGCGTCACACGGCGGTCGCTCGCGCCCAGGATGCGCGCGTTGGCGACCAGGTTGCGGTCGACCTCACGGGCGCCCTGGAAGGCGTTGAAGAAGACCGGGAAGAAGACCAGGACGACGGCCGACGCGATCTTGGAGGAGGGTCCCAGCCCGAACCAGATCACGAAGATCGGGGCGAGGACGATCCTGGGGATCGAGTTGAGCACCTTGATGTAGGGGCCGAGGACGTCGGCAAGGAGGGTGATCCGCCCCAGCGCGATACCGAAGACCACGCCGGCCACCACACCGATGACCCAGCCGAGCAGCGCCTCCTGCAGCGTGACCCAGATCTGCTCGCCGAGAGAGCCGAGCGCCGTGCCGTGCGTGACCCAGGTGGAGATCTGGTCCCAGATCTTCGACGGCATCGAGAAGTTGAACGGATCGATGGCGCCGGTCCTCGACAGCACCTCCCAGAGGCCCAGCACGGCGACCAGCAGCAGCGCACGGGCCAGCAGGACGACGGCCCTGCGCCGCCGGAGCGCACGCGCGCGTGACGGCGAACGCCCGGTCTTGGAGGTGTCGACACGGGTCGGCGCGGAGATGACCTCAGGCGACATGGGCGGCACCCCTCTCACGCGTGATGCGGACCTCTTCGCCCAGGGACTCCCAGATCTCCCGGTAGATCTCGATGAACCGCGGCTCCAGACGCACCGACTCGACCTTGCGCGGCCGCGGCAGGTCGATGTCGAAGATCTGCTTCACGGTGGCGGGCCCGGCGGTCATCACCACGACCTTGTCGGCGAGCGCGATGGACTCCTCGAGGTCGTGGGTGACGAAGACGACGGAGGCGCCCGTGCCCTCCCACAGCTCGAGCAGTTCGTCCGACATCAGAGCCCTGGTCTGCACGTCGAGCGCGGAGAAGGGCTCGTCCATGAGCAGGATCTCCGGGTCGTTGACGAAGGTGGCGGCGAGTGCGACGCGCTTGCGCTGCCCGCCGGAGAGCTGGTGGGGGTAGCGGTCCTCGAACGCCGCGAGGCCGACCCGGGCCAGCCACTCGCGCGCCTTCCGCCTGGCCTCCGTCTTGGGCACACCGCGGAACCGCGGGCCCGCCATGACGTTGGACAGGACCGTGCGCCAGGGGAACGTGGCGTCCTGCTGGAAGACGAAACCGACCTTGTCGCCGACTCCGGCGACCGGCCTGCCCGCCACCAGGACCTCACCCTCGGTGGGCTCCTCCAGGCCGCTGACCAGAGTCAGGGTCGTCGACTTGCCGCAGCCGGTGGGTCCGACGACGGCGACGAACTCGCCACGCCCGACCGTCAGGTCCAGGTCCCTGACGGCCGGGTGCAGACTCCCGGACGGTGTCCTGAAGGTCTTGCCGGCACCCCGCAGCTCGATGGCGGGGCTGGTGTCTGTGCTCATGGCCCGGACCGTAGGTGCGGCGCGGGCGCGGCAGCAGTCTTCTGGGCGCAACCCCTACTTCTGCTTGCAGAGGGCTGTTGTGCTCATTTTGCTCGCGCTACAACAACGGAGCCGAAACACGGGCTCAGCGCTCGCCTGGCCTTGAGGAGAGAGGCCCGATGATTGACGTCCTGGTCGTGGACGACGACTTCCGCGTCGCCGAGATCAACGCCAAGTACGTGGGGAAGGTTCCCGGGTTCCGGGTCGCCGCCCGCGCGCACAGCGCTGCCCAGGCGCTCGCCGCGGTGGAACGCGCCCCGATCGACCTGGTGCTGCTCGACCACTACCTGCCCGACCAGACGGGCCTCGCACTGGTCCACCGGATGCGCGAACGCGGCCACGGCACCGATGTCATCATGATCACGGCGGCCGGGGATGTCGCGACCGTGCAGGCCGCGATGCGTCTGGGTGCCCTGCACTACCTGGTCAAACCGTTCACCTTCGCGGCCCTGCGCACACGCCTGGACTCGTATGCCGCCCTGCGGCGCACGGTCGACCGCGTCGGCGGTCGCGGCGTTGCGGGACAGGAGCAGGTCGACCGCATCTTCGGCGCCCTGCGCACCGCGCCCGCGGCCTCGTCGCCCGGGCTGCCCCGTGGTCGTTCCGAGCCGACGACGGACCTCATCTGCGATGTGCTGCACCGGGCCGGCCGGCCGCTCTCGGCCCATGACGTGGCCACCAGAACGGGTCTCAGCCGTTCCACGGCCCAGCGCTATCTGCGCCACCTGGAACAGGTCGGCCGGCTGCGCCTGTCCCTGAAGTACGGCGACACGGGACGTCCCGAGCACCGGTACGCATGGGTGGCGCCGTAGGACGCACGGCAGGTGACGCGGAAGGCCCCCGCCGTCCCGCCTCACACTGCCCCCGCGCCCGTGAGTGAGCGCACCTCGGTCTCCGCGTGGCGGGCCTCGTCCGCCGGTTCCGCCGAGGTGACCGTGCCGATCCAGCCCGCCAGGAAGCCGAGCGGGATGGAGACGATGCCCGGGTTCTGCAGCGGGAAGTACTGGAAGTCGACCGCCGGGAACAGCGATTCCGGACTGCCGGAGACGACCGAGGACAGCAGCACGAGCCCGAGCGCGGGGACGAGGCCGCCGTAGACCGCCCACACGGCGCCCCGGGTCGTGAAGCCGCGCCAGAAGAGCGAGTACATCAGCACCGGCAGGTTCGCCGACGCGGAGACGGCGAAGGCCAGCCCCACCAGGAAGGCCACGTTCAGGTCGCGGGCGAGCAGCCCGAGCGCGATGGCGACCACGCCGATGCCGACGGCGGCGGCCCGGGCCACGGCCACCTCGCTCCGCGGCCCGGCGCGACGGCGCCGCAGTGACGCGTACAGGTCGTGGGCGACGGCGGCCGACGAGGCGAGGGTGACGCCGGCGACGACCGCAAGGATCGTGGCGAAGGCGACGGCGCCGACCACTGCGAACAGAACCGTTCCTCCGGTGGACTGCGCCCCGCCGCCCAGCTTCAGGGCCAGCAGCGGCACCGCGGTGTTCCCGGCGGCGTTGGACCCTCGTACGGCCTCGGGTCCGACGACGGCGGCAGCGCCGAAGCCCAGCACCACGGTCATCAGATAGAAGCCGCCGATGAGCCCGACCGACCAGACGACCGAGCGGCGGGCGGCGCGCGCCGTCGGCACGGTGTAGAAGCGGGACAGGATGTGCGGCAGCCCGGCCGTGCCCAGCACGAGTGCCAGGCCCAGGCTGATGAAGTCGAGTCGCGCGGACCAGCTCCCGCCGTACTTCAGGCCGGGCGCGAGGAACGCCGGGCCGTACCCGCTGCGCTCCGCCGCGGTGCGCAGCAATGCGTCGAGGTCCCCGTGGAAGCGCACCAGGACGAGGACGGTCAGCGCGATCGTGCAGCCGAGCAGCAGGACCGCCTTGACGATCTGGATCCAGGTGGTGGCGCGCATCCCGCCGAACGCCACATAGACCACCATGAGCGCGCCCACCACGATCACCGCCCAGGCACGCGCCGCCGTGCCGGTGTCCCCGAGCAGCATCGCGACCAGGCTCCCGGCCCCCACCATCTGCGCCACCAGGTACAGCACGGACACGGTCACGGAGGACGTTCCCGCCGCGATCCGCACCGGCCGCTCCCTCATGCGTGCCGCGACGACGTCGGCGAGCGTGAACCGGCCGCAGTTGCGGACCAGTTCGGCCACGCAGAAGAGCACCACGAGCCAGGCCACGAGGAAGCCGACCGCATACAGCAGCCCGTCGTATCCGCAGAGCGCGATGAGCCCGGTGACGCCCAGGAAGGATGCCGCCGACATGTAGTCGCCCGCGATGGCAAAACCATTCTCCATGGGAGAGAACAGCCGCCCTCCGGCGTAGAACTCCTCCGCCGAACCATGCCTGTTGCGGCTGACCCACGTCGTGATCGCCAGCGTGATCGCGACGAACACCCCGAAGAGCAGCAGGGCCGGTGCCCGATGGTCCCCGGTCACCGCTCGCCACCCCCGAGTCCCCGCGTGAGCTCCTGGGTGTCCCAGCGCAGATCGAGCGCCGCCCGGTCCCTGCGCAACCGGGCGTGCCGGGCGTACGCCCAGGTGAGCAGGAACGTGGTCAGGAACTGCCCGAGCCCCGCCAGCATCGCCACGTTCACGGCGCCGGCCACCGGTCGTGCCATCAGCCCGGGCGCCGTCTGTGCGGTCACCACATAGCCGACGTACCAGCTGAGGAAGACCGCCAGACCCGGCACCACGAACCTGCGGTAACGGCTGCGGACCTCCTGGAACGCCGCACTGCGCTGCACTTCCAGATAGACGTCGGCGGCGCGGACCGCGCCCTCCTGCTCCCTGCGCGCGGGCGGCACGGCGGGGGCGGGCGCGCCCGTGCCGTCCACCTCGCCCCAGCCGGAGGAGAGGGCGTCGCACCAGGGGTCGTCGTACGCTGCGCTCCCGGCCGCTCCCGCGGCCGCGGCAGCCGGGTCACGGCCGTCGTACGTCTCGTGCGAACCCTCGGGACCGCCCCCGCGGCCGCCGGGACGGCCATCATGTGACTGCATTGCCCAAGGATGGACAGAACGTCAGGTTCTCCGGCCCTTCTTCGCCGCGCTCTCACCCCATCAGGTGACTCAGAGCGAGGGTGGTCTCACCAGCCCTCTGGCGTAGGCGTAACGGACCGCCTGGGCACGGTCCTTGAGTCCCGTCTTCGCGAAGAGGTTGTTGATGTGGGTCTTCACGGTGGCCGTGGAGACATGGAGCCTGCGGGCGATCTCCTGGTTGGTCAGTCCTTCGGCGATCAGTGCGAGCACCTCGGTCTCCCGCGCCGTGAGTCCGTCGGGCGCCTCCGCGGCCGCCGTCGGCGCGGGCTCCGACAGCCGCTCCAGCAGCCGCCGCTGAATGCTCGGCGAGAGCCCCGCGTCCCCGGACAGCACGGCGTGCACCGCCCGCACGATCTCGTCGCCGCCCGCGTCCTTGGTGAGGTAGCCCCGCGCGCCCGCTCTCAGCGCCGGGAACAGCGAGTCGTCGTCCGCGTACGTCGTGAGCACGACGACCTGGGTGCCGGGGTGTTCGGTGCGGATGCGCCGGGTCGCCTCGACGCCGTCGCAGCGCGGCATGCGCAGGTCCATCAGCACCACGTCGGGCGCGAGTTCGGCGACCAGCTTCACCGCGTCCTCCCCGTCCCCGGCGGCCCCGACGACCTCGATCCCCGGAAGGAGCCCGAGCAGCATCACGATGCCCTCGCGCACCACCGTCTGATCGTCCGCCACCACGACCCGGGCGGGCTTCCTGCTCTCCTCCTCCGTCACAGGGGTACCTTCAGCGTCACCACGAATCCCTCCTCGCCCGGCCCCGCCTCCAGCGAGCCGCCCAGCAGCTCGGCACGCTCCCGCATGCCCAGCAGACCGTACCCGGCCCCCGATCCGGTCAGATCGCCCGGCGAGCCACCGGAGTCCCTTACGTCCAGCGTCACTTCGTGCTGCGCATAATCCAGCCGTACGTGCACCTTGGCGCCGGGCGCATGCTTGCGGACGTTCGTCAGGGCCTCCTGCGCGACCCTGCGGACCGCCTGCGACGCCTCGGCGGGCAGCGGTCTGCGCTCACCCGAGACGGTGACATCGGCGCCGGCCTCCGAGGTGACGAGCTCGTGCAGGAAGTCCTCGACCGGGGACATCTCGCCCCGCAGCGCGGACAGCGCCTGCCGGGTCTCGGCGAGCCCCTCCCGCGCCATTCCCCGGGCCGCCACGACCCGTTCGAGGATCGTGTCCCGGTCGGCCCCTCCCTCGATCAGCAGCCGGGCCGCCTCCAGGTGCACGAGCTGGGCCGAGAGGCTGTGGGCGAGCACGTCGTGGATCTCGCGTGCGATCCGGGCCCGTTCGGCGAGGGCTGCGGACGTCGCCTCGGCCGCACGGGCGGCCCGCTCCTGGGCCAGCAACCGCACGGCGCTGCCCCGCGCCTCGGCGTCGAGGCGCACCACATATCCGGCGAGGGCGATCCCGGCGGCGGTGATCGCTGTCGTCGTCCAGGCGTCGTGGGTGACCGTCGCGTACGCCCCCAGGCCCACCGCGGCGGCGGGCACCGCGACGGCGAGGGGCAGCCGCTCCATGGCTGCGATCGCGCACCCGCACCACAGCACGATCGCCGGGATGCGCAGATCCGTGACACAGCCGGCCAGCGCCAGCCCCATCAAGGCCGCCAGCAGGGCGACCGAGGGCAGCAACCGGTGATGCAGAGTGGTCCGGAAGAAGGCCCATGCCGCGACCGCGCACGCCAGGAGCCCGAGTGTCGCCAGGGCGATGCCCCATGCCGGCAGGCGACCGCCCGTGAAGGTCGTCCACAGCAGCATGGCCAGGGCGGCGAGCCGGCCGGCCCAGGCGAGTGCACGCCGCGCGCCGGAGACTCCCGCACGGGAGAGTGCCTCGCGGGAAGGCCAGCGCATCCACACGTTGTCCGTCACACGGGCTCCTTCCGCGAGGGCCGGGGCACGCGCTCACCGTACGCCGTGCTCCGGACGGCCGAAGGGGGCACGGACCGGGACCGCCGGACCAGGACCGCGTTGCGCACCCAGAGGGTCGTGGCCAGAGCGAGGACCAGGGCGGAAGCCTCCTGGTGCACTCCGAGTGCCGCGCCGACGCCGAAGAGACCGATGCGCAGGACCACCGCGCCGAGCCACACCGTGACGCCGGCCCTGGTGCTCCGGCTCCAGACCGTGCCGTCGGGCTCCCGCCATATCCGGGTCGTCCAGGCCCAGGCGGCTCCGGTGACCAGTCCTATGAGCAGCTCGGTCCCGAGCAGCAGGGCGGACTGCGCGGGGTGGTGGTCGAGGAGGCCGGGCTTGCGCAGGGCGAGGAGGGCCAGGACTACGGGGACGCTCCACCAGCGCCGGTGTGCGGTGATGCGGCGTGTGCGGAACTGGCGCACGACGATCAGGACGACCGCCGCGGTGAGCAGCAGGGCATCGGCGGGCCCGGACATCGGGAACCTCCGTCGGCGGGAAGGGAGAATGCCGGCGGCGGGTGCCGTCGACGCCTTCGACGCTACGGAGATCGGCAGGCCCGGAGATCGGAGCCGGGGTGGATCCGGGGTGGATCCGGGGTGGATCCGTGTCGGACCGCACGTCCACCCGCGGGTGGAGAAACACCGGTGTGGCCGTGGGCGTACCGTCCGTCCGAGCCTGCCGGCCGTGCGGGCCCGGCCCGGGCCGCTGCCGGGGATCATGCACCCTGCGGTGCCGGCGGCGTGCGGGTGCTCGCCCACCACGCGCACCACCGGTCACAGGAGGCGCGCAGCGCGGACGTCCTCGCCGCGCGGGCGGCGCCGGGCCGACGCTGAACGGCCGGCTGCCGCAAACGCAGGGCGGGTCACCGGGTCACCGGCGGCCTGCCCCGCGCCACGGCCCGTGGACGCAGCCCGCGTCGGGGCCTACGCGTCGATGCGCGACCGGTCCAGCGTCGCCGCCGAGCCGGAGATGAACTCCTTGCGCGGCGCGACCTCGTTGCCCATCAGCAGGTCGAAGACCTGCTCGGCGGCCTCCAGGTCGGAGAGGTTGATCCGGCGCAGGGTGCGGTGGCGCGGGTCCATCGTCGTCTCGGCCAGCTGGTCGGCGTCCATCTCACCGAGACCCTTGTAGCGCTGGATGGAGTCCTTGTACCGGACGCCCTTGCTCTGGAACTGCTGCAGCTTGTCGCGCAGCTCGCGGTCCGAATAGGTGTAGACGTACTTGTCCTGGCCCTTCTTCGGCTGGACGAGTTCGATGCGGTGCAGCGGCGGCACGGCGGCGAACACCCGGCCGGCCTCGACCATGGGCCGCATGTAGCGCTGGAACAGGGTCAGCAGCAGGCAGCGAATGTGGGAGCCGTCCACATCGGCATCGGTCATCATGATGATCTTGCCGTAGCGGGCCGTGTCGATGTCGAAGGTCCGGCCCGAGCCGGCCCCTATCACCTGGATGATCGCCCCGCACTCGACGTTCTTCAGCATGTCCGTGACGGACGACTTCTGAACGTTCAGGATCTTGCCGCGGATCGGCAGCAGCGCCTGGAACTCGGAGTTGCGGGCCAGCTTCGCCGTACCGAGCGCGGAGTCGCCCTCGACGATGAACAGCTCACTGCGCTCCACGTCGTCGCTGCGGCAGTCGGCGAGCTTGGCGGGCAGCGACGAGGATTCGAGGGCCGTCTTGCGGCGCTGCGCGTCCTTGTGCTGGCGTGCGGCGATGCGCGTACGGGCGGCGGCGACGGCCTTCTCCAGGACGACGCGGGCCTGCTGGGCGGCGTCCCGCCTGGCTGAGGTCAGGAACGCCTTGAGCTCCTTGGAGACCACGTTCGTGACGATGCGGCGAGCCGCGGAGGTGCCGAGGACCTCCTTGGTCTGGCCCTCGAACTGCGGTTCGGCCAGGCGCACGGTGACGACCGCGGTGAGGCCCTCGAGCGCGTCGTCCTTGACGATGTCGTCCTCGGCGACCCGCAGCATCTTCTTGGCGCGCAGCACCTCGTTCATCGTGCGGGTGACGGCCTGCTCGAAGCCGGCGAGGTGGGTCCCGCCCTTGGGGGTGGCAATGATGTTGACGAACGACCTGACGGTGGTGTCGTAGCCGGTTCCCCAGCGCAGCGCGACATCGACGCCCAGCTCACGGGTGACCTCGGTCGGCGTCATCTGGCCGTGCTCGTCGAGGACGGGGACCGTCTCCTTGAAGGTGCCCTGTCCGGAGAAACGGAGGACGTCGCACACCGGCTTGTCGCTCGCCAGGAACTCGCAGAACTCGCTGATACCGCCGTCGAAGCGGAACGACTCCTCGCCCTTGCTGCCGCCCTCGCCGAGCCCGTACTCGTCGCGGACGACGATGGTCAGGCCGGGGACCAGGAACGCGGTCTGCCGCGCACGCTGGTGGAGCGTCTCCAGAGAGAGCTTGGCGTCCTTCAGGAAGATCTGGCGGTCGGCCCAGTAGCGCACGCGGGTGCCGGTGCGGGTCTTGGGGATCTTCTTGGTCTTCCGCAGACCGCTCGCCGCCTCGAACTTCGCGTCCGGACCGTCGGCGGCGAAGACGCCCGGCATGCCGCGCCGGAAGCTGATCGCGTGCGTGTGGCCGCTGCGGTCGACCTCGACGTCCAGGCGCGCGGAGAGCGCGTTCACCACGGACGCGCCCACACCGTGCAGACCGCCGGACGCCGCGTACGAGCCGCCGCCGAACTTGCCGCCCGCGTGCAGCTTGGTCATCACGACCTCGACGCCGGAAAGGCGGGTCTTGGGCTCGACGTCGACCGGGATGCCGCGCCCGTTGTCCCGCACCTCCACCGAACCGTCGTCGTGCAGGATCACCTCGATGTGATCGCAGTAGCCGCCCAGGGCCTCGTCGACGGAGTTGTCGATGATCTCCCACAGGCAGTGCATCAGACCGCGGCTGTCGGTCGAGCCGATGTACATGCCGGGGCGCTTGCGCACGGCCTCGAGTCCCTCGAGGACGAGCAGGTGCCGCGCGGTGTAGTTGGAACCGTCCCGGTCTGCTCCGGTCAGCAACGCGGTGGACGGCACGGACGTGTCGGCGGTCACGCGGTTCGCTCCTCGCTGAATTTCAGATGGGGCCCATTGGGGTAAGGGGCCGGCTTCACTTGCGGTCCGAGGGTACCGAGGCCAGGTAGAGCCGTTGTAACGCAACCCTCGTCCGCACTCAGACTAGTCCAGACTCGTACGAACGTTCGATCCCCTCCTCGGGGTGAAGTACATATCACGTTCCCTCCGAGGCATGAACCATTTAGCCTCGGGGCACGTCCTCATCCACAACCGGTAACCCGCCGGGAGGACGGACAACCGACAGACAGCGCGAACCCGTACGACACACACCACGTAATACGGCACATTCGCCGCCAACCGGCAGCAGACAGCCGGCCCGGAAAGATTTTTCGAGGAAGAGCCGCGAGCGGGAACGTTTTCGGCCTGGTTGGATGTTGACCCTGGTACGACAGCTCGTCGAGCTAGAGAAGAGGCGACGTGACTACTGTTCTGACCCCCGCGAGCCCGCTGACGGCCGCTGACCGCTGCGACCGCTGCGGCGCCCAGGCGTACGTGCGCGTCGTCCTCCTGAGCGGTGGAGAACTGCTCTTCTGCGCCCACCACGGCCGCAAGTTCGAGCCAGAACTCAAGAAGATCGCCGCTGAGATACAGGACGAGACGGAGCGCCTGACCTCCGCTCCCGCAAGCGCCTCCGACGAGGAGCGCTGATACTTCACGTCGACGACGAGCCTGCATCGGCACCGAGGCCGATGAACGGGCGGCCACCCCGATCACCCGGGGTGGCCGCCCGTACTCGTGCGTCTCGGCCGGTCGGCATCCTCACGACGCGCGCACGGCTCCCACGCGCGGTGCCGCTCACGGCGGCCCCGCCACGGGGCGCCCTCCGGCGCCCCTGCGATGCTTGCGGTCCGCCGCAGGCGGAGTGTCAGCCGCCACCGTTCAGCACGCCGACGGCGGTCGACACCCTCGTGTAGACCCCCGGCCGGCCGGGCTGCCCGCAGCCGTCACCCCACGACACCAGGCCGATGAGACGCCCCCCGGCGATCAGCGGACCACCGCTGTCGCCCTGGCAGGCGTCGCGGCCCCCCTGCGGCTCTCCGGCACAGAGCATGGAAGCGGCCACGTACTGTCCGTCCGCTCCACCGGGGTACGCCTGCGCGCAGGTCGCGTCCGGCAGGACCTTGACGTTCGTGCCCCACAGACTCTGTGCGTACTCTCCGCTCCCCGTGGTGTCACCCCAGCCGTACACCGTCGCGGCCGTGCCCGACGCGTAGCCGGCGTCGCCGGCCGCCGCCATGGGCACGACGGCGCCGGCGGGCAGTGGCGAGGCAAGGGTGAGCACCGCGAAGTCCCCGGCGTTCGTATAACTGTTGTACTGGGGATTGACCCATGTGGCGGTCACCGGGATCTCCTGGCCCTGACTCGAGGTCAGGTCCGTGCGGCCCGCGATGACCTTGAGGTCCCGTACCTGGCCGGGCGGTACTCCCAGAACGGCCATGCTCAGACAGTGGGCCGCGGTCAGGACCTTGGACGGGCCGACCACCACTCCCCCGCAGAACTGTCCCGCCCGCGTACCCCCGAACCGGTCACGGCTGGAGATGGCGACCGTCCAGGGGCTCTGCGAGATGTCGACCGGAAAACCTCCGATGACGACGCTGTCCGCCGTCGCGGGCGCGGGGGATGTCAGCATTATCAGCGCGGCCGCGGCTCCGAGGGCCAGGGCTCGGGTGAAGGGACGACGCATGGGCGCTCCTTACTGTGAGGTGTCCATAGAACACCTACAGTGATCCAGCTCTCCCCATCCCGCACACGCAGAAGGCCCGGTTCCCTGAGGAACCGGGCCCTCGGCGTACACCGCCGAGACCTAGTCGAGGTAGTCGCGCAGCACCTGGGAGCGCGACGGGTGACGCAGCTTCGACATCGTCTTGGACTCGATCTGGCGGATGCGCTCACGGGTGACCCCGTACACCTTGCCGATCTCGTCGAGGGTCTTCGGCTGACCGTCGGTGAGACCGAAGCGCATGGAGACGACGCCCGCCTCCCGCTCGGACAGGGTGTCGAGGACGGAGTGCAGCTGCTCCTGGAGAAGCGTGAAGCTGACCGCGTCGGCCGGGACCACGGCCTCGGAGTCCTCGATGAGGTCGCCGAACTCGCTGTCGCCGTCCTCGCCCAGCGGAGTGTGCAGCGAGATGGGCTCGCGGCCGTACTTCTGGACCTCGATGACCTTCTCCGGGGTCATGTCGAGCTCCTTGGCCAGCTCCTCAGGAGTGGGCTCGCGGCCCAGGTCCTGGAGCATCTGGCGCTGCACACGCGCCAGCTTGTTGATGACCTCGACCATGTGCACCGGGATGCGGATGGTGCGGGCCTGGTCGGCCATGGCGCGGGTGATCGCCTGACGGATCCACCAGGTGGCGTACGTGGAGAACTTGTAGCCCTTGGTGTAGTCGAACTTCTCGACCGCGCGGATCAGACCGAGGTTGCCCTCCTGGATGAGGTCCAGGAAGAGCATGCCGCGACCGGTGTAGCGCTTGGCGAGGGAGACCACGAGACGGAGGTTCGCCTCCAGGAGGTGGTTCTTGGCGCGGCGGCCGTCCTCGGCGATGATCTCCAGCTCACGCTTGAGCTTGGGGGCGAGCTTGTCGGCGTTGGCCAGCTTGTCCTCCGCGAAGAGGCCGGCCTCGATGCGCTTGGCGAGCTCGACCTCCTGCTCCGCGTTGAGCAGGGGGACCTTGCCGATCTGCTTGAGGTAGTCCTTGACCGGGTCGGCGGTGGCGCCGGCGGCGGCCACCTGCTGTGCGGGCGCGTCGTCCTCGTCCTCGTCGGAGAGCACGAAGCCGGCGCTCTCGGTGCCCTCGGGCTCCTCGCCGGCCTTGCCGGGGGCCTCCTCGAGCACGTCCTCCTCGACGATCTCGACGTCGTCCTTCTTGGCGGTCGTCTTCTTCGCCGCCGTCTTCTTCGCGACGGCCTTCTTCGCGACCGTCTTCTTGGCGGTCGCCTTCTTGGCAGCGGCCTTCTTGACGGGCGCCTCCTCAGCCGGGTCGTCGGCGACCGGGGCGGCCGGGGCGGCGGGGACGGCGGCCTTCTTGGCCGTCACCGTCTTCGCCGCGACGGTCTTGGTGGCGGTGCGCTTGGCCGGGCTCTTCGCTGCGACGCTCTTTCGGGTGCGCTTCGGTTCTGCGGCACTGACCATCAGCGTCACACCCTCTTCCTCGAGGATCTGGTTGAGGCTGCGCAGTACGTTCTTCCACTGAGTGGCCGGAATCTGGTCAGCTTCGAAGGCCCGACGCACATCGTCGCCGGCGATCTGCCCCTCAGCCTTTCCCCGCTCAATGAGAGCCATGACAGAGACGGACTCGGCGATCTCCGGCGGGAGCGTACGGGATGTGCTGGCCGACACGAACAACCTCTCGGAACGTTGGAAAACGGCTTCCGGCCCCGTCCACAGCGGACAGGAGCCGACCGCCGGCTTGGGGATGGGCCGACGGTGCGGGCGGGGGCCTGGAGGATGCACAGCGCCGCGAACGACGTCCGTATTCCCTCCTCGGCTGTCACCTCTTAGGTCATCGCGCAGTCCCGAAGAGCGTTACGCCCAATCTGCGTGGCCCGAGTCACACCCCGTAACCGCTTAAAGGCGTTCAGATATGGGCAGAAGTGGTCATTCGGTGCCGCGATCGCCTCCCGGGTACGACGCTCCACCCGTCGTCGCACCGTGGACCGATGCCGGGCGCCGGGATCTCCCGGTCCGCCGCCGCTCTCCCGGTCGGCTCCGTCCAGGGTGACGGCGTCCGTCCGTGACCGCGTCGGCCGCGGGTGCCGGGCCGCGCCGCCGGCTCCGCCGGGCTCCGCCGGGTCCCGGGAGGATCCGACGGAGTCCGGCGGCGGGCGCGGGGCTCCCGGCGACGGCCGTCGACCGTGCGGACCGGGCGCCGGCCGAAGGGGTCGCCCACTACCCGTCGCACCGTCCGCGCCGCGCGGTCAGTGCTCGCGCGGCGCGGGCACCACGCGCTCCACCTCGGGGTGGACCGTGAGCAGTTGGCGCATGGCCCCTTCGGCCGCCGCCCCGTCGCCCGCCGCGAGGGCGTCGGCGATGCGGGCGTGCTGGGCCAGGGAGGTCTCGTTCGGGCGCTCGCACCCCGTCACGGGGCCGCCGGAGACCTGGAGGGCCGCCGAGACGATCCCCGAGAGGTGCTCCAGCATGCGGTTGCCGGCGACCTGGATGAGCAGCGAGTGGAACTCCGCGTCGGCACGCGCGAAGGTCAGGGAGTCGCCCTGCCCCAGGGCGTGGCCCATGATCTCCACCATGTCGGCGAGCCGCTGCTGCACCTCCTCACGCCCGTGCCCGGCGGCCAGGCGCGCGGCCAGCGGCTCGATGGTCCAGCGCAGCTCGCTGAGCTCGCGGCGCTGGTCGTCGCGCTGGGGCCCGAAGGCCCGCCACTCGATGATGTCCGGGTCCAGGAGGTTCCAGTCGGCCACAGGGCGCACGCGCGTGCCGACGTTCGGTCGGGCACTGACCAGGCCCTTGGCCTCCAGGACGCGCAGCGACTCACGGACGACGGTGCGGGACACCTCGAAGCGCTGGCCGATCTCCTCGGGCACCAGCGGGCGATCCGCGCCCAGGTCGCCGGAGACGATCATCTGGCCGAGCTGCTGGACGAGTTGGCCGTGCAGGCCGCGTCCGCGGCTGCCCGCGGCGCGCCGGCCGACACGGCCCAGCTCCGGGTCCGAGCCCTCCCACGAGGGTGTGCCGACGCGGTCGGCGGCGGGCGCCTCGGCGTAGGGGTAACGGTCGAGTTCGCCCGGTCCGGCCAGGCCGGAGTCTGCGGAGCGGGCGGCGGTCATCATGGTGTGCGCAAGGGTACTCACGGATCTTTTGTCGGCGCCCTCTCCAACTCCCTTGAGGTCTTTGGTGAAAAGCACACGAAAGGGTGATCGCTCACCCCGTCGCAATTGACGCCTTATCGGAAAGAAATGGGCGCTTCCCGGGGAAGTTGTGCACACGGGGAGAACAGATGGGCACGCGGGCGGTCATCGGGCTCTGCTGCGCACCGTGGTGAACAGATACGCACAGAGCAGCGCGGTCAGGGACAAGGCCAGTGCGCTGCCCACGGGTTGCGCGAGCACGCGCGCCACGGCGGCCAGGTAGCGCTCCCCGCCGAAGGGCCACTGCAACAGCATCAGCTCGCGCATGCGTGCGGTGAAACCGGCCGCGGCCCGAACGGACGGACCCTCCAGTGCCTTCTGCAGGAGCGGTACGACGGCGACCGGCACCGCGAGCACCGCGGCGAGGCCGGCGGTCGTGGAGCGGAAGATGCCGGCCGCCAGCACGCCGGCCCAGGCGCAGCCGACGATCAGGCCGATCCAACTCGCGCCCAGGGACGGCCAGTCGGCGGGAAGCCCGGTGAGCTCCCGCCCGTGGACGAGATAGAGCAACTCGATGTCGCAGCCGACGGTCAGGACGGCCAGCAGCAGCGCCGTGGCCCCGGTGACGAGGAGTTTCGCGGCGAGCAGTCCCAGTCGTCGGGGGACGGTTCCGCGATCTGCGGCCAGAGCGGGGTGCCGGAACTCGTCACCGAACGCGACGGCGCCGAGCAGTCCGGCGCCGAGTGCCGCCGGAGGCAGCGGGAACTGCTGGGGCCAGGCGGCCAGCAGGCGGTCCTGGGGGGTGTGGCCACCACGCGCGAGAAGGAGGGAGACCAGGGCGGAGACGACGAGCACGGCGGCCGCGGTGACATAACCGGTGCCGATTCCGGCGGCGCGGCGCAGCTCGTACCGCAGCGGCCGCAGGGGACCGGCGGAAGGCCGCACGCTGATGGGGGGCGGGATCGGGGGCAGATCGCCCGGCTCCCAGGCCTCGGACCGCGGGGACGGGATGCTCTCGGCACCCGCGTTCGGCCCCATGTCGCCGACCTCGTGCGCGAGTTGATGGATGAGGACGCCGTGCCGGAAGGCGGTGTCGCCGACGTCGGCGCAGGTACTTCCGTACACGGACAGCCGGTTGCCGCCCTCGTGGACGACTTCCACGGAACGCCGCGTCATTCTGGCCTCCTTGGCGAGCAGGGTGCCGAGGCGGGCGGCGTGCGGGCTGTTGACGGCCACGCGGGGCCGCAGCCGGGTGCGGGCGAAGTCGGCCCCCGGCTGATCGGCGACCACCTGGCCCCGGTCGAGCGTGATGACGTGGTCGGCGGTGCGCGCGGCCTCCTGGGGATCTCCCGTGGTGAACAGGACGGTGCCGCCCCGGGCCGCGTGCGCGCGCAGGACGCCGTGCAGCCAGCGCCCCTCGCGCGCGGAGACGCCCTCGACGGGGTCGTCGAGCACGAGCGCGTGCGGGTCGGCGAGGAGGGCGCAGGCAAGGCCGAGGCGCCGGTCCATGCCGCGCGAGAGGCTGCCGAGCCGCTCATCGCGCAGACCGGAGAGGCCGACGAGCTCGAGAACCTCGTCGGCCCGGCGGCCCGCGACCCCCGCGGCCGCGCAGAGCATGCGCAATTGTCCGCGGACCGTCCGCGCCGGATGCCCGGGGACATCGCCGAGGAGGACACCCACCTCATGGGAGGGGTGGGCGACACGGCGCAGCGGGCGGCCCCGGAAGTAGGTGATGCCGCGGCCCGGTTGGAGTTCGAGCATGAGCCGGAGCACCGTCGTCCTGCCCGCACCGGAGGCTCCGAGGAGGGCGGTGACACAGCCTGGGTGCGCCTCGAAGGACACGTCGTCGACGGCGGGCGGAAGGTCCTTGTCGGATGTGCTGGTCAGTCCGATCGCCTGGATCACCCGAAGCAAGATAGCGCGATTTGTCCGGTTTTCCGGGCATCGTGAGGAGTGGTGCGGCGCAGACCTCCGTTCTTTCGGCCATCCGCAGGAGGGCCCGTCGTCCGAGCGGGGCCCGCGCGGTGATCAGACTTCAGGGCGCAGCATCGGCGGGTTGAGCAGGGTGGCGCCACCCGCACGGAAGAGCTGTGCCGGGCGACCGCCCTGCCGGGTCGTCGTGCCGCCCGTGGGGACGAGGAAGCCGGGCGTACCGGTCACCTTGCGGTGGAAGTTGCGCGGGTCGAGTGCCACGCCCCACACGGCCTCGTAGACGCGGCGCAGCTCGCCGACGGTGAACTCGGGCGGGCAGAAGGCGGTGGCCAGCGACGAGTACTCGATCTTGGAACGGGCGCGTTCGACGCCGTCCGCCAGGATCTGCGCATGATCGAAGGCGAGCGGCGCCGCCTGCTCCCCGTCCCTGCCGTAGCCGCCCTGCTGCAGCAGCTCCTCCACCGGGGCCCAGCGCACGCTGTTGGCGTCACCGCCGGGACGGGGCGGGGGCAGATCGGGAGCGAGCGCGAGGTGGGCGACGCTGACCACTCTCATGCGAGGATCGCGCTTCGGGTCCCCGTAGGTGGCCAACTGCTCGAGGTGGGCGCCGTTGTCCTGCGCCGGTGCGGACGGGTCGTGGGCGCGCAGCCCCGTCTCCTCGGCCAGCTCGCGGGCCGCGGCCTGCGCCAGGTCCTCGTCGGCCCGCACGAAGCCGCCTGGCAGCGCCCACCGCCCCTGGAACGGCGGCTCGCCCCTTCGCACCGCCAGCGCGCACAGGGCATGGCGGCGCACGGTCAGCACGACCAGGTCCACGGTGACAGCGAAAGGCGGAAAGGCTGACGGGTCGTAGGGCATGTCGTGATCATAGTCGTCTGCCTGACGATAAACACTCCTTTCTTGAACCGCTTCGACGGTGGGTCCACCTCTGTCCGGGACGGCTCTCACCGACGGCCTCCGTTCACGGTCCGCATCCACGTCGTCCGAGGTCACACGCCCAACTGCAATCCGTCGGCCGCCTCCTCCACCATGGCGAGACCGAGCCGCCCGACGCGCACGGAGAAGGGGGCGCCCGCGAGCCTCAGGCCCGTCAGAACGATCTCGCCGAGCGGTGCGCTGCGGACCGGGCACAGGGTCACCGTCCCGGCCGGGACGTCCGGTCGGACTCCGGTGAGCGCGGTCAGGAGCAGCACGCCCGCCGCGGCCGCCACGGCGGCGGGGCGGCAGGCCGCCGGGTGCGGCGGCGGGGCGCTCCCCTCCGTACGCGGCTCGCCCGCGAACATCTCGGGCAGCCGGTAGTCGAACGCCTCCGCCGCCGCCAGCAGCCCCCGCAGCAGGCCACTCGCCGCCTCCTCGTGGCCGGCGGCGGCCAGCCCCGCGACGGCCACCGCGGTCTCCTGCACCCGCACCGCCCCACCGCGGTGCCCGAACGGGTTGTACACCGCCGCATCGGTGCCCAGGCCGCGCAGCCCCCAGCCCGAGTCCATGGCCGGACCGGAGAGCAGCCGCGCCAGCTGCTCGGTCCGCGCCTTGTCGAGCAGTCCGGGTGCCAGGGCGCCGCATCCGAGCAGACCGGTGTCGAGAAGATGGGCGGCGCCCGCGCCGAGGTGGGGCACGAGGCGTCCGTCCCGGGTACGGGCGGCCGCCGGCCTGCCGCCCGACCGGTCCTCGATCCAGAAGCCCTCCGAGAAGGCGTCGCGCAGCGCCTCGGCCCACTGGCACAGCTCCGGCCCGCCCGGGCGCCCACAGGCGTCGAGCAGATCGGCGCCGAGAAGCGCCGCCCGGTGGGCGTGGGCCTGCGTCTCGCAGCGCAGCGGGCCGTCCGGTTGCGGGTCGGGGAGGTACGCGCCGTCGCCGACGGTGGTGCGCAGCCACCGCAGACACTGCTCGGCCGCGGGCAGCAGCTCCTCGGTCTCCCGGTCCGGAAGTCCCCAGCGCCGGGCCTCCGCCAGGAGTACGGGGAACAGCAGTGTGGCTTCGGTACCGGTGCAGCGCGGCGGGAGGTGCGCCCCCGCGTCCCGCCGGGGGCCGGGGATCACGCCCGAGCGGACTCCGGGGCCCCGGAGTTGGGTGCGGGCCAGGATCCGCAGTGTGCCCGCGGCGAGCCGGGTGCCGAGCGGGAGGGCCATCCGGGCCGCCGCCAGGGACTCTGCGGGCGACGGACCGCAGCGCCAGGGCGCTCCCGCCGCGAGATGGACGTCGAAGGGGCGGACCCGGTCGCGCAGGAGCAGCGCCCGGAGATCCTCGACGCAGGTGCGCAGCAGCGGCTGGATGCGGGGGTCGTCTCCGGTGGCTTCGGCGCCGGCGAGCGGGTCGGAGGTGCCACGTCCGACGGCTCTGGCCGGTCTCGCGCCGCCCTGCCGTACCCGCAGCTCCACGCTCCGGGTCCCTCCCGGCGGAAGCTCCAGCTCCCAGCGCAGCAGCCCGGCGGAGGCGAGGGCATCGGCCGGCGGAGGATCGGCCGTGACCGCGGAGTCGCCCTTCGGGCAGGACCAGCGCAGCCCGCAGTCGTGGACGGTGGCGGAGAGCTCGTCCCCGCTCGTGCCCGAGGCGATCGCGCGCAGGTCCGCGAGGTCCGTGCCGAGAGCCACCTCGACGGGCAGGCGCAGCACGCGCGGCGCCGCGCTGCGCAGAATGATCCGCTCGACGCCGTCCGCGGACCTGATGCGTTCCACGACGACATCCGGGTCCGGACCGGCGTCGGGGGCCGCGTGAACCGTGCCCACGAACCGGGCCCGGTCGGCCGCGATCATCCGGGCCTGCACCGCAAGCGGTTCCCGCCCCGCCACCCGTACCTGGCAGCGGGAGAGCACGCGCCGGCCCGCGCGGTAGAAGCCCTCCAGGCCGTGGCCGGTCAGCTGTCCCCGGTCGGTGGAGATGGCCAGTCCGGGAAGGGCGACGCAGATCAGCACGCTGTGGGCCGGCGGGAGGTCGATCGGACCGCGCGGGGAACGCGGTGCGGGCGGTGCGACGCCCCCCGTGGAGGGGGGTGCCGCACGGTCGTGTCGGGAAGGTCGGTCGCCGTCCTGGGAGAGGGGTGGTCTGGGCGGGGTCATGATGCGGTTTCCTCTGCACTCGGTACGCCTTGGGCGCGCCCGGCGCCGGGTGAGGGGCTCCGGAGGGGGTGGTGCGCGGTGCGGCGGCACGACCCGATCAAGGGTTCGGCCACTCAGGTGAACGGATGGGGCTTGCTCCGAGTCACGCCCGCGGGCCGGGATGACGACCGAATGGCGGTGCGTCGAGAAGCAGGGTGCGCTCATGTGCCCTCCTCGTCCGCGCGGCGACCGGCACCACCGCGCCGGATCCCGGGCCGAGCCGGGCGGGCCGGGCGCCGGTGGGGAGCCGGGCGGCCGGGCCGGGTCGGCCGAGCCGGCCGCGTGAACCCGCTGGTCGCAGCCTCGGCCCGGCGCCGCGGCCCGCCGCCGCGGCCGGGGCCGTCGGCCGGACGCCGGTGGGGAGCCTCGGCTGTCGTGGGGATGTCCGCTGAACGGTGCGCCGGCCGATCGCCGCCGCTCACAGGGCGCGCCCCGGCAGGTCGGTCGCTCCCCTCGACGCGCTCCGGGTCCGTGCTGCGGGCCGGGCCGGCCAAGGGCGGTGCGGCGCCACCCGGCGGCGTCGTGACCGGCCGCCCCTCCGTCGTCTCCCCCGTCCCGTCGGCCGTCTCCCCCGCCCCGGCGGCCTCGTCGGACTCCTGCGTCCCGCGGCCCGCCCTCTCCGACCGCAGGCAGCGGCGGACGGACTCCGGGTCCAGGCCCTCGTTGCACGCCTGGTGCAGGAGGCGGGCGAAGAGGTAGTCCGGGTCGGCGCCCAGGGCCATGGCGAAGGCTTCGCGGGCTTCGAGCTCGTCCCCCGTCGACCATGCGACCCACCCGGCGAGTGTCAGAGGCGCGGCGGCGTGCTCGCCGTACGAGGCGACACAGCGGCGGGCCAGGGCGCGCCACAGTCGCAGGGCCAGCAGGGCTTCCGCGCCCTCCATCCACTCCGCGGCGCGGTCGCGGGTCGTGCGGTCCTGGAGGCCGAGGATCAGGGCCGCGGCCTCGTCGTGTGCGAGCAGGTCGTCGTCACGCAGGTCCGCCGACAGGGTGCCGGACACGGACGGGGCCTCCGCGAAGCGCGCCATGACGAGCTCCGCCAGTTCCAGCGTCCGTGCGGCGACCTCCTCGCGGGTGCCCTCGCCCAGGATCCTCGGAACGAGGGCCAGGCTCGCGGCGTCCAGAGCGGCCTCCTGGTCGAGGGCGGCCGTCGTCTCCCGGGGCGTGAGTCTCGCCCTGAACTCCTTCAGACTGCCGCGCACTTGCAGGCCCGCGTAGGTCGCGGCCGCAGCCAGGACGGAGGTGCCCGGCAGGCCCATCGGCCGCCCTTGGGGCGGACAGCACCCCGGGCTCGGGCAACAGTACGACCAGTAGCGGCCGTCGGAGATGCAGAGGGCCTCCACCACGGGAACGTCGAGGCGACCGCATGCCGTGCGCAGCAGCTGGGCGAGGGGGCGAAGACGCTCCATCACGTCGCGCCCCGTCTCGCCGTTCGCCGGTTCCTGGACGAGGTAGGCGATCATGTGCCCCGGCCGGGAGCCCCTGCGCTCGCTGCCGGTCACCAGCCCGTGTGCCAGGCGCTCGGCCACGGACGGCCAGTCGTCGGGGTGAGCGGGGATGCCGAGTCGTGCGCGCCCGCCGAACCCTCCCCGCTTCTCCCCGTCGTGCAGCGCGACCAGCACCGCGCTGTCCTCGGGGCGGTACCCGAGAAGGTAGGGCAGGGCGTCGGCCAGCTCGGCCGGGGTGCGGAGCGTGACCTGAAGCTCACCGGGGAGTCCCACCGAGGGATCGTGTCCGCTGTGCACCGCGGGCTCCCTTCCGTCGCACCCGGATCCGCTCGTGTCACCGGGGCCGGAGGAGCCGGCCGCTTCGTCATGGTTCGTCATGCGGCGACCCTCTCGCGGATCATGGAATTCCGCTTGACCTGTGGACAACCCCGGCCATGAGCACGCCAGGAGTTGTCCACAGGTCAGGTGGCCCGCTCGCCCGATGTCCGAACGGTCGGGTTGCATGGACGCCATGACCCGTGAACACCCGCGCCCCACAGCGGAGGACCCGCACAGCACGGCCCCGGGCTCGCCCACCCCGGCGGGAGTCCTGCCCGTCCCGACGAGCGGCCAGGACTCCACCCCGAGAGAGCCGCACATCCCGGCTGAAGGCCCGCCCGCCGCGGCCGTGGATCGCCCGCCCGCCCCGGCCGAGGACCGTGCGCACGCCCCGCCCAAGACCGCGCGCACGCCGGCCGAGGACCGCGCACACCCCCCGGCCGGAGACCCGAACGCCCGCCCGCGGTCGGGGGCCTGGCGTGCGGGCCCGGATCCTGCGGATCGGCGCGCGTTGCCGGACGTCGCGTCAGCGCACGGCGGTGATGCGGTGGATCGAGTCGACGGCCTCCGGACCGGCCGCCGCCTTGTCGACCGCATAGGCCGTGCCGTGGGCGAGGATGACGTGGTCGGTGTTCGCACCGGTGGCGATCTCGGCCACGAGGGTTCCACGGCGGGGGTCGACGACTGTGGTGGTCCCGGCGTCCTTGTTGGCGGCGAACACATGGCCCGTGCACGCGTCGACCGCCACGGCGAGCGTCCCGGCGCCGGTCTTGATCTCGTTCTTCATCTCGCCCGTGACCAGGTCGACGACGGAGACGGACCCGGCGGTCTGGTTGGCGGTGTAGGCCGTGCGGCCGTCGACGGACAGCACCACGTCGACGCTGCCCTCCCCGGCGGGGAGCATCCTCGGCTGGTCGGAACCGTGGGCCACCTCGATCAGACGGCTCTTGGCCAGGTCCGCGGCGTAGACGTTGCCGGTGAACGGGTCGACGGCCACGCCCGCGGGCCAGGCGCCCTCGACGGTGACCCGCCTCCTCTCCTCGTACGTGTTGAGGTCGAAGGCGACGATGCTGCCGTCCAGAAGGGCGCCGCACCAGGCCAGGCCGCGCACCTGGTCGATGGCGACGTCCCGCGAGTGCTGCACGCCGGGCAGCACGGCCAGGTGGCGGCCGGTGCGCTGGCTGTACACGGCGAGGGAGTTGGCCAGCGTGGCGGAGACCCACACGGTGTTGCGCACGTCGTCGACGGCCACGCCGTAGACGGCCTCCAGCTCACCGGTGTTCTCGTCGACGACCGGCGGCGTGTAGGCCGCCAGCACCTCCAGCGACCGAGGGTCCACCTTGAGAAGCTGGGACTGGGTGACCGGGGGGTAGCCGACGGAGCGGGTCACCCACAGCACGTCGTTGCGTGCGGAGTGGGCGACCTGATAGAGCCCCTGGGCGAGTGGGGCGGACTTCACGGTGTAGGACAACTCCTTCGCGTGGGGCCGCTTCGGCGTGGCGGCGGACGCCGTGGCGGCCGTGGCGAGCGCGCCGCCTGTGGCGAGCGCCGCGCCGAGGACGGCGCGACGGGCGATCGGGTTGCGGGTGCCGGACATGGCGTTTCCTCCAGGATCAGGATCAGGATCAGGTGTCAGGGGGTGGATGAGGCGGGGGCGTTCCGGCCGGTCGGTGGGACTTCGGTCCGGCGCAGGCAGTCCTCGTACGAGGCGGGCCCGAACTCGACGGTCCAGCCGTGCGGAACGCGCAGCCATCGCGGCCACAGCGACCGCCGGCCCGCGGCGTCGGCCAGGACCAGGTGCGTGAGGTCGTCGGGGTCGTCGGGGTCGTCGGGGTCGAAGGGCCGGGTCATCCGTCGAGTTCCTTCATGCGGGCCGCGAGCACCGCGGCGATCTCGTCGAGCGGGCCCGGGCGGGTCATCTCCGGGTGCAGGCACTCCACCGGGTGCTCCTCGACCGGCCCGGTGACGTACGGTGCCCATGCCCGCGGCGTCAGCCAGTGCTCGGCGCGGGGTGCGGTGGCGGTGAAGAACAGCAGGTCGCCGTCGAACACCTGGTGCCGCTGGGTGCGCATCAGACGGGCGTTGTTGATGACGATGCCGACGACGGCGTCGAGCACGCGCTCGGGCAGCGCCGCGAGCGCGCTGCCCTCACGGCGCAGCACCTCGAGGACGCCCTGACGGGTCAGTCCGCTGCCGCCCTCGTACCCGGCCATGCGCAGCAGGGCGTTGAGGGCGTCGGCCTCGGTCGGGCCGGCGAGGTCACGCCACTGGTCGGAGGGGTAGGCGTCCATCAGCGCCAGCAGTTCGACGGCCTCGCCCGCCTGCTGGAGGTGGACGGCGACGGTGTGGGCGATGACGCCGCCGACGGACCAGCCCAGCAGCCGGTACGGGCCGTGCGGCCTGACCGTGCGCAGCCGGGCGGCGTAGTCGGCGGCCATCTCGTCCATGGTGGCGGGCAGCGGTTCGTCCTCCCGCAGCCCACGAGCCTGCACCCCGTGGATCGGCTGGTCCGGGCCGAGACGTGACAGCAGGCCCGAGTAGCACCAGCTGATGCCGCCGGCCGGATGGAACACGAACAACGGAGTGCGCCCGCCCGAGGCGCGCAGCGGCAGCAGGACGTCCAGGGCGGTGTCGCCCGCGCCGCCGTCGGTCAGCCGGTCGGCAAGCGCGGCGGGTGTGGGCGCCCGGAACAGCGTGCCGAGCGGCGTCGCCGTCCCCAGGGTGTCTCGGATGCGGGACATCAGGCGCGCGGCGAGCAGGGACGTGCCGCCCAGGTCGAAGAACCCGTCCTCGACACCGACCCGATCGACGCCCAGCACCTCGGCGAACAGGCGGGTCAGCGTCTCCTCGGTGACATTGCGCGGGACGCGGCCGCCGTCGCCGCCGCCGGTCGTCGCGGGCGCCGGGAGCGCCGCCCGGTCCAGCTTGCCGTTCGGGCTGAGGGGGAAGTCGTCGAGGGCGACGAACGCCGAGGGGACCATGTAGTCGGGCAGCACGGCGGCGAGACGGGCGCGCAACTCGTCCGGAGCCGGGGCGCTGCCGGTGGTGTACGCGACGAGCCGCTGGTCTCCGGGGCGGTCCTCGCGCAGGACGACCACGGCACCGGTGACGCCCTCGACGTCCGCCAGGCGGGCCTCGATCTCGCCGGGTTCGAGGCGCTGCCCGCGCAGCTTCACCTGGTGGTCGGTCCGTCCCAGGTAGACGACCTCCCCCTCGGGGGTCCAGCGGGCCAGGTCGCCGGTGCGGTACATGCGGGAGCCGGCGGGACCGTAGGGGTCGGCGACGAACCGGGTGGCGGTGAGACCGGGGCGGCCGAGGTAGCCGTCGGCGAGCTGGACGCCCGCGAGGTACAGCTCGCCCGCGACACCGGGCGGGCACGGCTGAAGGGCCGTGTCGAGGACGTACAGCCGTGTGTTCCACACCGGTCGGCCGATCGGAACGGCGCCGGTGCCGTCGGCCGTGCAGGTGTGGTGGCTGACGTCGACCGCGGCCTCGGTGGGCCCGTACAGGTTGTGCAGCGGCACGGACGGCAGCACACGGTGGAAGTGGTGCGCGGTCTCACGGGGCAGCGCCTCGCCGCTGCAGAAGACGTGGCGCAGCCCGGTGCACCCCGCCGCCTCCGGTTCGGCCAGGAACACCTGGAGCATGGAGGGCACGAAGTGGCAGGCCGTGACGCCCTGTTCGCGGATGAGGCGGGCCAGGTACGCCGGGTCCTTGTGCCCCTCGGGATCGGCGAGGACGAGGGTGGCGCCCGCCCGGAAGGCCCAGAAGAACTCCCACACGGAGACGTCGAATCCCGACGGCGTCTTCTGCAGCACGCGGTCTCCGGGCGCCAGCGGGTAGGTGTGCTGCATCCAGCGCAACCGGTTGTCGATCGCCGAGTGCGATACGACGACGCCTTTGGGCCTGCCGGTCGAGCCGGAGGTGTAGATGACGTAGGCGGGGTGGCTCGGGGTGAGCGCGCGCGGCGGGTCGACCGCCGGCAGATCCCCGAGGTCGGTGCGGTCCAGGAGGACGTGTCGGCGCCCGCTTCCGGGCAGCCGGCCGGCGGTGGCCGCATCGGTGACGACACAGACCGGGTCGGCGTCGTCGAGCATGTGACCGAGCCGGTCGGCCGGGTAGCCCGGGTCCAGCGGGAGGTAGGCGCCGCCCGCCTTGAGGACGGCGAGCAGGGCGACGATCAGCCGCACGGAGCGGGGCAGCGCGACGGCGGCGAGCGTGCCGGGGCCCACGCCCCGGGCGGCCAGATGACCGGCCAGGCGGTTGGCCTGCGCGTTGAGTTCCGCGTACGTCAGGGTCCGCTGCCCGTGGACGAGGGCGGGGGCGTCGGGGGTGCGCCGGGCCTGGGCCTCGATGGGGCCGATGAGCGTGGTGGCCGGGAGGTCCCGGCCGGTGGCGTTGAACTCGGCCAGCACCAGGTGCCGCTCCTCGTCGGTGGCGATGCCGAGCTCACCGAGGGGGGCGGCGGGATCGCAGTCGGCGATCCGGGCGAGCAGGGTGAGGAACCGCTCCTGGTGGGTGGCGAGTTCGTCGCGGGTGTAGAGGGCGGGGTTGGCGTCGTGGTCGATGCGCAGGCCCCGGCCGTCGGCGCGGTCGTAGACGTTGACGGTGAGGTCGTCGACCGGGCCCGCGGACAGGTTGTGCGGGACGGCGGGGGCACCGGCGAAGGTGAGCTCGTAGTCGAACGGCATCACGTTGATCAGCGGGCCGACGAGCGGGCGGCCCTCGCCGAGCAGGCCCAGGTCGCGCCTGATGTCCTCGAAGCGGTAGCGCTGGTGCCGGCGCGCGGCGCGTACCCCGAGCACCACCTGCCGGGTCAGCGCGGCGAGCGTGGTGGTGGCACGGACCTCCAGCCGCAGCGGCAGCACGTTCATCACCATGCCGGGCACCCGCAACGCCACCGAGCCCAGCCGGCCCATCAGCGGAAGGCCCAGCACCACGTCGGAGCGCGCGGTGACCCGCGACACGTACAGGGCCTGCGCAGCCATGATCACCTCGGGCCAGGTGGCCCGCAGGTCGCCCGCGACCGCCCGCAGCCGGGCGGTGACGTCGTCCGGCAGTCGGGCGCTGGAGCGCAGGAAGGTGCGGGAGGGCAGTGCGGTGCGTCCGGCGGGCGTGGGTGCCTCGGGCCGGTCGGCGAGGGTCTCGCTCCAGTGGGCGCGATCGATGTCGTACCGCTCGGAGGCGCGGTAGGCGAGATCGTCGGCCACCAGCTCGTCGAAGCGGCCGAAGGGGCTGTCGCCGGGCGGCCGTCCCCCGGCGAGGGCCGTGTAGATCTCGGCGGTGCGCCGGGCGAGCAGCGAGTAGCCGAATCCGTCCATGACCAGGTGGTGCACGCGCTGGTACCACAGCCAGCGCTCGTCACCCACCCGCAGCAGCGCGTGCCGGAAGAGCGGCCCGGTGGCGAGATCGAACGGCAGGGCCAGGTCGCGGTCCATCCAGTCCCGGGCGGCGGCCTCGGGGCGGGGCGCAGGGCGCAGGTCCGCCGTGTGCAGCGGGAACCCGTGGCCGGGTGCGGGGGCGGGGCACGGACACTGCCGTGGGCCGTCGGGGGTTCCGACGATCCGCATGCGCAGCGCCTCGGCCTCCTCGGCGGTGCGGTGCAGGGCCTGCGCGAAGAGCCCGGGCCGTAAGGGACCGTGGATCTCCAGGCACTCGGCCGTGTTCAGGGCGGGGCTGTCCGGGTCGAGGGCCTGCGCGTACCACATCCCCGTCTGGGCGGCGGTCAGCGGCAGGCCCTGTTCGGGCGCGGTCGTCATGCGTGGGCTCCCAGCAGCGGGGCCCAGGCTTCGATGGCGGGCCGGTCGGCGAGGTCGACGAAGGAGATCTCGGCGCCGTGCTCGCGCCGCCATCTCTCGACGAGGCTCATCAGCCGGACGGAGTCGAGGCCGTGGTCGAACAGGCTCTCGTCGTCGGGAATGTCGGCGGGGTCCTCCCCCAGCACGTCCGCGACGTCCTCACGTATCCGCTGTACGGTCAGCGCCATGGTCACTCCCCCCAAAAGACGGTGTCGGCGGTGGTGACGACCGCGCACGAGCGCACGGCCCAGCGCAGCGCCTCGAGGTGCTCGCGCACCCCGAAGTCGGCCACGGCGTCCGCGACGACGAAGGACTGGATGTCCCGCATCCAGGCGTCGCAGGCCGTCATCGTGACCCCGAGGTGCGCGTAGACACCGGTGATGATCAGCTGGTCGCGGCCGTGCTGCGCCAGGAAGTCGGCCAGCTCGGTGCGGACGAACGCGCTGTACTTCCACTTGGTGAGGACGGTGTCGCCGTCCTGCGGCGCGACGGCGGAGGCGATGGCCACAGCGTGCGCGTCGTCGGGCAGCCCGAGCCCCCAGAAGTCCAGTTGCAGCCCGCGCAGCGCGGGACTCTGACCACCGGGCTGCGCGGAGTAGACGACCGGGACGCCGCGCCGGCGTGCCTCGTCCGCCAGCCGGGCGGTCCGCGCCAGGAGGTCGGTGAGCGGCGCCGCATCCGGTGCGAACGCGGACAGGAAGTAGTTCTGCATGTCGTGGACGAGCAGCACGGCCCGGGACGGGTCGACGGTCCAGTCGACCCGGTTGCCGGGCAGCTCGGAGCCGGACGGCATGGGGTACGGAGCGATGGAGGGCAGTCCCATGGTGAGGTCGCCTAATCGTGGGAAGCGGCTGCGGTCTCGGCGGCGGTCGTGCGCAGGTCCTTCTTGCTGACCTTGCCGACCCCGGTGTGCGGGAAGGCGTCGACGAACTCGACCCGGTCGGGCACCTTGTAGGCCGCCAGCCCCCGCTCCCGTACGAACCGTCTGAGCGCGGCGGGGCGCAGTTCGGCTCCTTGGCGCAGGATGACGTAGGCGCAGGTGCGTTCGCCGAGGTAGTCGTCGGGCACGGCGACCACGGAGACGTCGTGCACCGAGGGGTGGCCGAGGATGACGTTCTCGACCTCCTCGGCCGCGACCTTCTCGCCGCCGCGGTTGATCTGGTCCTTGGCGCGCCCCTCGACGACGAGGTCACCGCTGCGGGTCGCCCGTACGAGGTCACCGGTGCGGTAGAAGCCGTCCGCCGTGAAGGAGCGCGCGTTGTGCTCCTGGGCGCGCCAGTAGCCGCGGATCGTGTAGGGGCCGCGGGTGAGCAGGTGTCCTGTCCGTCCCGGCGCGACGTCCCGGTCCTCGTCGTCGACGATGCGGATCTCGTCGTCGGGTGAGAGCGGCCGCCCCTGGGTGGTGACGACGGTCTCCTCGTCGTCGTCGAGCCGTGTGTAGTTGACCAGGCCCTCCGCCATGCCGAAGACCTGCTGCAGCGCGCAGCCCAGAGCGGGCCGGACACGGCGCGCGGCCGCCTCGCTGAACTTGGCGCCGCCGACGAGCAGCACCTCCAGGCTGCTCAGGTCGTACCGGCCGGCGGTCGCCGCCTCCGTCCACATCAGGGCGAGCGGCGGGACGAGCCCTGTGAGGGTCACGCCCTCCCGCTCGACGAGGGGGAACGCGGTGTCCGGGTCGGGCCTCGGGCACAGCACGACCCGCCCGCCCGCGGCCAGCGCACCCAGCGAACCGGGCGAGCTGAGCGGGAAGTTGTGCGCCACGGGGAGGACCACGAGGTACACGCTGTGCTCGTCGACCGCGCAGACCTCGTCGGAGGCGCGCACCGAGTACAGGTAGTCGTCGTGGGTGCGCGGGATCAGTTTGGGCACGCCGGTGCTGCCGCCGGACAGCTGCAGGAAGGCGAGGTCGCCCGCGTCGGGCCCGTCGTGCGCGACGGGGTCGCGGGGTACGTCGGCGAGCCGGGTGTGCTCTCCGGGCTCGCCCACGACGAAGACGTGCCGGAGCGTGGGCGCCTTCGCCTTCACGCGAGTGGCCAGTTCCCGGTAGTCGTACCCCTCGTGCACATCGGCGACGACGTAGGCGACCGCCTCGCTGAACGAGCAGAAGTACGCGATCTCCACATCCCGGTGTGCGGGCAGCGCGAAGACCGGCAGCGCGCCGATCCGGAAGAGGGCGAAGACGGTCTCGAAGAACTCCGCGACATTGGGGAGCTGGACGACGACCCGGTCGCCCCGCCGGATGCCGGCGGCGAGGAAGCCGGACGCCAGCCGGTCGGCGCGGCCGTCCAGTTCGGCGTAGGTCCAGCGGCGTCCGGCACCGGCCGGGTCGACGACGGCGATCCGGTCCGGGTGCTGACCGGCCCGTGCACGCAGCATCTGCCCGAACGTCTCGCCGCGCCAGTGTCCGGCGGCACGGTAGCGTTCCGCGAACTCGGCGGGCCAGGTGGGCGCGTCGGCCGGCTCTTTCGGGCCGGCGGGTGGGGTGGAGGCGGGCCCGGCGGGCGCTTCGGTGGTCACAGCGCGGCCCCCACGGCGTCCAGGAACGTGCGGAACTTGGCGCCGGTCTCCGCCGTTTCGGCCGCCGGGTCGGAAGAGGCCACGACGCCGGCTCCGGCGAAGAGGCGCAGGCCCCGCTCGGAGACCTCGGCGCAGCGGATGGTCACCACCCACTCGCCGTCGCCGTCGGCGTCGCCCCACCCGACGACGCCGGTGTACAGCCCCCGGTCGAAGGGCTCCAGTTCGCCGATGACTTGGCGTGCCAGGGCGGTCGGCGCGCCGCAGACGGCCGGCGTGGGGTGCACGGCGCAGGCGAGTTCCAGCGCGGAGACCGACGGTGCGGCCAGGGTGCCCGTGATGGTGGTCGACAGATGCCACATGGCGGCGGTCTTCACCAGCGTGGGCCGCTCGGGGACGTGGAGTGCCGTGCAGTACGGGGCGAGGGCGGTGCGCATGGCGTCCACGACGACGGCGTGCTCGTGGAGGTCCTTGGCGGACTCCAGCAGCGCCGCGGCGCGTCGTACGTCCTCGGCGAGGTCGTCGCTGCGCGGTGTGGAGCCGGCCAGGGGATTGGCCACCAGGGTGGTGCCGCGGCGCGAGACCAGGAGTTCGGGGCTGGCGCCGAGCAGGGTGCCGCCGGTGCCGGTGGGCAGGGCGAAGGTGTGGCCGTGGGCGTCGCGGCGGGCCAGGCGTTGCAGCATGGCGGGGATGTCGGGCTCCCGGTCGCCGGTGAGGTCGAGCGCCCGCGCGAGGACCACCTTGGCGAACTCACCGGCGTTCATCCGGTCCACGGCGGCCCCGACGGCGGCCGCGTAGTCGTCGGGCGCGGGCACGGGGCGCACGGTCCAGGCGACGGGCTCGGGCCGGGGTGCGGAGAGCGCGATCAGCGGGTCCGCGCCGAGGGCCGGGGCCCTGCGCAGGGCGGCGGGCACGACGAGCGCGGCGGGTGCGGTGCGGTCGAAGGCGATCGCACCGACCACCACGGGGTCCGGCTCTCCTCCGGCGCGCGCCGCCGTCAGGGCGTCCCGTACGCGTTCGGGTAACGGGCGTTCGTCGTGGGCCACATGGGCACGCACGCCACGGGCGAGGAGTGTTCGCGTCGGCGAGGCGAAGAAGCGGTCCGTGCCGGGCCGGTAGGCGTCGAGGAGGGCCGTCGCCGTGCCGACGGCGCCGATGTCGGTCTCGCGGAGTGTCTCGTGGACCGTGGTCACCTTGGGTTCTCCGAGTTCTCCGGTACGCGGGTACCGGGGCCGATGGGGTCGGTCAGTGCGGGTGGCCGAGCACGTCGCCGGAGCGGTGTGGGTCACGCATCGACTGGTCGTCCTGGCGCACACGAGACGGGCGCCGGTTCGTCCGGCGGGGGAATCAGAACCCGCGCCGGGCACCTCGGTGCGGAACAGTAGCGGGGGTACGTCGCCGCGGGCTCACCGTCTGACACGGCCTGACATCCGGCGGCGACGTCCCGGCCGGCGCGGCCGAGGAGGAGCAGAGGGCTCGACCACATGGGGCTGCCCAGGGGGCCGGCGGGCAGGGGTGGCGCGAGGGCACACCGCTGCGGCGGGCGACGCCGAGCCGCCGTCACACGCGGCTCGGCGACGCCCGCAGTCGAGGGGCGGGTACCCGGTCCGAGGGCGGGGGTGTCCTCGGACCGGGTGGTCAGTGGACGGCGCGGCCGCCGCGGGCCGCGTCGGCGCGGGCCTGTTCGTCGATGCGCCGCTTGGCGTCCTTCCAGCTGATCGGCAGCTGCTCCACGGGCACCTCCCAGAAGGTGAACGTCGAGACGCGCATGGTGGAGCGCAGTCCGCTCATGACGCTCTTGTGGGGCTCGGTCCTGGCGTACGTGTAGAGCGCGTCCCGGCTCTCCCACGCGGACAGGGTGAAGAAGACCCCCTTGAAGAGCTGGGCCTCGAGGGAGGCTCCGAGCGCGCCCGGGGCCTTGCGCACCTGTCCCCATGCGGAGAGGGACTTCAGGAAGAAGCGGGGGACGTCCTTCGGGGAGCGCACTTCGAACCGGGAGGCCATGACGAAGGCGCTCGTGTCGGGCGGGGCCGGATTCGGCTTGATCCAGGGAAGAGTGGGCACGATGGTCTCGCCTCCACGATTGGTGAGTGGCACTATCTATCTTAGACAGTGGAGCTACCCAATTGCCAGGGGAAGAGCGGTGACGCGCGTGAGAATCTCGGAACTCAGTCGCCGGAGCGGGGTGCCCAACGCAACGATCAAGTACTACCTGCGGGAGGGCCTGCTGCCGCCCGGCCGCGCCACGGGCGCGACGCGGGCGGAGTACGACGAGTCGCACCTCAGACGGCTGCGGCTGGCCCGCGCGCTGGTCGGGGTCCGCGGGCTGTCCGTCGCCGCGGCCCGACACGTCCTGGACACCATCTCGGAGAACAGGACGGGTACGCATCAGGTGCTCGGCCTGGTCGTCGGCATCTGGCCCGCCGACGACGGCGCGCCGGAGGCACCGCAACCGGAGGCACCGCAGGAGGCCGACTCCCCGCACGGGCACAGCCCCGAGGCGGGCGACCTCCTGGAGGCGATGGGCTGGTCGGTGTCCGAGTACAACCCGGCCCGGCGCATCATCGACCGGACCGTGCAGACCTTCCGATCGCTGGGCATGGACTTCGACTGGCGGTCCCTCCTTCCGTACGCCGAACTCGCGGCGCGGACCGCCCGGCTGGACCTCGACGAGCTCAGGTCGCTGAAGGACCCGCTGGAGAAGGCGGAGCGTGCGGTGCTGCTGACCTTCCTGCTGGAGCCGGCCCTGATGGCGCTGCGCCGGCTCGCGCAGGAGGCCGAGTCCGTCGTGCGTCATGGCGACGACGACCCGTCCAGCGCGCCTCCCCGGCCCTGACGGGAGGGGCGAGGGAGCATGAGTGAGCGGTACTCACGTCCGCCGGCGGGCAACCCGCCGACGGCGAGCGGCACGGCCCGCCCCGGACCGCCAAGGTGAGTACCGACGACTCAGGCCCCCTTCCGCCTCTCCGTGGTCTTCTCGTGTGCGGAACTCAGTTCGGCGCATGCCGTGCGTCCACCGCACACGGAAAGGCAGAGGAATGCAGTTCCGGATTCTGGGCCCACCCGAGTTGTACGACGAGATGCGTGACCGGAGCGTGCCGCTGAACGCCCCGAAACAGCGAATGCTGCTCGGCTCCCTGCTCGCACAGCCGCATTCCGCGGTTCCCCGCGACCGGCTCATCCGGGAACTGTGGGGCACCACTCCGCCACGCGGGGCGGCCCACACCCTCAATGTCCATGTGTCGGCCTTGCGGAAGTCCCTGCACCAACTGGAAGCGGAACGCCGCGACACTCAGCGTCTCGTGGCGCGCGGGCCCGGTTACGCCCTGGACGCGGATGCGACGGAAACCGACGTCGGGCGCTTCGGCCGGACCCTGGCGGTGGCGCGCCGCACCACGGCACACGATCCCGAGAGCGCGTACGAGTCGCTGCGCCGGGGCCTCGCCCTGTGGCGCGGGGCCGTGCTGGGGGGCAGCGCCCAGGGCCCGCTCTGCGCGAGCCTGGCCGACCGCCTGGAACGGGAGCGCCTGGAGGCACTGGAGATCTACTTCGACTGCGCGCTGCGCACCCGTCGGCACCACGGCATCGTCCCCGAACTGGAGGACATCACGGCCGCCCATCCGCTGCGCGAGCGCTTCCACGACCAGTTGATGCTGGCCCTGTGCCGCTGCGGGCGCGGCCCCGAGGCGATCCGCGCGTACCAGCGCGCCCGGCGCCGGCTGGCCGCCGTCACCGACCGGACCCCGCTGCTGACCGCCCGCCTCGAGCAGATCAGCGTCTGCTCCCCCGTGCTCACCGATCCGGCCGCCGAGGCCCACGGGACCGGTCCGTCACCTCGTGGGACGGGTGCGGTCGAGCCCGTCGAGGAGCCGTCGCCGCGCTCCGTCATGGGGTATCTGACCGATCTGCTCAGCGGTCAGGTGCTGACGTCCTGAGGCGCGCGCCGAGGCCCGCTCGGCGACGTCCCGGCACACCACAGCGCGCCCCCCGCCCGAAGCGGAGGGCGCGCTCTTGTGCCGTCGGAGCGTTCAGAGCTCGCTGAGGAGCTGCCGTGCGACGTCCATTCCCGAGGAATACCCGGCCTCGTGCGAACCGATCTGGTCGACGCCGTGCCGCTTGGCGTGGAAGTAGGCGCCGCACAGTTTCACACGGGTTCCGGCATTGACGTCGTAGATGTCCTTCTGCATGTTCCGGACGTGGATGTCGATGACCGGGTGGGTGTACGGGAACGCGGCGATGACCGTCTGCGGATCGATCTCGCGCGGGTAGTCGAGGGTGACGAAATAGTCCTTCTCCGAAGTGAATCCATGGAGCTTGTTCATGTAGTAGGCGACGTACGTGCGGTCCTCACCGCCGACGGCGACCTTCCCGTAGTTCCATGCCTCCCAGCGCCCGCGGTCGTCGGGCATCACCGAGCGGTCGGTGTGCAGGACGACCGAGGAGGAGTTGTAACGGACCTTGGAGAGGACCTCCCGCTGGTGCTCGGTGGGGTTGTCGAGCATGGCGAGAGCCTCGTCCGCGTGGGCACCGATCACCACGTAGTCGTAGCGCTCGCTGCCCCGGGCGGTCGTGACGGTGACGCCGTCCGCCTCCTGGCGGAGGGCGGTGACGGGCTCGCCGCTGCGGATCTCGGGGCCGATGGCGGCGAGCGCCTTGCGCACGTAGGAGATGGAGCCGCCGCCGACGGTGCGCCAGTCGACCTGGCGGCCGCCGAGGCCGCCCTCGTCGTGACCCATGAAGAACGCGATGGCGGTACTGGCCGGCATCTGCCAGATGAGTTCGGCCGGGATGGACCAGACCGCGGAGCAGAGCAGGATGACGTACGAGTTGCGGAACGCCTGGCTGTAGCCGCCGCGGTCGAGGTACTCCCCGAGCGGAATGTCGGCCTTCTTGCGGACGAAGTCCCTGCGGCCCTCGGTGTGGAAGCGGCGGGCCTCGCGCCAGATGGTCAGGAACTCCTCGGAGTAGCGGGCGGCAACCTCTTCCTCGGCCAGGCCGAGCTCCTTGGTCCCGTACTCCAGACCGGAGTCCAGGTCGAAGAAGTTGAAGGCGCCCTTGTGCTCGACCGCCTCGACGCCCAGCTCGTCGAAGAACTCGCAGAGATTGGTGTAGGCGGGCCGGTTGAAGACGACGAACGCCGTGTCGATGCCGAGAGTCCGGCCGTCGTCCTCGACCTCCACCGTGTTCGCGTGACCGCCGAGGCGGTCCTCCCGCTCGTAGATCGTGATACGGGCGCGCTCGCGCAGGTGGTAGGCCGCGGAGAGGCCGGACACGCCGGCACCGACGACGGCGACACGAGGGGTGGTGGGTTGCGTCATGTGTCATGTCCTTCATGGTCGATGTCCTACGGACGTCACGGCGGTGCCGTCACGGACCGGGCGGTGCCGTGCAAGGCCGTGCCGGGGCTGTACCGGTCATGCGGCGTCATGCGGCGTCATGCGGCGTCATGCGGTGGAGACGAGAGCGGTGAGCGAGAGGTCCGACAGGTCCGTGCGGCGCAGGGCTCCCGGCCGGCCGTGCTCGGTGGCGACCGCGAGGACGTGCCGGGGGCCCGGATAGACCAGGTCGAACCACCAGCGGGACTCCGCGCCCGGCCGCTGCGGGTCCCGTACGGCGATCCCGCCTCCCGGACGCCGTACGAAGGTGAAGCTGCCGAGCCCCCGGGCCAGCCCGGTGCCCAGCGCCTTGAGGTACGCCTCCTTCAGCACCCACAGCTCGCCCGCCAGGGCGGCGCGCGCGCCGGGCGCGGCCTCGGCGAGCTCCGCGCGCTCGTCGGGGCCCAGCTGCCGGCCGAGGTGGGCGGTCAGCTCCGCGGAGGCCGGGGTGGGGCCGACGTCGAGTCCGCAGCCCCGTCCCCGGGTGACCACGCAGGCGATGAGGCCGTCGGTGTGCGAGAGGTTGAACCGCAGGTTCCCGTCGGCGGGTTCGGGTTCGGGCCGGCCGTGGACACCGCGGGTGAAGCGCCAGCTGTCCAGGGGACGGCCGGTGCGCGCGGTGAGCGCGTAGCGGCACAGCAGCCGCGCCCCCAGGTAGCGGCGGCGACCGCCCGGAGTCAGCCGGCGGTCGAGTGCGGCACGCTCCACCGCCGTCAGCAGCCGGGTGCCCCCGAGCGCGGCGGCGAAGCCGTCCACGGCATGTTCGGGCAGCAGCCACAGGAACGCCGGATCACTGCGGTTCACGTGGGGCACCTCTCTGGTCGAACGGCTCAGCGGCAGGCGGCGGATTCGTCGGTGGCCCGTTTGGCGAGCGGGAACTGCCAGTACGAGAACAGGCTGTTCTCCTGGTGCAGACGGCGCAGCACCTGCATGACGTCGTCGACCACCGCCTGCGAGGTGACCAGCTCGTGCGGGTACAGCTGCCTGCGGATCCGCTCCAGCTGGAGCAGCAGCAGTGACGCGCTGGGCAGCGGGCCTTCCATGGCCTCGCACGAGTGGACGTAGGTAAGCACACACGCCGCAGCGGCGTGCAACAGGCAGTACTCCTTGGCCAGTTCGAACAGCTCGGGCGACTGCGGACAGTCCTTGCCGAGCGCCGACTTCAGTGCGGCGGCGCGCTCCCTCATCGGACCGGCCCGGCCCAGCAGCTCCTCGGCGAGGTCCGCCGCGCCCAGCAGCCGCGCGGCCTCGGTGCCCCGCGCCTCCCCGGCGAGGGCGCGCAGCCGGCGCAGCCCGTCGGGCGCGGCCAGGACGGCGTCGTCCAGACCGCGGCTGAACAGCTCCTGCCTGACGGGCTCGTACACCGGGAGTTCCCGGTCCATGCCGAAGAGCGTGGCGGCACGCCCGGCGGCGGCCTCGCGCACGCTCTCGTCGGCCCCGGTGGCCTTGTCGAGCAGGCCGGCGAGCTGGTGGGCGAGGTTGCGCAGGTTGACCACGGTGTTGCCGTCGGCGATGTCCGTGATCAGGATGTCACGCACCATCTTCTGGTGCATGCCGTAGTGCGGGTGGTCGCGCAGGAAGGTGCGCGCGCCGAGCACGACGGTGAGCTGTGCCATCGTCTTCTGCAGCAGCGTCGGCACCAGGTACTTGGCCACCGACGACCAGACGCTGATCTGTTCCGGAGCGGCCTGCAGAGCACGGGCGGCGCCGAGGACCATCGCGTCGGCGATCATCAGGTCGGCGAACGCCTCCGTGAGCTGGCGCCGGGTGTAGGGCACATCGCTGATCGCGTCGCCGAACAGGACCCGGCGCTCGGCGAAGTCGAGGGCGAGCCGCAGGCTGGTGTCCACGGCGGACAGCGCCAGGTGCAGCAGGACCACGCGCGCGGTCTGGCTGGTCTTGAGCGCGATCTCCAGGCCCTGGCCCTCCCGCCCGATCATCGCCGAGTCCGGGACGAACGCCCCCTGCATCCGGACCCCGCTGAGGTCCAGGGCGCGGGTGCCGTACAGGTCCTCGAAGGGCAGGTCCTCGACCGTGCCGGCCTCGGCCTGCCACTTGTCGAGGACGAACAGCGAGTAGGCCGCGGGGCCCGGACGCTTGCCGGTGCGGGCGAAGACGACCGTCTTGTCGGCGACGGTGGCGTTGCCGATCGGCCACTTCTCGCCCGTCAGCAGCCAGCCGCCGTCGGTCTTCTCGGCGAGTACCTCGTTGGCGACCAGATCGCTGCCGTGGACGCGCTCGGACAGGCCCCAGGACACCGAGCTGCCGCGCTTCATGTCGGCGATCAGCGCGCTCTTCTGCTCGGAAGTGCCGAGAATCCACGCCGGCATGAAGCCGAGGCTGTTGAGGGCGAGGCCGACCGCGGTCGACGGGTCGCGGCGGGCGACCAGCCGCATCAGGCCGATGCCGGTCTCCACGTTGCCGGCCAGTCCGCCGTCCGAGGCGGGCAGGCAGCGCAGGTGCAGGCCCCAGCGGCGCAGCAGGGCGACGAACTGGTAGGGGTACTCGCCCCGCACGTCGTGGTCGAGGATCTGGACGAAGGGCATCCGGCTGTCCGGGTCGTGCGGGTCGCCGAGGTACTCCTCCAGCTCCGCCGCCAGCTCGGTCACATCGGACTTGGACATCTGTGGGCTCTCCTATCGGGTGGTGGCCAGCCGTACGGGCAGCGCGGTGAACAGCCGGTTGCCGTCCCGCAGCGCGAGGGCCGCGTCGAGGGCGGGTGCCAGCACGGCCCCGCGGTGGCGCGGGTCCACGCCGTCGGCGCGGGCCAGCAGGTAGCCGAGCGCCGCGCCGAGCCAGCCGGCGGAACCGGGCTCGGCGCCGTACAGGGACCGGTCGCGGTTGGCGCGCCACAGGTGCAGGCAGCACGCGGCGGCGTGCAGCCAGGCGTACCGCTCGGCGGCGTCCACCAGGGCGTTCGGATCGGCACCGCGCTGCCGGGCGGCCCGGGTCAGCTCCGCGAGCCCGGCCACCGCGTCCGCCAGCTCCCGGACCAGCTCGCCGGTGTCGCCGAGGTCGCCGGCCGCCGCCGCGGCGGCCTCGGGGAGCCCCGCGAGGACCGGGTCGGAGCCGCGGGCGAACATGTCCAGCCGTGCCGGCTCGTAGGGCGGCAGGTCGGCGTCCAGGGTGAAGACCGTCTCCAGCACCGCCGGGTCCGGGCGGGCACCGCCCTCGGTGAGCGTGGGCAACTGGCCCGTGTACGAGCGGAGGTTGGCGAGTGTGCTGGCGTCGATCACGCGGACGACCGCCGAGTCGCGCTGGAGCTTCTGGAACAGCCCGGCGCCGGGCGCGCCCTCGCGCAGCACCGAACGCGTGGCGAGCACCGTGCCGCATCGGCGGATCAGGTCGTCCGCCGCCTCGGCGACCACGTGCTTGGCGGACAGCGCCCACACGCTGAACGCCTCCGGCACCACGTGCACGCCGCGTGCCGCGCTCAGCGCCACCGCGTCGGCAGCCAGCAGGGCTGCTGCGGCGACGGCCAGCTCCCGCCGGGAATAGGGGGATTCGACGAGCCGGGTGCGGCCGACCCGGCGGGCGGCGGCGAAGTCCAGGGCGATCCGCACGGCGCTGTCGGCGATGCCCAGGCTGCCGGCCATGCTCATCAGCCGTACCGCCTGCTGGGCCTTGACCGCGGCCTCCAGGCCCTCGCCCTCCTTGCCGACCAGCGCCCCGGACGGCACCGGGGTGCCGTGGAAGCGCAAGGTGGCGAGGTCGATGCCGCGCATGCCTCCGGTGCGCGGTGCGGGCACCCGCTCCAGCCGGCCCTCGGGCACGCCGGCCGTCTCCAGCAGGACCGCGGAGAAGGCACCGGGGCCGCGTTCGCCGGTGCGGGCGATCACGTAGACGGCGTCGCAGCGCAGACCGAGGCCCACCATCCACTTCTCGCCGTCGAGCACACCGTCCGGGCTCAGCCGCAGCTCGTTGGTGAGCAGGTCGCTGCCGTGCCCGGCCTCGGTGAGCGCGAAGGCCACGGCTCCGCCCCCGCGCAGGATCTCCGCGGCCCGAAGTTGCTGTTCGACGCTGCCGTGCAGCTGGAGGCAGGTCGCGGCGATGATGCTGAACATCGTGCCGGGCATGATGTTCACATCCCGGCGGGCGGCCGACCGCACCAGGGTGAGGCTGCGGTCGAAGGACTCGAAGGTGCCGCCCCAGTCTCCGGGCAGGTAGTTGAGGTGGAACCCGGCGCGTACCAGCTCCGCGCAGAGCTCCTCGGGGAACTCGTCCCGCTCGTCGCGCGCCACGGCGGCCGCGAAGCCGTACGGGTTGGCGTCGTCGGAGGGGTCGCCGAGCCGCTCCTCCAGCTCCTCGGGGGTCAGCGGGCTCATCGCAGCCCCACCGAAGGTCCGTGGGCCGGGCTCTCCAGCGGCACGGGCCGGTAGTCGGCGGCGGTCGGCGGGATGTGCACGCCCGCGGTGCGCAACTGGGCGAGCCGGGTGTGGAAGGCGGCGCCGCGCATCAGGTGGTGGGCCACGTCCGCGACCCTGCGGTTGCCCGGGGTCTTCAGGTAGCTGCCGGTCACCCAGTCGTTGAAGCTGCCCATCGCCGGGCCGCACCAGACCTGGTAGTCCATGGCCCGGCCCTCGTCGCCCGTGACCGCCCAGCGCGAGGACATGCCGAGGTACCAGCGGAAGACCAGGGCCATCCGGCGTTTGGCGCTGCCCTCCGCACGCGCGAGCTGCTGGGGGTCGCGGCGGGTGAAGTAGGTGACGCACTCCTGCCAGACGTCCTCCAGGGAGCGGCGGAAGATCTGCTGCTCCAGCCGGGCGCGGTCGGCCGGCGGAATCGACTCCAGGCCGTCGTACGTCTGGTAGAGCTCGTACAGGCGCTTGGCCCGCATCGGGAAGAGCGTGCCCTTCTTCAGGACCTGGAGTTCGACGCCCATCTCGAACATGTCGGCGGCCGGTGCCATCTCGCAGTCGGCGATGCCGGCCTCGGCGAGCATCGTCTTGGCTCTGGTGGAGGCGCCGGATTCCAGGCAGGACTGGTTGACCGAACCGGTGACCACGTAGGCGGCGCCCATGGCGAACGCCGCCGCCACCGCCACCGGTGTGCCGAGGCCGCCACCCGCACCGACGCGGACCGGCTCCGCGTAGCGGAACTCGCGCTGTACGAGGTCACGCAGCCGCAGGATGGACGGCAGCAGGGCGGGCAGCGGGCGCCGGTCGGTGTGGCCGCCGGAGTCCGCCTCCACGGTGATGTCGTCGGCCAGCGGCACATGGTGGGCGAGCGCGGCCTGCTCCGGGGTGATGAGCCCCTGTTCCAGCAGCGCGCTCACCAGCGTGGCCGGGGCGGGACGCATGAAGCGCTCGGCGGTCTCGGTCCGGGAGATCTTGGCGATCAGCCGGTTGTCGGCGACCACCCGCCCGTCGCGGTCCCGGCGCAGTCCGGCCAGCCGGTAGCGCACGACGTGCGGTGTGAGGTCCATGTAGGCGGATGCCTCCACGCAGCGCATGCCGTGCCGCAGGAACAGTTCGACGGCCTCCCTCTCCAGCCGGTCCTCGCTGGGGCTGTGGATCAGATTGACGGCGTAGGGCAGTCCGGGGATCTCGGCGGCGAACCGGGCAAGGGCCCGCTCGATGGTCTCGGGCAGCAGACCTGCCGCGCCGAAGGACGCGAGGAAGCCCTCCCGGGCCAACGCGACCACCAGGTCGGCGGAGGCGATCCCGCCGGCCATGGCCCCGGCCATGTACGGCTGCCCCACGCCGTGCGCGCTGCGGAATGCGGCCGAGCCGAGGCGCTCCGGCGGCAGCGGCTGGACGGCGGCGAGCAGCGGCAGGCCGTCGCCCTCGGCCGAGGCGAAGCCGCCGGAGACCGCGCCGATGCCCTCGGGCGTGACGGCGATGAAACAGGGCTGGTCCAGGTCGGCCAGCGCGTGGTAGATGCCGGCGGGGTCCGTGCTGGGGTACCGCTCTCCGTACCAGCGGAGAGGGGTGTCGCGAATGTCCATGGGGAAACGAAGCTCCTTGGCTGAGCGGCGGGTGCGGGCGGGCCGTCACACCTCGGCGGAACGGACCTCGATGGCCACGTCGGTCAGTTCGTAGATGCGCAGGCCCGGCTTCCACAGGTCGGCGTCCGCGACGACCAGCAGGCGGCCCTCCTCGCGGCGGACCTCCTTGATGTGCACGTCGAAGAACAGTTCCTTGTCATGGCGCAGGATCTGGCCGCGGTACTTCCAGGCCGTCTCGACGTCGGTGGCCATCGCGAAGCGGGGCCGCTGCATGCCGTCGGCGAGGTTGTGCTCCAGCACGAACAGGCGCATGGCCTGCAGGACCGCCTCGACGCCGAGGGAGCCGGGCATCACCGGGTCGCGGTGGAAGTGGCAGTCGAAGTACCACTCGTCGGGGCGGATCGCACGGTGGCCGTGCAGGTAGCCACGACCGTGCCGGCCGCCGTCGGCGACGAGGTCGACGCGGTCCACCAGCGCGAACTTGTCGCCGGGCAGGCGCAGGTGGCCGCCGGTCGTGTCGGTGAACGCCGGTGCGTCCGCAGGGAGTTCGATGCGGCGGACCCGGGACGCGTCCGGCTTCTCGGTCTCGATCCAGGGAGCGACGTACTGGCCGTTGTCGAGGCCGACCTGATTGGCGAGGGCCGCCTCGTTGAAGTAGCCGAACAGCGATTCGCCGGTGTAGAAGACCTCGCCGTCGGCGGAGAGCTCGTAGCTGAAGTTCTGCAGGACCGCGCCCTGGACGGCGCTCGTCATCAGCAGCTTGGAGTGGTGCCGGACGGTCTTGCCGCGCAGGTCGATGTCCTTCACCAGCGTGGCGCGACCGTCGAGGTTGCGGATCGAGTACTGCTCCGCGGGGTTCTTCAGCGTGGCGCCGAGGTAGTAGCCGAGGAAGATCGCCGCCTGGAGGGACGTCTCCATGTAGACGGCGTTCGGCATGTGCGGGAAGGAGTTCTGCTCGTAGTACCAGGCGTCTTCCGGGGAGTCGTACTCGGTCACCATCTCCGAACCGGGCGACAGATCACCGCGGGTGCCCTTGAGGGACATCACGCGGTCGACGAACTGGAAGTCGCCGTTCGGGATGTAGGGGGCGCGGCTGTCGCGGTAGACCTCGAACTCCGGGCCCATCGCCATGTCGAGCAGGCCCTTCGCGGCGTGCGCGAGGTGCAGCTCGTTGATCATCGCGGGTTCGCCGGCCCGGTTGCGGCGGCCGAGGAACTCCGGGACGCCGCCGATCTCCGGACGGTGGGGCGAGCCCTCCTTCTCCCGTACCTGCAGGCCGAGGTTCTTCATCCGGATGACCGGCTTGTCGCCCAGGTAGATGAGGACGTCGGCGATGACCGTGGCGCGCGGCAGGAGCGTCAGCTCCATGACCTCGACCTCGTAGCGGATCTCCTCGTGGGCCTGGGTGATCTGGCCGCGGACCTGGACCTCGATCGGGGTGTCCGTGACGCACTGGAAGCGCGCGTCGGGGAGGGTCAGGTGCATGCCCTGGTGCATCAGGTAGATCTGCAGCAGCTGCACGGCGCCCTCGGCGACCAGCGAGCCCGCCAGGACGTGGTCGTCCGGGAAGTGGCAGGTGAAGTACCAGGCATCGGGCCGGAGTTTCTTGATCGCGCTGAGCGTGCCGAGCCCGCGCGGGCCGCCCTTGCGGTCGATGACGACGTCGTCGACCATCCTCAGCTTCTCGTCCGGCAGGCGCAGCGCCGGGTTGACGCCGGGGTCCTGGGCGTGGTCCGGGCCGAAGACGTCACCGGGCCGGCCCTGCGCGAGCAGGTCGAGGTCCTCGCGCGTGAGGTGGTTCTTCTCGGTGTACGCCAGCGGCTTGAAGTAGCCCCTGGGGAGCTGGGCGCGGGCGACCTTCTCCTTCTCGGTCATCACGATGCCGAGCGGGGTGTCGAGTTCCCGCCGGCTGAAGAACCCGGCGCAGGCGTCGTGCAGTTCGAGGATCAGCTCGCCGTCGGCGTAGCACTTGTAGCTGAAGAAGAAGAGGGTGGTCTCGCCCTGGTGCACGAAGCGGTCGATGGAGATGTCGTAGCGCAGGGTCTGGCCGACGCGGGGCAGGTTGCCCCGGAAGATCAGGGTGCTGTCGAGCAGGCGGTAGACCCGCTCGCCCTTGTTGCGGAAGTCGATGCCGAGATAGCTGACGAGCAGCAGGTCGCACTGGCCGGCCTCGACCGTCACGGCCGGCGGGACACCGCCGTCCACGGCGTACCAGGCGTCCTCGGGGACGTCGTACTCCGTGGTGATGGTCGCGGGCTTGAACTCCCCCGTCGTGCCGTCGAGCGCGGTCACGCGGGTGACGAAGTGGTACGGCGGTGCCGGCAGCCGGACGCGCTTGGCGTAGCCGTCGATCACGCCGAACTCCGGGCCGAAGACCTTGGCGACGGAGCCGACGGCGAACTCGAGGAGGTCGGCCTCGTCCCAGATGACGCCTTCCTTCACGTCCTTGACGTCCTCGGCGACCACGGCCCGGGCGACGACGGCCTCGGCGGCGCGGTCGCCCGAGTCCGGGGCCGGGGTGTCCTGCCCGCCCGGCGTGGCCGGGTGGAGGGCGGGGCGAGGGGCCGCGGCGGAGGGCGCCGCGGGGAGGGCGGGAGCCGGCACGACGGTGGGCGCGAGCTCCGGACGGGCCGTCGTGCCGGGCGCCTGCTGCGGGGCGGCGCCGTCCAGCAGTGCCTCCACCCGGCTGAGCGTGGACGCCTGGAGGATGTGCTGGGTCTCCATCACCACGGAGTGGGTGGCGACCATCTGCCGGCGCATCTCCCGCACCAGGTCGGCCGCGACGGAGGCCGAGACCTCGCCCTCGGTGTGGGCGGTCGGACCCGCCGGGGCGGGGGGTGCCGCGGGGACCCTCGGCGCGGGAGGGGTCTGCGCGGCAGCGGTCTGCGCGGGGGGCGTCTGCGCGGCCGGTGCGCCGCCCGGTGCGTGCTGTGCCCAGGGCAGGTAGGCGATCGGGGTGCCGTCGAAGGCGATGACCTCGGCGTCGGCGAGGGTCGGATCTGCGGGCATGAGAGCTGAGTCCTCCGGCGGTACGGACGGGGCGGGGTCGGGGGCCGACGTGGCAGCGACGGAGTACGGGGCCGCGCCGCTGGGGCCGGTCAGGGGTCCGGGACCCGGGGCGGTGCCCGGCGCGGACGGGGTTCCGGCGGGACCGGAGCCCGAGGCGGCACCGGCCGGTGTGCCGGAGGCGGCCGACGCGGGACCGGAGGCCGACCGGGGCGCCCCGGCACCCGGGGCCGGGGCCGTGGCGGAGGCGGAGGCGGCCGAAGCGGAACCCGCGGCCGGCACCGGGGCCCAGGCGGTCGTGGGGCTGTCCGCTGTGGCGGCCAGGGCGGCCGGGGCGCCGACCGCGGCGGCGGTCCTCGGCACGTCGGCGGCCGAGGCGCCGGCGGCCGGGATCCCGCGTACCGCACCGGCCAGTTCGCGAGCGATCCGTGCCGGAGCCGGGTCCGCGCCGCCCACGCGGAAACGGGCGGGACGGGCGGGACGCGCCGGGACGCGCCGGTCGGCCGGGCCCAGCAGCGGGGACAGGTCGACATCGAGGCCGTGGGCGGTCAGCCGGGCGACGAGCCGGGCCACGGACTTCGTGGCGGTGACGCCCCGGCGGTCGACGGGTGCGGCGACGTGAGCCAGGTCGCCCAGGCTTTCGCGGACCCAGCGGGAGCACGTGGCGCTGGGCCCGACCTCCAGGAAGTAGCGGAAACCCCGCTCGTAGGCGCTGTGCACCAGCCGCGGGAAGTCGATCGGGGACCGGAGGGTGTGCGCGATGCGGCGGGCGATCTCCTTGCGGTCCAGGGCGGGCAGTGCCTCGTAGTCGTACGCGCTGAGGAGTTCGAGGTCACCGAAGGAGCCCGTGGGATAGTCGTTCAGGCCGGCGAGACCGTCGAACTCGGCGTCCACCACCGGGCAGTGCATGACCGCGTTGACGGGTGAGCGCGCCGCGGGGCAGCCGAGTTCCTCGATCAGTGCGCGGCACTCGGCCGGGTCCCCGGCGATGACCAGCTCGGCGGGCGTGTTGACGTGGGTGAGGTGGACCCGGCCGTAGCGGGGCAGCACGGCCCGTACCGACTCCGCGTCGGTGAGCAGCACATGGCTTGCCCACACGTCGGAGTCCGGCGTCGCGTCGGGCAGGCGCCAGGCCTCGCGCACCGTACGGCGCGGACCGCACAGCCGGTCCTTGAAGACCGGGGTGTTGCTGATGAGCGCGTCGTCGCGGCCCTCCGGCAGCCAGCCGCCGGTGGCGAAGAGCATGCTCGACTCTCCGAGGCTGTAGCCGAACCCGCCGTGCGCGGTGATGCCGAGGACGTCGCGGACCAGCTCCGTGTAGAGGATCGCGAAGCTGGTTCCCGTGGCGAGCATGAACGGGATGTCCTCCCCGAGGGATGCCTCCAGTCCCATCAGCTCCCGCCGCCCGGGGGCGGTCTGCGTGCGCGGGTACAGCTCGGCGGCCCGCAGGTGCCGCTCCGGGGCGTGGGCCTGGCTCTCGAACCGTTCCAGCAGGCCGGGGAAGGCCCGGAACAGGTCCCGGCCGAGTCCGGGATAGGAGTTGAACGCGCCCGGGTAGACCAGCGCCACCTTGCCGTCGGGGCCGATGGGGCGCGCGGTGAAGCAACTGCCGCTCGGCGTGGCCCACTCGCCGCCCGAGGAGTGCACGGCGGGCAGGTCCCGGGCGGCGAGCTCGAGCTGGGCCCGCAGCTCGGCGAGGTCGCGCCCGACGAGTACCGCGCGCAGGGTCCGGCCCGGCAGCCGCCCGGCCGCCTCGCGGGCGAGCGCACAGGGGTCGGCACCCCCGGCGAGCAGTTCCCGGTGCCGTTCGATCTCGGCGAGCAGCCCGTCGAAGGAGTCCGCGGACAGCGGCAGCACCACGGGCCCGCCCGCCCGCTGCCACTCGCTGGCCACGACCGTGCCGCGGGTCGCCTCGGCGGAGAGCACGAGGTGGCCGTGGGCGCCCGACGCGCCGATGAAGCCGACGGCCGCGTACCGTCGGGTGCCTGCCGCACGGCGCAGCCACGGGCGGGACGTGTCCGGCACGTACAGCGCCGAGGCCGCGAAGTCGTCGGCGAGTTCGGCGGCCGGAGCGCTCCATCCGCGGGTGCCGGGTACGTAGCCGTGGTGCAGGCAGAGCACGGTCCGGACGAGCCCGGCCATGGTCGCCGCGCAGCCGGTGTCGCCGATCTGCGCCTTTGCGCTGCCGAGCGCCACCCGGCCGGTGCGGCCCGCCGGGCCCTCCGGCTCGCTCGCGGCCGGATACACCTTCGCGAGGCCCGCGATCTCCGCCCGGTCCTGGGCCGGCGTGCCGCCCGCGTGGACCTCCACGTAGCCGATGTCCTCGGCCGTGACCCCCGCAGCGGTGAGCGCGGCCCGGGCCGCGGCCGCGTAGGTGTCGGCGTCGGCCTCGGGCACTCGGCCCTCCGCCGGCGCCGCGTGCCGGACCGCGATCGCGTCGAGCCGCGCGTACACCGGTGCGGCGGACTCGCCGGGCCGGGTGACGACGACCGCTCCGGCGCCCTCGCCGATCCGGCGGCCCCGGCCGCCCTCGGCGAAGGTGAGTCCGGCCTCGGCGACCGCGTCGGGCCGCAGCAGCAGGTTCTCGGCGGAGCCGGCCAGATCGACGGCGCCGACGAGCACCGCCTCGATGCCCGGGTCGAGCAGCAGCAGCCGGGCGACCTGGAGGGCCTCGGCCGTGGCGGAGCCGTCGGAGGAGACGGTGAAGGAGGGGCCGGTCAGGTTCCACAGGGAGGAGATGCGGCTGGCCATCACGTTGCCGATGTAGCTGAGCACCTCGTTGGCCACGATCGGATCGACCACCGCGTCCCGGCCGACGGCCGTCAGCCGGGCGAGCTCCTCCTCGTCGACCTGGACGCCGGCGCGCGCGAACTCCTCGCGCACGAAGGCCCCGAGGCCGTACCGGGTGATCCGCAGGTGCGTGGTGGGTTCCGTCTCCATGCCGACGACGACCGCGATGCGGCGCTCCGGCGGTGCGGTCTCGCCCTTGGTGACGGCACGGCTGTATCCGGCGTCGTGCAGTGCCTCGTCGGCGACCTTGATGGCCAGCGCGTGCTGGAGGTTGTAGGTGCGCAGGTCGGCGGGCGGGATCTTCAGGTCCATGGGGTCGATGCCGAGGCCGTCGACGAACGCGCCGTGCGGCAGCGCGTCGGGCGAGACGCCGGCGCCGTGCTCGAGGGAGCCGCCACGGGTCTGGTCCAGGCCGCGCCACCGCCTCTCGGGCAGCGGGACCAGGGCGTCCTGGCCGTCGTGCACGGCGCGCTCGTAGGCGTCCAGGGAGTCGAAGGAGCCGAAGTGCGCGCCGAGGCCGACGATGTCGAGCGCGGGCACGGGTGTCTCGGGAGCCGGGGCGCCGGCCGCCGCGGAGTCCGGCTCGGACAGCACGACGTGCGCGTTGGTCCCGCCGAAGCCGAACGCGGAGACCGCCGCCCGGCGCGGCCCGTCGCCCTCGGGCCACTCGCGGCCGGTGCGGACGAGGGCCTCCTCACCGACCCGCCCGTCCTTGGAGCGGATGGGTTCCTGCACGCCGGTCGTGGGCGGGATGTAGCCGTGGCCCATGGCGAGCACGACCTTGAGCATGCTGCTGAGGCCGGCCACGGTGAGCAGGTGGCCGATGTTGCCCTTGACCGAGCCGATCAGCGGGACGGCCCCCGCCTCGCCGAAGAAGTCGGCCACGGACTGGGCCTCGGTGGCGTCGCCGATGGGCGTGCCGGTGGCGTGGCATTCGAGGTAGTCGATGGCGGAGGGGTCGATCGCGGCGTGCTCGTAGGCGAGGCGGTACGAGGCGAGCTGGCCCGAGCCCTGCGGGACGAGGAGGTGGCGGCCGCTGCCGTCGTTGGTGAGCCCGATGCCGTCGACGACGGCGTGGATGTGGTCGCCGTCGCGCAGCGCGTCCGCGAGCCTCTTGACGGCGACCATGCCTGCGCCCTGGCCGGTGAGGATGCCGCCGGAGCGGGCGTCGAAGGGCTGGCTGACCCCGTCGCGCGGATAGGCGTTGAGGTCGCCGAAGGAGAGGTGGATGAGAGTGGGGTCGGGTGCGCAGACACCGCCGGCGAGCACGAGGTCGGCCTGTCCGGCGGCGAGGTGGTCGCAGGCCAGCTTGAGCGCGTACAACGCGGAGGAGCAGGCCGCGTCTAGGGCGTAGCGGGGGCCGCCGAGGCCGAGCGCCGTGGCGGCGACGGTGGCCGGGGAGCCGCTGACGCGCAGGTCCTCGGCGTTCAGCCGGCTGCGGTCGATACGGTCCTCGGGGTGCGCGAGCGCGCCGAGCGGCGGGTGCCCGGCCCGGCGCAGCCCTTCCAGCACGGCCTCCTGCACCAGCGGCACGCTGACCCGGGCCGACGTGGGCGTCGGGAAGGAGTAGTTGCCCAGGATCAGACCGGTGCGGGCCAGGACCTGCGGGCGGTCGGCGTGTCCGCTGTCGCGCAGCGCCTCCCTGGCCACGTGCAGGGACCAGTGGAAGATCCGGTCGAGGCCGGCGAGGTGCGCGGGATCGAGCAGATAGCCGTCCGGGTCGAAGCTGAAGTCGGTGATGAAGCCGCCCCGGCGGCAGTAGATCTCGTGTTGCGGGTCCGCGTCACCGGGCGCGGGCGTCCGGCCGAAGACCTCCTCGCCTCCTTCCCGGCGGCTGTCGGCGCCGGAACGGAGGTTCTGCCAGAACTCGGCGGGCGTCTCCGCGCCCGGGAACAGGCAGGAGAGGCCGACTATGGCGTACTTGCTCATGAGAGCTCTCGGGTCCCTTCTGACGGGCGGCCGGCCCGGACGGCGGCATATGAGGAACCGTCCGGGCCGGCCCGATCGCTTGCGCTGGATACGAAGCGGAATCAGCCGCTGATGAACTTGGCCGCCAGCTGCGGGGCCGAGACCACGCGGACGCCGTCGAACCGCGCCAGCACCGTTCCGTCGGGGGTGCAGGCGGTGAGAGTGAGCGACGCGGTGGTGGAGCTGCTGCCCTCGGCGGGCTCGACGACGATCAGGAACGGCGCGCCGTCGGGCAGCGGGTGGTGCAGGTCGGCGCGGGCGACCGACAGGGGCAGCGAGGCGCTGTCCTTGAACAACCGGACCCACACCAGAGCCGCCTGGAGCAGCAGGTCCGCCGTGCCGGGTGCGAAGCGGGTGCCGCCGAACGCGCCGCCTTCCGGATGCCGTTCGGCAATCTCGCACTGCAGGACCAGCCGCGATTCCTCCTCGGCCAGGATGCGGCGCACACCCCGCAGGGCCGGGCCGTGGAAGAGGGTGCCGTCGGCGTAGAGGCCCTCGGCGTCCCGCCCGCCGCCGACGGCCGGCAGACCGGGGACGGTGGCGCCCGCCGGTGCGGCGCCGGGGACGATCACGGCCGCGTAGTGGGGGCGTGCGGCGCCCTCGGGGTCCGTGGACCGGATGGCCACCTGGACCGTGTCACCGGCCGGAGTCATGGTGAGAGCGAGGCCGGCGGGCTCGGTGCCGTCGAAGACGATGCCCTTGTGGACGGCGAAGTCGCGGACCTGCCGGACTTCCTCGCCGCGGCCGCGCTCGACCGCGCCGATCGCCCAGCCCAGCGCGACCACCGCGGGCAGCACGGGCGCCCCGCCGATCACGTGGTCGGCGACGATCGGGTCGCCGGGCAGGGCGTCGAGGGTCCGCTCGACGGTGACCGGGCCGGTCGCGGTGGGCCTGTCCGGCTCCGACAGGGGGGTCGTCGGGCCGAGCACGGTCACCACGTCGGCCGCGCGCTCGGGGGCGAACTGCTCGGTGAACAGCCGGGCTCCGGTCTCCACCGGGATCAGGGTGATGCCGCGCTCGCGGAAGACCGCCTTGATCTCCGGGGAGACCATGCCGCTGTCCCAGGCGCCCCAGTTGAGGGAGGTGACGCGGGCGGAGGGATGACGCTGCCGGAAGGAGGAAGCCCAGGCGTTGAGGACCTCGTTGGCCATCGCGTAGTCGGACTGGCCGCGGTTGCCGAAGAATCCGGCGACCGAGGAGAACAGGATCACGTGGCGCAGCCGGTCGGCGTCGAGCGCGGCAGCCACCGCGCGCAGTCCGGCCAGCTTGGGCGCGAAGACCCGCTCGATCTCGGATGCCTTCTTGTTGGCGATGAGCTGGTCGGCCAGGACTCCTGCGCCGTGCACCAGACCGGTGACGCGCTCCTTGTACGGCGCGAGCACGGCTGCCGCGGCGGCCGGGTCGGTGATGTCGACGGCCAGGTACTCGACGGTGCTGCCGGCGGCGCGTACGTCGGCGAGGGTCTGCCGTATCTCCCGGGCACCGATCACGGCGCGGAAGAGCTGCTCGACGCGCTTCGGGGTGGGCTTCTCGCCCGCCGCCTTCAGCTGCGCGGCGGCCGCCGCCTTCAGACCGGCGTCCCCGACGCCGTGCGCCCAGGCCGGCTCGTCCTCCAGCGGGGTGCGGCCGAGCAGAAGCAGACCGGGCCGGTGGTTGCGGGCCAGTTCGGCGACGCAGGCGGCGGTGATGCCGCGGCCGCCGCCGGTGACGACGAGCAGGTCGTCGGAGGTGAGGGCGGGGGCGTCGGATGCCGGGTGCAGCGGCTGCTCGGCGAGGCCGAGGCCGACCCTGCGGGTGCCGTCGTGGCCGACCTGCGTGGTGTCGCTGACGGCGTCCCGCGTCTCGTCCAGGACGAGGGCGGCGCCGGTCTCCGGGGTGAGCGCCGGGGCCAGGTCGACGGCCCGGCAGAACAGCCGCGGTGCTTCCACGGCCAGGGTCTTGACGAGACCCGCCGCGCCGGCGGCCGGGGCGAGTTCCTCGCTGACGCCACCGAGGCCGAAGGCGCCGTCGAGGCGGGTGACGGTGACGAAGGCGGCGCGGCCCGCGTCGGCCGCGGAGTTCAGCGCCTCGACCGCGTGCTTGGCCACGAGCAGCGTGTGGGCGAGGCGGCGCGTGCCGTCGGTGAAGTCGCCGTAGTGGGCGGCGGAGAGGTCGAGGACCAGGCTGATCCGGTCGGCGAGGATGACGTCCATCCGCTCCGCGAGCTCGGTCACGCCCCAGCCGGACAGCGAGTGGTCCTTGACGCCGGTGATGCGCTGGGCCACACCGGGCAGCCGCAGCACGTGCACGTGCCGGCCCGAGTCGATCAGCTTGGCCGCCAGCGGGGGCGCCAGCTCGGAGCCGTCGTCCACGACCAGTGCGCCGGAACCCTGCGGGTAGGCGTCGACGAGCTTGTCCGGGGTGGGCAGTTCGACGAGCGCGGCCTGCGCGCGGCCGATGCCGCCGCTCGGCCGGTCGGCCTGCGCGGGCTCGGCGGACGCAGCGGCCGGGGTCTGCGGAGCGCCGGCACCGGAGCCACCGGACATGAAACCGACGATGTCACGCAACGTCCGCAACTCCGCCAACTGCTCCGGACCCGCCGCCACACCACCCCCGAACCGCTCCTGCA
>NZ_JBIAFD010000013.1:225233-232093 GCF_042869095.1 Streptomyces sp. NPDC007264
CCAGCTCAAGCATGTCCGCCGGATAACCCGTCTTCTCCCCCACCACCGCAAGCAGCGCCGCCTCCACACCCGCCACATCCACAGCAGGAACAGCCGAGGCGACCGAAGCGGCCGGTTCCGGCGCGGTGGCGGTCAACGGCTGCGCGGTGCGCGCGGGAGCCGTCGCGGCGCCGGTGGCCGGGGCCTTCGGGGCGGGCGTCAGGGCCGGGACGGGGGCGGGTGCGGGGGCCAGTGCGGCCGGGACCGGGCTGGGCAGGGCGGCCTGCGGGGCCGGCTGAAGGGCGCTCGGTGCGGCCGGCTGCGCGGTGGCAGGGCGGTGGACGGTCGAGGAGCCCGCGGTGCCCAGCTCCAGGCCGGCGAGGTCGCGCAGGATCTCGTTGGCCCGCAGGTGACTGCGTCCGATGTCCAGGCCGTGCTCCTTGACGGCGTTGATCCCGGGGAGGACCTGGCCGAGCCGGCCCTGCTCGGCGGCGCGCTCCAGGAGACCGGTGAGGCGCTCGGCGCTCTGCAGCTGGCTGCTCAGATAGTCGTCGTGCAAGGCGAGATGGTCGGCCACGAGATCGGCCAGGCGGTCACTGTCCACGTGAGCTGTCTCCATGACGGTGGGGGCAGGAGCGGAGGTCGGGGCGGGTGCCCCCGGAGCGGACGCGGTGGCGACGGCCGGGGCGGCGGGGCTCGGGGCCCTCACGGCCACCACGGCGGTCGATGCGCCGGCCCCGGCCGGGGCGGCACCCGGACGGGCCGCGGGCGACGAGCCGTTCGGGCCCGGGGCCTTCGCGGAAGCGGCGGCGTACACCGGGGTCGGGACCCCTGACGGCGCGGCGGGGGCTCCGGGGGTCCCGCCGCCCGGTCGGGCCGGTCCGTCCTGCGGCGCTGTCCCGGTGGTGCCGGGCAGCGTCGGGACGGTGATCCTGTACCCGTTCTCGATGGCGTCGCGGTACTTCGCCCTGCGCTCGGGCGCGACGTAGTTGATGCCGTTGAGGAGGATGGACATCCCCTTGGCGGGGGGCTCCTCGACCACGGGCTCCACGTAGCGGTCGGCCGTGGCGAGCGGCAGTCCCTGGACGGCGAGCTGGGCGACGGCCTGTTTGAGGGCGACGTCCGCGTCGCGGCCCGGGCCGGCGTCCAGGGCGAGCACCGTGTGCTCACGCTCCCCCAGGATGCGCCGGACGAGCTGGGTGAGCACGTTCTTGGGGCCGAACTCCACGAACACCCGGTACCCGGCCGCGTACATCTCCTCGACGCGCGTGGCGAAGTCGACGGGGTTGATGAGCTGTTCGGCGAGGACCGCGCGGTTGGCGGCGATGTCGTCGCCGTACGCGGCACCCTGGGTGTCGGCGAAGACCGTACCGTTCGGGGGCCGCACTTCGTATCGCTCCACGTCGGCGCGGAAGGCGTCCACGGCGTGGCCGACGAAGGGCGTGTGGAAGGCCGCCGAGACGGGCAGTCTGCTCGCGCGCAGGCCGGCCGCGCCGGCATCGGCGACGAGACGGTCGATCTCCTCCGTGGGGCCGCCCACGACGATCTGGTCCGGCGCGTTGCGGTTGCAGACCACCACGTCGGTGCGCGCGGCCAGCAGCTCGGCGACCCGCTCCTCGGGCGCCGAGACGGCGGCCATGGCCCCCGCGTCGAAGCCGGGATCCCGCGGCGGGGCCATCGCCTTGCCGCGGGCCCGGGCCAGTGCGAAGAACGCCTCGTCGGTGAGGGCCCCCGCGGCCCACAGCGCGGTCAGTTCGCCGAAGCTGTGCCCGAGGAACCCGTCGGCCGTGAAGCCCAGTTCGGTGAGATAGCGGTACTGGCCTGCCGACAGCGCACCGATGGCGGGCTGGGCGTACGCGGTCGCACGCAGTGCGCTTTCCTGCTCGGCGCGTTCGGCGTCGCTGAACACGGGCGGCGGGAAGGCGATGCGGGACAGCGGCTCGCCGTCCTCGAAGTGGCGGTTGGCGGCGTCGAAGGCGGCCCGCAGCGGCGGAAGCGCCATGACGGCGGACCGGCCGGGGTTGACGTACTGGCTGCCCTGCCCGGCGAACAGCGCGGCGACCTTGCCGGAGGGAGCGCCCGAGCGGCGGAAGTACACGCCCTTGGGATGGGACCAGGCGGCGGCGTCGGGGCGGGCGCGCAGTTCACCGAGGGCGAGCGCGCGCAGGTCGGCCAGCTCCTGCTCGGTGCGGGCCACGAACGCGATGCGCGCGTGGTCCGACGGCGCGGGACCGCCGCTCGCGGGGGCCCCCGAGGCGAGGGCCTCGGTCAGCCGCGCGGTGTCCGGCGCGTGCCACAGGTGCACCGCCGCCACCGGGTAGGAGACCCGCAGGTCGTCGCCGTCGCCGTGCTCCTCCAGGACCACGTGGAAGTTGGTGCCGCCGAAGCCGAACGAGGACAGGGCGGCGCGGCGCTTGGCCCGCTCCGGGGTGCGGATCCAGGGCCGCGCCTGGGTGTTGACGTACACCGGCCCGGACGTGAAGTCGATGGCGGGGTTGGGCTCGTCCACATTGATGGTGGGCGGCAGCACCTTGTGGTGCAGGGCGAGCGCCAGCTTGATCATGCCGGCCGCGCCGGCCGCGGCCTTGGTGTGTCCGATCTGCGACTTGATGCTGCCCAGGGCCGCGTACTGCCGGCTGTCGGTGGCCTCGGAGACCACGGCGGACAGGGCGCTCAGCTCGGTGGCGTCGCCGACGGCCGTGCCGGTGCCGTGCGCCTCGAAGAGCTCGATGCTCGCCGGCGAGCAGTCGGCGTCCTCGTACGCGCGGCGCAGGGCGACCATCTGGCCCTCCTTGCGGGGGGCGTAGATGGACTTGAAGCGGCCGTCGCTGGAAGTGCCGATGCCGCGCAGCACGGCGTAGATCTTGTTGCCGTCGCGCTCGGCATCGGCGAGGCGGCGCAGCGCGAGCATGCCGATGCCCTCGCCGATCAGGGTGCCGTCGGCGTTCTTGTCGAACGGGCGGATGTGGCCGGACTTCGACAGCGCGGGCGTCTTGCTGAAGCACAGATACATGAAGATCGTGTTCTCGGCGTCGCAACCGCCGACGAGCATGGTGTCCGCGCGGCCCTCGACCAGTTCGCTCACCGCGGCACGGACCGCGCCCAGAGAGCTGGCGCAGGCGGCGTCGATCGTCATGTTGATGCCGCCGAGGTCGAACCGGTTGGCGACACGGCCCGCGACGACGTTGCCCAGCATGCCGGGGAAGGAGTTCTCCTCCCACGGGGCGTACGCCAGGCGGAACTTGGCGACGATCTCCTCGGCGTCCCGCTGGGACAGGCCGCAGCTGCGGACGACCTCCTTGAGGACACCGCTCTGCAGCCTGGCGGTGAGCGGCTGGGTGAGCTGGTTGGCGCCCGTGATGCCGAGCACGACACCGGTGCGTGACTTGTCGTACCAGGCCTGGTCGGCCCCCGCGTCCTTCAGCACGTCACGCGCGACGACCAGGCTGAGCAGCTGGAGGACGTCGGTGACCTCCAGGGTGTTGGGCGGCAGCCCGAACTCGAGAGGGTTGAACGGCGTGTCGGGGATGAACCCGCCACGCCTGGCGTACGTCTTGTCCGGCACGGTGGGGTCCGGGTCGTAGTGCTCGTCGACGTCCCAGTGGCCGGCGGGCACCTCGTCGATGCAGTCGGCGGCCGAGACGACGTTCGACCAGAACTCCCGCAGATTGCTTGACTTGGGGAAGAGCGCGGAGAGGCCGACAATGGCGATGGGTTCCCGGGCGAGCCGACGGTCGACGTCGGATTCCTGCGAAGAGTTCACGGCGAGTCTCTCTGGATCTGGAGCGAACAGGGAGGTCGGGAGCAGTGGGCGGCCCCGTGCCGGGTGGCGGCGGGACAGCCCCCGGGTGGGCGGTGGCCCAGGGGACGACGGCCCCGTCGAGCCGCGGTCCTGGGAGGCGGCTCCGGGCGCGACCGCAGCGGGCGACGGGCTCCGGGCGCGCCGTCACGAACGGCCGGCCCGGTGCCCGGCGCTGTCACGCCGCGGCGGTGCGCCGCTCCGACTCCTCGGCGATGTGCGCCGCGAGGGCCTCGATGGTCGGGTGGTACCAGAGCGCGGTGGTGCCGAGTTCGAAGCCCAGCCAGTTCTCCATCTCGCCCGCGATGATCAGGGCGGCGGTACTGTCGAGGTCGAGCTCGTCGAAGTACTGGTCCGGCGGGACCTCCGACGGGTCAACTCCCAGGCGCTGCGCGATCTCGTCGATCAGCCACTTCTGGGCCTCCTCGGCCGTGATTTTCACCATTTCCGATCCTCTCCGAACGGCTCAGCGCACGGTTGTCGGTGAGTTTTGTTTGATTCCCCGAAGAATGCCCCGTCGCGGAGGCGCGGGGACGCATAAACGCAGAGGGCCGCAACGGGCCGGGCGGCGGATCCTGGTCCGCGAGCGTGAACTTATGGCCGGGAGCCTCGCCCGGCAACCGAACTCAGCGCCGTGAAAACGCTTTCAGTCGAACCCAAAGGTCCGTGCCGCGGTCTTTCAGCCGTTATTCCAGGCGCTGAGCTGGGGCGATTTCGAGTGTCCACGGAAGGCCGACACCGGTGTCAGCATCGGGCAGGGCTGTCAGCCTCCGTGTCAGCCCTCGCCGCGAACGGCCCGCCGGTCTTCGCCGGGGCTTTCCGGCGCGCCGGACGGGTGAGTTCCGGACGGCGGACACGGGGGCCCGCAAGGCTGGGGGCCCGTGCGGGCGAGTTCCTCGACGACGGCACGGACGGGCAGGTGCGGATCGGCCGCCAGGCGGGCGGCGGCGGCGCGCAGGGCCATCGGGAACCGGCCGCAGGCCGCGACCAGTTCGGCGGCGGCCTCGGGTTCGGTGGTGGTGCGCTCGGTGCCCAGGCACGCCTGGATCAGGGCATGGGACTCAGCCGCGGACAGCACGCCGACGGCGATCGGTGTGGCGCCCTCTCGGGTCACCAGGTCCATCAGCAGTGTCCTGCTGGTGGCCAGGACCAGATTGCCGGGAGTGCCCGGCAGCAGGGCCCGGACCTGGTCGGCGTCGGCCACGTCGTCGAGCAGTATCAGGAAGCGGCGGCCGGCCACCAGGCTGCGCAGCAGGGCGGATGCCTCCTCGCTGCTGTCGGGCAGCCAGTCGGCGCTCACGCCGATGGAGCGCAGGAAGCGGCTGAGCACCGTGCCGACGGGGACCGGACGGTCGGTGCTGCCCCGCAGGTCGGCGTAGAGCTGGCCGTCGGGGAACTCTCCGTGCCGCCGATGGGCCCAGTGGACGGCCAGCGCGGTCTTGCCGACCTCGCGCGGACCGTGCAGCACCCCGATCTTCACGGGCGTGTAGTCCACCCGTCGGCCCGTCAGCAGGGCGTCCAGGGCGTCGAGTTGCTGTCTTCGGCCGACGAACGGGGTGGCCATCGGGGGAAGTTGCGCCGGTGATGCGACATCCCGCAGGGGGGCGGCGCGGGCCGGAGGGGGCGACGGGTGCTCACCGGCGCCGAAGTTGCCTGCCGGATACGGCGACTGGGGTCCCAGTCCGTACCGTGCGGGTGCGGGTGCGGGTGAGAAGGAGGTGGCGCCGGTCGGTTGCGGCGGTGTCTTGAAGGCGTCCGAGGAGAGGATGGCCTGGCGGGCGTGCCAGACCTCGTCGCTGGGTTCGACACCGAGCTCCTTGCGCAGCCGTGTGCGCAGGTCCGCGAAGAGCTGCAGTGCGGCGGCCCTGCGGCCGGTGCCGGCGAGCGCGAGCATCATCCGCGCCTGCAGCGACTCGTGCAGCGGCTCCTCGTGCGCGGCCGTGGTGAGGTGCTCGACGGCGCATGCGGGCAGCTTGAGGCGCAGCGCCAGGTCGGCGAAGTCGATGGTCACGTCGATGTGGCGCTGCGCGACCCGCACGACCGCCGGATGGTGCCACAGTTGCGGCACGTCCTGCAGGACCCTGCCCTGCCGGCTGCGCAGCGCCTGGCCGTACAGTTCGAGCGCCTCCAACGGATCGGATTCGACGATCTGCAGGGCGCGCGCGACGCGTTGCTCGAACTGATGCAGATCCAGCCGGGCCCCACTGCTGTTGAAGACGTATCCGCCCCGGACCGTGCCGATCCGGCGGCCGCCGCCCCCCTGGCCACCGGCTCCCTGGTCGAAGATCCGGCGCAGGCGGGCGGCGTACGTGTGGACCAGTCTGGCGTAGCCGGACGGGGCGTCACCCGGCCACAGGACGTCTGCGATCTCCTCGTGTCCGACGACCTGGTCGGGCTGGACGGCCAGCAGGCCGAGCAGCGCACGCAACTTCAACGGCATGGCCACGGGCAGCCCCGCACACACCACGGTCAGCGGCCCCAGCAGGCGTATCTCGCACGGGTCGGCGGGACATGCGCCCGGTCCGCCGGCAGACCGGCGGCCACGGGCGGCCAGGTCGTACCCCACGACCCGGGCCACGCGTTCGAGCGCGTCCCGCCGCGGATTCCGGACCTGGCCGCGCTCGATGTGCCGTAAGGTTCTGACGCTGATTCCGGCTCTGCGTGACACCTCTTCCTGAGTCAGTCCTGCCTTGATACGAGCAGCTCTCAGACCGTCTCCCGCGCGCCCTTCAGCCATCCCCCACCCTTCACTCGCATTCGACGACTTCACAACCGAATGGGAGAAGACTTACCGCAACTGCCGTGCGCTCGGGTATGGCGGAAGGCAACACGATGCATTTGTTACTCAGCAGTCGACTCCCGGCCGGTGGAAAAATCCCGCGGAGGGCATTCCCGGGTCGAATACCTCCGCTCGGCCCTCCCCTTTTCAGGGGCTTTCCGGGCAGCGGCGTGCGGGGCCGCGGCGGCGGCACTCACACCGCGCGGATCCGTAAGCATTCAGAAGGTCGTGACCGAATCGACTGTCTGACGATGTGACAGGTGGTGGGCGGGTGCGGCAGGATCCGTGATCGTGCCGTCCGCC
>NZ_JBIAFD010000014.1:0-205135 GCF_042869095.1 Streptomyces sp. NPDC007264
CGGCTGGCTGCACACCTACAATCACCACCGCGGACACACCGCGCTGAAAGGCCAGCCACCCGCCAGCCGCGTTCCCAACCTCACAGGGCAATACACCTAGAGCACGAATCATGCAGGCACGCTTGATTGTTTTCGCGCCTGCTGCCACCCTCTGAAAAACCGCACCTCAGTGCAGGGGAGAGGGGGCCCGATGCTCGGCTGTCCTTTAGAACCTTTGTCCCACATCTACGGGCTGACCGCCCTCATGAACGCGCCCCTCAGGCTGGGCGCCACGGTCGTCGTGCTGCCGCGCTTCGAGCTGGAGACGTTCCTCGCCGCCATAGAGAAGCACCGCATCACGCACCTGTACGTCGCCCCGCCGATCGTCCTCGCCCTGGCCAAGCACCCGGCTGTCGAGGGCTACGACCTGTCGTCCCTGAAATACATCGTCTCCGCCGCCGCCCCCTTGGACGCCGAGCTCGCGGCGGCCTGCTCGCGCCGGCTCGGCCTGCCGCCGGTCGGCCAGGCGTACGGCATGACGGAACTGTCCCCCGGCACGCACGTGGTCCCGCTGGGCGCCGAGAACCCGCCCCCGGGCACGGTCGGCAAGCTCCTGCCGGGCACCGAGATGCGGATCCTCTCCCTCGACGACCCCGACCGGGAACTCGGCGTGGGCGAGACCGGCGAGATCGCCATCCGCGGCCCCCAGGTGATGAAGGGCTACCTGGGCCGGCCGGAGGCGACCGACGCGATGATCGACCAGGACGGCTGGCTGCACACCGGGGACGTCGGACACATCGACGCGGACGGCTGGCTGTTCGTCGTCGACCGCGTCAAGGAACTCATCAAGTACAAGGGCTTCCAGGTGGCCCCCGCCGAACTGGAGGCCCTCCTGCTGACCCACCCGAAGATCGCGGACTCCGCCGTCATAGGCGTCTACGACGACGACAACAACGAGGTCCCGCACGCCTTCGTGGTGCGCCAGCCGGACGCCGGCGACCTCTCCGAAGGAGACGTCATGATGTACGTCGCCGAACGCGTCGCCCCCTACAAGCGCGTCCGGAGGGTCACCTTCATCGACGCCGTGCCGAGGGCCGTCTCCGGAAAGATCCTGCGCCGGCAACTCAGGGAGCGCTCATGACCGAACTCGTCCACACCGCGCACGAGCGGGGGATCACCACCCTCACCCTCGACTCGCCGGGCAACCGCAACGCCCTGTCGGCCGCACTCGTCGGCGGCCTGACGTACGCCCTGACCCGCTGCGCCGAGGACGGCGACGTCCGCGCCGTCGTCCTCACGCACACCGGCAACACCTTCTGCGCGGGCGCCGACCTGCGCGACGCCCCGCGCCCCGAGGGGATGGTCGACCTGCTGCGGCAGATCGTCGAACTGGGCAAGCCCGTCGTCGCCCGGGTGACGGGGCACGTACGGGCCGGGGGCCTGGGGCTGCTGGGCGCCTGCGACATCGCCGCCGCCTCCGCCGGGGCCACCTTCGCCTTCACGGAGGTGCGCATCGGTGTCGCCCCCGCCGTCATCTCCCTGCCCCTGCTGCCGCGCACCGACCCCCGCGCCCTGGCCCGCTACTACCTCACCGGCGAACGCTTCGACGCCGCCGAGGCCGTCCGCACGGGGCTGCTGACGGCGGCGGGCGACGACGTCGACGAGGTCCTGGCGCCCGTGCTCGACGGCCTGCGCCGGGCCGCGCCCCAGGGCCTGGCCGAGACGAAACGGCTGCTCACCGCTAATGTGCTGGAGACCTTCGACCGGGACGCGGCCGACCTCACCGCGCTTTCGGCCCGGCTGTTCTCCTCCCCGCAGGCCCGCGAGGGGATGACGGCCTTCCTCGAACGACGGGACCCCGCATGGGCGATGTGAGCACGGCCGAACGCGTGCCCAAGCAGGACCGCAGCCGGGCGACCCGGCAGCGGCTCCTCGAGGCCGCCGTGGCCTGCCTGGCGGAACGCGGCTGGGCGGGCTCCACGGTCTCCGTGGTCGCCGAACGCGCCGGAGTCTCCCGGGGCGCCGCCCAGCACCACTTCCCGACCCGCGAGGACCTGTTCACGGCGGCCGTCGAGTACGTGGCGGAGGAGCGCTCCACGGCGATACGGGCCCTGTTCCCGCAGGGCGCCGCCGACCGCCGCGCGGTGGTCGCGGCCCTCGTCGACCTGTACACCGGGCCGCTGTTCCGCGCGGCCCTGCACCTGTGGGTCGCCGCCTCGAACGAGGAGCAGCTGCGCCCGCGGGTGACGGAGCTGGAGGCCCGCGTCGGCCGCGAGACCCACCGCATCGCCGTCGACCTGCTCGGCGCCGACGAGTCCCGGCCGGGCGCCCGCGAAACGGTCCAGGGCCTGCTGGACATGGCCCGCGGCCTGGGCCTGGCGAACCTGCTCACCGACGACGCGGGCCGCCGGCAGCGCGTGGTCACCCAGTGGACGGCACTGCTGGAGCAGGCATTGGGCTGAGGGCGCCCCGGCGCTCACGCCGGTACTCGTCCTGCCGCGCGACGCGTGGCGGATCACACCGTGCGCCGCCTCGCCAGACGCTGACGGCGTGCCTCGTAGAGGACGACGGAGGCGGCGTTCGACGCGTTCAGGGAGCTGGCCGAGCCCGTCATCGGAATGCTGACCACATGGTCGCAGAGCTCACGCCAGGCCGTGCTGAGACCAGTGGTCTCATTGCCGACGAGCAGCAGGGCCGGCTGGGTGAGGTCGAATTCCGAGACATCGGCGTCACCGTGTTCGTCCGTGCCGACGACGGTCACCGGCCGCCCCTGACCGCGTTCCTTCTCCAGCCACTCCATGACCTCGTGGTGCGACTGGCTGCGCACCACGGGCACGGCGAAGAACGAGCCGGTCGAGGCACGTACCGACTTGGGATCGTACGGGTCCGCAGCGTGCCCGGTCACGATGAGCCCGTCCGCACCGAACGCGTCGGCCGACCGCACGATGCTTCCGATGTTGCCGGGCTGCGTCGGCCGGTCGAAGACCAGCCCGAGGAAGTCGTCGTGGACCTTGATCCGCGACAGGCTGTCCGGCGCCATCTCCACCACCGCCAGGACCTCCACGGTCCCGTCGGCCTTCTCGCTCAACTCCGCGAGCAGCCGGGGCGCCATCGCGACGCGCTCGGCACCCGTACGGCGCAGGAGGTCCTCGGCCCATCGGGAAAGCGGGCGGTCGGCATCGTAGAGCAAGGAACGGATCGTCCAGCCGTGCTCCACGGCCATCGTGATCGGCCGTACGCCCTGGACGAGGAACTCCCGGGCGCGCCCCCGCTTGGTGCGGTTGTCGAGCAGCGTCTGCAACTGCTGGAAACGGGCATTGCGGGTCGTGATCCGCTGTACTGCCACCCGTCCCCTCCAAGCCGAAGACGATCGTTGCGAACCCGGTCGGCCCCGGTGAGGCACGGCACCGGGCACCGAGCAGGCTACACGGACCTGGGACCGTGACTGTACATGTCCGTCCAGCGGCTTCGGGCAGGACGCCGTGACCTGGAGTCGGCCTGAGAACGGCGGGATCCGGACTTCACGGCGGGCTCGAGCACGTCCCCGCATCCGCGGCCCCGCACGCCGGCCCCGGACCTCCGGCGCGGCTCCCGGCGCGGCGGTCCGCACCGCCGCGCGCCGGCGCACCCCGCGCGGACGCGGCACTCCGTGCCCGCGCGGACGCGGCACTCCGTGCCCGCGCGGACGCGAGGCGGCTCAGTGGCCGATGTCCCCGTACCCCTCGACCTCCTGCGGGCTGCGGGAGCCGGGGCCCACATAGCGGGCGGAGGGGCGCACCAGACGTCCCGTGCGCTTCTGCTCCAGGATGTGCGCGGACCAGCCGGCCGTACGGGCGCAGGTGAACATCGACGTGAACATGTGCGCCGGGACCTCGGCGAAGTCGAGCACGATGGCCGCCCAGAACTCCACGTTCGTGGCGAGGACGCGGTCCGGGCGGCGGTTGTGCAGCTCCTCCAGCGCCGCGTTCTCCAGCGCCTCGGCGATCTCGAAGCGGGGCGCGCCCAGCTCGCGGGCGGTGCGGCGCAGCACGCGCGCCCGCGGGTCCTCGGCGCGGTACACCCGGTGGCCGAAGCCCATCAGCCGCTCGCCCTTGTCGAGGGCCTGCTTCACGTACGCCCGGGCGTCGCCGGTGCGCTCGATCTCCTCGATCATGCCGAGGACGCGGGAGGGGGCACCGCCGTGCAGCGGCCCGGACATGGCGCCCACCGCGCCGGACAGCGCGGCGGCGACGTCGGCGCCCGTGGAGGCGATGACCCGGGCGGTGAACGTGGACGCGTTCATGCCGTGCTCGGCGGCCGACGTCCAGTAGGCGTCGACGGCCGCGACGTGCTTCGGGTCCGGCTCGCCCCGCCAGCGGATCATGAACCGCTCCACGACGGAGTGCGCCTTGTCGATCTCGCGCTGCGGCACCATCGCCAGCCCCTGGCCACGGGCCGACTGGGCGACGTACGACAGCGCCATGACGGCGGCGCGGGCCAGGTCGTCGCGGGCCTGCTCCACGTCGATGTCGAGCAGCGGTTTCAGGCCCCACACCGGGGCGAGCATGGCCAGCGCCGACTGCACGTCGACACGGATGTCGCCGGAGTGCACCGGGATGGGGAACGGCTCGGCGGGCGGCAGTCCGGGATTGAAGGCGCCGTCGACGAGCAGTCCCCAGACGTTGCCGAACGACACATGGCCGACCAGATCCTCGATGTCGACGCCCCGATACCTCAGGGCCCCGCCTTCCTTGTCCGGTTCGGCGATCTCCGTCTCGAACGCGACGACTCCTTCGAGCCCGGGTACGAAGTCGGACATCAGGCGGCTCCTCATGATGTGTGCGGCGGATGTGTGGTCGATGGGTCCCCCGCCCGCCCCGGCCGTGGGCCGGCGGGTGGCGGACGTCAGCTGCCGGGAGCGGTTCGCCGCCTCGGTTCCACGGTCGTCCTCGAAGACTCGCGGTCCGAAACGGTCACTCCGGTGATGCCCCGATCGGTCGGCGGTCATCCAACCGGAGTGGCATCAGCACGATATCCCTGAGTGCCACCTTTGGGGAGAGGATGCGGCACTCAGTGCCATTCCCGTGATGAACCACACCCTCACCGGCGGCCCGGGCCTCATACGGCAAGATGATCGACGTGACCGACCTCTTCCCGGACGAACCCGCAGAAGAACCCCTCCTCGAACCCATTATCGAACACGCGGCCGAGGGTCCCGCCGAGGACCTGGGCCCCGACCCCGCCGCGATGCGGGCCCACTACCGTGCCGAGGGCCTGGACGAGTCGTCGCTCGCGGCCCGTCCCATGGACCAGTTCGCCCGCTGGTTCAGGCAGGCCGCGCAGGCCGCCGTGCAGGGCATGGTCTACGAGCCGAACGCGATGATCGTCTCCACTGCGGACGCCGACGGACGCCCCAGCTCCCGCACGGTCCTGCTGAAGGGGTACGACGAACAGGGCTTCGTCTTCTACACCAACTACGACTCCCTCAAGGGGCGGGACCTGGCGGCCAATCCGCAGGTCGCCCTGCTCTTCCCCTGGCACCCGATGGCACGCCAGGTGATCGTCACGGGCACCGCGAGCCGCACCGGCCGCGACGAGACGGCCGCCTACTTCCGCACCCGGCCGCACGGCTCCCAGCTCGGTGCCTGGGCCAGCACCCAGTCCTCGGTCATCGGCTCCCGTGCCGAGCTGGACGCCGCCTACGCGGAGCTGAGCGCCCGCTATCCCGAGGGCACCCAGGTCCCGGTGCCGCCGAACTGGGGCGGCTACCGCGTCGCGCCGCGGACGGTGGAGTTCTGGCAGGGCCGCGGGAACCGCCTCCACGACCGCCTCCGCTACACCGCCGAGCCGGACGGGACGTGGCGGGTGGAGCGGCTCAGCCCCTGAGAGCCTGTGCACGGAGGCGCGGTGGGGAGGGCCCGGGAACGCAGACGACCCGCGAGCTCGGGTCCTCCGCCTGACGGCGGGGGAGCCGGCCGGACATACCGGCGAGCTCGCGGGTCGGGTGACTGCGTCGGATTTGGCCGGCTGCGCATGCTGCGCACGCGCTGGTCCGGCACCGCACTGGATGTGGTGGCGGGCCGCTAGCCCGCAGCCACCTCACACGTCCGGTTCTCATACATCTGCCGAACCACCTCCTTTCCGTGTGGTCCACACCCTAGGAACCGACGGGCCCCGGATCAACCGCTTTTCCGAGGAGACGGCCGCGACGGCTGCGGGTGCCCGGGCGGTCACGGTGTGAACACGTCGTCCAGGAACGGCTCGATCGCCGCACGCCACGCCTCCGGCTGGTCGTAGTGGACGAGGTGGCCGGCGTCGGCCACCTCCGCGTACCGGCCGCGCGGCAGGACCCGCACCATCTCCTGGGCCTCCGCCCGGCCCAGTTCGCCGTCCAGGCCGCGGACGACGAGGGCCGGGCACCGTACCTGGGCCAGTTCCTCCCAGTGCGCGTCGTAGACCCAGGTCTGGCGGGACCTGAGCATCTGCTCCGGTTCGAAGACGGGCCGCCAGCCGTCCGCGGACTCGGCCATCACCTCGGCGAAGAACTCGCCACGGGCCGGGTTCGGGCGTTCCACCCACGGGTCGTCCTCGCCGAACCACTTGCGGACGTCGGCGAGGGTGGCGAAGGGGAGGGGCCAGGACTTGAACCAGTTCTCCCATTCGCGCTGGGTGGCGGCGCCGAGCGCGGAGGCCCGCATGTCGCAGATGATCAGCGCGCGGACCAGATCGGGGCGCTTGGCGGCGAGCTGCCAGGCGGTCAGGGCGCCCATGGCGTGGCCCACGAGGACGGCCGGGGCGAGGTCGAGCTGTTCGAGGGCGGCCTCCGCGTCGTCGACGTACGCCTCTCGGGTGTAGACGCCGTCCGGCGGTGTGCCGCTCTGGCCGTGGCCGCGCTGGTCGAGCGCGACCGCGCGGTACCGCTCGGAGAGCCAGCGGGCGGTGGCCGCCCAGTGCGAGGCACGGCCCATGAGGCCGTGCAGTAACAGCACGCCCGGAGCCCGCTCCTGCTCCCTGGTCTTGGGCGGATCGGCGAACTCCCATGCGGCGAGGCGTAGGCCCTCCGCTCCGGTCACATCGGTGCGCCGCACCATGGTCTGGCACCCCCTGCTCCGCCCGGACCGCTCACTCCCCTTCGAGCGACGGGTCCACGCGCTCGTCGTACTGCCGCTGTCGTGCTGCTGCTCCTGCGGGTGTTGCTCCTGCGGGTGTTGCCGCTCACCGCTGCCGCGGAGTGTCGCCGCGGAGTGTCGTCGTCGTGCGGTGATGCCACGTTATCGAATGGCTATTCGAAAATGCCTTTTCCGGCGGCAACACCCCACCTTTGGGTGACCCTTCTCGATGATTGGCCGCCGCCTCCGCGGGGAGATCTTCAGCGGAGGCGGACCGCTCGGGGAAAAACGGTCCGAGGGGGATGACCCTGAGAGCTCGGGGCTCCGGGTCAGAACAGGGGAGGACAGGCCCCGGCGCTCTCGGGCGCCGGGGCCTTCCCCGCGTGTACGGCACATCCTCCCGCCCCTTCCTGGCCGTGTGACATCGCTGTCGGTGTCGGCCAAGAGCCCCTCAGGTCATATGCCTCATGCGACAGCCTCGCATGCGAACGGCCCGCGCGCTGCGGTTCCGCGCACTGAATCTTGGTTTCAGTACGATCGCGGGATTATCACAACTACCCCTGGAGTCAGAGAGGTTGGCCGCCCGGTCAGCGCTTGGCCACGAAGACGTGGGACGCGATGTCGGACTCCAGCTCGGCCGCCTCGCCGCCGCTGCCGACCAGGACGCCGCCCGCGGACTCCGTCACGCTGACCACCGAGCCGGGCTGCACGCCCGCCCGCCGCAGCGTGTACATGAGCTGCGCGTCCGTCTGGATGGGCTCACCGATGCGGCGCACGACGACCGTCTTGCCGTCCGTGCCGGGGTCCAGCTCGGCCAGCGAGACCATGCCCTCGTCCAGGAACGGGTCCGCGCCGTCCCGCTCGCCCAGCTCCTCCAGGCCCGGGATCGGGTTTCCGTACGGCGACTCGGTGGGGTGGCGCAGCAGCTCCAGGACGCGGCGCTCGACCGCCTCGCTCATCACGTGCTCCCAGCGGCACGCCTCGGCGTGCACCTGCTCCCACTCCAGCCCGATCACATCGACGAGCAGGCACTCGGCGAGACGGTGCTTGCGCATCACGCGGGTGGCGAGGCGGCGGCCCTCGTCCGTGAGCTCCAGATGGCGGTCGGCGGCGACCGACACCAGGCCGTCCCGCTCCATCCGCGCCACCGTCTGGCTGACCGTGGGGCCGCTCTGGTCGAGCCGCTCGGCGATGCGGGCGCGCATCGGGACCACGCCTTCCTCCTCCAGCTCGAGGATGGTGCGGAGATACATCTCCGTGGTGTCGATCAGTCCGGACATACGTGCCCCTCGATGAGATCGCCGGAGGCTCGACGGCCGACCGGCATGCGCTGGCCCTGGACTCAATTCTGACGCATCCCACTGACAACCGTGGCGCGCCGCTGAAACCGGCAGAGCGCGGGCGGCGCGGGTCCCACCCTTGTTCAGGCCGTGTTGACAGCGCACTGGTCCAGACCGCAACGTGATCCGCGGCACGGACCGTCCGCCGGGAACGGGACACCAGGACTTCGAAGGGGAGCCGTATGAGCGAGGAGCCGAGGGACGGGGAGCGGCGGGGCGGGAGCGATCCGGCCGGGCGGTTCCTCGACGCGGCGATCGGTCTGCTGCAGCGGGTGCGGGACGAGGACGCGGAGCCGATCGCGGCGGCCGGCACCCTGATCGCGGACACCGTCGCCGCCGGCGGCCGGCTGTTCGCCTTCGGCGCCGGGCACTCCTCGCTGGCCGCCCAGGACATCGTCTACCGGGCCGGCGGCCTCGCCCTGATGAATCTGCTCGCGGTCCCGGGCGTGGTCGGCGTCGACGTGATGCCGGCGACGCTGGGGTCCGCGCTGGAGCGGGTCGACGGCCTGGCGAGCGCGGTCCTCGGCACCAGCCCCCTGCGGGCCGGCGACCTCCTGGTGATCATCTCGCTGTCCGGCCGCAACGCGCTGCCCGTGGAGATGGCGACGAGCGCCCGCGCGCTGGGCGTCAAGGTCATCGGGGTGACCTCGGTCGCGTACGCCACCGGGACGACGTCCCGGCACGCCTCGGGCACGTACCTCAAGGACCACTGCGACGTCGTCCTCGACTCGAGGATCGCGGTGGGCGACGCGGAACTCACCCTCGACACGATCGAGGCACCCTTCGCGCCCGCCTCCACGGTCGTCACCACGGCCCTGCTCCAGGCGGTCATGGCCACGGCCGCGGGCGTCCTCGCGGACCGCGGCATCGAGCCGCCCCTGCTGCGCTCGGGGAACGTGGACGGCGGCCACGAATGGAACGCCCGGGTGATGCGCGAGTACGGCGACCGGATCTTCTACCGGCAGGCGTAGCCCAAGCCGTCACCGCACCGGGACCGGGCCCCACCGGCGGCGCGTCGGACCGCGTGCCGGGGGCTCGTCGGACCGCTCACCGGGGTGCCCGCCGCCGGCGCGTCGGACCGCTCGCCGGGGTGCCCGCCGCCGGCGCGTCGGACCGCTCGCCGGGGTGCCCGCCGCCGGCGCGTCGGACCGCGTGCCGGGGCCCCGTCCGGCCGCTCGCCGAGGTGCCCGCCGGGTGCCCGTAGGGCCGCTCGCCGTGGGATGCCCGGGGTGCCGTCCCGCTTGCCGCGGGGGCCTCGCGCCGCTCCCTACGCCTGCCGTGGCCCCTCCTGCGCGTCGGCCAGGTCCAGGGCCGCGGCGATGCGGACCGCCACGTCCTCCGCGTGGACCGCGTCGGCGCGTTCGAACCGGCTGCGCCCGGCTCCCCGCAGGAAGGTCACCACGCCCAGCGTGCGCCCGCGGCTGCGCAGCACCGTGCACAGGGCGTGCACCGTGTCTCCGGGCCACTGCCGGGCGAGCGCCCAGGCGCGGGCCGCTTCCGGGCCGCCGTCGCCCGCGTCGGCCCGTACCGACCCGGCGCGCGCCACGCACTGCAGGGCGGGATGCCCGTCGCCGTAGGGCACGGGCAGCCCCGCCTTGTCGGCGTGCACGCTCGGCCCGGGCGCGCCGGACGGCGTCCCGGCCGCCCGCACCAGCCGTACCGGCCCGTCCCCGTCCGCCACCGCACCGCCCGCCACCCGGTCGATCAGGGCGTGATCGGCGAACCCGGCGAGCGCGAAGTCCAGATGGACCGTGGCCGCCTCCCCCGGATCCTCGCACTCGGCAGCCGCCCGCCCGGCCCGGTGCAGCTGGTTGGAGCGGAACCGCAGCAGCGCCGCCTCCTGCTCGCTCTGCCTGGCCTCGGTGATGTCCAGGAACAGCCATCCGACGCCCAGCGGCACCGGCTCCTCGGCGAGCGGCGAGGCGAGCCGCAGGAAACCGCTGCGCCAGCAGCGCCGTCGCTCGCCGTCGGCGGTGCGCACGCTCACCCACATCTCGGCGGGAGCCGGCGGGGCGCCCTCGGCGAGCACATGGGTCAGCGCGCTCTCCAACTCCTCGACGCCCTGGACCAGCAGATCGCCGAGGGGCCGTCCGAGCACGGCGGTGCGTCCGATGCCGAGCGCCCGGGCCGCGTACGCGTTGACGACGGCGGGCCGCAGATCCGCGTCGACGAGGACGACGCCCCAGCTCGCGTCCTCGAACAGGGCCTCGCTCAGGGCGATGGACCGCTCCAGGTCGATCTGCGCGTGGACCTCGCTGAAGGCGCAGTACACCCCGGCCGGCTTTCCGTCGGGTCCCCGCACCGCGGCGGACTGGGTCCGTACGAGCACCCGCCCGCCGTCCTTGGTGAGCAGCGCGAACTCGTGCACCTGGCGTCCGGGTGCCGTCATCGCGGACATCAGCCGCGCCTCGACCTCGGCGGCGTCGGCGGTGCGCACGGCCCAGCCGGCGAACCCGCGCCGCCCCACGGCCTCGGCCGCGGTCCATCCCAGGATCCGCTCGGCCTCGCGGTTCCAGTGGGTGACGATCCCGTCGGCGTCGAAGGCGCACAGGGCCGCGTCCATCCCGTCGAGGAGCGCGGCGAGGAGATCGGCACCGTCCCGCTCGGGCTCCTCCGGCCCGAGCTCGTCCGTTGTCCCACTACGCCGGGAAGCACTCACCTGAAACCCCCTGCAGGCTGCTGCGTCCGCACGTACTGCGCGTTCGTCCGCTCGCTCGCCCTCATTCAACTCGAACGTGACACAGCCCACATCTGCTTCCTCGAAGATGGGGGCGAAATCGTTGTGCCTGCCCGCCGTGGCGGTCCGCTCATCCCTTGCTGACCGCCGCCAGGATCTCCGGCAGGCGCTGCGCGGTCCGCGGTGCCGCGAGGCGCAGACCGAGCAGGGTGATCACCGCCCCGTACCCGGCGCCCGCGGGCAGCAGCAGCCAGGTCCAGTCGTCGCCGCCCGCGGTGACGTTGAGCCAGATCGTCGCCGCGATCACGGGCGAGGTCAGCAGGGCCGCCGCGACCATGCCGCCGACGATGGAGATCCAGGCGAGCCCGGCCTGGCCGGGGACCACGTTCTTGTAGCCCTCCTGCGGGACGGAGTACGGGAAGCGGGCCGAGGACCAGGCGCCGGTGGCGAGCATCGCGCCGAGCAGGGCGAAGGAGAGCCCGAGCGCCTCGGGCAGCCTCGGCCAGGCGTCGAGCAGCGCGGTCGTCGCCACGGTGACGAGGGTGGCGTACGGCAGCGTGATCAGCAGCAGGGCCAGGGCGCGGCCGCTCAGTTCGGCGCGGGCGTCCCGGGCGGCGGAGATCGTCGTGGCGACCATCCAGAACGCGGAGGTGTCCTGCCCGAACTGGTTGTACATCTGGACGCCGAGCATGCCCGCCGCGAAGCAGGCGAGGTAGATCGAGCCGGAGCCCTGCAACGCGTTGAAGACGGGCACGATCAGCCCGATCGCGAGCGAGGTCACCCACGCCGCCTTGGTCTTGGGGTCGCGCCACACATAGCGCAGGCTGCGCTCCGCCACGGTGCCGGTGCGGCCCGGGGGCAGCAGCCGGGACAGGCCCGTCGTGGTGCGCTCCTTCGGGCCCGGTTCGGCGGCCTGGAGGGTGGACTCGTCCGGCGAGGTCATCAGCCGTGTCAGGCTGCGCGACCACAGGGCCAGCAGACCCGCCGCCGCTCCGGCGCCGAGCGCCAGCTGGGCGGCCGCGACGCCGTACGAGCCCCTGCTCACGGAGTCGACCGCGCCGATCGCGGAGGCGGGCGGCAGCCAGCGCAGCACGTCCGCCACCGGGTCCAGCCGCGAAAGACCCGTCGTACCCAGTTGCCGGGCACCGAAGTTGACGAGCTGCGCGCCGATCGCGACGACGAGCCCGCTCAGGACGGCCAGGTCGCGGCCCTTGCGGCTGGTCAGCAGCCGGCTGTTGGCGGCGGCCACGGCCCGCGCGAGCGCCAGGCAGACCAGCAGCGCGAGGGCGACGGCGACGACGGAGGTGGCGTAGGCGGCCGCCCCGTGCGCCACGGAGATCGCCGCGCCGACGAGCAGGCAGAGCGTGAACAGGGGCCCGATGCCGATCAGCGACCCCACCAGCAGGGCGCGCACGAGGGGCCGGGGGCGCAGCGGCAGCATCACCAGACGGCTCGCGTCGAGCGTCTCGTCGCCGCTGGGGAAGAACAGCGGCATCACCGCCCAGCCGAGGGCGAGGACCACCACCAGCAGCACCGCGATCGTGGCGGCGTGCACGGCGCCGCGCAGGACGATCAGGCCGATCAGCTGCAGGGCCGCGACCAGCAGTACCACGACGAGGGACGTGACGTACGCGGCCCGCCGCCCCGCGGACTGCCGCAGCCCGTTGCGCAGCAGGGACAGCTTGAGCCGTACGACGGTGGCGGTGATCCCCGGCGTGTTCATCGGGCGCCGCCGAGCCAGTCGAGGTCGGCGCCCGCGGCGCGGCCGTGCGCGCCGACCAGTTCCAGGAACGCCTCCTGCAGGGTGGGCGCGCTGCCGCGCACGTCGGCGAGCGGGCCGTGGGCGCGGATGCGGCCCGCCGCCATGACGGCGACCCAGTCGCACAGCGACTCCACGAGTTCCATGACGTGGGAGGAGAAGACGACGGTGGCGCCGGAGGAGGTGTAGCGCTCCAGGACGCCGCGGATGGTCTGTGCGGAGACCGGGTCGACACCCTCGAACGGCTCGTCGAGGAAGAGGACGTCCGGGTTGTGGAGGAGCGCGGCGGCCAGCCCGATCTTCTTGCGCATGCCGGTCGAGTAGTCGACGACGAGCTTGTGCTGGGCCCCGGCCAGGTCGAGGACGTCGAGGAGCTGGGCGGCCCGCTTGTCGACCTCGGCGCCGGGCAGCCCCCGCAGCCGGCCGGTGTACCCGAGGAGTTCGCGTCCGGACAGGCGCTCGAAGAGCCGGAGCCCCTCGGGCAGGACGCCGATGCGGGCCTTCACCGCGACGGGGTCCCGCCACACGTCGTGGCCGACGACCTCGACGGTGCCCGCATCGGGCCTGAGCAGCCCGGTGACCATCGAGAGCGTGGTGGTCTTGCCGGCCCCGTTGGGTCCGACGAGCCCGATGAACCGGCCCGCGGGCAGCTCCAGGTCGATCCCGGCGACGGCGACCTGCTCCCCGAACCGCTTCCAGAGCCCCTGCACGCGTACGGCGGCCACACCCGCCCCAGCTCCCTCGGTCATGCGAGCACCCTACGGGCAGGAGCAGCCCGCACGGAGTCCCACCCCACCGGCGCACCCCGGCGCACGGAGGGACCGCCGGGAGCCAGGGTCCTACCGGTCCCGCCCGCAGGCGTAGGCCAGGGGGGAGATCAGCTCCTCCGCGTCCGGCAGCCACCGGTTGGCGGCCGTGGGCCGGCAGACCCACTGCACCGCGCCCCGGGAGCCGTACCGCGTGGGCGGGGCGGCGATGTACGCCCCCTCGCCGAAGGTGACCAGATCGAGCGTGGAGAGGGACCAGCCCAGCCTGCGCACCAGGTCGGGAACCTTCGCACAGGCGCCGGGCAGCACGAAGAACTGCAGACGCCGGTCCGGCGTCAGCGTCACCGGTCCGGGCGCCAGTTCCATGCGCTCCATGCGGGCGAGCGCGAGGAGGCCGGCGGTCTCCGTCACGTCGATCACGTCGAAGGTGCGCCCCGCGGGCAGCAGGATCGACGCGGTCGGCCGCTCCGACCACAGGTGGCGCACGACGGTCGCGCTGCCGGTCGCCTGCGTCGCCCAGTCGTCGCCCTCCGGGTGCGCGCCGGGCACGGGGCACTCGGAGCGTCCGCAGGAGCAGTGCTGCTCCCCGTCGGAGGACTCCAGCCAGGTCCCGGGGAACACGTCCCAGTGGCGTTCCTCGACGTAACGTACGGCGGCTTCCAGCAGCGAATCGCCGCGCTGCTTCGGGATGTGGGCAGCTTCAGGGCCCGCGATGGTCTCTTCCACGATGAATTCAACTCTAGCCGTCACCGCGGGTTACGGCTCCCCGACGGGGCGCCATCTCCGGGGCGGGGAATGCTTTTTGGGCATGTCCTTTTTATCCCACATGCGCGGGGGAGGAGCACCGCCCCCGCGGGCAGGGCGCATGGATGCACGGGTGGGGGCGCGCACGAGGATCGGCGACGGCGGCTGGGTAACCACGTGTGGGGTACGGGATCGCCCCTTACCCCGGCAATCCTCGCATGTCCCGCATCAGCGGCATGTCCGCTGGGCATTGATCTTCAAGGCCGGATCTTTTCGGTGCACGGGACGGTGTCCCGAGGGGCCGGCCGCTCGAAGACACGTCAACTCGGTGCGCGAGCAGGCACCGCAGCCACAGGCGAGTGAGCCGAAGGGGCGCCCCGGAGGCGAGCCGTGAGACAGCAGGGGGTACGCCATGGCCGCAAGGCCACTCATCGCGCGGCAGCCGAACGAGCGGCTGCAGGCGCTCATCCAGGAAGCGGGCTGTTCCAACGCGGGGCTCGCCCGCCGCGTCAACATGTGCGGAGCGGAACACGGTCTCGATCTCCGCTACGACAAGACGTCGGTGGCCCGGTGGTTGCGTGGGCAGCAGCCCCGGGGCCGGGCTCCGGCGGTCATCGCCGAGGCCCTCGGTCGCAAGCTGGGGCGCACCGTCACGATCGACGAGATCGGCATGGCCAACGGCAAGAACCTCGCGTCCGGGGTGGGTCTGCAGTTCTCCCCGACGGTGCTCGGCGCCATCGAGCAGGTCTGCGAGTTGTGGCGCAGCGACGTCGGCCGCCGCGACTTCCTGTCCGGCTCCTCGGTCGCCGCGTCGGCGCTCGTCGAACCGAGCCGTGACTGGCTGATCTCCGCCCCCGACGCACAGGTCGCGCGCGCGGCCGGGCCGCGGGTGGGGACGTCGGACGTCGCGGCGGTGCGCGCGACGACCCGGGCGCTGGTCGATCTCGACCACCAGTACGGCAGCGGGCATGTGCGCCCGGTCGTCGTGCACTACCTCAACAGCGTCGTCTCGGGACTGCTCGCGGGCTCCTACCGGGACGCCGTGGGGCGCGAACTCTTCGCCGCGGTCGCCCGGTTGACGGAACTCGCCGGGTACATGGCCGTCGACACCGGGCAGCCGGGGCTCGCCCAGCGGTACTACATCCAGGCGCTGCGGCTGTCGCAGGCGGCCGGCGACCGCGGCTACGGCGGCTATGTGCTCGCCGCCTCCATGAGCCATCTCGCGGCACAGCTCGGAAACCCGCGTGAGATCGCGCAGTTGGCGCGCGCGGCGCAGGAGGGCACGCGGGGGCGGGTGACGCCGCGGGCGGAGGCCATGTTCCACGCCGCCGAGGCGCGCGGGCACGCGCTGATGGGCGATGTGCGGGCCGCGCAGATCGCGTCGGGGCGCGCGGTCACTGCCCTGGAGGCGGCCGACGCGGCGTCCGGGGACGACCCGGCGTGGATCGCCCACTTCGACGAGGCGTATCTGGCGGACGAACTCGCCCACTGCCACCGGGATCTGGGGCAGGCGGAGGCGGCGGCGCGGTGTGCGGAGGAGTCCCTGGCGGGGCATCCCGAGTCCCGGGCCCGGCGCCGGGCGATCGGCCTGGTGCTGCTGGCCACCGCGCAGGTGCAGCAGCGCGAGGTGGAACAGGCGTGCCACACGGCCCTGAAGGCGGTGGACCTGCTCGGCACGCTGCGGTCGGGTCGCGGTGCCGAGTACCTGGAGGACTTCCAGCAGCGGCTGGAGCCCTATCGGGACGAGGCGGTGGTACGGGAGTTCGGCGCGCGGATGGAGTTGCGGGCGGCGGCGTGAGCCGACCGGCGCGGTGACGGCGTGAGCGGCCGGCGCGGTGACGGCCGGCCCCTCTCCCCGCGCGTGATCCGTCCCCTCCGTGTCATCCGCGTCACGGGACGGAAGGCCGGGGCCGGTGCTGCGTGGCACACGGCTCGTGGGACCCGGTAGCGTGAGCCGACGATTCCGAAGTTCCCCCATTCGTAGGAGTCCCGGTGACGCAGAGCGGACAGGGCGAGGAGCCCTCGGCGCGGCCCGCGCGCGAAGGCATCGTGCTGCCCTCCGACGGCGGAGAGCCCCTGCTGCCGGGGATGACGGGCGCGGCGGCCGGCCGCGGTGCGGCACCGGCGGGCGCTCCCGGCGGGCAGGCGCCCCCGGCGGGCGGCCAGGCATGGGGCCAGCCGTGGGGTCCCGGGCAGAACGAGGCGCCGCCCACCCAGGAGTGGGGCGCGGACGCCGGACGGTCCTGGGGCGGGCCCGAGCAGCCCGGCCAGGCGCCCGCGCCGGACTGGGGCGCTCCGGGCGCGCAGCCGTCGTGGGGCGCCGGGCCGATGCCGACCGAGGGCGCGCAGGCGTACGGTGCGGCAGGACCCGCTGCGCCCCAGGGCGCACAGGACCCGCGGCAGGGCGCACACACCCTGCCGCACGCCGCGCACTCCGCGCCCCTGCCGCCCGCGGTCGACGAGGGCGCCACGCAGTACATCCCCCCGGTGACCACCGCGCCCGACGAAGGGGCGACCCAGTACATACCCCCGGTCACCGCGGCGGCCGACGAGGGCGCGACCCAGTACATACCCCCGGTGGGGCCGGGGGCGCTGCCGCCGGAGACGCCCGCGGACGACGCGACACGGTTCCTCGGGCGGCCCGCGCACGGAGCCGGCACCCTGCCGCCCACGGCGGACCCCGACGCGCAGGCCACGCAGTACCTGCCGCCCGTGCCGGGCGGGCCGGGACCGGCGCCCTACGGGGCGGCGCCGGGCGTGCCGGGCGGCGACCGGCAGACGCCGGCCGAGTTCGACAACCTCTTCCGCAGCGACGCGGGCGGCGCCGGGGCCACCCAGCATCTGCCGCGCTTCGACGCCGACGGCGCGCCGGGCGCGCCCATGGGCCGGGCGGCCGCACGGCGCGCCGACGACGGCCGCGGCGGCGACGGTCACGGCGGCGAAGGCCGCGGCGGCCGGACCCGCTCCCGCGTGCCGCTCATCGCGGCCGTCGGCGTGGGCATAGCCGTCCTCGGCATCGGAGCCGGCGCCCTGCTCAGCGGCGGCAACGCCGACGCGAAGAACGACGACAGCAAGAACGTCTCGGCGACCGGCCCGGCCGCGGACGCCTCACAGCAGGCCGGCGGCGACCCCGCCGAGGCGCAGGCGGTCGCGCTCGACAAGCTCCTCGCCGACAGCGGCAACAGCCGCGGCACGGTGATCAGGGCCGTCGCCGACGTCAAGGCGTGCCAGAACCTCGGCCAGGCGGCCACCGACCTGCGTGAGGCGGCCAAGCAGCGAGGCGGCCTGGTCACCCGGTTGTCCGGGCTCGCGGTCGACCGGCTGCCCGGCCACGCGGAGCTGACCGCGGCGCTCGACAGCGCGTGGCAGGCGTCCGCGTCCGCCGACACCCACTACGCCGCCTGGGCCGACCAGGTCGCGGGCAAGAAGGGCTGCCCCAAGGGCCACGCACGCGTCACCGGCCAGGCCGCGCAGGGCAACCGGGCGAGCGGCACGGCCAGCGCCCAGAAGACGAAGGCCGCGCGGCTGTGGAACGTCATCGCGCAGAAGTACGGCCTGACCGAGCGCCAGCCGACCCAGCTGTGAGCGCGGGGACGCGCCGCCCGCGGGCGGCGCGTCCCCGGCCGCCTCAGGCCGCGGCGGTGCTCTCCAGGGTCTTCGACACGTTCACGAACCCCTTGCGCGCCGCTGCCAGCCGCCCGTCGCGGACGACCTGGAAGGTCACGTCCGAGTTGATCAGGCGGGGGTAGTCGATGACCGCCGTCAGGTCCTGGAAGCGCCACCTGAGGGGCGGGGTCAGGCCGTCGGTGTTCACCTCGAGGCCGTTGTCGAGGGCCGTGCGGATCGTGCGGGCGGACACCTCGCCCTTGCCGAGCGATTCGACGACCCTCCGCAGGACCGTGTACGCGATCCACGTGGTCTGCACGCCCGCGTCCGTCGGATCGATCCGGTTGTCGCCGAACGCCTGCTCGCGGATCACCTTCTTCATCCGGTCCCAGCGCGGATCGGACGCCGCCGGGTACCAGCCGGTGAGGTACGCGCCCTCGTAGGGTCCCGAGCTGCCGCCCGACGCGTCGATGACGGGCTGGTCGACGCTGCCGAGCACGGACGCGGTGCGCACCGCCGGGTAGTCCTCGCTCAGGCGCCGGAAGGAGTCCATGAAGGTCCCGGTGCGGTCGTCGAGCGCCGGCAGCACGCAGCCCTTCGCCCGCGGGTCGGCGGTCGCCCGGTGCAGCGCCTCCTGCGCCTGCGGGTCGAAGGAGGTGGCGTCCTCGGCGGCGCGCAGGTCGACGGCCGCGTCGTGGCCTCCGGCCTTCAGCCCGGAGTCGAGCAGCAGCGGGAGCTGGTCGCCGGCGATGGTGTCGGGGCGCACCAGCGCCACGGGCCCGCAGCTCTTGCCCAGCTGCTCGCCGAGCCCGGCCAGCAGCGCCGGCTGGCCGCCGTTGACCGGGTAGGAGAGCACGCTCTTGAACTCGTCGTCGGTGAGCCCGTAGCCCCCGATGTAGGGGATGCCCGCCGACTCCAGCGGGGAGAGGAAGGAGGAGCCGTACTGGCTGTAGGAGCCGACGACGGCGGCCACGTTCTCCTTGACGGCGAGCCGGGCGCACTTCGCGGCGTCCACGGACTCGTTGTGGTCGTTGCAGGTCAGCACGTCGAGCCGGCGGCCGCCCAGGCCGCCGTGCGCGTTGACCCAGCGCGCGTACGCCCGCGCCATCGCCGGCATGCCCGGCTTGTTGGTCGCCGAGGTCTGCTCGGGTGCCCAGGTCATGACGGTCACGGTGTCGCCCCCGGAACCCCCCGTGGTGCCGGGGACGACGCCGTACGCCGCGCCGAGCGACCCGCACGCCACCAGGGCGCCCGCGGTCCACAGGGCCGCCCGCACGCGGGGAGTCACGGCTTTTCGGGCGGAATCCGGGGCCTCGGAGCTGGTGGAGGATGTGCTGGTACGTCGCCTGCCGCTCATGGATGTGCACGATTCCGCCACACCCCTAACCCTCGTGTGACCAGTGGTCAACGGCGGGTGACATACAGGTGAATTCGAGGGGCGGATGATCTCGTTCCCGGGCGGAACGTACGATCGGGGACCGTGCAAGGTTCGGAGAACTCTTCCCGTCGCGGCCGTCGCTCGTCCACCATGGGCGGCATGCCACTGAACGACATGCCGTGGTGGCGCTGGCGCAGCAATGTGCGCTCCGCGCTGCACATGCTCTCCGATCCGGCGTTCCAGCGGGACGTCTGGCTGGCGGGTGTCGACGGGTACGGGGACGTCACCGACGCCGTCTACCGCCTGGTCGAGGACACCTGGCTGGACAACTGGTCCGCGGAGAAGTACGTGGGCACGATCTTCCGCGACTCGCAGGAGGCGGCGCTCGTCGACACCGCCGTGCTGCGCGTGCTGCGGATCATGCATCAGGTGGGGCCGGACGCGCCGGTGCAGGCGTATCTCGACCACCATGCGTGGCCGGAGGCGGTGCGCGCGGCACGCGACGCGCACGTGCGGCTCACCCTGAGCGACGGCGAGGACCCGGACACGCCGCCGAGGACGCTCGAGGTGCTGCGGATCCTCACCCGCTCCGCGTGACGGCCCGCGCCGTCCGGGTGGCGGGACGCCGCTCCGCGCCGCCCGCGGACATGAGACCCTGGCGTGCATGAACGAGCAGTCCACCCGGCCTCCGGTCACCGCCGACCAGTACGTCCTCACGCTCTCCTGCCCGGACAAGCAGGGCATCGTGCACGCCGTGTCGAGCTATCTCTTCATGACCGGCTGCAACATCGAGGACAGCCAGCAGTTCGGCGACCACGACACGGGACTGTTCTTCATGCGGGTCCACTTCTCGGCCGAGGCCCCGGTCACGGTGGACAAGCTGCGCGCGAGCTTCGCGGCGATCGGCGACTCCTTCCGGATGGACTGGGCGATACACCGGGCCGACGAGAAGATGCGCGTCGTCCTGATGGTCAGCAGGTTCGGCCACTGCCTCAACGACCTCCTCTTCCGCGCCCGTACCGGCGCGCTGCCGGTCGAGATCGCGGCCGTGGTCTCCAACCACACCGACTTCGCCGAGCTGGTCGGCTCGTACAACATCCCCTTCCAGCACATCCCGGTCACGAAGGACACCAAGGCGGAGGCGGAGGCGCAACTGCTCGCGCTGGTCCGCGACCTGGACGTCGAGCTGGTGGTGCTGGCCCGCTACATGCAGGTCCTCTCGGACGACCTGTGCAAGCAGCTCAGCGGCCGGATCATCAACATCCACCACTCGTTCCTGCCGAGCTTCAAGGGCGCGAAGCCGTACCACCAGGCGCACGCGCGCGGTGTGAAGCTCATCGGCGCCACCGCGCACTACGTCACCGCCGACCTCGACGAGGGCCCGATCATCGAGCAGGAGGTCGAGCGCGTCGGCCACGACGTCACGCCCGACCAGCTGGTCGCCGTCGGCCGCGACGTGGAGTGCCAGGCGCTGGCGCGCGCGGTGAAGTGGCACGCCGAACGCCGGATCCTGCTGAACGGGCGCCGCACGGTGGTGTTCGCGTAGGGCCGCTGCGGCGCCGCCGGTGCTCCGGCGGGTCGGGGCACTACATCCGGCTCAGCGCCGCGGCCGCGTGCAGCACGTCCGCGACCGCCTCCCGGTCGCCCACCTGCCCCACGGCCGTCTCCTGCGGCGGCACGTGGCCCGCGGCCAGGCGGCAGAACTCCGTCGCGTCGAGCACGACGTGCGCCACCTCCTGCTCGGCGGAGGCGACCGCGCCGGGCGAGTCGAGGGCGATCAGCCACTCGCCGCCGCCCGCGCCCTCGATCTCCAGGCGCACGCTGCGCCCGGGCTCGCCGGCCGGGACGAGGTGCCGGGTGCGGCCGGGCGGGGCCAGCCCGGCCCGCCGCCGCTCCGCCAGTACCGCCGGCAGCATCCGCGCCGCCAGGTCGATCATCCCGTGGACATGGCGCGGCGCCGGCGGCTGGTAGGGGTAGTCGACGGCGTCCGCGATGTCCTTCGCGTGCACCCAGCACTCGAAGGCCCGGTCCAGCATCGCGTCCCGCAGCGGCAGTCCGAAGCGGCCGTAGGAGACCACGGGTTCCTCCGCCCCGGGGTCCTGCCCGGTGAAGGACGCCGTCCGCACCAGGCCGTGGGCCTGCTCCCGCCAGGGAGCCCGTACGGCCCGGGTCGGCGGGAAGGGGGAGGCGCGCCAGTACGCCTCCGTGCGCCCCCGCGGCGTGCCGTCCCCGCCCGCCGTGCCGCCGAGCGGGTCGCGGAGCCCCAGCGCCGCCGCCACCAGCCCGTCGACGGCGAGCAGATGGGCGATGACGCCGGCGACCGTCGTACGCCGGTTCGCCGGTCCCCGGCCGTCGAACCACCGTAGTCGCACCGGCGTGTGCCACTCGGCGTCGCCCATGTCCTGGAGCAGGGCGTCGAGGCGCGCGGTCTCCGTGTCGTACGGCGCCGCCCACTCCGGCACCGGGATGCGCGGGGGCCGCCGGCCCAGACAGCTGTCCAGGACGCGGGCGCGCAGCCCCGGATCGAGGTCGAGGCTCTCGGCCGGGTGCAGCAGGCCCACGGCCCGGCGCAGCCGCCGGGCCTCGTCCGCGCACCGGCCGCACTCGCCGAGGTGCGCCTCGACGGCCTCGGTCTCCTCCGGCGAACAGGCGGCCAGCGCCCAGGCACCGAGCAGCGACATCAGCACCCGGTGCTCGAGCGCCGGCGGCACGGGCCCGGGGGCGGGCGGCAGCGGCACGCCGGTGTCCGTGCCGTCCGGGCCACGGGTGCCCCGGTGCGTGGCGGTCGGGCCCCCGCCGGAGCGGTCCGCGCCGCGGGCCCGCCCCCCGTCCGCACCGTCGCCGCCCCTGCCCGCGCCGGGGCCCTCGTCCGCGTCGTGGCGCGGCAGGCGCTCCGCCCCGGTCACCGTGCCGCCCCCGGTTCGGGAGGAGGGTCCGGGGTGTCGCGGTCGTGGGCCGTGGACAGGAGCTGGAGGCCGAGGCGGAGGCGGCGACGGGCCTCGTCCTCCGTGATGCCGAGGTCGGCGGCGGTCCGGCGGTAGTCACGGCGCTGGAAGTAGGCGCGCTCCAGGGCGGCGCGCAGCGGGACCGGCATCCAGTCGACGATGTAGTCGGCGCGGGCCGCGACGGTGGCGTGCCGCACCGTGCGCTCCAGGTCCTCCGGGGTGGTTCCGCCCCGGGCGAGCGCCGCGGTCCCGGTGGCGCGCAGCTGCCGTACGGCGAGTTCCTGGGTCAGCGTGGCGACCCAGGAGCGCAGCGGGCCCTGCTTCGGGTCGTAGGAGCCGGGGTTCTCCCAGAGGTGGGCGAACACCTCGCGCGTGATGCCGTCGGCCGCGTCCTCGTCCCCGAGCACGCGGTGGGCGAGGCCGTGCACGAGCGAGGCGAACCGGTCGTAGCACTCGCCGAGCGCGGCCGCCTCACCGCGGGCGAGGCGCTGCTGCATCCTGCGGTCCCACCGGGGCGGTGCGTCCTTCCCCGCCATGCGGCCCCCTCACCCGTTCGTCCTCGGTGCCCTGCCTGTTCCGTTCCGGCCCGGCCCGTGTCCTCCGCCTCCCCGAAATGTAGTCGGCACGTCGAACGGTGCACGCCCCTTTGTGGCAATGTGCGCCTCTTGACGGGCCGCGGATGGTAGGGGCGGCGGGAGGTCGGGGTCGGACCGCCCACCCCACGAGCCGCCGATCAGACCTGAACGAACGAGACCGTTGCCGATTGAATTGGCTCATCTGCTCCACGCTTTCGATCGGTGATTCGGTGTTTCATGGAAGGACCTCGGGGCAGCCGCGCTGACGGAGCGTAAGAGGCGCTTCCGTTGTGGCCGGGGGTGCGGGGGAGGGAGACGTGGCGGTGATGTTCGAGGTGACCTGTGAGGAGCGCGGTACGTGGGCCGTGCTCCGGGTGGCGGGCGAACTGGACCTGATGACGTCGCCGACGCTGCGCCGGCGGGTGCACGACGCCGTGGCGGACGGCCGCCACCGGCTCGTCCTGGATCTGTCCGCGGTCGACTTCTGCGATTCCAGCGGAGTCGGCGTGCTGATCGCCACCCGGCGGCTGATCCGCTCCTGCCGCGGCCGGCTCAGACTCATCCTGCCCGGGCCCGGCGCGCCGGAGGGCTCCCACGTCAACCGGGTCCTGGCCGCCCTCGGCGTGCGGCGCCTCTTCGACGTCCACCCGGATCTCGCGTCGGCCACCGACGAGCGGCCGAGCCCGCTGTCGGCGTGAGGGCACGGTTCGGTGAACGGGACGTCGCGGCACGGCCACACTGTTGTCCCAGAATTCCTGCGGTCTTGGTACAGGGGTCGTTTTCCGTCTCCCGGGGGGTCCCCGGCGTCGTACGCTCCGTGCGAGATGCACCCCGACGTCATGTAAGGCGGCCCGAGAACACATGGTCAGCAGCGAGTACGAGCGCAGGATCGCCGCCCGCTTCGCCACCTTCGACCAGGACGGCAACGGCTACATCGACCGCGAGGACTTCAGCGCGGCGGTGAAGGCGGTCCTCACCGAGTTCGGCACGGCGGCCCGGTCCGAGCAGGGGCAGGCCCTGTACGCCGGGGGTGAGGCGTTCTGGCAGGGCATGGCCGGGATCGCGGACCGGGACGGCGACCAGCGCATCACCCGGGAGGAGTTCGTGGGCGGGGCGGTCAAGCGGCTGCGCGACAACCCCGACCGGTTCGCGGAGATCGCACGCCCCTTCCTGCACGCGGTGCTCGCCGTGGCGGACGGCGACCGGGACGGCACCGTCACCGTGCAGGAGACCGTGCGCGTCCTGAAGGCCCTCGGCGTGCGCGAGGACGTCGCCGCGGCCGCCGCCGCGACGCTGGACCCGGACGGCGACGGCAAGGTCGGCGAGGCGGAGGTCGTGGCCGGGTTCGCGCGTTACTTCACCGTGCCCGAGTAGCGTTCCCGCAGCTTGTACTTGAGCACCTTCCGCAGGGTGTCGTTGCGGGGAAGGGCGTCCACCACCTCCAGCTGCTCCGGCAGCTTGTGCACGGACAGCCCTTCCGCGCGCAGGTAGGAGCCGACCTCGGACAGGGTCAGCGCCTCGGCCCCGGGAGGCTGCTCGATCACCGCGCAGACCCGTTCGCCGCGTTCCGCGTCGGGCAGACCGATCACCGCGACGTCCTGGACCGCGGGGTGTTGGTGCAGCAGGTCCTCGATCTCCTTCGCCGAGATGTTCTCCCCCTTGCGGATGATGACGTCCTTGAGGCGTCCGGTCAGCACCAGGTGCCCGTCGCCGGTGAGCCGGCCGAGGTCCCCCGTGATGAAGAACCCGTCCTCGTCGAACGCCTCCGCCGTCTGCGCCGGGTCCAGATACCCCTGACAGACGGCCTCTCCCCGCAGGCGTACCTCCCCGTCGACGATCCGTATCTCCATCCCCTCGGGCGGCCGCCCCTCCGTCGTCGCCAGGTTCTCCGCCGAGTCGTCCGGCGCCCCCATGGTGATCATCGGGACCTCGGTCATGCCGTAGCCGTGGGTGAGCTGCACGCCCATCTCGCGGACGACGGAGTGGTACACCTCGGGCGGCTTGGGCGCTCCGCCGCCCGCGAGCAGCCGCAGCGTCGGGACGACCGGGACCCCCGGCCGTCTGCGCTGCTCGGCGAGGAACATCGCGTAGAACGCGGTGGACCCGCCGGCCACCGTCACCCCGTGCCTGCGGTAACCCTCCAGCGCGTCCGGCAGCGCGAAGTGCTCGAACATCACGGCGGGGAAGCCGTACAGCAGCAGCATCACCGTGTAGTCGGGCCCGCCGATGTGCGCGTAGGGGAAGGCGATGGAGCCCACGTCGTCCGCCGACAGGTGCAGTGCGTGTGCCAGGCAGGACCCGCCCGCGATCAGCGAACGGTCCGTGTGCAGGACGCCCTTGGGATCGGAGGTCGTCCCCGAGGTCCAGTAGATCCAGCGGACCGACGTGCCGTCGGAGGGCGGCGGCGGCAGCACGGCAGGATCCCCCTCCGGCAGGTCCTTCGCGCCGTACGCCTCGAAGACCCCCTTCGCGCCCAGCCGCCGCGCCATCGCGGTGTGGTCGTGGCCCCGCCAGGTGCCCGGCACCGCGAAGAACTCCGCCTTCGACTCCCGCAGTGCGAAACCCACCTCGCGGTCGCGGTAGAAGGGGATGATCGGCGTCTGCACGGCACCCAGGCGCGCCAGCGCGAAGGACAGCACGGCCGTCTCGATGCGGGTGGGCAACTGCCAGGCGACCACCGTGCCCGGGCGTACGCCCCTGTCGTACAGCCCGGCGGCCACCCGCTCGGCGCGCTCGCACAACTCGCCGAAGGTCAGGCGGCGGTCGTCCTGGAGCAGGACGGGCCGGTCGGGGGTGAGGGCGGCGCGGCGCGCCACCAGTTCCCAGAGCGTGCGGGACGTGCCCAGCGCCTGCGCGGTCTCGTTCACGACGGCCCCCATTTCCTGACGGACAGTCAGATCGTGGGCAGAGCGTAGGGCCCGCCGCCTTGTCGGTCCAGGGGTGGGGGACTAGCCTTCTCGTGCACGCGGATCTGACGACCCATCAGATATGCATCGGATACGTATCGGATGCGAACCCGGACACGAACCCGGATACGAGATGTCAGGCGGAGGGGACTCATGACGGAACTGCCCCGGATCATCAGCGTCGACGACCATGTGATCGAGCCCGCTCACCTCTTCGAGGCCTGGCTGCCGGAGAAGTACCGCGACCGCGGCCCCAAGCCGCTCACGGCGGGGATCGGCGAGCTCGCCTACGTCGGCGGCAAGTACCAGATCACCATGGACCCGGACGGGCCGCCCACCGACTGGTGGATCTACGAGGACCTGAAGTTCCCGTACAAGCGCAACATCGCCGCCGTCGGCTTCGACCGCGACGAGATGACCCTGGAGGGCATCACCCGCGAGCAGATGCGGCGCGGCTGCTGGGACCCGGCCGAACGGCTCAGGGACATGGACCTCAACCACGTCGAGGCCAGCCTCTGCTTCCCGACCTTCCCGCGCTTCTGCGGCCAGACCTTCGCCGAGGCGCACGACAAGGAGGTCGCCCTGGCCTGCGTGCGCGCGTACAACGACTGGATGGTCGAGGAGTGGTGCGGCGACAGCGGCGGCCGGCTCATCCCGCTGTGCCTGATCCCCCTGTGGGACGTCGGCCTCGCGGTCGCCGAGATCCGGCGCAACGCCGCACGCGGGGTGAGGGCGGTGACCTTCTCCGAGATCCCCACCCACCTCGGGCTGCCGTCCATCCACTCCGGGTACTGGGACCCGTTCTTCGCGGTCTGCGAGGAGACCGGCACGGTCGTCAACATGCACATCGGCTCGTCGTCGCAGATGCCGGCCGCGTCCCCGGACGCCCCGCCCGCCGTCCAGGCGTCGCTCTCCTTCAACAACGCCATGGCGTCGATGATGGACTTCCTGTTCAGCGGGGTGCTGGTGAAGTTCCCGCGGCTCAAGCTCGCCTACTCCGAAGGCCAGATGGGCTGGATCCCGTACGCCCTGGAGCGCGCCGACGACGTCTGGCAGGAGCACCGCGCCTGGGGCGGCGTCCGCGACCTGATCCCTCAGCCGCCGTCGACGTACTACTACCGGCAGATCTTCTGCTGCTTCTTCCGCGACAAGCACGGCGTCGCGTCCCTGGACGTCGTCGGCCGCGACAACGCGACCTTCGAGACCGACTACCCGCACGTCGACTCGACCTTCCCGCACACCAAGGAGATCGCCCTCGACCATGTGAAGGGCCTCGACGACGAGACCGTCCACAAGCTCATGCGGGGCAACGCGATCCGCATGCTCGACCTCGACCTGGACCACTAGTGGACCTCACGCACTCCCCCGAGGAGGAGGAGTTCCGGGCCCGGCTGCGGGAATGGCTGGCCAAGGTGCTTCCGACGCTGCCCCCCAAGCCGTCCCCGGGGGACTGGCCGGCCCGGCGCGCCTACGACCTGGGCTGGCAGCGGATGCTGTACGACGCCGGGTACGCGGGCCTGCACTGGCCCGTGGACGCGGGCGGGCGGGGAGCCACCCCCACCCAGCACCTGATCTTCCTGGAGGAGACCGAGAAGGCGGGCGCGCCCTACGTGGGCGCCAACTTCGTGGGGCTGCTGCACGCCGGCCCGACGATCGCCGCCGAGGGCACGCCCGAGCAGCGGGCGCGCTGGCTGCCGCCCGTGCTGCGCGGCGAGGAGGTCTGGTGCCAGGGGTTCAGCGAACCGGACGCGGGCTCCGACCTCGCGTCGCTGCGCACGCGCGCACGGCGGGACGGCGACACCTACGTGGTGAGCGGGTCCAAGATCTGGACCTCCCACGCCGAGGTCGCCGACTGGTGCGAACTGCTGGTGCGCACCGACCCGGACGCGCCCAGGCACCGGGGCATCACCTGGCTCGCCCTGCCCATGGACGCGCCGGGTGTCACCGTACGGCCGCTGCGGACGCTCGCCGGGTCCGCCGAGTTCGCCGAGGTGTTCCTCGACGAGGTGCGGGTGCCGGTGGCCAACCGGGTCGGCGCCGAGAACGACGGCTGGCGCGTGACGATGGTGACGCTCTCCTTCGAACGCGGCACGGCGTTCGTGGGGGAGGTGGTGGCCTGCCGCCGCGTCCTCGGCGAGATCGCGCGCGAGGCCCGCGGGAACGGCCGCTGGGACGACGCCTCGCTCAGACGGCGGCTGGGGCGGCTGAACGCGGAGTTCCGGGCCCTGTGGCGGCTGACGCAGTGGAATGTGAGCGAGGCGATGGGGGCGCCCCCGCTCGAGCGGGGTCGAGAGTGGGGGAGCACCGGCGGGGTGCCGGGTGTGGGGGGATCGGTCTTCAAACTGAGGTTCTCGCACGCGCGTCAGGAGCTGTACGACGCCGCCGCCGACGTGCTCGGACCCCGCGCCCTGGACCTCGACCGCCCCTGGGTGCTCGAGCGGCTGTCGTCCCTGTCGTACACCATCGCGGCCGGCACCTCGCAGATCCAGCAGAACATCGTGGCCGAACGCATCCTGGGCCTGCCGAAGGGGCGGTGATCAGCCGTGCACTTCCAACTGACCGACGACCAGCGGGCCTTGCGGGCCGGTGTGCGTGCCCTGCTCGGGGGCCGTTTCGGCCGGGAGGCGCTGCGGGGCGCCGTCGAGTCGCCCGGTGTGCTGGACCGCGCGCTCTGGCGCGAGCTGGGCCGGGCCGGCTTCTTCGCGCTGCGGCTGCCGGAGGCGGACGGCGGGGTCGGACTCGGCCTGCCCGAGGCGGTGCTGGTGTTCGAGGAGGCGGGACGGGCGCTGCTGCCCGGTCCGTTGGTGGCCACGCATCTCGCGGCGGGCGAGGTGGAGGGCGCGGCGACCGGGGAGACGGTCGTCGCGGCGGCGTACGGAGGGAGCGTGGAGTGGCTGGCGCAGGCGGACGTCGTGCGGGGCGACGTCTCCGGGGCCGTACCGGTCGCGTCGGTGGACCCGTTGACGCCCCTGCACCTGCTGCCCCCCGCCCCCGACGCGCCGCCGGACCGGACGCCGGACGGCGGCCCGGACCCCCTCGCCGTGCTCCTCACCGCCGCCGAACAGCTCGGCGGGGCCGCCCGGACCTGCGAACTGGCCGTGGAGTACGCGCGCACGCGGGAGCAGTTCGGCCGGCCGATCGGCGCGTTCCAGGCGGTCAAACACCTGTGCGCGCAGAGCCTGGTGCGGGTGGAGACGGCACGCGTCGCGGTGTACGCGGCCGCCGTCACCGCCGACCCCCTGGACATCGCCGCGGCCCGTCTGCTCGCGGACGACGCGGCCGTCCGCGGTGCGCGCGACTGCCTCCAGGTGCACGGGGGCATGGGCTTCACCTGGGAGTCGGATGTGCACCTGTTCCTCAAGCGTGCATGGGTGCGGACCGACCGTACGGGGACAAACACGCACAGTGACGAACTGCTCGCGGCGGACCTGCTGTCGGAGGTCGCCTAGAAGCCGTCTGGCCAGGCGTTCTTCGGATGCGCCGCCGTGGATGTCGCGGATTGTGGCAATCCGGTGTCACGGAGCGTTGATACCGGGTTGTGTCCTACGCGTGACTTGTCACGGACTGGAGTCGGCGAGGTGCTCCGGTACCTTGTGTGGGATGCGAGTGGTTCCGAGCCCGAGTCATGTCGGTGCGGCCTCTGCGGCGGCGCCGGATTCGGTGATGCGCGCCGCTCGCGGGGCGGGGCGGGCCGTCGTGCCTGCCTGTTCGACTCCCCGGGGCAAGCGTCGCACAGTATGCCGCACGCGTACTCCTTCGCGCTGGAATATGCCCGAAGCGCTTGTTGGGGTGACTGTACGTCAACCATGCTGTCATGCAAAGGAATCACGGTGTGTGACCGTGGTTTCTGCCATGCAGGCAATGACCGCGATCGTGGCCCTTGCGAGGCGCGAGGCGATGTGTCCGCCGGTTCGGATGGTGTGAGCGGTGCAGGTGCTTCAAGTGCAGCTGGAGATCCGGCCCGACCCCGCGGAGGTGGGGAGAGCCCGGAGCTGGGCCCGGTCACGGCTCGCCGGGTCGGGGATAGGCGTGGACGAGCCGCTGTCCGAGACGCTGATCCTGCTCGTGTCCGAGCTGGTCACCAACGCCGTGGTGCACACCGGCTGTCCCGCCGTGCTGCGACTGCTGCTGACCGGTGTGAGCGAGGGTCCCTCGGGCGCCCGGTCCGGCACCGTCCGCCTCGAGGTGGCCGACGTCAGCGCCCGCCCGCCGGCGCCCCGGCACGCCACGGGTGACGAGACGGGCGGACGCGGCCTGGAACTCGTCGACGGGCTCGCGGACCGCTGGGGCTGGGACGCCGAGGGTGTGGGCAAGCGCATCTGGTGCGAGCTGGACCGCTGTGGAGCGGGGGCGGCCGGCGACGCGGCGTCCCGCGGCAGGGACGCCGCCGTACCGGAGTTCGCGTACGGCGTGGGGTAGCCGGGCCGGAGCCCGGTGCCCCGACAGGCGGCTAGAGGACGGCGACCGGCGCCACCGGAGTGCCGGTCCCGCCGACGAACGGTTCGGGCATCGCCGACAGCAGGAAGGTGTAGCGCCCTTCTTCTCCACAGGCTGTGGACAACTCCTCGAGATTCCAGTTCTGGCCCTGCAGCATCCCCATCTCCACGAGATCGAGCGCATGGACGGGCAGCCACAGGTCCTCGATCTCGGGAGGGAAGATCTCGAAGGTGAGCGTGTCGTTGGCCACGGCGGCCACGTCGCGCGCGTGGAACCACTCCGGGGTGCGCACCGACAGCCCTGGTGACGGAAAGCCGTACGCGTGCTTGTCGCCCGCCAGGTAGCTGCGCATCTGCCCGGTCCGCACGAGCACGATGTCGCCGGCCCGTACCCGCGTCCCCGCGAGTTCCTCGGCGGCGTCGAGGTCCTCCGGCGTGACCGCGTGCGAGCCGTCGAGCCGCTCCGTGCCGAGCGCGCGGGGAACGTCCAGGAGGACGCCGCGGGAGACGATGTGCCGCGGCTTGTCGATGCCGCCGAACGCGGCGCCGCCATGGGCGGTGACGGTGCCGGCGGGACGCCCGTTGTAGAGCTTCCCGGAGTGCGAGACATGGGGGAGCGCGTCCCAGTGGGTGGCCGCCTGGAGTCCCATGGTCACCGCGTCGTCGCTGCACGCGACCGTGCCGGGACCGAAGATCTCCTGATTGATCTGCACCATCACGTGCAGCGGGTCGACCCGCCCGGGGATGACGCCGGTCTGCACGCCGTCCTGCTGGAGAGGGAGGGCCAGCGGGACGCGCCGCCCGCTGCGCACACAGGCCGCGGCCCCTCTCACCACCTCGTCGGTGATGAGGTTCAGGGTGCCGATCTCGTCGTCCTCGCCCCAGCGCCCCCAGTTGTTCACGCGCTTGGCGATCTCGTGGAACTCGGCAGGCAGTGACATGAATGCTCCCCGGGGCTTGTCTCCAGGCGTTGGGCCGGACATAAAATCTAACGGTCCGTCAGAAACCGCGGGAAGGGGCCGGACGTGGGGAACTTCTTGGCAGGCAAGGTCGTCGCCGTGACGGGCGCGGGCCGCGGCATCGGACGGGCCGTGGCGCTGGCCGCGGCGGCCGAGGGCGCGCGGGTCGTCGTCAACGACCACGGGGTGTCCGTCGAGGGCGGTTCCCCCACCAGCGAGGTCGCCGAGGCCGTGGTCAAGGAGATCGCGGCGGCCGGCGGAGAGGCCCTCGCCGTGGCGGACGACATCTCGACGATGGCGGGCGGACAGCGGGTGGTGGACGAGGCGCTCGCCGCCTACGGCCGGCTGGACGGCGTGGTGTGCGTGGCCGGCATCCTGCGCGAACGGATGCTCTTCAACATGTCCGAGGAGGAGTGGGACCCCGTGGTCGCCACCCACCTCAAGGGCACGTTCACGGTGTTCCGCGCGGCGTCGGCGGTGATGCGGGGGCAGCGCTCGGGCACCCTGATCGGCTTCACCAGCGGCAACCACCAGGGCTCGGTCGCGCAGGCCAACTACAGCGCCGCCAAGGGCGGCATCATCTCCCTGGTCCGCAGCGCGGCGCTCGGCCTGCACAAGTACGGCGTGACGGCGAACGCGGTGGCGCCGGTGGCCCGCACCCGGATGTCGGCCAACGTCCCCATGGAACTCAAGGAGATCGGCGAGCCCGAGGACGTGGCCGCACTCGTGGTCTACCTGCTGTCCGACCGCGCCCGCGAGGAACACATCACGGGCCAGGTCTACACCATCGCGGGCCCCAAGCTGGCGGTCTGGGCCCAGCCGAGGGAACTGCGGGCGGCCTACGCGGAGGGCTCCTGGACCCCCGAGCGCATCGCGGACTTCCTGCCCGGAACGGTGGGCACGGACCCGATGCCGATGCTGGACCGGCTGGCGGCGATGGAGCGGGCGGCACGGGAGGGAGCACGCCCCAACGCCTAGTGCTGTGACGTTTCCGGGCACGGCAGCGGGCACGACACCGGGCACGGCGCCACCGTCGACCCCCCAACACAAGGCGGAGACCATGGATTTCGGGTTCGGTTCGCAGGACGACTCGTTCCGCGGCGAGGCACGCGCATGGCTGCGGGACCACGTCGGCGGCACCACGGACCGCCGGGAGTGGGAGCGTGAACTCGGCGCCGCCGGCTGGATCGGCCTCGGCTGGCCCGAGGACGGCTACGGCAACCGCCGGGCCACGCTCACCCAGCAGGTCGCCTGGGCGGAGGAGTACGCCCGGTCCCAGGCACCACCCCGTTCCGGGCACATCGGCGAGAACCTCCTCGCCCCCACCCTCGTCGCCCACGGCACCCCGGAGCAGAAGTCCCGCTTCCTGCCCCCGATAGCCCGCGGCGAGGAACTGTGGTGCCAGGGCTACAGCGAACCCGGCGCAGGCTCCGACCTGGCGGGGGTGCGCACCACGGCCGTCCGGGACGCCCCGCACGGCTACCGCATCACCGGCCAGAAGATCTGGACCTCCCTCGCCCACGAGGCGGACTGGTGCTTCGTGCTCGCCCGCACCGACCCCGCCTCGCAGCGCCACCACGGCCTCACCTTCCTGCTCGTGCCGATGGACCAGCCCGGCCGGATCGAGGTGCGCCCGATCCGCCAGCTCACCGGCACCAGCGAGTTCAACGAGGTGTTCTTCGACGGCGCGACGGCCCGCGCCGAGCACGTCGTCGCCGCAGAGGGAGAGGGCTGGCGCGTCGCGATGAGCCTGCTCGGCTTCGAACGGGGCGTCTCCACGCTGGCCCAGCAGATCGGCTTCGCCCGCGAACTGGGCGAGGTGGTAGGTGCCGCGGTGGCGACCGGCGCGGCCGACGACCCCGTCGTACGCGACCGTCTGGTGCGGCAGTGGGCCGAGTTGCGGGCGATGCGCTGGAACGCTCTGCGCACGCTGGGCGGTTCGGGCGACGCGGGCGCCCCCAGCGTGGCCAAGCTGCTGTGGGGACGCTGGCACCAGCGGCTGGGCGAGCTGGCGATGCAGGTACGGGGCGCGGCGGGGGCGGCGGGTCCGGCCGACTGGTCGTCGGCGGCGCCGTACGAACTCGATCCGTTCCAGCACCTGTTCCTCTTCGGCCGGGCCGACACCATCTACGGCGGGTCGGACGAGATCCAGCGCACGATCATCGCCGAGCGCGTGCTCGGCCTGCCGAAGGAACCCAGGGGACCCAAGGGCTGAGGGAGTTGCGATGCCAGGTGCGACACGAGGTGCGACACGAGGCGCGACGCAGGGCGCCGTACGAGGCGTCATCTACGACGGCGCGGGGACCCGGGTCGTGGACGACCTCCAGGTGCGGGACCCGGGCCCTGGCGAGGTGCAGGTGGCGATCGCGGCGGCGGGGCTGTGCCACAGCGATCTGTCGGTGGTGGACGGGACCATACCGTTCCCGGTGCCCGTGGTCCTCGGCCACGAGGGCGCGGGCGTGGTCGAGGCGGTGGGAGCGGGCGTCGGCCATGTCGCGCCCGGCGACCACGTGGCGCTGTCGACCCTGGCCAACTGCGGGGCGTGCGCGGAGTGCGACCGGGGCAGGCCGACGATGTGCCGGCAGGCGATCGGCCGCCCCGGCCGCCCCTTCACCTGGGGCGGCAGGCCGGTGTACCAGTTCGCGTCCAACTCCGCCTTCGCGGAACGGACCGTGGTCAAGGCCGTCCAGGCGGTCCGCATCCCCGAGGACGTCCCGCTCACGTCCGCGGCCCTGATCGGATGCGGCGTCCTGACCGGGGTGGGCGCCGTGCTCAACCGCGCCCGGGTGGAGCAGGGCGACACGGTCCTCGTCATCGGCACGGGCGGGATCGGCCTCAACGTCCTCCAGGGCGCGCGGATCGCGGGCGCGTCGCGGATCGTCGCGGTCGACGCCAACCCGGCGAAGGAGGCGGTCGCGCGCCGGTTCGGGGCGACGGACTTCCTCACGTCGGCGGACGGGGTGAAGGACCTGCTGCCCACGGGCGCCGACCACGCCTTCGAGTGCGTCGGCCGGGTCGAGCTGATCCGGGCCGCGATCGACTCCCTGGACCGCCACGGCCAGGCCGTCCTCCTGGGAGTGCCGCCCGCGACGGCCGAGGCGACCTTCCTGGTCTCGTCGATGTACCTGGACAAGTCCATCCTGGGCTGCCGCTACGGCTCCTCCCGGCCCCAGCGGGACATAGCGCTCTACGCCCGGTTGTACCGCGAGGGCCGCCTGCTCCTGGACGAACTGGTGACCGCGACGTACCCGGTCGAGGACTACGAGAAGGCAGCGGCGGACGCGCACGCGGGGCGGGTGGCACGAGCCGTGCTGACCTTCTGAGCCGACGGGCGCGCCCGGAGACGGGAAGACGGGGAACGGGCGTCGGAGGGCGGCGCGGTGTCGGCCCGGGGCGGCGGTCGGTGTCGGCATCGGAGCCGGTGTACGGTCTCAGCCCGGGGCGGCCGTCGGTGTCGGTCCCGGCAGGTGTCCGGGGGCGCAGCGGCCGTGTGGAACGTCCGTCGGTGGGCGGTGGGCGTGGGAGAACCCGGGAGTGGGGCGATCTTGCGCATCCTCCGGCTCGAACCGGTCGGGCGGACTCCGCGGCCAGGCGTCCGCACGGGCGGCTCCCGCCGTTTCCTTGCAGCGGAGCGCCTCGATCCCTCACTGCGGTGCAGTCGAGTACTGCTCGATGCTCGCGCGGCTTGTCGATCGGTCGAGTAGGCGCAGCTCCCACGGGCCCGTGTTCACGTCGAAGTCCTTGCCGAACCCGACCCACTTGCCCGCCATGCGTCGGCCCGTCGGCTCGATGAGCAGCTGAATCGCACCGTGGTACCGGGCACCCTGGTAGTACCCGTTGACCGCCGTCTGCTCGGTCCACGTACCGGTGACGACGTTCCGGTCAACGGTGAGATCCAGAGACAACGGGCTGTTCGGGTTGGTCGACGCTCCGGGCAGGCTCTGGGCTGTCAGCCGGTTGCCGTGCTGGACGATCACGACGTGATGCTTGCAGTCGAACGTCTCCTCACGGCTGGACGAGTAGAACTCGTACCGGGACAGCCAGATGCCCGCATACTCCCTCTGCGGCTCTGGCTCCGGGCTTGTGACAGCGTCAGCCGTGCCGACTTCCCCAGCCTCCATGTCGTGGCCTCCTGCCCCGTCTGAGTGGACGCGTGCCATCGGGATCGCGAACCCCAGCGACTCAGGGGCACGGCCGGTGAACCGCTTCAGTGCCCGCGCATACAGCGGGCGGCACGTCCTGGTCTCCCCGGACTCCCAGCGTTGCACGAGTCGCTTGGAGGCGTCGTTCGGTTCCCCCAGCTCCTCGCCTGCGCCACGTAAGCCCCGGGCGAACTCCTCTTGGCTGAGGTTCATCGACTTGCGTACGGAAGTCAGCACGTCGTTGGAGATTCGCTCACGCTCGGCCGTAGTCGTCATGATCGGAGGGTAGCCACGTCACGCCTCCAATGACACCGGTTTGACGCCCTCCGGGTGACATCGACATGACGCCCGAGGGACGCCTTGAACGTCGCCGCAATGGTCATGGCCGATCCGGAACATGGACGTCATGTCCATCCGCATCTGCGCTTACACGGTGAGAGCCGACGGCACTCGGACCAAGCCACGAACCCTGTACGAGGGTGAGGGCGGGGAACCCCTCGCTACTGGCCTGATGCCGCCGTGCCTGTGCCCCGGGTGCAGGGGTGGGCGACATGACCGGAGCACCACGGACACCCAATTACGTGGAGGCAAGCCAGCATGAGCACGGCAGTAGTGATCCGTGACCCGAAGGCGTACGTCACGCCGGACGTGTGGGAGCGGGAGGTGGCTCTCCTCCTCCGCAACCCCGAGAACACACGCGAACTGGCCGAGGCCAAGTTCGGACAGGCCATCGCCTACCTGGTCACGTGCGGCGAGAACCCGGACCTTCTCATGGGCCCGTCTGAGCAGGTGGACGAGGCGTGGCACTCGTTCATGCTCGACTCGATCCCGTACCACCACTTCACCAGCCGGCACTTCGGCCGGTACATCCACCATGTTCCGGTACTCCCGCGGTTGGCGGCCGGTGCCCAGTGCGTCAGCGACGACAAAGCGACGCGGGACGGGCGCGACCCCAAGACCGGCGGCCCTCTCGTTCTCGAACAGACGATCCAGATCATCAAGGCGGCCGGGTTCGAGATCGACCCCGACCTGTGGGGCATGGAGGACGCGGCCGACTGCAACCAGTGCCACGCGGGGTGTCACGACTCGCCCAAGTAGCACTGAGCAGCAGGTGAGTTGGGGCCCACCGCCATAAGTTGGGGGTGGGCCCCCTCTTGCCGGAAGGATCACCGCATGTCGTTGGCTGAGTCCTGGGACAGGTACGCGGTCGGGAGCAAGCCGCGCAGGCCCGTGAACGCCAAGGGCGAGACGACCTGGCTGAACTGGACCCAGTACGCCGATCACGGGCCGAACGAGACCGTCCTGGGTCCCGTGGCCGGACGCCGGGTGCTGGAACTCGGCTCGGGGAGCGGTAGCAACCTCGCGCACCTCGTGACGCTCGGCGCGACCGGTCAAGGGGTGGACATCGCCCCCGCTCGCGAGACGGACGCGCAGGAGCGCTGGGGCAATCTGCCAGGCCTCGAGTTCCGTACGGCGGAGGCGACGGCGTTCCTGAACGAGACGGACGAGACATTCGATGTCGTGCTCTCGATCTTTGGTGTCGTGTGGTTCGTCCATCCGGACACCCTGCTCCCGCTGATCCGCTCGCGTATGGCGCTGGGCGGCATCCTGGCCTTCTCGCATTTGCCTCCAGGCAGTCAGGGGCCCAAGCCCGCCGGAGCCGGACTGCGGCACGACCGCACCCCGGACGAGTGGGGGCGCATCCTGACGGGGCACGGCTTCTCTGACGTGCGCGTGTCTCTGATCGACCCGCCAGAGGGCAGGGTCGTGGGCACGATGCTTGTCCGTGCCTTGGCGGCCTGACCGCGCGGCTGTTCGCCTGTCTCAGCAGATCCCGGCCTGCTGGCAGACGGAGCGAACCGCGACGGGCCGGATCGCGGGGGCCAGTGCGCCCCAGGGGGAAACCGAACTACTGCACCGGGTCGGGATGCGGCGAGACGCGCGGAGTCGTTGGCTTGCCGGGCTGGGACTCGGCATCGCCGAGGTAGTAGACGGCTCCGGATTCACGGCGCGGTGTGCTCACCAGCAGCCAGCCGACGGTCTGCCCCCGCGTGTCGCGGACTTGCCAGGGATCCAGACCCGCCCCCCAGTAGACCCGCTGGCCGCAGCGTTCCCCGGGGGCAAGTCGACCGCTCATGTCATGGCAGTCGTGTCCACGGCTGTCGCGACACTCGAACAGGACAGCCGGGGAGCCGGTGTCATTGACGAAGACGACGGAGCTGAAGTTGGCAGGGTCTGTGGGATCCATGGTCGCCGGATCGCACGCAGCCAGAAATCCCGTGAGGAGTGCAGCAACCGACCAGGCTCTGCGCGGAAAGGTACCCAAGTCGAACCTCCCGTTCGCCGACGGGAGCCTACAGAGGATCTCCTGGCACTCCTGGCCCAGATGAACGGCCTGGGGCCTTCGTCCCAGTCGCCCGGTTGTACCGCGAGGGCCGCCTGCTCCTGGACGAACTGGTGACCGCGACGTACCCGGTCGAGGACTACGAGAAGGCAGCGGCGGACGCGCACGCGGGGCGGGTGGCACGAGCCGTGCTGACCTTCTGAGCCGACGGGCGCGCCCGGAGACGGGAAGACGGGGAACGGGCGTCGGAGGGCGGCGCGACCGGCGCCGCAGCCGGAGTCCGGCCTCCGGCCCGGCTCGGGCCGACGTCCGGCCTCGGGCTGGCCTGGCGTCCGGTCTCGGGCTGGCCTGGCGTCCGGTCTCGGGCTGGCCTGGCGTCCGGTCTCGGGCTGGCCTGGCGTCCGGTCTCGGGCTGGCCTGGCGTCCGGCCTCGGGCTGGCCTGGCGTCCGGTCTCGGGCTGGCCTGGCGTCCGGTCTCGGCGTCCGGCGTCCGGCGTCCGGCGTCCGGCTCGGGCCGGCTCGGGCTGGCGTCTGGTCTCCGGCTCGGGCCGGCTCGGGCTGGCGTCTGGTCTCCGGCTCGGCCCGGCTCGGCGTCCGGCCCGGCTCGGCCCCGGCCGGAGGCCGGTCTCAGCCCGGGCCGGTGTCCTGGTCCGCGGCGGCTGTGCGGAACGTCCGCCGGTAGGCGGTGGGCGTGACCCCGACCGCCGCCTGCAGGTGCTGCCGCATCGACTGGGCCGTACCGAAGCCGGCGTCCCGCGCCACCCGGTCCATCGACAGGTCGGTGGACTCCAGCAGCTGGCGGGCCCGTTCGACACGCTGCTGGGTGAGCCAGTGCCCGGGGCTGACGCCGACCTCCTCGCGGAAGCGGCGGGTGAAGGAGCGCACCGACATCGCCTCCTGCCCCGCCAGGTCGCGCAGCTGGATCGGCTCGTGGAGGCGGGAGAGCGCCCAGGCCCGTGCGGCGGCCGTGGCCGCCCGCTGCGGCTCGGGCACCGGCCGCTGGATGTACTGCGCCTGGCCGCCGTCGCGGTGCGGCGGGACGACCGTGCGGCGGGCCACCTCGTTGGCGACGGCCGTGCCGTGGTCGCGGCGCACGATGTGGAGGCACAGGTCGATGCCGGCCGCGACCCCGGCGGAGGTGAGCACGTCGCCGTCGTCGACGAACAGCACGTCCGCGTCGACCTTGATCTTCGGGAAGAGCCGCTGGAAGTGCTCGGCGGAGGACCAGTGGGTGGTCGCCGGACGGCCGTCGAGGTAGCCGGCGGCGGCCAGCACGTAGCCGCCGGTGCAGATGGCGACGAGCCGGGTGCCGGGCCGGATCCGGGCCAGGGCGGCGGCCAGCTCGCCGGTGAGCACGCCCTGCTCGTACACCGGGCCCAGCTCGTACGAGGCGGGGACGACGACCGTGTCGGCGGTGGCCAGGGCCTCGGGGCCGTTCTCGACGAGGATGGCGAAGTCGGCGTCGGTCTCCACCGGGCCCGGCGGCCGGACCGAGCAGGTGACGACGTCGTACAGATGCCTGCCCTGCGCGTCCCTGGCGCGCCGGAAGATCCGCTGCGGTATGCCCAGCTCGAAGGGAAGCAGCCCGTCGAGGGCGAGGACGACCACGCGGTGGCCACGGAAGTCCTGGGACTCTTCGACGGCGGTCATGGCCCGATCCTAGTGAATGCTGTCCCTCGGGCCACTCGATCCGTGCGGCCGCCGGCCCGAAGCTCTAGGGCGTGACTCAGACAACCGCCACCGCCTCGACCCCCGGGACACCCCGTCCCGCCGGGCCCGGCCGTCCCCGGCGACGCCGCCCGGCCCCGCACCGCGCGTGGTTCGTCGCCGCCGTCACCTTCGTGACGATCGTCGGCGCGGCGGCCTTCCGCTCGCTGCCGGGCCTGCTGATCGACCCGCTGCACCAGGAGTTCCACTGGTCGCGCGGCACGATCGGCGCGGCGGTGTCGATCAACCTCGCGCTGTACGGTCTGACCGCGCCCTTCGCGGCCGCCCTGATGGACCGCTTCGGCATCCGCCGGGTCGTGGCCGTGGCGCTCGCGGTCATCGCGCTCGGCTCGGGCACCACCGTGTGGATGACGGCGGCGTGGCAGCTCCTGATCTGCTGGGGCCTGCTGGTCGGACTGGGCACCGGTTCGATGGCGCTGGCCTTCGCGGCCACCGTCACGAACCGCTGGTTCGCCGAGCGGCGCGGTCTGGTGACCGGCATCCTCACCGCCGCCTCGGCCTCGGGGCAGCTGGTCTTCCTTCCGGTGCTGTCCTGGATGGTCGAGGACCACGGCTGGCGCCCGGCCGCGGTGACGGTCTCGCTCGCGGCGCTCGCGGTCATCCCCTTCGTGTGGCTGCTGCTGCGGGACCATCCGGCGGACGTGGGCCTGAAGCCGTACGGCGCCGCGGAGTTCGTGCCGAAGCCGCAGCCCGCGCGCGGTGCCGGGCGCCGGACGGTGACCGTGCTCCTCTCCGCGGTGCGCACGGGCCCGTTCTGGCTGCTGGCGGGCACGTTCGCGATCTGCGGGGCCTCGACGAACGGCCTGATCCAGACCCACTTCGTGCCGGCCGCCCACGACCACGGCATGCCGATCACGGCGGCGGCCTCGCTGCTCGCCGTCGTCGGCGTCTTCGACGTGCTGGGCACGATCGCGTCGGGCTGGTTCACGGACCGCTTCGAACCGCGCCGCCTGCTCGCGGTGTACTACGCCCTGCGCGGCGTGTCGCTCCTCTTCCTGCCCATGCTCCTGGCCCCGGCCGTCCACCCGTCGATGATCTTCTTCATCGTCTTCTACGGCCTGGACTGGGTCGCCACGGTGCCGCCGACCCTGGCGCTGTGCCGGGAGCGGTACGGCGAGGACAGCGCCATCGTCTTCGGCTGGGTCCTCGCCTCGCACCAGGTCGGCGCGGCCCTGGTCGCCGTCCTCGGCGGCGTCGCGCGCGACACGTTCGGCTCCTACGACGTGGTCTGGTACGCGTCGGGTGCGCTGTGCGCGGCGGCAGCCCTGATGGCCCTGGTGATCCGGCGCCGTCCGGCGGGCCGCGCACCGGTCCCGGCCTGAGCGGGCCCCGAGCGATTCGTCCGGTGCTGTGGCCGGCAAACCTTCCCGGTCACAGCACTAGAGGAAGCGTCCCTTGTGGAAGAGCAGGGGCGCGGCCTCGTGGTCGCCGGTTCCCAGCGCCCCGACCCGGCCCACCACGATCAGATGGTCGCCGCCGGTGTGCACGGCGTGGATCGCGCAGTCGATCCACGCCGCGGCGCCCGCCAGCCGGGGCGAGCCGGAGAACGGCGCCGGTTCGTGGTCGACCCCGGCGAACTTCTCCCCGCCGCTCACCGCGAAACCTCGGCACAACTCGGCCTGCCGGGCGGTCAGCACGTTCACGCAGAACACGCCCGCGCGGGCGATCCGGGGCCATGTCGTCGACGTGCGGCCGACCATGAACACGACCAGCGGAGGGTCGAGGGAGAGGGACGAGAACGACTGGCAGGCGAAGCCGGCCGGGCTCGCCTCCCCGTCCGCGGCGGGCGCGGTGATCACGGTGACGCCGGACGCGAAGCCGCCCAGGACGCGCCGGAACTCGCCCGGGTCGACCGGTGCGCGCTCGTCGTCGCCCACGGCCCGCAGGTGGGGCCTCGGCAGCGCTTCGGCCGGCCCCGCTGCCGTGGGCGCTCCGACCGACCTGAGGTACCGGACGGCGGTGGCCGCCATCCCCGCGTGTCCCATCACATCGACCATTGAAACTGACGCCTCGTCAGAAGTGAAGCCCCGCGGGTGGCTCAACGGCCCCGGTAGCGGGAGGTGCGGCGCTCGACGAAGCTCGCCACACCCTCCCGCGCGTCCGCCGTCGTCATGTTGATCTCCTGCGCCGCGGCCTCGGCGGCGAACGCGGTGGCGCGGTCACCGTCGAGGGAGGCGTTGACCAGTTGCTTCGTCAGCGCGAGCGCGCGGGTGGGGCCCGCGGCCAGGCGCTCGGCCCAGTCGCGTGCGGTCTTCTCCAGGGCGTCCGCCGGCACCACCCGGTTGACCAGGCCCAGGCGTTCCGCGTCCGCGGCGGTCAGCGCGTCGCCGAAGAACATCAGCTCCTTGGCGCGCCGCGGCCCGATCAGCCGGGGCAGCAGATAGGCACCGCCGCCGTCGGGCACCAGCCCCCGCCGCACGAACACCTCGATGAACGCGGCCGAGTCGGCGGCCAGCACCAGGTCGCAGGCCAGGGCGAGATGCGCGCCGAGACCGGCCGCGGTGCCGTTCACCGCGGCGATCACGGGCTTCTCGCAGTCGAGGACCGCGGCGACCAGCCGCTGGGCGCCCCGGCGGATGGTCCGGGCCACATCGCCGGGGATCCGTTCCCCGGCCGCCGACCCGCCGCGCAGGTCCGCGCCCGCGCAGAAACCCCGCCCGCGGCCCGTGAGGACGACGGCGCGCACGTCCGGGTCGGCGGAGGCGTCGAGGAAGCCGCGGATGAGGTGTTCGCGCAGGTCGGGGGTGATGGCGTTGAGGGCGTCGGGGCGGTTGAGGGTCAGCCAGGAGACATGGTTGTCAGTGGTGTGCAGTACCAATGAATCAGCCGAATCAGGGTGATCGGCGGCGTCGGCGGACATCACGGGGGAGTCGGACATGGGAGTACTCCGTTTCGTACGGGCATTCGTACGGGCAGGGGCGGACATCGCGCTCAGGCCGCGCTCAGCGGCACACCGCCAGCGCGTCCAGGGCCACGGCTCCCTGGCCCCTGGGCAGCACCATCAGCGGGTTGATGTCCAGCTCCTCGATCGCGTCCCCGAGTTCGAGTGCCATGCGCTGGACGCGCAGCACGACCTCGACCAGCGCGTCGAGGTCGGCCGGGGGGCGCCCCCGCACCCCGTTCAGCAGAGCCCGCCCGCGCAGCTCCGAGAGCATGTCCTGGGCCTGTTCCTCGCCGAAGGGCGGCACGCGCACGGCCGTGTCGCGCAGCACCTCCACGAGCACACCGCCGAGCCCGACGGTCACCGTCGGCCCGAAGAGCCCGTCGTGGCAGACGCCGACGACCATCTCGACACCGGCCTCCACCATCTGGCACACGAGGACGCCGTCGAGCGGGATCCCCTCGTAGCGCGCGATGTCGGTCAGCTCCCGGTAGGCGTCCCTGACCTGGCTGGCGGAGGTCAGTCCGACCTTCACCAGGCCGAGTTCGGTCTTGTGGGCGATCCGCGCGCCGGACGCCTTCATCACCACCGGGTAGCCGACGAGCCCCGCCGCGCGCACGGCCGCCGCGGCACTGGTCACCAGCTGCTCGCGCGGCACGCGGATGCCGTACGCCCGCAGCAGCTGCTTCGCCGCGTGCTCGCTCAGCTGCTGCCCCGGCCGCATCAGCGCCTGGGCCTTGCGGAAGGAGGGAGAGTGGGTGCGGGGCGCCTCGTCGAAGGGGGAGCGGTAGCCGCGGACGAAGCGGTGGTGGTCGAGATGGGCGCGGACGGCGGCGATGCAGTTGCCGACGGTGCGGAAGGTGGCCACGCGCGAGGAGCCGAGCAGCGTCTCGCGGTAGGCGTCCTCGGTGCCGACCGGCGACCCCCACACCACGCACACCAGCTTGTCCGTGTGCTCCGCCGCGTCCACGAGATCCTGCACGAGCTTGTCGCTCAGCGGAGGGAAGGGCCCGGTGACGGGGCAGATGAGCACCCCCACCTCGGGGTCGTCGAGAATCGCGTCGATGATCTTGCGGCCGCGCCAGTCGCCCACCGGGTGGCCGCCGTTGTCGACCGGGTTGGCGACGTTCAGATAGTCGGGTATCCACTGGTGCAGCTCGGCCTGCTTGGCCTCGGACAGGACCGGCAGGCGCAGGCCCGCCGAGGCCGCCAGGTCCGCGACGTGCGCGCCCGTGCCACCCGAGATCGAATAGATGACCACGCCCTCGGCACGCGGGGCGCGCGCCCGGGCCAGCAGGGCCGCGGTGTCCTGGAGTTCGTCGAGGGTGTCGACGCGGATCACGCCGTACTGCCGCATCGCCGCGTCGACGACCTGGTCGGCGCCGGTCAGCTTGCCGGTGTGCGAGGCGGCGGTGCGGGCGCCGGTCTCCGTGCGGCCGACCTTGACCGCGACCACCGGCACACCCCGGTGTGCGGCCCGGTCCGCGGCGAGGAGGAAGGAGCGGCCGTCCTTCAGCCCCTCGATGTAGCAGGCGATGGCGCCGATGCCGGGCTGTTCGGCGAAGTAGGAGATGAAGTCGGCGGTCTCCAGGTCGGCCTCGTTGCCGGTGGGGGCCCAGTGGGACAGCCGCACCCCCAGCTCCTGCAGGCCGAAGACGGGCCTCCCCTGGTGCCCGGACTGAGTGATGAGCGCGATGGCCGGCCCGTCGAGGTCGTCCCGGAACCGCTCGAAGGCGTTGAGGTTGGTGTTGGGTCCGAGCAGCCGTATCCCGGACCGTGCCACGGTCTCGGCGAGCCGGGCCTGCGCGGCGGCGCCCTCCTCACCCGTCTCGGCGAAACCGGAGGCGAAGGCGACGGCGAACTTCACCTTGGCGGCGCCGAGTTCCTCGATGAGGGGAAGAGGGTCGGAGACGAGCAGCACGGCGAGATCGACCTGTTCGGGCAGGTCCGCGACGGAGGGGGAGCAGGGGACCCCGAAGACGGACCGACGGGTGGGGTGCACCGGGTGCAGCCGGGCACCGACGCGCTCGGCCCAGGCCAGCAGCTGCCGGGTGATGCCGGTGTTCGGCCGGCCCTCGGCGTCCGAGGCGCCGATCACGGCGACGGACTCGGGCCGGAAGAACCGGTCCAGATCGGGCACGTCGGCGTGCAGCGGCCGCCCGCCGACATCGAGGTCGCCGGCATCGGCCGGCCTGCCGTGCACGACGGGGGAGGGTCGCTCGCCGCAGGCGATGACCCGGGCCCGGCGGGAGTCGGTGGTGAGGGTGCCGTGGGTTGATCCAAGCATCGGTCCGCCCGCTCCTGTGTGACAGCATTCAATAACTGACGCAGTGTCAGATTAGTTGAACTGATACGCCGTCAGGAACTGTCCTGCACGCAAAAGACGCGTGAGTCCGTACGGGCCTGCCCGGACCCGTCCGCCTCAGGGGGCCGGGCGGGGCCGTTCCGTGCGTTCCGCGCGGTGCGCCACCGCCTTGGCGATCTTCTCGGCGTCGATGGCCAGTTCGCGGAACATGCCGCTGATCGGGTTGGTGAAGCCGGTGAAGTACAGGCCGGGGGCCGTGCGCGGGCAGCGGGCGCCGTGGACGACCGGCCTGCCGTGGGCGTCCAGGACCCCGAGGTGACCCACCAGGTCCTCCAGGGCGCGGACGTACCCGGTGGCGGCGATCACGGCATCGGGCTCGATCCGGCTGCCGTCGGCGAGGACCACCTTGCCGCCGTCGAAGCCCTCCACGGCCGCCACGATCTCGACCCGTCCCGCGCGCACGGCGTCGACGAGCCCGACGTCCTGCACGGGAATGGCACCCTCGGTGACCCGGGAGTAGAGGCCGGTGCCGGGCCTGGGCAACCCGTGCGCCGACAGGTCCGGCACACTGATCCGCGCCAGCGGCCGGGCCAGCCGGTCGACGAGCCGCACCGGCAGCCGCCGTACCAGGATTCCGGAGAACTGTGCCGCCCACCCGGCGGTGGACCGGCGCACGATGTGGGGTGCCGTGCGCACCGACAGCCGCACGCGCGAGGCCCCGCCCTCCGCCAGGTCGACGGCGATCTCGGCGCCGGTGTTGCCGACACCCACCACGAGGACGTCCCGCCCGGTGTACGGCTCGGGGTTGCGGTACTCGCGGGCGTGCAGCAACTCGCCCGTGTAGGCGTCGCGGCCCGGCCGGTCGGGCATGCGCGGGGTGTGGTTGTGGCCCGTGGCGACGACGACCGCGCTCCCGGTCAGCCGGCGGCCACCGGTCGCGTGCAGCAGCCAGCCGGTGCCGTCCGGCGCGGGTTCGACGCGTGAGACCTCGACGCCGGTGACGATCTCCAACTCGTGGTGCTCCGCGTACTTCTCCAGGTAGCGCACCACGTTGTCGCGCGACACCCACCGCCCGAACCTCCGCGGCATGGGCAGGCCCGGCAGACCCGACAGCCGTCGCGTGGTGTGCAGGTGCAGCCGGTCGTAGTGGCGCCGCCAGGACGCCCCGACCCGGTCGGACTTCTCCAGTACGACGGCCCGCAGGCCCCGGGCGCGGAGCGCGTACGCCGCGGCCAGCCCGCCCGGGCCGCCGCCGATGACGTAGACCGGCCGGTCCTCGTGGGCCGGCACCACGGGGCGCGACGAAGCGGAAGTCGAGTCGGACATGAGCGCGAGCGTAACCACGTGCAGCGTTGATGGGTATCGGTCAAGACCGGAATCGGTTGCGAATTGATCACGGGTGTAGGGGAAGTGGGTGCGGGTGGTGGCGGAGACCGACCGGTCGTGGTGGACCGGTGGACGGATCTGTTCGCGGGCGGGGGCGGGCACGGGCGGGGGTACGGGCCCGTCCTTGTCTGCGTCCGCTCGCCGGCCCGGGCTCGTCGGCCCGGGCTCGCCGGCCCGTGCCCGCCCGTCCGTCCGCGCTCACCCGTCCCGTCCTCTTGCGCGTACCCCACCGGTGCGCTGAACTGACGTACCGTCAGAAAGTCGGGCCCGGTGGAAGGCGGACGCTTCATGGACACGATCTGGCTCACCGGCGCGGAATGGCTCGCCGTGCTCCGTATCGGGCTCGGACTGTGGTGGCTGGAGAGCTGGCGCCACAAGGACAAGAAGGCGTGGTTCGAGCGGGGCACCGGCATCGCATGGGCCGCCGACGTCGCCGCCAAGCACCGCTGGGCGGCGGTGCGCAGCGGCTTCGACACGGTGGTCGCGCCCCGGCCGCGGACGATGGCGTACGTCGTGGTGTACGCCGAACTGGCCCTCGCGCTCGGCCTCGTCGCCGGCTTCCTGACCCCGGTCGCGCTGGTCGGGGGCCTGCTCCTCAACCTTCTCTACTTCACCCTCATGATCCACGACTGGGCCGAACAGGGGCAGAACTCCATGATGGCGCTGATCTCGGCGGTGGGGCTGTTCGGGATGTCCTGGCAGACGTGGTCGCTGGACGCCGCGCTGGGGTGGTTCCGGTGACCGGGCCGTCGGACGGCGGGCCCCGCTTCGACGTCCCCGAGCCCGATGCGTTCACCCGCCCGTACTGGGACGCGGCGGCGGAGGGCCGGCTGCTGGTGCGCCGCTGCCGCACCTGCGGACGCGCCCACCACTACCCCCGGGAGTTCTGCCCGTCCTGCTGGGGCGAGGACGTCGTCTGGGAGCGGGCCGGCGGCCGGGCGACCCTCTACACCTGGTCCGTCGTCCACCGCAACGACCTGCCGCCCTTCGGGGAGCGCACCCCGTACGTCGCCGCCGTGGTCGATCTCGCGGAGGGGCCGCGGATGATGACGGAGGTCGTGGAGTGCGCGGCGGACGATCTGCGGGTGGGCATGACGCTGGAGGCGGCCTTCAGGGAGGGAGTGCCCGTGTTCCGGCCGTGCGGGCGGTGATCGCGTCGTCCGGGATTGGTTGAATGGCCCGATGGCCGACATACGTCACACCTCCCCCGCCCGTCCCTTCCCCGAACTGCACGGCCACGGCCTGCGGCTGTGCCGCTGGAACGCCGACTCCGACGCCGACGCGGCGACATGGCTGCGCGGGCACTCCGACCCGGACTTCCAGCGCTGGAACACGCCCCTGAAGCCCGTCACGGACCTCGCCGACGCCCGCGACGCGCTGCGCTTCCGGGAGCGCAGCGCCGAGGACGGCAACTGCGCCCAGTTCCGTGTCACGGACGCCGAGAGCGGTGTGACGCTGGGGCACATCGGGGTCGGCGAGATCGACCACGTGCTGAGCGTCGCCCGCGTCGGCTACTGGGTGCTGCCCGAGGCGCGCGGCCGGCGGGTCGCCGTCCGCGCCCTCGCCCTCACCGCCCGCTGGGCCCTGACCGACCTGGGCCTCAACCGCCTGGAACTGGGGCACGCCCTCGGCCACGAGGTGTCCTGCCGGGTCGCGGAGCGGTGCGGCTTCCGCTACGAGGGGACGCTGCGCGGCGCCATGTTCGAGGCGGGACGGCGGGACGCGTTCCGTGACGTGCATCTGCACGCCCGGATCGCGAGCGACCCGGAGCCGGCGGTGCTCCGACCGGGGCCGGCGGTTCCCTGACCGGTGCCGGCCGTAAATGGCGTGCGGCCGTGCGGTGATTCACGAGACGGTGGGGCATGGCCGATGACGCGTACGACTGGCGGTTCACCGAGGACCTGGACGAGTTCCTCGGGTGTGCCGGGGCTTTCCTGCGGTCCCGGCCCGCCCTGCACACCGTGCAGCTGACCGTCGCGGAGAGACTGCGGTCGGGAGGGCGGGGCGCGTTCGGCGAGGGGACGCCGTACTTCGGCCGGCTCACGGACGGTGACGGCACCGTGCGGGCCACGGTCCTGCGGACGCCTCCGTACCAGCTCAACCTGACCGCCTTCGGTGCCGACGCCGCCGACGCACTGGCCGCGCGGCTCGTGGAGGACGGGCGCACGCTCCCGTCGGCGGGCGGTCCGGCGGAGACGGCCGCCGCGTTCGCCGCCGCCTGGGAGCGCCGCACCAAGGCCACCGCCCGGCTCGAGGAACGGCAGAGGCTCTACCGCCTCGGCACCCTCGTCCCACCCGAGCCCGCACCGCCCGGGAGCGCCCGCGTCGCCACCCCGGACGACCGCGAGCTGGTCGCGCGGTGGTACGCCGCGTTCTGCGCGGATGTCGGCGAACGGGTCGTGCCGGACGCGGACCGCTGGGCCGAGGACCGGCTCGCGTCCGGCGGGATCACGCTGTGGGAGACACCGGACGGCACGCCCGTCGCCCTGGCGAGCGTCACCCCCGAGATCGCCGGGCAGGTCCGCGTCGCCACCGTCTACACCCCCGCCCCGCTGCGCGGCCGCGGCTACGCGGGCGCCGCCACCACCGCGGTCAGTCGGGCCGCAACCGACTCGGGCGCCGAGGAGGTCCTGCTCTTCGCCGACCTCGCGAACCCCACGAGCAACGGCCTCTACCGGCGGCTCGGCTACCGCCCGGTGGCGGACTTCGCGGTGTACGCGCTCGGCGATCCCGCGACCACGACCTGACGCGCGATCAGCACCGCCCTGGCGCAGGGCACCGCCGACCGGGGCTGAAGGACGAGCTCAGGGCCACAGCAGCTCCTTGGTCCACGCCGCCTCCGTGCGGCGGTAGACGAGCCGTACGTGCCGGCGTCCCGCGTCGCCCTGGAAGAACTCCACCCGCTCCGGCCTGAGGCGGTAGAGCGTCCAGGACGGGACCGGGGCGTCCGGTTCGCGCCGTGCCCGCTCCCAGGCCGCGTCCGAGGCCCGCGCCAGCTCCTCCACGGAGCCGAGCACATCGCTCTGACGGCCGGTGAGCGCGGCGGCCAGCGCGCCGGTCGAACGGGCGTGCAGGTCCGCCTGCCCCTCCGGCACCGGGGCGGTCGTGACCGGGCCGCGCAGCCGGATCTGGCGGCCCTGGGCCGACCAGTAGAACCCGAGGGCGGCATACGGCCGCGCGGCCAGCTGCCGTCCCTTGTGGCTGCCCGCGTGCGTGGCGAACGCCCAGCCGTCCGCGTCGGCCCCGTGCAGCATCACGATGCGGACGTCCGGGGTGCCGTCCGCGTCGGCGGTGGCCAGCGACATGGTGTGCGGCTCGGGTTGGCCCGCCGCCACCGCCTGCGCGAACCACTCCGTGAACAGCGCGAGCGGCTCCGCGGGCGCCGCCGCCGGGTCGAAGGAGGGCAGCTCGGTCGTCGCCGGGTCCCACACCCGCAGGGACCTGAGCAGGTCGTGGAGATCGGTTGCCATGTCCCGAGTATCACGTGCGGGTCCGCACGCGGGGCTGCCGGGTGCCGAGCTGCCGGGTGCGGGGCCGCGGGGCTGAGACCGCCGGTCCGTCGGGTGTCGAGCTGTCGGATCGCCGGGTGCGGGGCCGCGGGGCCGAGATCGCCGGTCCGTCGGGTGCCGAGCTGCCGGACGCCGGGCGCCGGGTGCCGGGCCTGCTCACCCCCGTCCCAGCACCACCGTCCCCGACGAGCAGAACCAGCCGCCCGTCCCCGACGCCACGGCCAGCTCCGGAAGCCGCCCGCCGTCCTTGCGGACCTGCCGTTCGCCGGCCTCCCCCCGCAGCTGCCGCACCGCCTCCACCAGCAGGAACAGCCCCCGCATCCCCGGATGCTGGGCGGAGAGACCGCCCCCGTCCGTGTTCACCGGCAACTGCCCGCCCGCCACCAGCAGCCGTCCCTTCTCCACGAACGCCCCGCCCTCGCCCTTGCCGCAGAAGCCGAGGTCCTCCAGCGTCACCAGCGTCATGTAGGTGAAGGCGTCGTAGATCTCCGCGAAGTCGACCTCCTCGGGGCGCACTCCGGCCCGGGCGAAGGCCAGGCGGCCGCTGACCGCCGCGGGGGACACGGTGAAGTCCGGCCACTCCGACATCGTGGTGTGCGACACGTGCTCCCCGCTCCCGAGCACCCACACCGGGGCCGTGCGGCAGTCCCGTGCGATGTCCTCCGCGACCAGCAGCACCGCCGCGCCGCCGTCGGACCGTATGCAGCAGTGCAGCTTGGTGAAGGGGTCCGCGACCATCGGGCCGGACAGCACCTCGTCCACGGTGACCGGGGTGCGGAACATGGCCTCCGGGTTCGCCGCCGCGTTCGCGCGCGCCTGCACCGCCACTTCGGCCAGCTGCTCGATCGTCGTGCCGTACTCGTGCATGTGGCGGCGCGCCGCCATCGCGTACTTGGCGATCAGCGTGTGGCCGTAGGGAACCTCGAACTGGAGGGGGCCGCGGGCGCCGAAGGAGAGGTTGCCCGTGCGCCGGCCCGCCCTGATGTCCGCACGGGCCGTGGAGCCGTAGACGAGGAGGACCGCCCGCGCACGGCCCTCGGCGATCGCGTCCGCCGCGTGGGCCGCCATGACCTCCCAGGTCGAGCCGCCGACGGACGTGGAGTCGACCCAGGTGGGCCGCAGACCGAGGTACTCGGCGACCTCGGCGGGGGCGAGGGTGCCGAGCCCCGCCGAGGCGAAGCCGTCGATCACCGAACGGTCCAGGCCCGCGTCCGCCAGGGCGCGGCGGGCGGCCTGGGCGTGCAGGGCGTACGGCGTCGCCTCGTCCACCCGGCCGCAGTCGGACAGGGCCACACCCACGATCGCGGCCTTCCGGCCGGTCACAGCAGTCATGGATCTGACGGTACATCAGATTATGCCGTGACGGACCTGTGCAGGCGTGCGCCCGGCGCCCTAACATGACGCATCGTCAGATGGAGAAGGGACCCCGCCCATGGACGCCCGCTTCACCGCCGAACAGGACGAGATCCGCCGCACGGTGCGGGAGGCGCTGGCCAAGCGCTGCGGACCGGACGACGTCCGAGCCGCGGTGCGCACCGACGCCGGACACGACGCCGCCCTGTGGGCCACCCTCGCGGGACGGCTCGGCCTGGCCGGGCTCGCGCTCCCGGAGGCGTACGGCGGCGTCGGCTGCACCACCACCGAACTCGCCCTCGCCTGCGAGGAGGTCGGGCGCACCCTCGCCCCCTCCCCGCTGCTGTCCACGACCGTCCTCGCCGCGCCCCTGCTGCTCGCCCTCGGCACCGACGCCCAACGCGCCGAACTGCTGCCCCGCCTCGCCTCGGGCGAGCTGACCGCCGCCCTCGCCGTCCCCGGGCCGGCCCTGGGCACCGCGCTGGCCCTCGTCGACGGCAACCGCGGTGACTGGGCGGGCGGCGGGCGCGCCGGGGGTGTGCAGGCGCGGCGGGCGGACGACGGCTGGCGGCTGTACGGGGAGGCCTGCCAGGTGCTCGACGGGCACAGCGCAGGGCTGCTCGTCGTCGCCGCCCACGCCGGGGGCTTCGTACGCTCGCGGACCCTGCTCTTCCTCGTGCGGGAGGGCGCAGTGCGCACACGGCAGACCGCCCTCGACGCGACCCGTCCCCAAGCCCGCATCCAACTGCGCGACGTGAAGGCCGAGTTGCTGGGCGCGGACGGAGCCGATGTGGCCGGGGCGCTCGCCGCCGTCGGGGACCGCGCCGCCGCCGTCCTCGCCTGCGAGGCCGTGGGCGCCGCAGACCGGGCGCTGGAGCGGACCGTCGAGTACGTCAAGCAGCGGCGGCAGTTCGGGCGGGCGATCGGGTCCTTCCAGGCCGTCAAGCACCGGCTGGCCGACGTGTACGTCCAGGTGCAGGCGGCTCGCTCGGCGGCCTACTACGCGGCCTGGGCGAGCGCGCGGGGGGAAGCGGTCGGCGGGCTCGCCCTCGCCCAGGCCCTCCAGACGCTGCGCACCGCCGCGGCCGAGGCGGTCCAGCTCCACGGCGGCATCGGTTTCACCTGGGAACACGAGGCGCATCTGTATGTCAAGCGCTCGGCCGGCGACGAGTCGCTCTTCGGCCCGGTGCACCGGCTGCGGGCCCACGCGGCGGGCGCGGCCGGGCTCTTCGAGCAGAGGGAGGTGGCGGTATGACCACCGTCGGTGCACGGATCGTGCAGAAGGTGTCCGCCACGCGCGCCTTCGCCAAGGTCGCGCCGCACGTCGTGCCCGCGCTGGACCGCGCGGTGCACCGGCTGACGCGGGGGAAGGTCCTGCTCAGCGCCCGGATGCTGCCGGGCGTCGTGCTCACGGCCACCGGTGCGAAGAGCGGACTGCCGCGCCGTACGCCGCTGGCCTGCATGCCGGAGGAGGGCGGCAGTTGGATCCTCGTCGGATCCAACTTCGGGCGCACCGGCCACCCCGCCTGGACCGCCAATCTCCTCGCCCACCCCGACGCCTCGATCAGCTGGAAGGGGCAGGACATCCCGGTCAGGGCGCACCTGCTGGAGGGAGCGGAGCGGGAGGCGGCCTGGCGGGCCGCGCTGGAGTTCTGGCCGCCGTATGCGACGTACCAGACCCGGGTGGAACGGGAGATCCGGCTCTTCCGGCTCGTGCGGCGGTGACCGGGCCCCTCCGGGCCCCGAGGACCCGGGGCGGGTACGACGGCCCGGCGCCCGGACATGAGCAGCGGGCGGTGGCCCACCGGAGTGAACCACCGCCCGTATGACAGAACGTGAGAGCCCGGAGCGGCCAAGCCGCCCTTCCTATTTGGTCGGCTTCCTGCCGGTCACACCCAGATGCACCAACAGCGCCAGGTTCGGCTTGAGTTCGGCCTGTTTCACACCCCAGGACTGGAAGCCCTTCTGGTGGGAGGACACGGAGGCGAGCATCGCCACGAGCGAGCCCGCCACGGCCGCCGCGTTCACGTCCTTGTCGACCCGGCCCCTGGACTGGAGGTCGGAGATCGAGCCCGCGAGGGAGTTGTTCACGGAGTTCAGGATCTTCATACGGAGCTTGTAGAAGCGCTTGTCGCCCTCGGCGGCGCCCAGGTCGACGACCCGCAGGATCGCGTCGTGCTTGCGCCAGAACTCCAGGAATCCGTCCACGAGTTCCTGCGCCGTCTGCCAGCCCGCCTTGCCGACCCACGAGCGCCCGTCGAGCAGCTCGGTCAACGCGGCGCCCTCCGCGGCCATTTGCTCGGCGATCTCCAGGACGGCGCCCTCCACGTCCGGGAAGTACTGGTAGAAGGTCGCCGGCGATGTCCCCGCCTTCCGGGCGACGTCGATGACTTTGACGTCCCGGTAGGGCGATGAGCTGAGCATCTCGCTGAGGCAGTCGAGCAGCTTCTGCCGGGTCGCCTGCCCGCGCCGACCGGCCACGCGGCCGTCGACGGTACGCACTTGTCCTGTCATGCCGTCAGCTTACCGAGGGGTGATCGGAGCGCGATTCGGCCGACTGCAAATGGGGAGTGCGGGGGTGGATGAGGTCGTCCCCGGCCCCTGAGGAGGGAGTATCCCCGCGCGCGGCGCACGGCGAAGCCCACTAACTTGGCGACATGGCCGAAAACCCGCCATCGCCGCGGCCCTCGACGCCACAGCGGCCGTAGCCGTAGCCGTAGCCGCCGCGGGCGCCGCAGCAGCCGCAGCCGTCGCGCGGGGACGCGGGCGGGGGGGGGGGGGGGGGGGGCGGGCGGGGGCTTCCCCGAGGGCGTCCCCTGCCCGGTCGACGCCCAGCTGCCCGACGTGGAGGCGGGCGAGCGGTTCCACGGTGAGCTCTTCGGACGGACCTTCGAGGAGGCGTACGGCGCCTTCGCGCGGGCCCGTCTCGACGGCCGGCCCGTGGCCGCGCCGGCGCCCAAGCGGGACGGACCCATGCCCACCGTCCGGACGGTGTACGGCGTCCCCGCCGAGATGCCGCCCCAATGCCGCCCCAATGCCGCCCCCACCTCCTCGTCCACTTCGGCGTCCGGGACGGCCCGGCGGCGCCGGGCGCGGTGGAGCGGCTCGGCGGCCGGGTGCAGGTACCGCCGTTCGAGGCGTCGTACGGACGGGTGGCCGTCGTCACGGACAATCAGGGGGCGTCCTTCGCGCTGCTCCAGCGGTAGCCGGTGGTCGCGCCGAGGCACTTCCGGGTCGTGCGGGACGTTCCATCATGCGGGCGCCCGCTTCCCGAAAGGCGCTCCGGCGTGGTTTTGTCCTGAGACACCCCGTTCCGCCCCCGGGTTCGCAACCAGTGGCCCGGACAGGAAGAATCGGGGTGCGTGCCGCCACGGCGGTGCGGTGGTGAGACGCTGCACGGGGTCGCGTACACGAGGTGGATGACGTGACCCGTACGGGGAGGTGGCAGGCAAGTGGTGGATCAGCTGACGCAGCACGATCCGCGGCGGATCGGGCCGTTCGAGGTGCTGGGACGGCTGGGTGCCGGCGGCATGGGGCTGGTCTATCTCGCCCGCTCGGCGTCCGGCCGGCGCGTGGCGATCAAGACGGTGCGCACGGAGCTCGCCGAGGACCAGTTGTTCCGCGTGCGCTTCACGCGTGAGGTCGAGGCCGCGCGGGCCGTCTCGGGCTTCTACACGGCGGCCGTGGTCGACGCCGACCCGCGCGCGGCCGTGCCGTGGCTGGCCACCGCGTACGTGCCCGCGCCCTCGCTCGAGGAGATAGTGACCGACTGCGGGCCGCTGCCGGCCCAGGCGGTGCGCTGGCTGGCCGCGGGCGTCGCCGAGGCGCTGCAGTCCATCCACGGGGCGGGCCTCGTGCACCGGGACCTGAAGCCCTCGAACGTCCTCGTCGTCGAGGACGGCCCCCGGGTGATCGACTTCGGTATCGCCTCCGGCGTATCGAACACACGTCTGACAATGACGAACGTCGCCGTCGGTACCCCCGCCTACATGTCCCCCGAACAGGCCAAGGACTCGCGCAGCGTGACCGGCGCCAGCGATGTCTTCTCGCTCGGCTCGATGCTCGTCTTCGCGGCCACCGGACACCCTCCCTACCACGGCGCCAACCCCGTCGAGACCGTCTTCATGCTGCTGCGCGAGGGCCCGGACCTGTCCGGCCTGCCGGACGAGCTGCGCCCGCTCATCGAGTCGTGCATGCAGACGGAGCCCACCGCCCGCCCCAACCCGGCCGACCTCCAGTCCCAGCTCGCCCCCCACCTCTTCGGCTCCGGATCCGACGACAGCGGCACGGCCTCCGCGTGGCTGCCGGAGAAGGCCGTCGGCCTGATCGAGACGCGGCGCGGCGGGCGCCCGGCGGCCAAGCCCCCCTCCTCCGGCAGCCGCGGCGGCGGACGCCCGGCGGTGCCGCCCCAGCCGTCGCACGACCCGGTCCCGGTGACCGCGCCGGCGGGCGCGCCCGACGGCGGCCCGGTGCGGCTCGCGGGTGCGTCCGTGCCGATCGGCCCGGGCCCGCGCGTCGCGGACGCACGGGCCGCCGCGGTCAAGGCGCCTCCTCCCGAGGCCGGTCTGGTGGCCTCCTGGACCCGGCCCGGCACCGGCGTCAACGGTATGGCCGGGGCCGCCGTCGCGCCGCCGGCCGCGCCCCCCGAGACCGCCTCCGGCTGGCGCCCGTGGCGCTTCCGCATGTCGAACGACGTCTGGGGCACGCCGTCGGTCGCCGACGACCTCGTCTACGTCACCTCCTTCGAGGTGCACGCCCTGGACGTGGCCACGGGCCGCCGCCGCTTCAAGACCCGGGACGTGGCCTGGTCGATGGCGGTCGCGGACGGCCGCATCCACGCCTCCGACGGCCCCACCCTCTTCGCCCTGGACGCCCGGGAGGGCACGGACCTGTGGCGGCTGTCGACGGACGGCTGGGTGTACTCCCTCAAGGCCGACCGCGGCACGGTCGTCACCGGGACGCGCGGCGGCGGCGTACAGGCGTGGGAGGCGTCGAACGGCCGGCGGCTCTGGGAGGTCACCGGCGCGCAGACGGACTTCGAGACGCCGGAGGCCGGACCGGTGCTGCAGGACGGCACGGTGTACGTGTGGCGGGACGCGCGGCTGCGGGCCCTGGAGGCACGCACCGGCGAGGAGCGCTGGTCGTACCCGATCGGGGACGCGGCCTCCTGCGGCGGCGTCCCCGTGCGCCTGACGCCGGCGCCCGACGGCTACGTCTACGTCTCGGCCGGCACCCGGGTCCTGGCCATCGAGGTGTCCAGCGGCCTGGTGCGCTGGCACTTCGAGGCGCCGGCGGTCTTCCTGTGCCCGCCCACCTTCGTCCCCGGCCCCGCCGTCGCGGGCGGCGGCATCTACCTGGCGGACTACCTGGGCACGGTGTACGCCCTGGACGCGGCGGACGGCCGGGACCGCTGGCGCATCGCGACGGAGTCCCGGGCCTCCACCGAGCCGGTGCTGGTGGCCGCCGGGCACGTCCACGTCGGCAGCGGCAAGGGCCTCTACACCCTGGACGCGGTCACGGGCACCCCGAAGTGGCGCTTCCAGGCCGGTGGCGACCTCGTGGGCTCCCCCGCGGTCGCGGAGGGCCGCATCCACTTCGGCTCCATGGACCACCTGCTGTACACGCTGAAGGCCGACGACGGCCGGCTGCGCTGGAAGCTGGCGACCGGCGGCGAGATCACCGGCGCGCCGGTGGTCAAGGACGGCGTGGTGTACGCGTGCAGCAAGGACCGCTGCGTGTACGCCCTGGACGCGGAGAAGGGGACGGGGACGGCGCGGACAGCCTGAGCGGCACGGCCCTGGACGGCCGCCGTGCGGACCTCACGGAAGGGGTTCCGGACGGCGGCCGTCTTCCCTCGACGCTACGCCCCGTACACACGACGTGCCACACGGTGGCGGTTCCCGCCGGCCGACCGAGATACGGGGACGCGGGGAACGCGGGATACGGGGCGTGGGCACGGGGACGCGGGGAATGCGGGAACGGGGACGCGGGGACGCGGGGATACGGGGATACGGGGATACGGGGATACGGGGATACGGGTCCGAGGTCTACCGCAGCCGGAACTCCCCCGCGGCGCCCGCCCGGCGTCCGGCGAAGAGCTCCGCCTGCTTCTCGGCCGGCAGGTTCCCGAGCGCGATGAGCGACGGCGCCTGCGCGAAGGCGTGCGCCCGCGCCGCCTCCTGCGCCGCCCACAGGGCCCGCACGGTGCCCTGCACGCCCTCGGGCGGGTAGGAGGCGATGACGGCGGCGCAGCGCACCGCCGCCTCCACCGCACCCCCCGGCTCGGTCAGCTCGGACACCAGGCCGATCTCGTACGCCCGCCGGGCCGAGACCCGCTCGGCGGTACCCATCAGCGCCATCCGCGCCGCCTCCCCGTACGGCATGCGGTGCGCCATGTGGACGGACTCGTACGCGCTGACCATGCCGTAGGCGGTGTGCGGGTCGAAGAAGGCCGCCGTGGTGTCCGCCACGACGAAATCGCTCTCGCCGAGCAGGTAGAAGGCGCCGCCGCAGGCCATGCCGCGCACGGCGGCGATCACCGGCTTCCACAGGTCGTTCGCCTTCGGGCCGATCCGCAGCAGCGGATCGTCCACCATGTACGGGGAGGTGGGCTGGGGCACGTCCGCGTCGCGGTCGATGCCGGTGCAGAAGGCCCGCTCACCCGCACCGGTGAGCACCACGGCCCGTACGGTGTCGTCGAAGCGCAACGCGCGCCAGCAGTCGGCGAGTTCGGCGGCCAGCGACAGGTCGATGGCGTTCAGCCTCGCCGGCCGGTCCAGGGTGACGACCGCGACACCGGTGTCCCGGTCGGCGGCGATTCGCAGCCCCCCGCTCACGGCCGCTCCAGCACCCACCGGGGCGTTCCGTCCCCGTCGAAGACGACCTGGACCTTCGCGCCGATGCGGACGCGGTCGGGGGGAACCGAGTTCAGGGGCGCGTCGGGACCGGTGACGAGGTTCCCGACGAGCCGGATGCGTGGCGCCTCGGCGAGCTCCACCACGATCACGTTGTACGGCGCCTGCGCCGCGTACGCCGGAAGCAGCGGTGGATGCGGCACGACGTACGACCAGATCCTCCCCTTCCCGCTCGTCGGCTGCCACTCGCTCGCGAACGACTGGCAGTGCGGGCAGCAGGGCCGGGGCGGGAAGCGCGGCTCGCCGCAGTCGGCGCACGCCTGGACGCGCAGTTCGCCCCGGGCGGCGTACTCCCAGAACGGCGCTCCGTCGTCGTCATGGACGGGCGCGAGCAGGGTGTCGGACATGGCTCGGCTCCTTCAGTTCCTGAGCAGGAGGGCGGAGGTGGGGACCCCCTCGCCGGCGGTGACCAGACAGGTGGCGGCGCCCGGGACCTGGGCGGTGCTGGTCCCCCTCAGCTGCTTCACGCCCTCGGTGATGAGGTTGAAGCCGTGGACGTACGCCTCGGACAGCCCGCCGCCCCCGGTGTTGATGGGCAGCCGCCCGCCGATCTCCAGGGCGCCCCCCTCGGTGAACGCCCCGCCCTCCCCCTTGCCGCAGAAGCCGTAGCCCTCCAGGGAGAGCGGTATGAGGGGTGTGAACGCGTCGTAGATCTGTGCCACGTCCACGTCGTCCGGGGTGAAGTCGGCGTGCTTCCACAGATGCCGGGCGGCCGTCCAGGCCGGTCCGGTCAGCGGGTCGTCGTTCCAGTAGTTGACCATGCCGTGGTGCTGGGACGGCAGCCCCTGAGCCGCGGAGTGGACGTAGACGGGGCGGTGCCGGCCGTCGCGGGCCCGCTCGGCGGACACCACCACGCACGCCAACGCCCCGTCCGTCTCCAGGCAGTTGTCGAAGAGGCAGAGCGGCTCGCTGATCCACCGGGAGGTCATATACATGTCCCGGGTGAGGGGCCGGTCGTACATGATCGCGGCGGGATTCTGGTTGGCCCGGTTGCGGCAGGCGAGGGCGATGTTGAACAGATGGTCCCTGGTCGCCCCGTACTCGTGCATGTACCGCCGGGCGAGCATCCCGATCTCGTCCACCGGCCGCAGCAGCCCGAAGGGCCGGGTCCACTGGGCCGGGGTGGGCAGTTGGACGGCCGTGTTCTTCCACGGCCGCGGCCCGCTGCCGCGCTTGCGCGACCGCCAGGCGACGCCGACGGTCGCCTGCCCGGCGGCGACGGCGGCCGCGAGGTGCGCGACGGTGGCGCAGGAGCCGCCGCCCCCGTAGCCGACCTTGCTGAAGAAGGTGAGGTCGCCCAGCCCGAGCGCCTTGGCCACCTCCACCTCGTCGGTCTCCTCCATGGTGTACGAGGCGAGCGCGTCGACCTCGCCGGGCGCGATGCCCGCGTCGTCGAGGGCGGCGAGGATCGCCCGGCACGCCAGCGTCTTCTCGGACCCGTCGAGCCGGCGGGCGAAGGGGGTCTGCCCGATACCGACGATGGCGGTGGCGTCCTTGAGCCCTCCTGCCGCACCTCCTGCCGCACCTCCTGCCGCCCCTGCCGCTGCCCTTGCCGTTGCCATGGAGCACACCTCCGCGCTGGAGTCCTGGCGGCTGACAGGGCGTCAGGTTACAGCTAATCTGACGGACAGTCAGCTATACGTCGGTCGTCATGTGCCGGGAGGTCGTTGTGCGCGGTGACGTCGAATGGGGCAGCATTCCGGCGCTGGTGCGCGGAGCGGCCCGTCGCTACGGCGACACCGAGGCCGTCGTCGAGGGCCGTACCCGGGTCTCCTACGCCGAACTGGGCGCCCGCGTCGAGCGCGCGGCGGCGGCCTGCATCGCGAGCGGCGTCGGGATCGGCGACCGGGTGGCGATCTGGGCGCCCAACACCCTCGACTGGATCGTCTCGGCGCTGGGCGCGGTCTCGGCGGGCGCCGTCCTGGTCCCCCTCAACACGCGCTTCAAGGGCACGGAGGCGGCGTACGTACTCGACCGGAGCCGCGCGAAACTCCTCTTCGTGACGGGCACGTTCCTCGGCACGTCCTACGTGGCCTCGCTGCGGCGCGCGGCCGGCCAGGGACCCGGCGACGGCCCCCTCCCGGCCCTCCCGCACCTGGACCGGGTGGTCGTCCTGTCCGACGACGCCCCGGCCGACTTCCGCACCTGGAAGGACTTCCTGGCGAGCGGGGAGGAGGTCGGCGGAGCGGAGGTCCGGGAGCGTGCCGCGGCCCTCACCGGCGACCTGCCGTCGGACATCATCTTCACCTCGGGCACGACGGGCCGCCCGAAGGGCGCGGTGATCACGCACGCGCAGACCCTGCGGGCGTACGCGATCTGGAGCGACCTCGCGGGCCTGCGCCGCGGCGACCGCTACCTGATCGTCAACCCCTTCTTCCACACGTTCGGCTACAAGGCGGGGATCCTGGCCTGCCTGATGCGGGGCGCGACGATGATCCCGCAGCCGGTGTTCAACGTGGACACCGCGCTGGCGAACATGGCGGCGGAGCGCATCTCCGTCCTGCCCGGCCCGCCGACCCTGCACCAGTCCCTCCTCGACCATCCGTCCCGCAACGCCCACGATCTGTCCACCCTGCGCCTGGTGGTGACGGGCGCGGCCGTGGTTCCGCTGCGGCTGGTGGAACGGCTGCGCGTGGAACTCGGCGTGGAGACCGTGCTGACGGCGTACGGCCTGTCGGAGGCCGGCGGCTTCGTGACGATGTGCCGCCGGGGCGACGACCCGTCCGTGATCGCGTCGACATCGGGCCGGGCGATCCCCGGCACCGAGGTGCGGGTGGTGAACGCGAAGGGAGAGCCGCAGGAGCCGGGGATCCCCGGGGAGGTCGTGGTCCGCGGCTTCAACGTCATGCGGGGCTACTTCGAGGACGAAGCGGCCACGGCACGGGCCCTCACCCCCGACGGCTGGCTCCGCACGGGGGACGTGGGGGTCCTGGACACGTCCGGGAACCTCCGCATCACCGACCGCATCAAGGACATGTTCATCGTCGGCGGCTTCAACGCCTACCCGGCGGAGATAGAGCAACTCCTGGGCCTGCACCCGGACGTGGCGGACGCCGCGGTGATCGGGGTACCGGACGCGCGGCTCGGCGAGGTCGGCAAGGCGTACGTGGTCCGCCGCCCGGGCGCGGTCCTGACGGCCGACGACCTGATCGCCTGGTCCCGCCGGGAGATGGCGAACTACAAGGTGCCGAGGGAGGTCGAGTTCGTGCGGGAACTCCCGCGGAACGCGAGCGGGAAGGTGGTGAAGGCGGAGTTGCGGGCGGGGTCCTCGGCCCGGCGCTGAGACCGGGCGGCGGGGTGGCCCGCACGACTCGACGATCGGCCGTGGTGCGCGGCGGGGCGCCGTCGGCGCTGTGTCATGCCCCGGTCCGTGCCAGTGCGTTCCACCCGTTTTCCAGGAGCTCGAAGGCGCGGGTGATGGCCTGGCGGAGGTCCTGGTGGGTGTGGACCGCGCGGGGAGCCTCGAGGGCGAAGTGGGCCAGGGCGGTGCAGGCGGGGTCGTCCGCCGGGAGGCCGCTTTCCTGGGCGATGACCTCGGCCAGGGCCGCGGTGTGGCGCAGCCACATGTTCTGGACGTAGTCGCGCAGGGCGGGGGTGCTGTTCACCATGTCGGTGAAGGCGGCGAACCGGGCGTCGCCGTCGGCGGTGGCCAGCCGGGCGCGCAGGGCGTGTTCGCGCAGGGCCGCGGGGACGGACTGACCCTCGGGCCGCTCGCGTACGGCGGCGAGCAGGCGGGCCTCCTGCTCGGCGTCCTCGTCGAAGACGAGGGCTTCCTTGACCGGGAAGTGCTTGAACAGCGTCGTGGTGGACACGTCGGCGGCGTCCGCGATCTCACGGATGCCGACCTCGTCGTACCCGCGCTCGAGGAACAGACGCAGCGCGGCGTCGGCGATGGCCTGGCGGGTGGCGGCCTTCTTGCGCTCGCGGCGACCCATCGGTGCGGGGGAGGCGGCTGCCGCGGCGTCGGTCGTGGTGTCGGGCATACCGGGATGCTACCGCTTGGGTGGCCCGACTTCAAAAGTTGAGCTGTTGCACTTATTGGGCTGGTGTGCTTATCTGGCACTGCGGCCACGACGCACCGCCTGGCCTCCTGCCGCCCTCTGCCCGAAAGGCCCGCCCGTCGCGGCGCCGTCCGGCAAGGCCCGGCCGCCCCGGCCACCACGAGCGACCCACTGCCACTCACCTCAGCCGCACAGCGGGCACAGCCCTGCCGTGCGGCACGAACGGAGCCCTTCATGAACACCGCCCCCGCGCCCCGCATCGCCATCATCGGCGCCGGCCCCGGCGGCCTGACCTGCGCCCGCATCCTCCAGCGGCACGGCATCACCGCCACCGTCTACGACCGTGACGCCGGCCCCGACGCCCGCGACCAGGGCGGCACCCTCGACCTGCACGCCGACAACGGCCAGATCGCCCTGCGCGAAGCCGGCCTGCTGGAGGAGTTCTTCCAACTGGCCCGCCCCGAGGGGCAGGAGATGCGCCAGATGGACCCGGCCGGCACGATCCGCTCCCACCACGTTCCCAAGGAGGACGAGCGCTTCAAACCGGAAATCGACCGCGGCCAGCTGCGCCGGTTGCTGCTCGACTCCCTCAACCCCGGCACCGTCCACTGGGGACGCACCCTGAAGACCCTCGGCGGCCCCGCCGAAGGCCCCAGGCAGCTGCACTTCACCGACGGCTCCACCCTCGAGGCCGACCTCGTCATCGGCGCCGACGGCGCCTGGTCCGAGGTCCGCCGCGCCCTCTCCCCGGCCGTCCCCCGGTACACCGGCGTGAGCTTCCTCGAAGCCTGGTTCCACGACGTCGGCACCCGGCACCCCGACATCGCCGAACTGGTCGGAGGGGGCAGCGCCGCCGCAGCCGACGGCGACCGCGGCCTGTTCGCCCAGCGCAACAGCGGTGACCACATCCGCGTCTACATCATCCAGCGCGTCCCTGCCGACTGGATCACCGCCGGCGGCCTCGCTCCCGGGGACACCCACGGCATCCGCGCCCTCCTCTTGGAGCGCTACCGCGACTGGGCGCCCCGCCTGCGCCGGCTGATCGCCGACAACGACGGCCTCTACGTCGACCGTCCGATCTTCGCCCTGCCCGTCCCCCACACCTGGGAGCACAACCCCACGGTGACCCTCCTCGGCGACGCCGCCCACCTCATGCCGCCCCTCGGCGTCGGCGTCAACCTCGCCATGCTCGACGCCTGCGAGCTCGCCCTCGCCATCGCGCACCACGACACCCTCGACGACGCCGTCCGCGTCTACGAGAAGACCATGCTGCCCCGCTCCACGGAGGCGGCCCAGCTCCTCGACGGCGCCGCCGAGCACCTGCTGTCCACCGAGCGGCCCGACTTCGCCGACCACGGCAACCACTGACCGTCCCGCCCGCGCGATCGCCTCCTCCTGACAACCGAAGGTCCGCCCTGCCTCCTCAGGGCGTGCTGAGGGCAGACGAAGCTGTGGGCCAGCCGCATGGGAGAGGGAAAGCCGTGGCGGAGGCGCCCGGGGGTCGGCCGGGGGTTGGCCGGGCGGGACGCATGGTGGTGATGTGGCCGTCGGGGTCGCCCGCTTCTTTGCCAGTGTCGTGCTTCCGCGGCCCGAGTAAAGGGCGCTCCACTCCGCTGCGCTGCGTTGCGCGTCGGCTTCGCCGATCGGCCTCCGGCCGACCCTTGACTCGGCCCGCTCCAGCACGGGGGAGAAGCGAGCGGGCGACCGGGGGAGGAACGGGTGTCCAGGGGGGTGGCACGTCTGTGGGCTGGGCTGTGCCCGGGGGTAGGGGGCGCATCCTCGCCTCACCTGCACGCCGGGCCGTTTCGGCGGCTTGCGGTGGGTGGGTGAATGGGGGCGCGATCCGATCAGGGCGACACGCCGGGCGGTTCGGCGGCGCACGGTAGGTGGATGCCCGGGCCCGGCACATGCTCCCTCACTGGCCACACCAGCCTCATCCGTCGTCCGAATGGCGGTAATTGGAGCGTTTGTCCCATCAGGCGGCCTAGTGGCCATCGCCTTTGGGCCTCCTGCGTGGCACAAATCCTCCAATTGCAGCTCATCGCCACCGACTCAGCGGTCAGCGGTGCCATGTGGGGCACACTTCCGCTCACTCACCGCATGCCGCCGAACCGGCCCGGCGTGCCGCCCTCCTCCGATCGCGCCCCACCCACCCATCCACCGCAAGTCGCTGAACCCACCCGGCGTGCGGGCGAGGCGCAGGTGCGCGCCTCGCCCGGCTCCCGGGCACAGTGCGGCCAAGCAGGCCTGCGGCCTACCCGGGCACCCGTTCCTCCCCCGGTCGCCCGCTCGCTTCTCCCCCGTGCTGGAGCGGGCCGAGTCAAGGGTCGGCCGGAGGCCGATCGGCGAAGCCGACGCGCAACGCAGCGCAGCGGAGTGGAGCGCCCTTTACTCGGGCCGCGGAAGCACGACACTGGCAAAGAAGCGGGCGACCCCAACAGCCACATCACCGCCACTGGGGAGCCGGAGCATGCCCCCACCGGGCCTCGGGCGCCGGCCTGGATGCGTCGGCTGTGAGGGCGGCGCGGATGTCCCGGATCATGTGGGCGGGGCGGTGGAAGACGTCCTCGGCGGTGTAGCGGAGGAGGCTTCGGACCTCGGGGCACTGGAGGATCTGGTTGAAGCGGGCGACGTCGCGGCGGTGGGAGTCGCGGGTGCCGTGGTAGGCGTAGCCCTCGATCTCGATCGCCAGCCCTTTCTCCCGGAAGAGGAAGTCGAGGACGACTCGACGGCCGGCCGGAGTGAGGAGTTCGGCCTGGGACTCGGGGCGGAGCCCGGCGTCGTACAAGCGCAGCCGGGCCATGGTCTCGGCCGGCGAGCCGGCGCGTGGGTCGCACAGCCGAAGCCACGAGCGCGCCCGGACCGCCGCCCTCTTGGGCGTGACCTCGAGGGCGGCGGAGACCGAGTCGAGATCGATGAGCGGCGCTCGGCGGACGCTGCCGACCCGGCGATAGGTGAGGGCCGACTCCAAGGCGACGAGTGCGTCGTCCCTGGGGCCGGTCCGCAACAGGTCGGTGAGGGTGCGTACCGCGCCGGTGACCCGGAGTCCCCGTCGCTCCGTCACCTCTCCCGGGTGGAGGGACGCGCGGTGCACACGTACGTCCTTGGCCGCCGGCCGGTGGATGCGCTCGGTGTCGGTGAACTCCAGCGGCGTACCAGAGGCGGAGGCGGAGGCGGAGGCGGGGGCGGGGGCGAGGGTCTCGATCCGCCACAGTGCGGCCGCGGAACGGTGGCTCACGACGAGTCGGGGAGCCAGAAGCTGCACTGCCCGGAGTCGTGTGAGAAGGTCCGTGGCGCACTCCGGCTCGGTCCAGGCGCCGTTCCTGAGCCGAACCCAGCCCTCGCTCCTGAGCGCCCGCGCTAGGCTCTGCCGCGGCCATCCGGCGTCGACCGCACGCGAGGTGAGGAGGACTCCCCCCTCGGTGAGTTCCCGCAACGCCCTCCGCTCCACGTGCCCACGGTCGCAGAACAGCGGAACGGATCCCAGCCCTGTGGATAAGTGGCCCTTCGGGATGGGGCGGCCGGGAATTGGAGGGCCGGGGGCGGTGGAGGGTGCCCGGCGGAGGGGATTTGGGATGACGGAACGGACGGCCCCCATCCGTTCATGGCCGGCCCCGGGCGAGGGTCAGTGCTTGAGGGAGGCGAGGAAGGGGGCCCAGGCCGGGGTGCTGAAGAGGAGTACGGGGCCGTCCTCGGCGCGCTTCGAGTCGCGGACGGGGACGGCGTCGGGGAGGGCGGGGAGGGGAGCGGCGACCTCCACGCAGTAGCCGCCGTCACCGTTGCTGTGGCTGCTCTTCCGCCAGTGGGCGGTGCCCAAGTCCACGGTGGAGCTTGCCATCCCGGTAGTCCTCCGCTGCCTGTTCGATGATCTCGAGGGACGCGCCCGGTGGCAGAGCGGCGGCCCTGAGGCGATCGTATGCCTTGGAGTACTGCCTCACAGTGCCGGGATCGTCGATGACCTGACCGCTGTACATGCCCTCGGTGTACATGAGGGGCGGGGCGTCATGGAAGGTCAGGAGCCTCGTCGTGCCCATCATGAACGGGTGGGTGTCGCTGTTCCACGGAAGGATCTGTGGAATGAAACGTCGGTGTCGGGCGACTTCGACGATGTGGGCGAGCTGTTCGGCCATCTGCTCGGCGTCGAGGATGGGGCGCAGGAGCACCAACTCGCTCATGACCACCCAGGTTTCCGGACCCGTGGGGTCCTCGAACAACCAGGACCGCTCCCGCCGGGCGGATACCTTCTCCGCCGTCCGTTCCTCGGACTCGCTCGGGTGCGTTGCATGGATGACGGCGCGGATGTACGGCTCCAATTGCAGCGGGCCCGGGATCACGTCGGGCATCCACTCCTCGATGTCCTGAGCGCGATCCTCTAGTTCGAGGACCTCGACGTAGTAGTCGGCATGCCCCTTGGCTCGGGCCTTCCGCACGTCCTCGCAGCGTCGGGCGAAGAAACCGTCGCTCTTCAGTACTCGGTCCACGTGTTCGGCCAGGTCGTGAGGCATGCGCCGTTGACCCCGCTCGATCTCACTGAGGTGACTCAGCCCGTAGAAGCTGCCCTCCGCCAACTGCTGCAGCGTGAGCCCCGCCTGCTCCCGCTTCCACCGCAACTCCTTGCCGTAGAAGCTCGGCACGCTCTCCGAGCCGTCGATGTCCTTGCGCCGCACCCCGGTCCACCCGCCGATTCCACAACTGCCCTGCACACCGAGCCCGGTTCCGCTGTTCGCGTCCGGGAAGGGAAACCCTTTTCACGGTAGGCGACACCGCGTCACTGTGTGAGTGATTCGTCACAGAGAGCACAGGAAGGTGTACGTGACCGTGCCCCCGCAACCCACCCCCTACGACACGACCCTCTGCGTGGAGGAGTTGCGCGCCGCGCTCGCCGCGCACGGCATCACGCTGCCGTCCCTCCGCGTGGACCTGCCGAGCTTCGCGGCCGAGTACCGGGGACCGGCCGGCCTGATCGCGCTCGGCAACTGCAACACCGCCACCGCGCGCAAGCTGGCGGAGGTCCTGCGGAAGGCGGCCGTTCGTTGAACGCCCCCGCACTCCCGGTCCTCCGGCTCGACATGCTCGCCCTCCCGGGCAGCGTGCCCGGACTGCGCCGCGCCGTGCGCGACCACTTGGGCGTGCCGTGCGGCGACGTCCAGCTCTGCGTCACGGAGCTCGTCGGCAACGTCATCCGGCACGTGGGGGAGGGCACCCCGGTGCGGGTCCGCGTGGTCCGTGCCGACGGACGGGTGCGCGTGGAGGTCGACGACCCCGACCCTCGGGCGCTTCCCATCCTTCTCCACGCGTCGCAGGACGACGAGTCAGGCCGCGGCCTGGCGCTCCTGGACGCCGTGGCGCTGCGGTGGGGCGTGCGGCCGTGGGCCGACGGCAAGACGGTGTGGTGCGAACTTGTTCTGGACGGTGCGGCTCCCGGGCATGAGCGGTAGTCCCGCCGGACCGCCGGACCGCCGTGCGCCGGACACACCTCGGCCGCGGCGGCTCCCCTCCGCGCCGCCGCGGCCGATCCCCGTGTACAGGAAGGTCTAGCTGGGGTCGGACGTGATGTGGGTGTTGTCCGGCGTGGTCGTGCCGCCGTCGGCGTCGGTGATGTGCGTGTTGAGCGGTTCGACGTCGGTGCCGGCCTCGGCGTCCGTGATGTGCGTGTTCAGCGGCGTGACCGTGGTGCCGGCCGCGGCGTCGGTGATGTGCGTGTTGTCCGGCGTGGCGATCGGCTCGTCGTTGGTGGTGTCGCTCATGCTGGTGCCTCCCCTTGTTGTTGCTGTCGGACTGCGAGGGCCCACCCGGTCACTCCCCCGTGGGTGACCGGGTGGGCCGCTCGGGCCGCCCAACCCTAAACCGTGAGCGCGGCGGCCTCACCGGCGGTCCGTCTGCCCCCCGACGCGACGGATCGACAAACAGAAGAGTGCCTGATGGCGATAAACGAACGATGAACGTCCGGCGCGCGCGTCACGCGGCCGCGGCGGGAGCGAGCAGCGCCTGCACTTCGGCGGCTTCGGGCGAGTTCAGCCTCTCGAAGATCTCGAGTGCCTCGCGCCAGCAGACCTGGGCCCGCCCCGACTGGCCGACCCTGATCAGGGCCTTGCCGAGAACCGTGAGCACGTTGCCCCGGCGCCATTCTCCGCCGATGCCCCTGAGCATCGCCAAAGCCATCTCGGCGTTGGCCGCGGCCTGTGCGCTGCGGTGGGCGAGGAGGTCCACCTCCGCGAGGCGGAACAAGGTCATGCCCTCCCACAGCCGTTGGCGGCTGGCGCGAAAGACCTGGAGGGCGTCCCCGAGACGGGCGGTCGCATCGGACAGCCGGCCGTTCTTGCTGAGGGCCATGCCCAGCGCGTAGTGGCCGTTCGCCGCCTTCAGCGAGTGTCCGAGGGCCTCGTACATCTCCGTGCCCTGGTGGGCGAGGACCACCGCGCTGTCGGCGCGGTCGGTCGCCAGGTGCAGGCGTGAGAGGTTGCACAGGGCCGCCGCCGTGCCCGACAGGTCGCCGCACGCACGGAAGTCCTTGATGGCTCGTTCCAGGTACTCCTCCGCCTCCGTGTAGCGGTTCTGGTAGAAGGCGAAGGCCCCCAGGATGTTCGCCGCCCAGCAGCAGGGCAGCGGGTCCCCGGACGCCTCGGACAGCCGGAGGACCTCCCGCGCCTCCTGATTGGCCTGGTCGAAGTACCCCGACCAGTGCCGGGCGTTGGCCAGGACGAGGTTGGCCCGGCCCTCCGCGCGGCCGTCGGACAGGGAGCGCGCGGCGTTCCGCAGGGCCGTCGCCGCCGTCTCGTACTCCTTGGAGTTCGCCCCCGACTCCGCCAGGTCCACCGTGGCCCACAGCAGGTCGACGGCGCGCCTGAGCCGGGCACGGTCGGAGGACTGCCGGACGCAGGCGAGCAGGGACACCGCCTCGGAGTAGAGCCAGTCCTGTGCCGCGCGCCGGTCCGGGAAGACCAGCCCGGCCGTACGGGCCGTCTCCAGGTGGTCCACCAGCCGGTCACCGGGCCGCTCGATGGCGTAACCCTCGGCCGCGGTGGCCAGGTAGAAGTCCAGCAGCCGCGACATCGCCGCGTCCCGCTCGCTCGGCGGGTGCTCGTCGCGTTCCGCGCAGGCGCGCGCGTAGAGCCGGACCAGGTCGTGGTAGCGGTAGCGGCCGGGGGCGGCCGATTCCAGGAGGGAGGTGTCCACCAGGGACTCCAGTACGTCCTCGGTGTCCTCCACCGGCAGGTCGAGGACCGCGGCGGCCGCCGCCAGGGAGATGTCCGGGCCGTCCGCCAGGCCCAGCAGGCGGAAGGCGCGCGCCTGCGCCGGCTCCAGTTGGCCGTAGCCGAGTTCGAAGGTGGCCTTCACCGCGAGGTCGCCGGCCTGGAGTTCGTCCAGCCGGCGGCGTTCGTCCGCCAGCTTCGCCGCCAGGACCGACACGGTCCAGGTGCGGCGGGCGGCCAGGCGGGAGGCCGCGATACGGATCGCCAGCGGCAGGAAGCCGCATGCCGCCACCACGTCGAGGGCGGCCTCGCGTTCCGAGGCCACTCTCTCCTCGCCCACGATCTTGGTGAACAGCGCCAGGGCCTCGTCGGGGGACATCACGTCCAGGTCCACGAGGTGCGCGCCCGCCAGGTCCACCATCCGTACCCGGGAGGTGATCAGGGCGGCGCAGCCCTCCGTGCCCGGCAGCAGGGGGCGCACCTGGGCGGCGTCCTTCGCGTTGTCCAGCAGGACCAGGACGCGGCGGCCGTCCAGGACCGAGCGGTACAGCGCCGCGCGCTCCTCCAGCGAGTCCGGGATCGCCGAGTCCGGGGTGCCCAGGGCGCGCAGGAACGCGCCGAGGACCGTCTCCGGCTCGGCCGCCCGGGCACCCGCGCCCTGCAGGTCCACGTACAGCTGGCCGTCGGGGAAGGCGCCGCGGGCCTGGTGCGCCACGTGGACGGCGAGGGTGGTCTTGCCGACGCCCCCGATGCCGGCCAGTGCCGAGACCGCCATGACCCGGCCCTCGGCCGAGGCGAGGACGTCGCTCAGCTCGCCGACGAAGGACGCCCGGCCGGTGAAGTCGGGGACGGTGGCGGGGAGCTGGGCGGGGCGGACGGGGGCCGGGGCGGGCTCGGGTGCCGGGGCCGAGGGCTCCGCCAGGCCCGGGTCCGCCTGCAGGATCCGCTGCTGGAGCTCCTTGAGGCCCTGGCGGGGGTCGACGCCGAGTTCGTCGGCCAGCAGGCGGCGCGTGTCGGCGTACACCGCGAGGGCCTCCGCCTGGCGGCCCGAGCGGTACAGCGCCAGCATCAGCAGCTCGCGCAGCCGTTCGCGCAGCGGGTGCGCGGCCGTCAGGGCGGTCAGTTCCGAGACCGCCTCCGCGTGGCAGCCCTGCTCCAGGTCCATGTCGAGGCGGGACTCAAGGAGTTGGAGGCGCCATTCCTCCAGGCGGGTGCGCTGGGTGTCCGCGTAGGGGCCGGGCACGCCGGCCAGCGGCTCACCGTTCCACAGTGCCAGCGCGTCGTTCAGCGCCCGCCGGGCGTGGCGCAGGTCCCCGGAGTTCTTGGCCTTCTCCGCCTGCGTGGCCAGTTCCTGGGCCGCGGAGAGGTCGAGGGCGCGGGCGTCGTGCAGGCGCAGCGCGTATCCGCCCGACTCGCTGACCAGCACCCCGGGGGAGAGGATCTTGCGCAGCCGGGAGGCGTACGTCCGCACGGCCGCCAGCGCGCGCGGCGGCGGCTCGTCGCCCCACAGCGCGTCGATCAGCTCGGAGGCCGTCGCCGTGCGTCCCTCGCGCAGCAGCAGTGCGGACAGCAGGGCGCGTTGCTGCGGCGAGCCGGTGGCCAGCAACTCCTCCCCGCGCCAGGCGCGCACCGGTCCGAGCAGGCCGAAGCGCAGCGTCGCCGATTCCTCGGGACCCCGCTGCTCCGGCACTCGCGGTACACCGTCCATCGCTGCCCCCTGGCCCCCTGCCGAGACGTTCACAACCAAGAGGCCAGTTTGCCTTGTTCATGGCGGATACGTCAGCCGTGCGAGACGGCGATCACAGGCCGCCGTACGGTGCGTCACAAGGTTCACACATGCTCTCCCCACCTCGGCCGGGCCCTTGCGGAAGCCGAGGAGGCCACGATAGCTGACGGACCGTCAGATCAGCGCTACCGTGACCGGCATGGAGACCTCACGGACCAACGCCGCCTTTCCACGGATCATCTCCGTGGACGACCACACGGTGGAGCCCCCGAACGTCTGGCAGGACCGGCTCCCGAAGAAGTACCGGGACATCGGGCCGCGCATCGTCCGCGCGCCGCTGAAGGAGATGACCTTCCTCGGCGGCAGGTTCGCCCCCGTCATGGGCGGGCCGGGCGACGACGGCCCGCTCGGCGACTGGTGGGTGTACGAGGACCTGCACCGGCCCCTCACCCGGCTGGACACCGCCGTCGGCTACAGCAGGGACGAGATCAAGCTGGAGATCATCACCTACGAGCAGATGCGTCCGGGCTCGTACGACGTCCCCTCGCGCCTCGCCGACATGGACGTCAACCACGTCCAGTCCGCCCTCTGCTTCCCCACCTTCCCGCGCTTCTGCGGCCAGACGTTCACCGAGGCCCGGGACCGCGAGCTGGGTCTGCTCGGGGTGCGCGCCTACAACGACTGGATGGTGGAGGAGTGGTGCGGGCCCGAGGCGCACGGCCGGCTCATACCGCTCACCCTCGTGCCGCTCTGGGACGCCGAACTCGCCGCCGCCGAGGTGCGCCGCAACGCCGAACGCGGGGTGCGCGCCGTCGCGTTCTCCGAGATACCGCCCCGGCTGGAGCTGCCGTCCGTGCACACCGACGCCTGGGACCCGTTCCTCGCCGCCTGTGACGAGACCGGCACCGTGATCGCCATGCACATCGGCTCCAGCAGCACGATGCCGTCCACCTCCGCCGACGCCCCGCCGGCCGTGGGCTCCACCATCACCTTCGCCAACTGCTGCTTCTCGATGGTCGACTGGCTGATGAGCGGCAAGTTCGAACGCTTCCCGAACCTGAAGGTGATGTACGCCGAGGGCCAGATCGGATGGATCCCCTACATCCTGGAGCGCGCCGACGTCGTCTGGGAGGAGAACCGCGCCTGGGGCGGGGTCGCCGACAAGGTCCACCGCCCGCCGTCCGAGCTGTTCGCCGAGCACGTCCACGGCTGCTTCTTCGACGACGCCTTCGGTCTGCGCAACCTCGACGCCATCGGCGTCGGCAACGTGCTGTACGAGACCGACTACCCGCACTCCGACTCCACCTGGCCCAAGTCCCGGGAGGTCGGGGAGGCGCAGATGGAGCATCTGGACGCGGACGTGGTCGACCGGATCGTCCGGCGCAACGCCATCGAGCTGCTGGGACTGACGGAGGACGGCCTGTGGGCCGGGCCGGGCGGGGGTGGTCCCCGGTGAGCGGGCCCCTGCGGTACGGGATGCAACTGCCCGTCCAGTCCCAGAGCGCGATGTACGCCGAGCCCTGGGAGGCGGACGCGGGCGCGGAGGACCTCGTCGCGGTGGCCCGGGCCGCCGAACGCGCCGGGTTCGACTACATCGCGAGCTGCGACCACGTGGCCGTCCCGCGGCGGCTCGCGCCCGCCATGAGCACCGTCTGGTACGACCCCGTCGCCACCCTCGCCCACCTCGCGGCCGTCACCGAGCGCGTGCGGCTGCTCAGCCATGTCGCGATCGTCGGGCTGCGGCATCCGCTGGTGACCGCCAAGCAGTACGCGACCCTCGACCACCTCTCCGGCGGACGGCTCGTCCTGGGCGTGGGGGCCGGGCACGTGCGGGAGGAGTTCGAGGTGCTCGGGGTGGACTTCGGGCGGCGGGGCGCCGTGCTCGACGAGGCGATCGACGCCCTGCGGGCGGCGCTGGGGCCGGAGGAGTTCCCGGAACACCACGGCAAGGAGTACGACTTCGCGGGGCTGGGCCAGCGGCCCCGGCCCGCCCAGCCCCGTGTGCCCGTGTGGGTCGGCGGCTCCTCGCCCGCCGCGGTGCGCCGGGCCGCGCTCAAGGGCGACGGCTGGCTGCCGCAGGGCGATCCGCGCGAGCGCCTGCCCGAGCAGATCGGCCGGCTGCGGCGGCTGCGGGCGGAGGCGGGCATCGAGGACCCCCTCACCATCGGCGCGATCACCGAGCCGCTGTACGTCGGCGAGCCCGGCTGGGACGTCGGGCGGCGGACCGTCAGCGGTGCGCCGGAGGCGATCGCCGCGTCGCTGCGCGCGTACGGCGCGATGGGCGTGCACCAGATCCAGGTGCGGTTCCGCAGCTGCGGCCGCACCGAACTCACGGACCAGATAGCAGCGTTCGGGGCCGAGGTCGCCCCCCACCTTGACTGAGGAGAACCATGGGCAAGCTGGACGGGCGGGTCGTCATCGTCACCGGGGCGGCGCGCGGGCAGGGCGAGCAGGAGGCACGGCTGTTCACGGCGGAGGGCGCCCGGGTCGTCCTCGCGGACGTGCTCGACGACCAGGGCGAGGCGCTCGCCAAGGAGCTGGGCCAGCCGTACGTGCACCTCGACGTGTCGCGGGAGGCCGACTGGACGGCCGCCGTGGCCGCCGCGAAGGAGGCGTACGGGCGCATCGACGGGCTGGTCAACAACGCGGGGATCCTGCGTTTCAACGCCCTGCTCGACACGCCCCTGGAGGAGTTCATGAGCGTCGTCCAGGTCAACCAGGTCGGCTGCTTCCTCGGCATCAGGGCCGTGGCGCCCGAGATCGCCGCGGCCGGCGGCGGCACCATCGTGAACACCGCCTCGTACACCGCGATGACCGGGATGGCGGCCGTGGGCACGTACGCGGCGACCAAGCACGCCATCCTCGGGCTGACCAGGGTCGCCGCGCTGGAGCTGGCGCGGCAGCAGATCCGGGTGAACGCCATGTGCCCGGGAGCGGTGGACACGCCGATGTCCAACCCGGCCCGGCTGGATCCGGACGCGGACCCGGAGGAGACGTCCCGCGCCCTGGACGAGCTGTACCGCAGGCTGGTGCCGCTCGGCCGGGTCGGGCGGCCGGAGGAGGTGGCGAGGCTGGCCCTCTTCCTCACCTCCGACGACTCCTCGTACATCACCGGGCAGCCGTTCGTGATCGACGGCGGATGGCTGGCCGGCGTCTCCATTATCTGACTTGGCGTCAGCTATTGACGCTCCAACCGGGCGGTGCCACAGTCGGCGGCAGCTGGATCTGACGGTACGTCAGAAAATTTGGGATCTCGTGGGGACGGTGAACCTCCTTGGAATTCGGGCTCTTTGTACAGGGATACGTGGGCAAGCGGGCCGAGACCGATCCGCTCGCGGAGCACAAGGCGCTGATGGAGGAGACCGAGTACGTCATCCAGGCGGACAAGTCCGGCTTCAAGTACGCCTGGGCCTCCGAGCACCACTTCCTGGAGGAGTACTCGCACCTCTCCGCCAACGACGTCTACCTCGGCTACCTCGCCCACGCGACGGAGCGCATCCACCTGGGATCCGGGATCTTCAACCCGCTCGCCCAGGTCAACCACCCGGTCAAGGTGGCCGAGAAGGTCGCCATGCTCGACCACCTCTCCGGGAACCGCTTCGAGTTCGGCAGCGGGCGCGGCGCGGGCAGCCACGAGATCCTCGGCTTCCTCCCCGGCATCACCGACATGAACCACACCAAGGAGATCTGGGAGGAGACGATCGCCGAGTTCCCCAAGATGTGGCTCCAGGACGAGTACCAGGGCTTCCAGGGCAAGCACTGGTCGCTCCCGCCGCGCAAGGTGCTGCCCAAGCCGTACGGGAAGTCGCACCCCGCGATGTGGTACGCCGCCGGGTCGCCGCCCTCGTACGCCATGGCCGCGAAGAAGGGCCTCGGGGTGCTCGGCTTCAGCGTGCAGAAGGTCTCCGACATGGAGTGGGTCCTCGAGCAGTACAAGACCGCGATCGTCGAGGCCGAGCCCGTCGGGGACTTCGTCAACGACAACGTGATGGTGACGACCACCGCCGTCTGCGCGCCCACCCACGACGAGGCGATCCGGATCGCGATGAACGGCGGACTGCACTACCTGCCGTCCCTCGTCTTCCGCTACCACGACACCTTCCCGCGCCCGGAGGGCTTCCCCGTCTGGCCCGAGACGCTCCCCGAGTACACCGAGGAATTCCTCGAGCTGCTCATCGAGGAGGAGCTGCTCATCTGCGGTGACCCGGACGAGGTGCTCACCCAGTGCAAGAGGTGGGAGCAGGCGGGGGCCGACCAGCTCAGCTTCGGGCTGCCGGTCGGGATCCCCAAGGAGGAGACCCTCCAGTCGATCCGGCTGATCGGCGAGCACGTCATCCCGAAGATCGACACGGACCCGGTGCACCGCACGACCCGGTTCCGCCAGAGCGCCTGAGCGCCTGAGCGCTCCGCGGGAGGTCCAGTGCATCACCCGCGGGTCCGTCGTGGCCGGTCGCGCAGTTCCCCGCGCCCCCTTCGGGGCGCTGCCGAACCGCACCGGACTTCACCCGGCCCGCCCCGACCGGCCCGACCGGCCCGACCGGCCCGACCGGCCCGACCGGGCCGGGCCGGAGACCGGAGAAACCCACAAGCGGCGCAGAGCGGCCGAAGGAGGAAGGCGTCATGCTCGACCACGTCATCAGGGGCGCGACCGTCGTGGACGGGACGGGCGCGCCCGCCCACACCGCGGACGTGGGCATACGCGACGGCCGCATCGCGGCCGTCGGCCGGATCACGGAGGAGGCCGCGAGCAGCGAGGACGCCGGCGGCCTCGTCCTCGCCCCCGGCTTCGTCGACCCGCACACGCACTACGACGCCCAGCTGTTCTGGGACCCCTACGCGACCCCGTCCCTGAACCACGGCGTCACCACCGTCGCGGCCGGCAACTGCGGCTTCACGCTCGCCCCGCTGAACCCGGCGCGGCCCGAGGACGCCGACTACACCCGCCGGATGATGTCCAAGGTGGAGGGCATGTCCCTGGTCGCCCTGGAGGAGGGCGCCCCCTGGGACTGGCACACCTTCGGCGACTACCTGGACGCGCTGGAGGGGCGCATCGCCGTCAACGCGGGCTTCATGGTGGGGCACTGCGCGCTGCGGCGGTACGTGATGGGAGCCGACGCGGTCGGCGGGCAGCCCACGCCCGAGCAGCTCCGGGCCATGGTCCGGCTGCTCCACGAGGCCATGGACGCGGGCGCCTGGGGCCTGTCCACCACCCAGTCCTCCACGCACTCCGACGGCGACGGCGATCCGGTCGCCTCCCGGCACGCGCGGCCGGAGGAACTGCTGGCGCTGTCGCGTGCCGTCGGCGAGCACGAGGGCACCCAGATCGAGGCGATCGTCGCCGGCTGCCTGGACCAGTTCAGCGACGCGGAGATCGATCTGTTCGTCGAGATGAGCGCGACGGCGGGACGCCCCCTGAACTGGAACGTCCTGACCATCGACGCGGCCGTCCCCGAACGGGTGCCGCGCCAGCTGACCGCGAGCGAGCGCGCGCGGAAGGCGGGCGGCCGGGTGGTGGCCCTGACCATGCCGATCCTCACGCCGATGAACATGTCGCTCGGCACGTTCTGCGCGCTCAACCTGATCCCCGGGTGGGGGCCGATCCTGGGCCTGCCCGTGCCGGAGCGGATCGAGAAGCTGCGCGATCCCGGCGTCCGCGCCGAGATGCTGCGGCGCGCCGCCTCCAAGGAGGCGGGCGTCTTCCGGCGGCTGGCGAACTTCGGGCGGTACGTCATCGGGGACACCTACAGCCCGCGCAACGAGGGCCTCACGGGCCGGGTGGTGCAGGACATCGCGGCCGAACGCGGCCAGGACCCCTTCGCGTGCCTGGTCGAGATCTGTGCCGACGACGGGCTGCGCACGGTCCTGTGGCCGATGCCCCCCGACAACGACCCCGCCTCCTGGGCCCTGCGGGCCGAGACCTGGCGGCACGAGGACGTCATGCTGGGCGGCTCGGACGCGGGCGCGCATCTGGACCGCATGTGCGGGGCCCCGTACACCACCCGCTTCCTCGGGGACTGCCTGCGCGGGCGCGGGCTGGTGCCGTTGGAGCAGGCCGTGAAGATGCTGACGGACGATCCCGCGCGGCTGTTCGGGCTGCGCGGGCGCGGCCGGGTGCGGGAGGGCTTCCACGCGGACCTCGTCCTGTTCGACCCGGAGCGGATCGACGCCGGCCCGGCCACCCTGGTGCACGACCTGCCGGGGGACAGCCCGCGGCTGGACTCCCGGGCGATCGGCGTACGGGCGGTGTGGGTCAACGGCGTCGCGGCGATCCGGGACGACGTGGTCACCGGGGCCGTGCCCGGCAAGGTGCTGCGCTCCGGACGGGACACCAGGACGGTGGGCACCGCATGAGCGACCGGCAGCGGCTGTTCGTCGGCGGCGCGTGGACCGAGCCCGACGGCGGCCACTACGAGATCGTGGACCCGGCGAGCGAGGAGACCGTCGGGTGGGCGCCTCAGGCGTCGCGGGAGCAGGTGCACGCGGCCTGCGCCGCCGCCCGGGAGGCCTTCGGGCCGTGGTCGAGGACGGCACCGGAGGAACGCGCCGCCGTCCTCGCCCGCGCGGCGGACGTGATGCGGCGCAACCTGGTGCCGTACGCCGACCTCGCGCGGGCGGAGAGCGGCGCCACCACCGGTACGGCGCGCGGGATGCAGGTCGGCGTAGCGGTCGCCCGCTTCAGCCGGTACGCGCGCGTGGAACCGGCCGAGGTGCCGCTGCCGCCGCAGATCAACGAGGCGGGACCCTTCGGCCCGGCCGCCGTCATGGGTGCGCTCGCGGTGCGCCAGCCGGTCGGCGTGGTCACCTGCATCACCTCGTACAACAACCCGTGGGCCAACCCGGCCGGCAAGGTGGCCCCCGCGCTGGCCATGGGCAACACGGTGGTCGTGAAACCGGCGCCGCAGGACCCGCTGTCGGTCTACCGCATGGCCGAGGCGCTCCAGGAGGCGGGCGCACCGCCCGGCGTGGTGAACGTCGTCAGCGGCTCCCGTCCCGAGGTCGGCGAGGCGGCCGTGGACAGCCCCGACGTCGACATGGTCAGCTTCACCGGCTCCACCGCCGTCGGGCAGCGCATCGCCGAGGTGTGCGGCCGGTCCATGAAGCGGCAGCTGATGGAGCTGGGCGGCAAGGGCGCGGCCCTCGTCTTCGACGACGCCGACGTGGACGCGGCGGTGGCCGGGATCGGGACCACGTTCTCCTTCTACAGCGGGCAGATCTGCACGGCGCCGACCCGGGTGATCGCGCAGCGGGGCGTGTACGACCGCCTGGTCACCCGGCTCGCGGCCTACGCCCGCCGGCTGCCGGTGGGGGATCCGCGCGAGCGGGCGACGGTGGTGGGTCCGGTGATCTCGGCGACGCACCGGGACCGGATCGAGTCGTACGTCGAACTGGGCCGCAAGGAGGGCGCACGGGTGGTCGCCGGAGGCGAACGCCCGCGGTCGGACCGCGGTTTCTACGTCGCCCCGACCCTCCTCGCCGACTGCGGCCCCGACATGAGGGTGGTCCGCGAGGAGATCTTCGGGCCGGTCGTCGTGGTCGTCCCCTTCGACGAGGAGGACGAGGGGATCGCCCTCGCCAACGACAGCGACTACGGCCTGATCGACTACGTCTGGTCGGGGGACGTGGCCCGCGCCTTCCGCGTGGCGCGGCAGCTGCGGGCCGGGGGAGTGGGCGTGAACACCGTCGGCCGCAACATGGAGGCGCCGTTCGGCGGCTTCAAGAAGAGCGGCGTCGGCCGCGACGTCGGCTCGTACGCCCTGCACGCCTACAGCGAGCTGCAGGCGATCGTCTGGCCGGGGTGAGGGGGAGAGCCCGTGCGGGCCGAGCGGGCCCGGCGAAGTCCGGTGCGGTTCGGCGGCGCCCCGAAGGGACGCGGGGAACCGCGCGGCCGGCCTCCCCCAAGCTCTCCACCACGTTCGAGCAGGGGGCACCCCGATCGGACCCGCGGGTGATGCACCGGACTTGCCGCGGAGCGCTCAGCCGTCCAGGTCCACCCGCACCGTCAGCAGCCGTCCCCCCAGCGCCCGTACCGCCGTGCTGTTGAGGCGGGGCAGCGTCCTCAGCCGGGCCACGGGGTCGTCGTCGGGGAGCAGATGGGCCGTGCCCGTGTGCCAGTGGCCCCGGATGCGGACCCGGACCCGGGGGTCCGCCCGGATGTTGCGGACGTACTGGGACCTCTCGCCGTACTCGGAGACGAGCCAGAACGCGTCGCCGACGCGACGGCCGCCCACCGGGGTGGGCCGCGGCAGGCCCGAGACGCGGCCCGTCGTCTCCAGGAGCGTCTGGAACGGCAGCCGGCGCAGCAGCGGATTGCCGATCCGGCGCTGGAACGCCGAGACCACGCGGTACTTGCGGTCGGGGTTGCGCGTCATGGTCTCCCGCACTCCTCCGGGTCGGTTCCGGGCTCCCAGCAGCATCCCATCCACCCGCCGGGTGAGGTGACGGGCGGGCGCCGCCTCACGCCCCGCCCAGGAAGATCGGGTTGGTGAACGCGGCCAGCGCGCCCGGCAGCGGGCCCGCCGCCGTCTCGTGCCGCAGCTCGGCCCGGACATACGCCGCGTAGGCCGGCGTCGTGTGCCACTCGACGGTGCCCGTCCCGGACACCGGCAGCGGGTCGCCGGTGAACAGCACCCCCTGGTCGGTGACGAAGCGGACGGTGCAGCGGGGCGCGCCCTGCGCCTGGAGGCGGACCGTGACCGGGGTGTCGCGGTCCACCCGCAACCGCTCGCCGATCCCCGCGTGTTCGCCGCGGCCGCCGGACGCCGTGAAGGTCAGGGAGACGTTCTTCGACTCGGCGACGTACGAACGGCCCGCGCGGATGCCCTCCTGGACGGCCTGGCGCGTCAGGTCGTCGGCGAGGACCACGGTCTGCGGGCTGCCCACGGCGTCGGGGTCGCGGTGCGCGTCGCTGTTGCCCATCGCCGGCAGCCACCGGGCGTGCCCGTTGCGCACCGACGCCACCAGCGTGTTGTCCCACTCCGCCAGGGTCACCTCGTCGTCCGGCGTGTAGGGGCCGTTCCACACCTCGACCGCGTCGGCGTCGCCGAAGCCGAACTTCCAGCCGCAGCCGACACAGGTGGCGTGCGGATGGGCCGGCACCACCAGGCCGCCCGCCCGGTGGATCTGCCGGGCGAACCGGCCGAAGCGGTTGTCGCGGGCCCGGTAGCGCCAGTCGACGAACGTGCCGGGGTCGGTGCCCAGCGCCAGCACGTGGCCGTTCCGCGTGGTCACCTCCTCGCCCAGCATGATCAGCAGGTCGTCGCCCGCCTGGTCGGCCCAGTGCGGATGGGAGGAGTGGGTGTTGTGCTCGGAGGTGTTGATGAAGTCGAGGCCGGCCGCCCGGGCCAGCGCCGCGATCTCGGCGGGCGTGCGGCGGCCGTCCGAGTACCAGGAGTGCAGATGGCAGTCGCCGCGGTACCAGGCGCGGCCCCGGCCCTTCGCCCGGGGCGGCGGGTACACGGGTGTGGGCGTCACGCCCGGCTCGCCGTAGGTGAGCGTGACGGTGACCTCGTAGCCGAGCCCCTGGGGCGCCACCGTGTACGGGCCCAGCGCGACGTGCCAGGTGCCGGCGCCGACCGGGCCCGGGACGTAGCCGGGGGTCGCGTCGTCGGCGCGGACGAAGAACTCGGTGCGCGCCCCGCCCGACCAGCCGCGGAAGCCCTCGCCGCCCAGGCCGGTGCCGCGCTCGTCGAAGACGCCGATGTCGAGGGCGTTGCCCGGGGTGCCGGCCGGGACGGACGGCCTGTCGTAGGTGTAGGCGACCCTGATCTCCCGGACGCCCTCGGGGACCTCGACGGGAAGGTAGACGAAATCGGGCGAGCCGGGGGGAAGGGTGCCTCGCACCGTCCTCGTCTCCCGGCCGGCCCCGTCCGCCGCCGGCGTGCCGCTCGCAAAGCTCACGGGTCCCAACGTAAGCGCGGCGGCCGCTCCCGTCACGAACAGCGCGCGTCTGCCGATGCCGTGGTCGTCCTCGCACATGTCTGCCGCTCCCAACGTGTCGGATGACGAGGGTGGTGCAGGGGTGGTGCAGGAGTGCTGCAGGGTGGTGCGCAGCACTCTGGTATTCAGCCGTGAACTGCCGTGCAAGGGAAGTCGATCGGCAGCCACGTGTCGGGGGAACGGCGGGTTGCCGCACGGTTCGGCCCGGTGTGACCTGATCACCGCGAACGTATGCTCGGAGGATGACGACTTCCGCGACCTCCGGAACCGGCCCCACCGAGAACTCCCTGCGTCGCGCCCTCAAACGAGCCCGTGACGGCGTCGCCCTGGACGTCACCGAGGCCGCGGTTCTCCTGCAGGCCCGCGGCGCGGACCTCGAGGACCTCGCCGCGTCCGCTGCCCGGGTGCGGGACGCGGGCCTGGCGGCGGCCGGCCGGCCCGGTGTCATCACCTACTCGAAGAGCGTCTTCGTCCCCCTCACCCGGCTGTGCCGTGACACGTGCCACTACTGCACCTTCGTCACCGTGCCGGGCAAGCTGCGCCGTGCCGGGCACGGGATGTTCATGTCCCCCGACGAGGTGCTGGACGTCGCCCGCAAGGGCGCCGCGCTCGGCTGCAAGGAGGCCCTGATCACCCTCGGCGACAAGCCGGAGGACCGCTGGCCCGAGGCGCGCGAGTGGCTGGACGCGCACGGGTACGACGACACGATCGCCTACGTACGCGCCGTCTCCGTCCGGATCCTGGAGGAGACGGGCCTGCTGCCGCACCTCAACCCCGGCGTGATGTCGTGGACGGACTTCCAGCGCCTCAAGCCCGTCGCCCCGTCGATGGGCATGATGCTGGAGACCACGGCCACCCGGCTGTGGTCCGAGCCGGGCGGCCCGCACCACGGTTCCCCGGACAAGGAACCGGCGGTCCGGCTGCGTGTCCTGGAGGACGCCGGCCGCTCCTCGGTCCCGTTCACCAGCGGGCTGCTGATCGGTATCGGCGAGACGTACGAGGAGCGCGCGGAGTCCCTGTTCGCGCTGCGCAAGGTGGCGCGGGCGTACCACGGCATCCAGGAGCTGATCATCCAGAACTTCCGCGCCAAGCCGGACACGGCGATGCGCGGCACGCCGGACGCCGAACTGGACGACCTGGTCGCCACGGTGGCCGTGGCCCGGCACATCATGGGCCCGAGCGCCTGCCTCCAGGCGCCGCCGAACCTGGTCGACGACGCGTACGAGCGGATCGTCGCCGCGGGCATCGACGACTGGGGCGGGGTCTCGCCCCTCACCATCGACCATGTGAACCCCGAGCGCCCCTGGCCGCAGATCGAGCTGCTGCGCGAGCGCTCCGCGGCGGCGGGCTTCGAACTGCGCGAGCGGCTGTGTGTGTACCCGGAGTTCGTGCGGCGCGGCGAGCCGTGGCTGGATCCGCGGCTGATGCCGCACGTACGGGCGCTGGCGGACGGGGAGACGGGCCTGGCGCGGGAGGACGCGGTCGTGGAGGGGCGCCCGTGGCAGGAGCCGGAGGAGGCGTTCCGGTCGTCGGGGCGCACGGAGCTGCACCGCACCATCGACACGGAGGGCCGCACGGGCGACCGCCGGGACGACTTCGACGAGGTGTACGGCGACTGGGGGGCGCTCAGGGAGGCGGCGGCCCCGGGAATGGCGCCGGAGCGCATCGACACGGACGTACGGGCGGCGCTGCGGACGGCCGCGGACGACCCGACGAGGCTGACGGACGGCGAGGCGCTGGCGCTGCTGCACGCGGACGGGCCGGCGCTGGACGCGCTGTGCCGGGTGGCGGACGACGTGCGCAGGACGGCGGTCGGCGACGACGTCACCTACATCGTCACCCGGAACATCAACTTCACGAACGTCTGCTACACGGGCTGCCGCTTCTGCGCGTTCGCGCAGCGCCGCACGGACGCCGACGCGTACACGCTGTCGCTGGAGCAGGTCGCCGACCGCGCCCGGCAGGCGTGGGGCGTGGGCGCGGTGGAGGTCTGCATGCAGGGCGGCATCCATCCGGACCTGCCCGGCACGGCGTACTTCGACATCGCCCGCGCGGTGAAGGAGAGCGTCCCCGGCATGCACGTCCACGCCTTCTCGCCGATGGAGGTCGTCAACGGTGCGACCCGCACCGGTCTGCCGGTCCGCGAGTGGCTCGCGGCGGCCAAGGAGGCGGGCCTCGACACGATCCCGGGCACCGCGGCCGAGATCCTGGACGACGAGGTCCGCTGGGTCCTGACGAAGGGCAAGCTGCCCGCGGCGACGTGGATCGAGGTGGTGAGGACCGCGCACGAACTGGGCATCCGCTCGTCGTCGACGATGATGTACGGCCATGTGGACCAGCCCCGCCACTGGCTCGGCCACCTCCGCACCCTCGCCCGCGTCCAGCAGGAGACGGGCGGCTTCACGGAGTTCGTGACGCTGCCGTTCGTCCACACCAACGCCCCGGTGTATCTGGCGGGCATCGCCCGCCCGGGGCCGACGACGCGCGACAACCGCGCGGTGACGGCGATGGCGCGGCTCCTGCTGCACCCGCACATCCCCAACATCCAGACGAGCTGGGTGAAACTGGGCGCGGAGGGCGCGGCGGAGATGCTCCGCTCCGGCGCCAACGACCTGGGCGGCACCCTGATGGAGGAGACCATCTCCCGCATGGCGGGTTCGTCGTACGGTTCGTACAAGTCGGTCAAGGATCTCGTCGCGGTGGCGGAGGCGGCCGGCCGCCCCGCCAAGCCCCGCACGACGCTGTACGGCGAGGTCCCGGAGGAACGGCAGCGCGCGGCGACGGCCTCGGACGGGCACCTGCCCCGACTGCTGCCGGTGCTGGACTGACACCCGCGCTGAGAGGAGGCGTACGGATGGCGCAGGCGCGGCCGTCGATGCAGCAGCTCATCCGGCAGCGCAGACGGCGCAACTTCGTCGGCCGCGGCGCCGAACGGGCCGCGTTCCGGGAGAACTTCGAGCTCCCGCCCGAGCACGAACGCCACCGGTTCCTCTTCCACGTGCACGGCATCGCCGGGGTCGGGAAGACCTTCCTCGTCCGGGAGCTGGAGCAGATCGCCCGGGAGCACGGGGCGTTGACGGCGTACGTCGACGAGGGCGTGGGCAGCGTGCCGGAGGCGATGGCGGAGATCGGCCGCCAATGTGCGGCGCAGCGAAGCCGGTTCAAGGAACTCGACCGGTTGCTCTCCGTGTACCGGGAACGGCGGCACGAGGCCGAGGCGGTCGCCCTGGTGGACCCCGAACCCGAGGATCCTTCGGCGGGGACCCTGGCACTGGCGCGCGCCGGGCTGGTCGGCCTCGGCATGGTGCCGGGAGTCGGCGCCTTCGCCGGCGCCCTGGACGCGACCCGGCTCGCCCAGGGCGCCGACCGGCTGCGGGCAAGGCTCAGCGCGCGCTTCCACGACCAGGAGGACGTGCAGCTGGTGCTGTCGCCGGAGCGGGTGCTGACTCCGGTGCTGATGGACGAACTGTCGGAGGCCGCGTCCGCCGTGCCGTGGATCGTCCTGTTCTTCGACACGTACGAGCGGACCGGCCCGTTCCTCGACGGGTGGCTGCACGAGGTGATGACGACCGACCGGTACGGCGCCCTGCCCGGCACGGTCGTCGTGGTGACCGCCGGTCAACGGCCCTTCGACACCGCACGCTGGGGCGGCTTCCGGGACTTCGTGGCGGACGTGCCGCTCGGGCCGTTCACGGAGTCGGAGGCGCGGGGGCTGCTCGCGGACAAGGGCGTGCGGGACGAGCCGGTGGTCGCCGAGGTGCTGCGGCTCACGGGTGGACTGCCGGTGCTGGTGTCGACCCTCGCTCAGACGCGGCCCGCCGACCCGGAGGACGTGGGGGATCCGAGCGCGGATGCCGTGGAGCGCTTCCTGAGGTGGGAGCAGGACCCGGTACGGCGGGGGATCGTGCTGGCCTGTTCGCTGCCCCGGCGGCTGGACGCGGACGTGTTCCGGGCGGTGGTCGAGTGCGACGCGCGGGAAGCCGACGCGCTCTACGGATGGTTGCGGCAGCTGCCGTTCGTCGACCAGCGCGGGGAGCGGGTGCAGTACCACGACGTCGTGCGGGCACCGATGCTGAGGTTGCAGCGGAGGCGGTCGCCGAGGGGGTGGGCGGAACGGCACGGACGGATCGCGGAGGTCTTCACCCGGTGGCGGGAGGAAGCCGAGGCCGGGCTGACCGGCGAGCCGTGGCCGGACGAGGGCTGGCGGGAACTGCGGCTCGCGGAGTCGTACCACTCGCTGTGCCGGATGCCCCGTACCGCGCTGCCCATGGTGCTGGGCGATGTCGTCGACGCCTGCGCCTACGGGGACGACGTGGTGCGGCGGTGGGTGCGGCTCCTGGCCGAGGCGGGCGAAGACGCGGCGGCGGAGACCGTGCGGACGTGGGGGAACGACCTGTCGGAAGCGCTCGTGGGCGGCGGCGTGGCCGACCTGCTCCGACTGCTGCTGAACCGTGCGCGGGGCGACGAGCCGTGGCGGGCGAAGGCGTGGGCGCTGCGGGGTGACGCCCTCGCGCGGGGCGGTGACCACGAGCGTGCGCTGGAGGACTACGAGCGTGCCCTCGCGCTCGACCCGGACCTGGTGCGGGCCCACCGCGCGAAGGCGGTCACCCGGGGTGCGACGGGCGACTACGAGGCCGCGCTCGACGGCCTCGACCGGGTGGTCGCGCTGGAGCCCGACAACGCCTACAACATCATCCTGCGCGGCGAGTACCACCGCGTCCTGCGCCACCACGACGAGGCGATCCGGGACCTGGACGAGGGCATCCGGCTCGACCCGACGAGCGACTTCGCCTGGGCCTCCCGCGGCGCGGCCCGGGAGCGCCGGGGCGAACTCGAGGCGGCGCTCGCCGACCTGAACCGGGCGCTGGAGCTCAAGCAGGACTACTCGTGGGCGTTCGCCCGCCGGGCCCGGGTCTGGCGGGGCCTCGGGGATCACGCCCGGCAGCTGGCCGACCTCGACCGGGCCCTCGCCCTGCAACCCGACTGGGCCTGGGGCCGCTGCGAGCGCGGCGACGCGCTCCGGGCCGCCGGCGACGACGAGGCGGCCCTCGCCGACTACGACCACGCGATCGCCCTCGACCCCGGCTACGCGTCGGCGTACGCCAGCCGGGGCGCGTCCCTGTCCCGCCTCGGCCGCCACGAGGAGGCGCTGGCGGACCTGGACCGGGCCCTGGAGCTGAGGCCGTCCTACGCCTGGGCGCTCGTCCATCGGGCGGCGGTCCACCTGGAGCTGGGCTCCCCCGAACGGGCCTCGGCCGACGCCGGCCGCGCGAGGGACCTGGAGCCGCGGACAGCGCACGGAGATCCCCTCGCCTCGCTCCTCGCCCGGGTCGACGCGGCGCGCGCCGCCGCGCGGACCCGGTCCTCGGAGCAGGCCCCACCGCCCGGCCGGCCGGCAGCGGACTGAACCAGGTCGCCGGACGACCGGCCACGCCGTGGGTCGCCCGGGATCGACGGGCGGCCGGGATCGACGGTCGCCCGGGATCGACGAGCGGCCGGGATCGACGGGTGGCAGCCCACCGGTGACGTACCGGGCATAGTGGTACACAGCTCGCTGACCGATCCGCTCCCTGAACTGACCGTTCCCGTTCGATTACAGTGCTGGACTGGTACCGAGCGGTAGGTGGGAGGAGGCTGTGGTGGCTGCTGCAGCGAACACCGTCTGGGGCCGTACCGAGCAGCAGGACTTCCGCAGCAGGGTGCGCGGGACACTGCTCGGCGTGGCCGTGGGTGACGCCCTCGGCGCACCGCTGGACGGGTTCACCCTGGCGGAGATCCGCGCGGCGCACGGTCACGAGGGGCTCGTCGGCCTCGGGGCAGGACACGGCGGGCGCGGCGCGATCACCCATCTCACCCAGCTCACCCTGTTCTCCGTCGACGGGCTCATACGCGCCCAGGTCCGCCGCGACACCGGCGCCTGGCATCCACCGACCGATGTGCACCGCGCGTATCTGCGCTGGGCGGCCACGCAGCGGGACTGGGGGCCGGACGAGCGCCGCAAGGACGACGGGTGGCTGGCCCGCGAGGAGTGGCTGTACGCCCGCCGGTCCCCGCCGCGCTCCTGTCTGCTGGGCCTCGGCGACGACATCATGGGCACGCTCGACGCGCCGAAGAACCCCGGCGAACCGGGCCCGGAGGCCGCCGCGCGCTCCGCGCCGTTCGGGCTGCTCGTCGGCTGGGAGCCGCAGCTGGTGCTGCAACTGGCGGTCGAGTGCGCGGCGCAGACGCACGGGCACCCCGCGGCGTACCTCGCGGCGGGCGCGTACGCGGTCGTCGTGCATGCCCTGGCGCGCGGCGAGACCCTGGACGGGGCCGTGCAGCGCGCTCTGGCGCTGCTCGCGCCGCGGCCGGGGCAGCTGCCGGTCGCGGACGCGTTGCAGCGCGCGCTGGGCGCGGTGCGGCAGGGCATGCCCACGCCCGAGCGGATCGAGGAACTGGCCGGGGACGGTGGGGCGGAGGGCGTGCTGGCCGTCGCGGTGTACTGCGCGCTGGTGGGGGAGGACGTCCGGCACGGCCTGCGCCTGGCCGTGAACCACGGTGGACCGTCGTCGGCGGCGGGCGCGCTGACCGGTGGGCTGCTGGGCGCCCTGCACGGCGAGACGGCCCTTCCGCCGGCCTGGCTGGCCGAACTGGAGGGCCGCCCCACGATGCTGGTGCTGGCCGACGACTTCGCCATGGAGATGACGCAGGGCGCCGCGCTGCACGGGCCGAGCGCATCGTCACCGGGGTGGCTGGCCAGATACCCGCGGGCGTAGGGGCCGTACCCGTGGGCGCCGCACCCGCGGGCGCGGGCCGCACCTGTGGCCGCGAGCCCGTCAGACCCCGGAGGGGCTGGAGGTGCCCGCTGCAAGGGGCGTACGGGATGCGGGTCCCGCGCGGCCCGGAGGGGAGCTCAGCGGACCGGCCGGGCTATCGCATCAGTTCGCCGGCGTTCACCAGCAGGGACTGGCCCGTGATCGCGCGCGCCCGGTCGGACGCCAGGAACACCGCGGCGTCCGCCACATCGCCGTCCGTGGCCAGGTCGGGCAGCGCCATCCGCTCGGTCAGCCGCTGCTTCACCTCCGCCTCGGGCACGCCCTCGCCGTGCGCCGTGAAGCGCACGTACGCCTCGACGGGCGGCCCCCACATCCAGCCGGGCAGCACGGTGTTGACCCGGATCCGGTGCGGTCCCAACTCCCGCGCCAGCGAGTACATCGCGCTGGTCAGCGCCCCCTTCGACGCGGCGTAGGCCGCCTGCCGCACCTGCGAGGGCGCGGCCACCGACGACTGTGTGCCGATGAACACGACGGAGCCGCCGCACTTCTTGAGGGCCGGCAGGCACGCCCGCGTCATCCGCAGGCTGCCCAGCAGGTTCACATCGATGACCGACTGCCAGGTCGCGAAGTCCGCGTCCTCGAGGCCGCCGAAGTAGCTGTCCCAGGCGGCCACCTGGACGACCGCGTCGATCCGCCCGAACCGCTCGACGGCCAGCGCGGCCAGCGCCTCGCACTGCGTCTCGTCGGTGATGTCCGTCGCCCGGTACGCCGTGTGCGCGCCGTCCGGGTCGAGTGCGGCGGCGGTCTCGGCGAGATGCGTCCGGGTGCGCGCCCCGAGCACCGCGTTGCCGCCGTCGCGCACGACGGCCGCCGCGACCTGGTGCCCGAGCCCCGCGCCGACCCCCGACACGACGACGGTCCTGCCCTGGAGCAGCGTCATCGGACACCTCCCCTTCTCCGCGGCCCGGCTCTGGCGCATTGGCTGACGGACCGTCAGAGTATGGGCGACCGGCCGAGGACGGAAGGGGAACGGCATGGGTGAGGACACACACAGCGAGGTGTACGCGGAACTGGCCGCAGCGGCCCCCGACCGGCGCGCTCGCGAACCCGTCGCGTTCCCGGCCTGTCAGCCGCGCAGCAACGCGCTTGGCCCCACCTGCGCCAACAGCGGCGGCTCGGATGCGCCTTCGTAGGCCAGATGCAGCTCGCGTCGGGCTCGCGTGGTCATGACGTAGTACTCCATGCGCAGCGCGGCCGAGGTGGGATCGGTGGCGGCGTCGGTGTGCGCGTCGGGGATGACGACGGTGTCGAAGCCGAGGCCCTTGGCGCTTCTCCGATGGACCAGGACGACGCCGGGACGGCCGAGGTCCAGGCGGTGGTAGCGGCCTCCCTTCGCATCGGAGGTGTAGAGCTGCGGTTTGAGCCTGGGTGCCTTGTTCTGCAGTGTGCCGAGCAGCGAGAACTGCGTGTGCTTGGAGTGGGCTATCACGCCGATGGTGTGCTGCGGGTGCTGCTTGGCGAGCAGCATCACCAGGTCGGCGGCCCCGCGCTGCGGAAGGCGGTGCAGTCGTGCGGGCGGGCCGTCCCGTTCGGGGATCGGAGGCAGACCGGTTCCGGTGTGGAAGTGGGCCGCGAAGGAGGCGATCTGCCGGGTGTTGCGGTGGTTGCCGTCGAGTTCGTGGCGCGCGCAGCGGCCCAGGCGCTCGGCGATCTCCGCGAGTGTGGAGTTGGTGTCGGTCAGACGCTGGCACTCGTCCGCGTACACCGTCGTGCGGGCTCCGAGCAGTCGGCAGAGGCGGTAGAACTCCGGCGGCAGGTCCTGGCCTTCGTCCACGACGAGGGTGAGTCCGGGCGGCGGGTCGGCGGCCGCGGCCCGCTCGTACAGGGCGGGCCAGTCGAACCAGCCGTCCGCACCGCTGGGCGGTTTCCCGCCGTACCACTCGGTGAGCCAGGCGTGCACGGTCCGCACCCGCACGCTGCGGTCCGCGGGACCCAGGGCGTGGACGGCTCCGGCCAGTGACTGGTGCAGGAGATTGGAATAGGTCAGCAGGACCACCGGCGTTCCGGTGAGGGCGAGCATGACGGCTCGCTGGGTTGCTAGGAGGCTCTTGCCGCTTCCGGGCGGACCGCTGACGAGGTGGTTGCCGTCGAAGGGCAGATCGTCGAGGCAGGAGCGCTGCTCCTCGGTGAGGTCGAGATAGGTGACGGTCACATCTTCTCCACGGCGTCGGCGGCCACGGCGCGGGCCGCGGTGACGATGGACTCCAGGTAACCGGGCACCCGTTCGCCGCCGACGACCAGGGCGCGGTCGAGGAGGGTGTTTCCGGTCTCACAGCTGGTCTCGGGGAGCAGCGCGCAGGCGTGGCAGGCCGCGCGGTTGAGGTTGCCGAAGCCCTGGCCGGTGTGCTCGGCGCAGAGCGGGTCGGCCGAGCACCACGCCGCGGCCTCCGTCATCCGGAGCAGGGTCTCGGCGAGCCGGGGCGGTTCACCTTGCCGGACGAGACCGCCGAGGGTTCCCTCCGCGTCTCCTGCGGCCGTGTAGACGAGGATGCCGTACTGATCCTGCTCAGGGCGCGCGTAGACACGTTCCCGCAGGCTCGCCGTCGTGTAGCCGGATTCGAAGGAGAGCTGGCGGATCAGCAGGTGCGCGAGGGTGTGCAGGAGTACGAATCGCGGGGACAGCTCAGGACCGGTCAAGGTCTCCAGACGGTCCTTCTGGAAGGAGCGGTCGAGGTCGGCTCGCATGCCGGAGATCCGGCGTCGGACCCGGGTGTCCGCTTCCCAGGCGGCGAGTTCGCTCTTGTCCAGGGTGAGGAAGATGCCCTCTCCGAAGACCTCCACGGCGGGCAGCCACCTCAGGAGCCGCGTGGTGTCGGCGGGGACGACGGTGGCATCCGGGGACACCCGGGTGAAGCCCGACAGGACGCGTACCTCCCGGAGCCGGTCGGCGAGGACGATCCGGCCGAACCGGCGGCTGAGGCCCGCCCAGGGGGCCGCGGTCTCGCCAGCCAGACCGAGCGTGGTCTCGCGCAGCGCGAAGTCGCGGGTGGCCGGCGGCGTCGGAGCGGTGAAGGCCGCCCATTCCTCCCGGCTCAGGTCGGGACGGTCGGGAGTACCGGTCCCGGTGGAGGTCGCGGAGGAGACGGGCCGGCCCGTCTCCTCCGCGAGGAGGGCGTCGAGGAGTTGGTCGTCGGCGCCGGTGTCCTCCTGGATCATCGAGCGGAAGACCCCGGCCCGCGGCGAGTCAGCCCCTCTGCACAGCGACACCCACAGATCGTGCCCGCGTATCCGTGCGGCGAGCGCCTCGTCGGTGACGGCCGGTGCGTCGGTCTCGGGGATGTCGAGCGCCGAATGCACGATCGGGTAGTACAGGTTCCCCGCGGTGCGCTGCACCACCTGCACCGGCTTCTCGCACTCCACGGCCTCGCTTGCCCGCTGCCAGGGGTTGCGTCCTGAGCAGCGCATGCCGTGCGTGCCGAGGATGTCCAGCAGGTCCCGGGCCGCTCCGCAGCCCTTCGCGGTGCAGGCCACGGAGAGCGCTTCGAGTCCTGAGGCGCGTTCGGAGACCAGGAAGCGCAGCTTGTCGCGGTCGCCGCACTGCCGGCGCTCGCCCGCGTCCTGCCGGGAGTGGGCCCAGAACCACCAGTCGACATCGCTGAGGTGTCCGGCCTGACAGATCTGCACGAACCGCATGGGCGCGAGTGCCCGCCCCGGCGAGCAGGACGCGCAGCGCGGCGGACGCCCGGGTTTCTCGTCCGCGATGCGCCACCTGGTCATGCGCCGGCAGGAACCGCAGAAGAGCCAGGACGGGAAACGGATGTACGGCGCCCCGGGCGCGTCCGGCGTGTCGAACCGGTCGTTGGCCGTTGCCGGGGCGGCGTAGAAACCGGTCACCCCGAGCCGGGAGGCCAGCCGGGGCGAGTCGACCCGCTGCCTGCCGCGGCTCGGCCAGTCGCCGATTCCGGTCGCGACGAACGACTCGCCCTGGGTGTCGAAGACGGCTCCGACTCCGAAGGGCACCACCGTCTGGGACTGGCGTACCCGCAGTGTGCGGCTCACAGGTCGGCTCCCTTCACCATCACCTGGCATTCCCGGTCGACGTTGCGCATCGAGTTGGGTGTCTCCCAGAGCCCGTATCTCTGCTCGAAGCTCTTGATGAGGTTGGACTGGCCTTTGCCCTGACTGCGGTAGTACAGCTCGCGGCCGTCCTTGCGTGCTGCGCGTGCGGCTTCCTCCCACTCGGCGAGGAGGTCCGACAGCTCCTTGCGGACGGCGTCGCCCGCAGCGGGTTCGCAGGCCTCGGCGCGCGCCGCCAGTTCCGCCACGAGGGCCTCCGCGTCGGGCAGGTGGTGCAGGATCGCCCCCGCCTGGTTCTCCGCGGCGAGGCCGAGGCGGTGCCGGACGAGGATGACGAGAGCGGCGTGCAGGGCGCGGCGCCGCGAGGGCACGGACCACGGAGTGACACTGGTCGGTTCGACATGCCGGTACAGCGAGCGGTGGTACACGTCGAAGGTCTCGTAGTGCGAACGGTCCCGCGGCCTGGTGGCGTTGAAGAAGGTGACGACGAGGCCGGGGACGGCATGCCGGCCGACACGGCTGGTGGCCTGGATGTACTCGGCCGTCGTCTTTGGCTGTCCCTGCATGAGCATCAGTGCCAGCCGCTTCACGTCGACGCCGACGGACAGCATGTTGGTGCAGGGCAGGAAGGACACCGACTCCGGATCGCCCCACGGCCTCTCCAGCCGGTCGAGCAGGACGGGTTGTTCCGCACGCGGCAGGTTGCTGGTCAGCTCTTGCACTTGGTGATCCGTCAACTTCCTCGTCCCCGTGCCGGAATCAAGTCCGGCGAGCTGGGCGGGAATGTCATCGGCCGCGGCGGTGACGGTCCGGCCGAGTTCGCGCAGGCTGTGGTGGTAGGCGACAAGCGTCCAGTAGGCGTCCCGGTGTTCCTCGGGCAGCTCCCACGCGCCCTGCAGCATGGCGGCGGCCACGGCGACGGCGGCGCGGCCCGCCGTGTGTCCCTGGGCCATGACGCCGAGGTAGCGGCGGCCGGGCCGGGAGGTGTCCGGTTCCGCGAAGTACGAGTGGCGGGCGTCGAGCCCGGCGGGCGGGAAGAGCTGGACGCCACCGCCGTAGAGGGCGCGGATCTGTTCCCCCGAGCGGCGGATGGTGGCCGTCGAAGCCACGACCTTGGGTCCGATGCCGTCGGCCCTGGTGCACAGCCCCAGCACGGCGGACTCATACAAGCCGACGGTGGTACCGAGGGGGCCGGTGAGCAGGTGCAGCTCGTCCTGGATGACGAGGGACGGCGGCAGCTGCGTGCCGCCCGCCGCGAAGAGCCGTCCGGCGCGGGGTTCCCATGCCAGTCGGGCGAACTTGTCGACGGTGCCGAGGACGAACGTGGGCGGCCGGTCGTACAGGTGCTCGTCCACCACGGCGACGGGCAACTCGTCGTGGAAGACGCACTCCTCGCGCGGGCAGAAGAAGGCGAAGGAGTCCGCTCCGGCGCGCACGCCGTAGTCACCGATGTCGGGTGACTTGTGGGCGGGCAGGATGCGGGTGCCGCACCAGGGGCAGCGGTCGAGGATGAACACGTCGTCGGGTCGGGCGGCGGCGCGCACGTCGTCGAAGGCCGCACGGGCTCGTTCGTACGTGTTCGGGGTGGTCGTCTCGCCCACCCACAGGCCGATCGAGAAGGGCTCCTCACCGTAGACGGCAGGGTCCGCCCGGCGGAGGGTTTCGAGGGCGCAGACGGTGGTGGCCGCGCGCTGGAACTGTTGCGTGGTGAGCAGGCTCAGGGTGTAGCGGCTGAGGACAGCTGTGCCGCCGCCGTCGGGTTCGCGTCTGCGCAGTGCCATGGTGAAGGCCGCGAGCAACAGGTACGCCTCGGTCTTGCCGCCGCCGGTCGGGAACCAGATCAAGTCGGTGACGGTCCGGTCCCGGTGCCGAGGGTCGGCCACTCCGTCCAGGGCCAGCAGGAAGAACGCCAGCTGGAAGGGGCGCCAGGCGGCGTCCGGAGCCGGTGCCGGGTCCGGGGGTACGGCGTCGCGGCGGGACCGGCGCGTTCCCGCCAGATCCGGGGCGGAGTGGCGCATCTGAAGCGCCATGACGTGGTTGGCGGTGCGGAAGGCGCGCAGCAGTTCGGGCCGGGACGGGTCGCAGAGGGTGCGCACGCCGGACTCGATGCGGGTGACCGCGGCGGCGATACGGTCCAGGACGCGGTCTGCGGCGGCGCGTCCCCACTCGGGGATGTCAGCGTTCAACTGCCCCACGTACCAGGCCCGGTAGTCGGCGGCGAACTCCCAGAGTTCCTCGCGAAGTTGATCGACAGAGACGTCAGCGTCGGCAAGGTGTCCGAGGTTCAGCACCGGGGTGCCGCTGAGTCCCGCTGCCCGTACACCGGGGACTTCCGCCTCCGGCATGACGGCCGCGCGCAGCGTCGTGACCTGCTCTCCCGTGTCGTCGTACCGCTCCTCCACCGCGCAGCCGTGCCCGACGGCGTGGGTGCGCACGTGCCGGTACTGCAGGCGCAGTTCCTGCTCCTCCGGGTCGCGGCTGGCGAGACGGACACTCGGGTACTGGAGCACCCTGCCGTCCACGGGCCGTACCTCCAGTTCCACTTGGAACAACATGCGGTCCCACTGGGCGGCCTTACCGAGGGCCGGCTCGTGCCGGGCCGCGTTGACCAGCGCCACGGTCACCAGCTGGCCGGTTCCGAACGTGCGCCGCCTGACGCGGAGTTCGGCACGCGCGTCGAAGACGGTGACCTCGACGTGGTCGGGGCCGAGGGTGTGCGTCTCGGTCGGCAGCGGGATGCGCTGCCAGCTCCGGCCTCGTTCGCTCGTACCGGAGCGGGTCTCGTAGCGGGCACCGGAACAGCGGATCTCCACGGTGGTGGCGTCGGTGTAGAAGCTGAGGCCGAGCGAGGAGGGCAGCCAGGAATTCACCTCCGGAACCGGGTCGGCGGCGGGAGCGGTGTCCTCGGCCGGCCGCTCCGTGCCGGCACCGTCCGGTTCCTCGGCGGCCAGGTCCAACTGGCGCCGCAGATCGGCGTCCTGGGGATACAGGGTGCCCATCAGGTACTGCCGGTCCGGCGGGGCGTCGAGCGTCTCCTCGGCGCCCCCCGCCGGGCCGACGAGCTGTCTGTGCAGGTAGGCGACGAGTTCCTGTCTGGGGTCCATGCTGTTCCTTCGGAGGTACGGGGAGGTGGGCTGCGCGCGCTTCAGGTCCGGCGCCAGCGGTCCCGGAAGGTAGTGCGGCCGGCGGCGGCTTCCCGCTCGGCGGTGAGCTGTGCCTGGAGTTCGGTGATGCGGGCCCAGGCATCGTGTTCGGCCTGGGCTAGTCGCTGGGCAGCCCGCTGTTCCGCCGCCTCCACCTGTGCTGCTGTGTCCCGGCGGGCCGCGATGAGGGCATGGTCTCGTCGGCTCAGCTCGGCTTCGCCCAGTTGCAGCCGCTCCTCGAGCACCTCGATGCGTGCATCGGTCTCCTCGCGGTAACGACGCAGCCGTCGGTCGCCCTCGTATCCTCGTTGCTCGGCCCGGTCCGCCCGCTGCTCGGCAAGGGTCGCGCGGCGATCCGCTTCCTGCGCCCGCTGGTTCGCTTCGGCAGCCCGCCGCTCGGCCTGATCGGCGCGCAGACGTGCCACGGCCACCTGCTGCTCATCCCGGGAGGCGGAGAGCGTCTCCGCCGCGACGCGCTCCACTCGCTCGGCCATGATCCGCTGTGCCTCGCGGTGTTCCTCCCTGAGCTGCGCGAGCCTCTCCTCGCTCTGCCCTCGCAGATGCCGCTCCTGTCGGAGCAAAGCGGTGTCCAGGCGGCGCAGCAGCGTCTCTTCGAGGGCGTCGAGCTGCCTCTCCGTCTCCGCCTCGGCAGCGGCGACCCGGTCGTCGGCGGTCTGCCGCTCCTCGGCCAGCCGCTCCTGGTGCTCGTGCCGCACGCGTGCCAGCTGCGCCTCGTACGCGTGGCGCAGCTCGGCGAGGCGGTGATCCGCTTCGGCGCGGAGCTTCGCGGTGTTCTCTTCGTCTTCCGGTGACGGGACGCCGTCGGATACAAGGGCCTGTCGCACAGGCTGGTCGTCCGAGGGGCTCGACGAGTCGCCGTCCGCAGACTTCTCTGTCACGCGCGGCACCTCCGCGGCCTCCTCGCGCCTCGGCATTCCGGCGACGAACTCCCTCAGTGCGTCACGTACGGCAAGGCGGGACTCCGTGTTCACCAGCGGCTTCCTGGCCAGGTACGCCGAGGGCGTCAGCCCGACGAGTGCCTCGGACGGCCGTTCGAAGAAGTCCTCGGGTCGGAGCCGGGCGTTTCTCAGCGCGTCGAAGATGCGCTGCAGGACTTCCAGAGCCGTGAGCACCTGGCGGTCCGGCGTCCTACGAGCCCGCGCAGCGCGTACGACGTCCGCCGTGGCCCGCGGACCGAGGATCACCGTCAGCTGGTCCTGTCCGAGCGCCATCAGGGCGTATTCGGCCAGCCAGTCGATTCCTCCATCGAACGTCGTCGACATGTGCACCGCCTTGTCCCAGTCCGCCGTGTACTGCACGGGCTGAAGCTCGCGGGATGCCGCACTCGAAGCCTCGCTCGGCGGGGCAGCCTCAGGAGGAGAAGGCACGCTCGACGGCGAGGGCACCGGAGGCGCCGGCACTGCCGAGGGCGGTGCCGACGCCGCCGTGGGCACCGGAGCCGCCGGCTCGGCGGTAGTGCCGGGCGTCCCCTTTCCCCTGCTCTCCTCTGCCACCGTTGTCTCCTCCTCGGTCCGGGATGGCCGCTCCTCATCCGGCGTGAGCGAGGACAGGGCCTCGAGTTCCGCCTGCGGCTCCTCGCCTCGCTGCGGTTCGTCGACGGCAGCGGCGAGGCCCGCAGCGCCGACGACGGCTGGGTCCGCGCCACGGGCGCGCAGTTTCGTCGGCACGGCCTGCCTCTTGCCCGCGGCCTCCTGCGCGATCCTGCCCTTGTACGCACTGGTGACCCCGGCCATCCGCAGGCGCGCTCTGAATGCCGAGAGGGCCTTGCTCTCCACCTGCCGGATACGCTCCCGGGTCACGCCGAACTCCCGCCCCAGTTCGTCGAGCGTCGAGGGCTCGTCGCCGTCGAGTCCCAGGCGCCGGACGAGGACACGGGCGTCACGCTCGGAGAAGGTGTCCAGGACAGCCATGGCGTCTTCCAGCAGGAGCGTGTTCACCACGTCCTGCTCGACAGACGGCTGGGCATGGCTCTCCCCGATGAAGTCGCCGAGCGTGGTGCCGTCGCCGATGACGCGGTCGAGCGAGTCGGTGCGTCGGCTCAGCTTCCGTATCTCCTCCACCCTCTGCAGGGTCATGTCGCACCGCACCGCCACGTCGGTGGCCGACGCGAGCCGCCCCTGCGAGGCGAGGGCGCGTTCCGCAGCAGCCACCTTGCGCATCTGCTCGTGCATATGGACCGGGATGCGGATGAGGGCGCCCTCGTCCGCGATGGCCCGGGCGAGCTGCTGCCGTACCCACCAGGTCGCGTACGTCGAGAACTTGTTGCCCATCGTCGGGTCGAACTTGCGGGCCGCCCGCATCAGTCCGAGCACCCCTACCTGGAACAGGTCTTCGTAGTCCAGCCCCTGCTCCAGGTAGGAACGGGCGAGCGAGTGCACCAGCCGCAGGTTGTGCAGGACGAGGCAGTCCCGGGCCCGGATCCTGAGGTCGCCGGGCGGCAGCGCGCACAGTTCCGCCTCCTCGGGCTCCTGTGCGACGCGGTCCGCACCGCCGCGCACGAGTACGGCCAGCCCGACCTCGGCCTCCGCGCTGAGGAGGCGACTGTCGGGCCGCGGCTGAACGCGGTCCACGCGCAGCACGGACATGGCGGCCGCCACGGCGTCGGCGAATTCCCCGGTTTCCGGCGGGACCCCCTGCTCAGCCGCCCCCCGCCCACCCTCCGGCAGCGACGAGACCACCTTCGCTGTGGGCTCTTCGGCCCGGGTTTCGGCATCCCTCACCCTTGCCCCGGACCGAAGCTCGTCCGCTTCGCGTGCCGTCAGCCCGGCCAGCCGGATCACTCCGTCGAGCGCCTGGGACGTCACATATCCGTCGACGTCCGTATAGCGCATCAGAAGCGCTAGCACCCGCCCGACACGGGCAGACACATTTTCTTCACGGAATCCTGCAACCTTTTCCGCATCTGGCGAGTCCGCGTCTACATGCACACGTGCGTCACGGACATGCAGACCCAGTCGGGCCAGCTCGCTTCGCAGCCGGTCCTGCTCGACCTGGCCGAGCCCCAGGGGGCGCACGTGCCGTGCGAAGGCCGACTCCGGCACGACGCCGTCCACGGCCGCATGCCTCAATCGAGCCAGCAGCTCCCCGATCGCGACCTTCAAGGCAGGCCCGCCCGCCCCGCCGGCGACTCGATCCTGCATGCCACCCACCCCCCTTCGTTCACGGCGAGATTAAGGGTGCCATGTTGACAATGTCAACGGATGAGCGCCTGTGCAACGCAAGGTGGTTCGTGTACTGTGACGACTGCCTCACTGTCCGTTCTGCCACGATGGGCCGTGCGGCAGCAGACCAGGGGACGCGTTCCGTTCCGGAACCGAGAGAACGCGAGCAGTAGGCAGAGGAGCGGCAGTGAGCCACGAGCTCGTCGACGGCAGATTCCGCATCGGGCGCGTCATCGGCAGGGGTAACATGGGGGAGGTCCACCGGGCCGAGGACCTGCACGCTCCCGAGAGCTCGCCCGAGCGCACCGTCGCCGTGAAGACGATCCTGCGTCGCCGCACCGGAGGCCGGATCGACACCGGCGGCGACACCAAGGCCGTGGAGCGCTTCGCCCGCGAAGTGAACATCATGCGCCTGCTGGAGCACCCCAACCTCACCCGGCTCGTCGCGGGCGGCATCGCCACGGACTGCGACGACCTGCCCTATCTCGCCATGGAGTACCTGGACGGCGAGTCGCTGCGCGACCTCATCGAGGAGGAGTCACAGCTCCCGGTCGCCTGGGCTGCCGCCATCGGCGCCCAGATCGCCGCCGGCCTCGCCGCCGCGCACGCGAAGGGCGTGGTCCACCGCGACCTGAAGCCCGCCAACGTCATGCTCACGCGCGGCGGCACCGTCAAGGTGCTCGACTTCGGCATGGGCAGCATCGTCGATGACCCGGACCAGACCCGCCTGACCAGCACCGGCGTCAGTGTGGGCACCGCCCGCTACATGGCGCCCGAGCAGTGCCAGGCCAAGCAGGTGACCCAAGCCGCCGACCTGTACGCGCTGGGCTGTGTGCTGTACGAGATGCTGGTCGGCGTCCCTCCGTTCACGAGCGAGTCGGCGTACGAGCTCGCCGAGCGGCATGTCCACCAGGAGCCCAGCCCCGTCCGCGCGATCCGCGGCGACGTCCCCGCCGAGCTCGCCCGTCTCGTCGACCGGCTGCTGGCCAAGGACCCGGCGAACCGCCCCGCTGATGCCGTGACCGTACGGGACGCCCTGCTTCCCCTCGCCGTACCGGCGGACGAAACCTGCCTCGTCCCCTCGTGGAGCCAGCAGGACCCGACACTCCCCCTGCGCGAGGCCGCCCCGGCCCCGGTGACCGTCCCGCCGCAGCAGCCCGCCCCGGTGACCGGCTCCGGCGCCGGCATGGACGTCTTCGGGGTCCACCAGAATCTGATCCGCGACTACCGCTCCTTCACCGAGGGCGGCACCGTCATCCGCGACGAGCGCATCAAGGTCTACGTCGAGAAGGACCTGGACGACAAGTCCCAGTGGCCGAACCCCTGGCTGTCGCTGAACCCGTTCTTCCAGGGCGGTGGCACGGTGGTCGAGCTCGCCCAGCAGAAGGTGCTGCACCCCGAGTGCGCCCGCATCTTCCAGGCCAAGAAGACCGAGGGCGGCACCGTCTGCGACGGCAGGCCGCTGCTCCTGCACCGGCACCAGCGCGACGCCATCGACGCCGCCGCCTCCGGGGCGTCGTACGTCCTGACGACCGGCACCGGCTCCGGCAAGTCGCTCTCCTACATCGTCCCGATCGTCGACAAGGTGCTGCACGAGCGCGACGAGGAAGGCCCGAACGCTCCGAAGCGCGTGCGGGCGATCATCGTGTATCCGATGAACGCTCTCGCCAACAGCCAGTTGCGCGAGCTGGAGAAGTACCTTCGCGACGGCTACGGCGCGGGCCGCGAGCCGGTCACCTTCGCCCGCTACACCGGCCAGGAGGACGACGAGAAACGCAAGGAGATCCGCGACAACCCGCCGGACATCCTGCTCACCAACTACGTGATGCTGGAGCTGATGCTGACCCGCCCGGCCGACCGGGCGAGCCTCATCAGGATGGCGCGTGGCCTGGAGTTCCTCGTCTTCGACGAACTGCACACCTACCGCGGCCGCCAGGGCGCCGACGTCGCCCTGCTGATCCGCCGGGTCCGCGAGGCCTGCCAGGCGGAGAAACTGCAGTGCATCGGCACCTCGGCCACCATGTCGACCGAGGGCACGCTGGAGGACCAGCGGCAGGTGGTCGCCGGTGTGGCCAGCACGCTGTTCGGCACCACGGTCCGCCCCGAGCACGTCATCGGCGAGACCCTGGTCCGTGCGACGGGCGAGGCGCCCGACACCGTACCGGCCGAGCGCCTGACTTCTCCCGCCCCGCGCGCCTACGACGACCTGGCGCGCGACCCGCTGGCCCGCTGGATCGAGGACCGCTTCGGCCTCGTCGCGGACGACGCCACAGGCCGCCTGGTACGCCGGTCGCCGACCCAGATCGAGGTCGCGGCACGCGAGTTGCACGAGACGTCGGGCGTCGACGAGGAGAGGTGCGCGAAGGCGATCCGTGCCACCCTGGAGGCCGGCTCGCAGGCGCTCAACCCGCGGAACGAACGGCCGCTGTTCGCGTTCCGCCTGCACCAGTTCCTCTCCAAGGGCGACACCGTCTACGTCACCCTGGAGGACAAGTCCTCCCGTCACCTGACCCGCTCCTACCAGCTCGAACAGCCCGGCAGCGGCGGCAAGTTGCTGATGCCGCTGGCCTTCTGCCGGGAGTGCGGCCAGGAGTACCTGACCGTGTGGCGCACGGAGAAGGACGGCGAGGTCCGCTACGAGGCGCGCCGCGACACCTCGGCGACCGGCGGCCGCCAGGGCGACGGCTACCTCTACGTCGACCACGAGCGCGAGTGGCCGTCCAACGTGCAGTACGCGGTGGACGACCGCCGACTGCCCGAATCCTGGCTGGAGTTGGACGACAAGGGCCAGGAGGTCGTCAAGCGCGCCTACCGCGACCGGGTGCCGAGGGCCGTCACCGTCGACACGTTCGGCCGCGAGGGCCAGGGCGAGCTGAAGGCCGCGTTCATCCCGTCGCCGTTCCTGTTCTGCCTGCACTGCGGTGTGGCGTACGAGCAGACGCGCGGCCGGGACTTCGCCAAGCTGGCGACGCTGGACCAGGAGGGCCGCTCCTCCGCGACCTCGCTGGTCTCGGCGTCGATCGTCCGCTCGCTGAAGTCGGTGCCCGAGGAGGCTCTCGACAAGAAGGCGCGCAAGCTCCTCACGTTCGTCGACAACCGGCAGGACGCCTCCCTCCAGGCGGGCCACTTCAACGACTTCGTGCAGATCACCCAGCTGCGCGGGGCCCTGTACCGGGCGGCCCTGGACGCCGGCGACGACGGCCTGCACCACGAGGAACTGGCTTCGGCGGTGACCAACGCGCTCGCCGTCGCCCCCGCCGACTACACCGGGGAGAGCGAGCTGCCGCCGTCGCTGGCCCGCAACGCGGCCCGCACACTGCGGGACGTGATCGCCTTCCGGCTCTACCTGGACCTGGAGCGCGGCTGGCGCATCACCATGCCCAACCTGGAACAGACGGGCCTGCTGGAGATCGACTACGAGGACCTGGACTGGGTCGCCGCCAAACAGGACCGCTGGGAGGGCACGCACCAGGCGCTGCGGGACGCCGACCCGGCACTGCGGGCCGAGGTCATGAAGGCCCTGCTGGACGACATGCGCCGCTCCCTCGCCATCGACGTGTCGTACTTCCGTGACGACGCCTTCGACTCCCTCCAGCGCGCCAGTGAGGAGCGGCTGGTCGGCCCGTGGGTGCTGTCCTCCGCCGACAAGCCCCGGGTCGGCACCGCCTACCCGCACCCCTCCAGGCGGGGCACGGACCGTTCGAGCCTGTTCCTGTCGGCGCGGGGCAGGTTCGGCAAGTTCCTGCGGCGCACCGACCGTACCTTCCGCGACCTGGACCAGGACGACCTGCAGCTGATCATCGCGGAGCTGCTGAAGGTGCTGACCAAGGCGGGCCTGGTCAAGGAGGTGGAAGTCGCCCCGCAGCGCGCCGGCCGTTACGGCAGGGCGTCTTCCGCGGCCATGACCGGCTACCGGGTGGCCGCCCAGTCGCTGGTGTGGCGCGCCGGCAAGGGCGAGTCGGGCGCGCACGACCCGCTGACCCGCACCTACCAGAGCGGCGACGGCCCGCGCATCAACACATTCTTCCTCAAGCTGTACCGGGAGACCGCCGACGCCCTGTCCGGCCTGTACGCCCGCGAGCACACCGCCCAGGTGTCCCCGGAGGACCGCGAGGCGCGCGAGGAAGCCTTCCGCAAGGCGGAGTTGAAGCTCCTGTACTGCTCTCCCACGATGGAGCTCGGCGTCGACATCTCCGAGCTCAACGCGGTGATGATGCGCAACGTGCCCCCCACGCCCGCCAACTACGCCCAGCGTTCGGGCCGCGCGGGCCGCAGCGGCCAGCCCGCGCTGGTGACGACGTACTGCGCGACGGGCAACAGCCACGACCAGTACTACTTCCGCCAGCCCTGGCGGATGGTGGCGGGCGCGGTGGCTCCGCCCCGTCTGGACCTGGCCAACGAGGACCTGGTCCTCTCCCACCTCCAGGGCATCTGGATCGCCGAGGCCGGCCTGCGCCTGGGCCGTTCCGTCCCGGACGTGCTCGACGTGTCGTACCCGGATTCCGGCGACCGCCCGGACCCGGCCCTGCACCTGCTGCCGGACATCCGGGACGCGGCCCACGACGACGGCGCCCAGCGGCGCACGGTCGACGCGGCACTGCACGTCCTCGGCCCGCTGTTCAGGGACTTCGCGGACACCACGTGGTGGCACGACGACTGGATCGACGACAAGGTCCGCACCGTCGCCGAACGCTTCGACCGCGCCTTCGACCGCTGGCGCAGCCTGTTCCGGGCCGCCCTGGACGACCAGTACGTCCAGAACAAGCGCCGCCTCGACTACAGCCTCACGGAGGGCGACCGCAACCGTGCCAACGCCCGCCGCCGCGAGGCCGAGACCCAGCTGAACCTCCTCATGAACGAGAGCGTCGACAGCAAGTCGGTCCTCTCCGACTTCAACCCCTACCGCTACCTGGCCTCCGAGGGCTTCCTGCCCGGCTACAGCTTCCCGCGCCTGCCCCTCGCCGCGTACATCCCGACGATCGGCCGCCGCCGTGGCGATGGTGACTACCTGCAGCGCCCCCGCTTCCTCGCCATCCGCGAGTTCGGCCCCGGCTCGCTGATCTACCACGAGGGGGCCCGCTACCAGGTCACCCGCATCCAGCTGCCGCCGGACTCCTCCGGCGAGCTGACCACGGGCGAGGCCCGCCGCTGCGCGAACTGCGGCTACCACCACGAGCCCAAGGAACGCGAGGACCGCTGCGGCTTCTGCAACGAGCCGCTGGGCGCGGCGACCTACGGCCTGCTGCACCTGCACACCGTGTACACCACCCGCCGGGAGCGGATCTCCTCGGACGAGGAGGAGCGGCGCCGGGCCGGCTTCCGGCTGGAGACCTCGTACCGCTTCCACGACCACGGCATCCGCAAGGGCCGCCTCAACGCGACGATCGCCGCCCCGGACGGTCAGCTGGCGCAGATCACCTACGGCGACTCCGCGACCGTCCGCATCACCAACACCGGCCGGGTGCGCGCCCGTACGGACGAGCCGCCGGGCTACTGGCTGGACCTGGCCGACGGCCGCTGGATGAAGGACAAGGACGCGGCCGAAGCCGTGGGCGACTTCAGCGAGTTGCCGCCGGTCGACGAGGACGGCAACGAGCGGCGCCGCAAGAAGCGGGTCATCCCGTTCGTGGAGGACCGCCGCAACATCGTCGTCGTCACCCTCGACGAGGCGCTGCCCGAGCCGATCGCGCTCACCCTGATGTACGCCTTGGAACGGGGCATCGAGGCCGCCTTCGAGCTGGAGGATGCCGAACTGTCCAGCGAGCTGCTCCCGCCGGACGACGGCCCCAGGCGCCGCATCCTCTTCATGGAGGCGGCGGAGGGCGGCGCCGGCGTGCTGCGCCGACTCCAGGCCGAGGACGACGCCCTCGCCAAGGCGGCCCGCCGCGCCCTGGAGATCTGCCACTTCTCGGCGGACGGCAAGGACGAGGGCGACGAGGAACACCGCCCGGGACGGGCCTGCGCGCGCGGCTGCTACGAGTGCCTCCTCACCTACGGCAACCAGCTCGACCACGCCCAGATCGACCGGCACACGGTGGCCGGGCTGCTGGTGCGGTTCGCGTCGGCGACGGCGCGGCGGGAGTCGCGCGGCGAGTCCCGGTCGGAGCAGTACCGGCGGCTGCTGGCCGAATCCCCGGCCGCTCCCACGGCCGTCGAGGCGTCGGCGGCCGAACTGGCCGCGCAGGGCGACTTCCTGGGCTGGGCGAAGGTCCGCGGCCTGCGGCTTCCCGACGAGAAGGACGTCTTCCTGACCGACGCGAACGCGGCACCGGACTTCGTCTACCGGCTCCCCGGCGCCAACGTCGCGGTGTTCGTCGACGGCCCTGACACCGAGGCGAGCGCGCTGCGCGACGCCGACGCCGAGGAGCGGCTGTTCGACGCCACCTGGGACGTGGTCCGCTTCCCGCACGGCGGCGACTGGGACGCCATCGCCGCCGCCAACACCCGCTACTTCGGCTCCCCGGCCGCCCACTAGTCACCCATCCAGAGGATTTGAAGATCGCTATGGCATTCACGTACTCCGCCGGATCCCTGGTGAAGGCCCGTGGCCGCGAGTGGGTGGTACTCCCCGAGAGCGAGCCCGACCTGCTCGTCCTGCGCCCGCTCGGCGGCTCGGACGACGACATCGCGGCGGTGTTCCCGTTCGAGCCCGTCGAGGAGGCCCGCTTCGCCCCGCCGGAGCCGACCGACCTCGGTGACCAGCGGGCGGCAGGCCTGCTGCGCACGGCCCTGCGGGTGGGCTTCCGCTCGGGCGCGGGCCCGTTCCGCTCGCTGGCCGGCATCGCGGTGGAGCCGCGCGCGTACCAGCTGGTGCCGCTGCTGATGGCCCTGCGCCAGAAGACCGTCCGCATGCTGATCTCCGACGACGTCGGTATCGGTAAGACCATCGAGGCGGGCCTGATCGCGAGCGAGCTCCTGGCGCAGGGCGAGGCGAGTGGCCTGGCCGTGCTCTGCTCCCCGGCCCTGGCCGAGCAGTGGCAGCAGGAGCTGCGCGGCAAGTTCGGCATCGACGCGGAGCTGGTCCTGTCCTCGACGGTGTCGCGCCTGGAGCGGGGCCTGGATCTCGGCCAGTCCCTCTTCGACCGCTACCCCAACGTGATCGTCTCCACGGACTTCATCAAGTCCACCCGCCACCGTGACGACTTCGTACGCCACTGCCCCGACCTGGTGATCGTCGACGAGGCCCACACGTGCGTGGCGGCCGACGACACCTCGGCGAGCGCCCAGAGCCAGTTGCGGTACGAGCTGCTACGCCGGGTGGCGGAGGACGCCGAGCGTCATCTGCTCCTCGTGACCGCGACCCCGCACAGCGGCAAGGAGTCGGCTTTCCGGAACCTGCTCGGCCTGGTCAAGCCTGAGCTGGCGCACGTGAACCTGGAGTCGGAGACGGGCCGGAAGCTGCTCGCCCAGCATTTCGTGGCCCGCAAGCGGGCGGACGTACGCCAGTACCTCACGAAGGAGGACGGCCTGGCGGACGACTCCCTCGCCGAACGCACCGCCTTCCCCTCGGACCGCTTCTTCAAGGACGAGACGTACAAGCTGTCCCCCGAGTACCGGGCCCTGCTGGACGACGCGATCGCCTACGCGAGCGAGCGAGTCGAGGAGGCGGGCGGCCAGGGCAAGCGTGAGGCCCGTATCGCCTGGTGGTCGGCGATCGCCCTGCTGCGCTCACTGGTGTCGTCCCCGGCGGCAGCCGCGCAGACCCTCACCACCCGCTCGGCGGCGGCGATCGCGGCGTCGGCGGAGGAGGCCGACAAGCTGGGCGCCCCGCTGAACAGCGACGCGGCCGACAGCGACGCGCTGGAAGGCATGGACGTGGCGCCGGGCGCGGAGACGGACGAGGGCCCGGTGAAGTCGCAGCTCGCCGAACTGGCCGAACTGGCAGCGCAGTTGAAGGGCCCGGAGAAGGACCTCAAGCTGAAGGCGCTCATCAAGCACCTCAAGGCGCTGCTGGCCGACGGCTACAACCCGATCGTCTTCTGCCGCTACATCCCGACGGCCAAGTACCTGGCCGAGCAGCTCGCGAACGACCCGGAGACCAAGAAGCGCGGCCCCCTGGGCGCGAAGACGGTCGTCAAGGCGGTCACCGGCGAGCTGTCCCCGCAGCAGCGCATCGAGCGGATCGAGGCGCTGGCGGCGGAGGCCGGCGAGGACGCGGCGGCCCGCCGGGTCCTGATCGCCACCGATTGCCTCTCGGAGGGCGTCAACCTCCAGCACTACTTCGACGCCGTCGTCCACTACGACCTGGCCTGGAACCCCACCCGCCACGACCAGCGCGAGGGCCGCGTCGACCGCTACGGCCAGCGCCGCGACGAGGTCCGCGTCATCACCCTCTACGGCGACGACAACGGCATCGACGGCAAGGTCCTGGAGGTGCTGATCAAGAAGCACCGCCAGATCAAGAAGGACCTCGGCATCTCGGTCTCCGTCCCCGACGAGCTGTCGACGGGCGTGACGGACGCGATCGTGGAGTGGCTGCTGATGCGCGGCCGGGAGAACGAGGACGCGCTGTTCAGCGCGGACGCGTTCAAGGTGAGCACGGCGAAGCTGGACAGCGACTGGAACTCGGCGGCGGAACGCGAGCGGCAGTCCCGCTCCCGGTTCGCCCAGCGTTCCATCCACCCGGAGGAGGTGGCCCGCGAGGTCGCGTCGATCCGGGAGGCGCTGGGCGGTGCGGGGGAGATCCGGACGTTCGTACGCGAGGCACTGGGCGCGCTGGGCGCGGTACTGCGGGGCGCCGACGGCGGTGGCCGCGAGTCCGGGGACTTCACCGCCCAGGTCGGCGGCACTCCCGCGGGCCTGCGGGACGCGCTGGCGCCGGTGGTGGGCGCGGAGGTCGTGGAGAAGGACCGCGAGATCCCGTTCCGCGGCGACCCGGCGGTGGCGCGCGGCGAGGCGGCCCTGGTCCGCACGGACCTGGTGGTCGGCGCCCTCGCGTCCCACGTCCTCAACGCAGCCCTGGACACCCAGGCGGAGGGCGCCCGCCCGGCCCGCCGCTGCGGCGTCATCACGACGGACGCGGTCAGCACGAGGACGACCCTGCTGCTGGTCCGCTACCGCTTCCACCTCACGCTGCCGTCCCGGAGCGGCGAACGGCAACTGGTGGCGGAAGACGCCCGCCTGCTGGCCTTCGAGGGCGCCCCGAAGAACGGGGCGTGGCTGACACCGGAGCAGGCGGCGGCCCTGCTGGAGGCGACGGCGTCGGAGAACACCGACCCGCACTTCGGTGAGCGCACGATGACGCGTATCCTCGGCCAACTCCCTGACATCAACGGCTATCTGGAGACGTACGGCGATGAACTCGCCGCCGAGTTGGACGCGGCCCACCGCCGGGTGCGGGCCGCCTCCGGCGAGATCGTCCGGGGCCTGTCGGTCACCGCCCAGAAGCCCGCCGACATCCTCGGCGCCTACGTCTACCTGCCCGCCGCCGCTTCTGTTCCGGTTGGAGTGTCCGCCTGATGTCCGCCACCACCCGCAACCAGGTGTTCACCGCCGTCCACACGGTCGGGGGGCTGCTGCCGGCTGACATGCTGCTCAGGATCTCGGCGGACGGGGACGTGCCCGCCTCCTCGTCGGCCGACTACGGTCTGCCGTCATCGCGTTCGGTACGGGACGAGGCGGAGCGCAGCTGGGAGTACCTCAAGCCGCTGTGGCGGGAACTGCGCAAGCAGCTGCCGGAGAACCGCGACACGGGCGTGCCCGCCGCCGACCCGACGGGCATCGCCGACACCGACTGGCTGGCCCCGCTCTGGCACGAACTCGGCTTCGGCCGGCTCACTCCCGTGGGCCCCGGGGGCATCGCCGCAGACTCCGACCCGGAGAAGAAGTTCCCCGTCTCTCACCGCTGGCAGCACGCCCTCATCCACCAGACGGCCTGGAACGCCGACCTGGACAAGCGGCCGGGCGGCGCCGGCACGGTCCCGCCGCAGTCAATGCTCCAGGAGTGCCTGAACCGCACCGAGGCCCACCTGTGGGGCGTCCTGACCAACGGCCGCCAGGTCCGCCTGCTGCGCGACTCCAGCGCGCTCGCCACGGCGTCGTACGTCGAGTTCGACCTCGAAGCGATCTTCGATGGTGAGCTGTTCAGCGAGTTCGTGCTGCTGTACCGGGTGCTGCACGCGTCGCGTTTCGAGGTCGCGGAGGGCGCCGCTCCCTCGACGTGCCCGCTGGAGGCGTGGCGTACAGCGGCGATCGAGTCGGGTACGCGGGCCCTGGAGCACTACCGCGACGGCGTCCAGCAGGCGCTGGCCGCTCTCGGCACGGGCTTCCTCCGCCACCCCGACAACACGGAACTGCGAGAGAACCTCGACCCGGCCGCACTCCAGTCGGCGCTGCTGCGCCTGGTCTACCGCCTGATCTTCCTCTTCGTCGCCGAGGACCGCGAGGCCCTGCTGACACCGGACCCGGACGAGCAGGCCCGTGACCGCTTCACCCGTTACTTCTCCACGGCAAGGCTGCGTGAGCGGGCCGTACGCCGTCAGGGCACGGCGCACAGCGACCAGTACGAGGCCCTCCAGCTCGTCCTGAACGCGCTGGGCGACGAACAGGGCCGCCCCGAACTGGCTCTACCGGGCCTCGGTGGCCTCTTCAACACCACCGAGGCCGACGCCCCGCTCCGTGGCGCCCGCCTGGCCAACCGCCACTTCCTGGAGGCGGTACGGCACCTCGCGCGCGTCCGCGACGCGAACTCCGCGCGCTGGCGGTCCGTCGACTACCGGCACATGGGCGCCGAGGAGCTGGGGTCGGTGTACGAGGCACTGCTGGAGCTGGTGCCCAAGTACAGCGCGTCGGAGCGCACGTTCGAACTGGTCGACCGCGCGGGCAACGACCGGAAGAAAACCGGGAGTTACTACACACCCACCGCGCTGACCGAGGCACTGCTCGACTCCACCCTCACGCCCGTGATCGACGAGGCGGTGCGGCGCGGCGAGCGGCGGGCCCAGGACGAGGGCCACGCCGACCCGGCGGACACGATCGTCGAGGAACTGCTCTCCCTCACGGTCTGCGACCCGGCCTGTGGCTCCGGCCACTTCCTCGTCGCGGCGGCCCGGCGCATCGCCAAGCGGGTCGCCTCCGTGCGGGAACGCAACCCCGAGCCCACGGTCGAGGCCGTACGACACGCCCTGCACGAGGTCGTCGCACGCTGCGTGTACGGCGTCGACCTCAACCCCATGGCGGTGGAGCTGGCCAAGGTGTCCCTGTGGCTGGAGGCCATGGAACCGGGCCGCCCGCTCGGCTTCCTGGACGCGCACATCCGCCACGGCAACGGCCTCATCGGGGCCACCCCGGCCCTGATGCGGGACGGCATCCCCGATCGGGCGTTCAAGAAGACCGAGGGCGACGACGAGGGCTGGGCGAAGCAGCTCCTCTCACGCAACGAGCAGGAACGCGCAAACCAGGGCAGCCTGTTCGACCTCGAACCGGAGACCAGGGTCGCCAACACGACCTTCGCGAGGGGCCTGCGCCGCATCACCTCGGCACCGGCGCGGACACTGGCGGACGTGCGGCGCAAGGAGTCGGCGTTCAAGGAGTGGTCGACGTCCGCCGAGTACCTGCGGGCACTGCACCTGGCCGACGCGTGGTGTGCGGCGTTCGTGTGGGTGAAGCGGGAGGACGCACCGCCGGCCATCACGCACCGGGTGTTCCGGGGCCTTGAGGACCCCGAGGGCGACGCGGCCCCGCAGTCCACGCACGACGAGATCGTCCGGCTGCGAGAGCAGTACGCGTTCTTCCACTGGCACCTGGAGTTCCCGGAGGTATTCGGCGTGCCGGAGGGCGATGCGGGCGCGGGTGCCGAGGGCGGTGGGGTCGATCCGGCCACGGGGTGGGCGGGCGGCTTCTCGTGTGTGGTGGGGAACCCGCCGTGGGACAAGGTCGACTTCGAGGACAAGAAGTACTTCAGCGTGGTCGATCCGGAGATCGCGGCAATCTCGGGTACGGCTCGTCGGACGCGGATCGTGGCGTGGGAGGAGGAGCATCCGGTCGAGGGGGCACGGTATCGGGAGGCCCGGCGCACGGTGAAGGGGACGTTTCACTTCGCGGGGGACTCAGGGGTTTTCCCCTTGTGCGGGAAGGGGTTGACGGTCAAGGGCGTCAACTCCCTGCAGACGGATGTCCTATTCGCAGAGCGGATGTCGAACGTCGTTGCATCGGACGGGCGGTTCGGCGTCATCCTCCCCACGGCGATCGCCACCGGCGCGGGCTCGCAGTACCTGTTCTCCGACTTCACGCGGCGCGGGGTTCTGGTCTCGCTGTACGACTTCGAGAACCGGCGGCCCAAGAGTCCCGCGCTACCGAAGGGCGGCAAGTGGTTCGAGAGCGTGCACTCCAGCTACAAGTTCTGTCTACTCTCCCTCACCGGCCGCGCTGCACGGGTGCCCGCCGCTCGTTTCGGCTTCTTTCTTTCCGAGATCACCGACCTCGACAACCCCGAGCGCGTGTTCGCTCTGAGCCCCGAGGATCTCGCCCTCATCAATCCCAACACGGGCACGCTTCCGGTGTTCCGGACTCGCCGGGATGCGGAGCTGACGGCGGCCATCTATCGCCGGATGCCCGTGATGTGGAACGAGGAAAACCGGGGCGGGAATCCATGGGGGATTAAGTTCAGCAATCACTTCAACATGACAGATGACTCGGATCTCTTCCACACTCGTGAGGGCTTGGAGCGGGACGGGTGGCACCTTGATGGCAACGTGTTCGTTCGCGACGATGACCGAATGATGCCGGTTTTTGAAGGCAAAATGGTCCACCACTTCGATCACCGCTGGAACTCCTACCACGGCCTCGGCAACGACGAATACCAACGCGTTCCGATCGACGCCAAGCAGGCCCCGCAAGTCGTGGCTCAGCCTCGCTACTGGATCCAGGAGAAGGGGCTAGTCGCTACCCAGCGAAAGGGAAAGGAATTCAGGGTCCCCGGCGTGTTGGCCCGGCTCGAAGAGCTTCAGTGGCGACACGGCTGGGTGATCGGTTCACGTGATGTCTGCCGCACAACCGACGAACGAACAGCGATCCCGGCGTTCCTTCCCGTGTCCGCCGTGAGCTACACGTTTCCTCTTATGCTGCCGTCGTCATCTCCAGGGCTCGCCGCCGCCTTGGTCGCAACACAGAGCTCGCTGGTGTACGACTACGTTGCTCGTCAAAAAGTCGGCGGGATCCACATGAACCGAATGGTGGTAAAGCAACTCCCCATCCCCACCCCTACCACCCTCGAACCCCACCTCCCCTTCCTCCTCCCCCGGGTACTCGAACTCGTCTATACGGCTTACGACATGACCCCTCTCGCGCGCGACCTGGGCGACGAGGGCGAGCCGTTCCGCTGGGGCGAAACGCGACGTTCCCAACTGCGCGCGGAGTTGGACGCGTACTTCTTCCACCTGTACGGCATCTCGGCCGAGGACACCGACTACATCCTGGAGACCTTCCAGTCGGAGTCGGGCGGTCTGAAGAACAACGAGATCTCCAAGTACGGCGAATTCCGCACCAAGCGGCTCGTGCTCACCGAGTACGACCGCATGGCCACCGCCGGCCTGAGCCTGGAGAAGCCCCTCGTGGACGGCGAGACGTACACCTCGCCCCTCACCCCGCCCCCGGGCCACGGCCCGCGCCACCCCGCCTGACCACTCGCCCCAGCGACAGGAGCGCCACGGACCATGAGTAACCCGCAGGACTCGCAGCAGCCCAGACCGCTGCCCTCGGACTACGAGCTCGACGCATGGCGTGCCATCCAGCAGTTCAAGGGCCGCCCGCTGTCACGGGCGATGAGCAACGCCGGCGAGCAGGTGGCGAACGGCGTCTCGGCTCTCGGCAAGCGTGCCGCGAAGCAACTGGAGAACCACCCCAGGGCGAAGTCGGCGCTTTCGCGTGGACAGGACATCGTCGCCAAGGGCGCTCAGAAGGTCGGCGCCGGAGCGCGCGGAGCCGCCGACGCCCTGCCGGACTGGAGCGGCACTGCTGTTCAGTCCATACGGCAGATGGTGGGGCGGGTCTCACGAGCGGGACTCTCCCCCAAACGCGTGGTGGCGCTCCACACGAAGCGCGGGCACGACGTCGCGTCGCTCTCCGACCTGCGCCGCCTCGACCTCAAGCAGATCGACGCTGTCCGGGGACGCGGGGCGAGCTGGTACTACCCGGCCGCCGCGGCGCTCGCGGGAGCGGGTGCGGGGCTGGTGATCTCCGGAGGAGAGCTCGTCATCGCCGCCTCGGCCGGCGCGGCGTCAGCGCCTTCGGGCGGTGCGATCGCGGGCGCTTTCGCCGCCGATACCGTGGCCGTCCTCGGGCTCGCGTCCCGCGCCGTCGGCCATGTCTCGCTGTTCTACGGCTACGACCCCGAAGAGCCTGCCGAGAAGCTCTTCGTGATGTCTGTCGTCAACGTCGGGACGGCGAGTTCGGCCACCGCCAAGAACGCCGCGATGGCCGACATCTCGCGACTCACCCAAGCACTCTTCCGTGGCAAAGCGTGGAAGGAACTGAACGACGCGTTTGTCACCAAGGTCTCTCAGCAGTTCGCGAAGGCCTTCAGCTTCCGCCTCACCAAGAAGGGGCTCGGCAAGGCCGTACCGGCGTTCGGGATCGTCATGGGAGGCGCCTTCAACTGGACCACCCTGGAGGGAGTCGTCGACGCCGCCGACATGGCATACCGGCGGCGGTTCCTGCTGGAGAAGTACCCACATCTCGCCGACGATGAGGCATCCGTGTCGTTCCCCGACACCGACCCGGACGTCCCGGACGACGCCGACGAAGCGATCAGCCTGCTCGACGAGATAGCCGAGGCAGGCGGACCCGACCTCCACTGACGCGGTGTCCCGGCGGCGGACGTCGCCATGTGACCGCCGGAACGAACGCGATTCAGGCCCCCACCGCGAACCCCACGAACCGCGAACACTCCTCACGTCACCGTAAGGACTGGGCCCAGTACGGCGCGTACCCCACCAAGGAACTGATCCTCGCCGAGTACGACCGCATGACCGCTGTCCGCCTCACCCTGGTGACCCCGCCCGTCGAAAGCGAGAACTACACCTCTCCCGCTCACCCCACTCCCGAGCCACGGGCCCCGCCACCCCGAAAGCCGATCCACAGCCTCTCCAAGTAGCAACCAGGCGGCCGGCCAGCGTTGACCGACCGTGTCGAAGGGACCGCCGATGGAACCTCGCGGCTACCGCATGGTCGTGTCGACCCCGCAGGACTACGTGACCACCTCCGCCCTCACCGAACGCCAGCTGTACGCCTGGCTGGAACAGAAGCGCTACGACACGTCCGCGCTGGACGAGGGCCGCAACGACATAGCCGTGAACGTCACGCTCGACCGTGACTCGGCATCAGGCCTGCGTGGCGCATACACCCGCTGGCGCATGCGCGAGACTCCGTCCCCGCAAGTCGGGACCTGGCAGTCCACGCTCACCATCCGCCGGGACCATCGGGACACCGAGGACCGCACCTGGCTGCAGGTTGACATCGAGCACATGCCGCTGTCTCCCGACAGGCCGCCGACCCGCGCCAACACGCCCGGTATCGCACGCCTCCTCCTCGATTCCCTCGACGCCAGGGACGGCCTCGCCGAGGTGAAGGCGAAGCCCACCTTCATCGAGCCGGAGGACGTCCAGGAGGTCATCGAGGAACTCTGCGACGAGCAGCGCCGCCTCCCCGTCGTCGTCGCCACCGTCCCGTATGGTGCCGACGCCGACGGCTACGCCGAAACCACAGTGGAGACCGCCTGCAAGTACCTCCCCGGCCTCGCCATCCTTTACGTTCTCTCGCCCGAGGCCCAGCCCGCCTTCAACAGGGCTCTCGAATTCCACCCTGTGTTCGGCGGTGGCATCCGCACCTACCTCCCCGGCATAGACCCCGCCTGGAAACCGGACGCCCAACGCCACCCGGTGATGTCACGGCGAACCCTTGAGGCGGACGTACACCGAGCCGCGAAAACCCTCGCTCTCCTTCCTCAACGCCTGGCGTTGCGACAACAGTTGCCCGGCGCACTCGCATCGCTGCCCATCCAGCGCACCAGACCGCGTCAGCAAGCCCACGGCTCCGACCTCGACAAGCTGACCGTCGAGAACAGGACCCTCAACGCACTCCTTGATGAGGCCGAACAGATCGAGGCGACCCGAACGCAGGAGATCAGCGGACTCAACGCGGACCTGGAGAAGGCGGACCGTGCCGCAGATGAACTCCGTGGCGAGAACGAGGAGTTGTACGAGCAGTTCCAGGCCGTCCAGCGCCGCGTCCGCTTCCTGCAGGAACAGCTCAGGAATACCGGCGAGTTCGGAGCCGCCAACGCCGAGCCCCCGGCTCCCGACATCGTCTACCCGGAAACCTTCTCCGACCTGCTCGACCGCCTCGGCGAACTCCCGCACCTCTCCTTCACCGGCAAGCAGAAGATCACCCGCGACCTCGACAGCCAGTCCGTGGACAACTGGCTTCACGTCGCCTGGGACGCTCTCCTCGCCCTGAACCACTTCGCCAAGGCCTCGGCTGACGGCACCGCGGGCGGCGACTTCCTCAGCTGGTGCAAGAGCGAGAAGTCACACGCCTACCCGTTCCCGGCGGCCAAGGTCGCGATGCGCGAGTCGGACACCGTCGCCCGCAAGGACAAGCTCCGCCGGGAACGCATGCTTCGCGTACCCACGTCGGTGGACCCCGCCGGCGAGGTCTTCATGCAGGCTCACCTGCGCATCGGCTCGGGCAACACCATCGCTCCGCGCCTGCACTTCTACGACGACGGACCGGGGACAGGCCTGGTGTACGTGGGGTACCTCGGCTCGCACCTACGCAACACCCTGACCTGACGGGCGCGGTAGGGATCAGGCCTCGGCCACGGAACCCACGAATGCCACGAACTCCGTCCAGTGATCTCGCCCCACGGCGAAGTACGGGCGAGTCACGTCCTTGGAGTCTCGAACGCATATGGCCTGTCCGGTGACGGCGATCTCGATGCAGCTGTCACCCGAGCTGCCGCTGTAGCTGGACTTGAACCAGACGAGTTCCGTCGTGCTCATAGCTCTCCTCGCAGTCGCTCCAGCAGGCCCCGCGAGTCCTGGGGGTTGAGGGCCTGCGAGCGCAGTGTGTCATAGCGCTGCTGGAGGACGCGCACCTCTTTGTGGTCGGAGATCAGCCGGCCGTTCTCCTGTCCTTCGGAGTACGCCAGCCGCCGCCCCTCAGGCGTCTCCAACAGTTGCACCGGACCGTCCATGCAGGCATGGAACTCAGCCTCGGTCCGCATGACCTGGAGCATCACGTTGGGCGGCGACGTCAGCTCCAGCACGAGATCCAACTGTCCCCGCAGCACCTCACGACCCCCCAGCCTGCGCCGGAAGACGGCCTCCTCCACGATGAAGTGAAACGGCACCGTCAGCCGGTCGCGAAGCATCCGCTGCCGCTCCAGTCGCGCCTCGATCTGGGCCTTCGTCTGCTCCTCGGTCAGCAGCGGCAGCCGGTTCTCGAACAGGGCCCGCGCATACCCCTCCGACTGCAACAGCCCCGGCACCAGCCTGCACTCGTACGTGTACAGACTCACCGCCACCCGCTCCAGCCGAGCCCACTGCCGGAACCAAGCCGCAAGCCCCACATCCCCCCGCCCTCGCGTCACGTACTTCGACGACTTCCGTAACGCCCCGGTGTTCCCGAGGAGTTCCTCCGACCGCACCACGTACGACTCGTCGGGCATCCTCCGCCCCAGCTCCACCGACTCCACGGTGTGCCTGGAGAAGCGCACCAGGTCCGCGAACTCGGCCCTGCTGTATCCCGCGTGCTCTCGCAGCGCCTGCTGGACGGCACCCCAGGTCCGCAGACTGTCCGAGGGGTCGGGCTCACGATCCTGCTCACCGCCGACCGACTCCCCGTCGCCGCCGCCGTCGGTCATGATGTCGATGCCGCCCGTCATACGCGGCCACCTCCCGTTCCGTACACGCAACACGCACTGTCTGTCGCCCCACGCCTGACGGCACCCAGCGTGACGGAAGACCTTGCGTACCGTCCACAGAATGTGTCCGTACGCTGACGCACCGTACGGGCGTCACTCCTGGAGCGCGCCCCCACGCGCCCGCCACGGTGGCCCCATGAGCGCAATCCTTCCCCAACCACCTGGCACCGTGGCCACGTTCGCCCAGCGCCTGTCCTCCACCCGTCGAGGAGCCCGTCTCGCACGCCTCCTCGCCACCACTCAGCTCCGCGCCTGGGACCTGTCACCCGAAGTGGCCGAGAGGGTCGAACAGATCGTCGCCGAGCTTGCCGCCAACGCGGCCCTGCACGGCCACGTCCAAGGCCGCGACTTCCGCCTCTCCCTCACCCTCGACACCACGACCGGACTCCTCCACATCGCGGCCACCGACGCCAAGGGCGGGCAACTCTCGGTCGTGCCAACCGACTCGGCGACAGACGGGGAGAGGGGCCGCGGTCTGCTCATGGTCGGCGCGCTGGCCGACCGGTGGGGCACCGAACCGCATCCGCCGGTTGGCAAGACCGTTTGGGCCGAGGTGAGCCAGCGGTCCAGCTGACACGGGACGCCCAGCCCGGCCAACAGAGCGGCGAGAGTTCCGCGTTCACTCCCTCTGGTCGTCTGCGACGCGCTACGGTCCCGGCAGGCGAACACGAAGGGGACGGACCGGTACGCCCCTCGGACGCGGCACACGGCGACGGCGGGGGCGCAGTGACAGAGGACACGACGGCCGGGGCGGACAACCGAGGTCTCTTCGACGACTTCGGTGCCTTCCGGACCCCGACCACCGACGACTTCACCTCCGTGCTGACCCACGGTCTGGTCGCCCCCGACGCCAACGTCCTGCTGAACCTCTATCGGTACACCGAGCAGGCGCGCGGCGACCTGCTGCGCGCACTTGGCGCCGTGGAGGACCGGTTGTGGGTGCCTCACCAGGTCCTTGTGGAGTTCTGGCGCAACCGTGAGAGCACCCTCAGCGACGCACGGTCCTCCGGCGCGCAGGCCGCCGAGGACATGGCCGGTCATGCGGCCCAGGCGGAGCGCACTCTGCGTACCTGGGCCAATCGCGTGGCCCTGCCGGAGGAGGAGACCGACCGTCTGCGCGGTCAGCTGAACGAGGTCTTCGACGACGTGCAGGAGACGATCGTCAAGGTCGGCGAGGGCGAGTGGCAGAACATCACCCACGACACGAGCACCGATCCCGTCATCGCGGAACTGGAGCCCGCGCTCGACGGCCGGGTCGGCGCTCCACTGAGTCCGCAGGACCACGACAAGGCGATCGCGGAGGGCATGCGCCGCGTCGAGAAGCGGCTGCCTCCAGGCTACATGGACAAGACGAAGGAAGGTGTGGGAGCCGCCGCCGACTATCTCGTGTGGGAGCAGATCCTCCGGGAGGCCGGCCGCCGCCAGTGCGACGTGCTGTTTGTGACGGCGGACGTCAAGGAGGACTGGTGGCGAAAGGAGCAGGGTTTCAACCGCGGCCCCCGGCCGGAACTGACCGAGGAGCTCAGGACCCGGGGCGGCGGGCGGCTGTTCATGCTCACTCCCAAGCGGTTCCTGGAGGTCGCCGCGCCGATCCTGGAGTTCGGTCTGCGTGAGGGGTCCGTCGAGGACATCGAACGCGTCGAACGGATCGGGACCGACGACGGAACCTACGGCGGCTGGACGACCGACACGCTCCAGGAACTCTTCGACCGGTTGACCTACGAGAACTACGAGGACAGGGTCGCCGTCATCAAGTACGCCGCCGAGATGGACGGTGTCGCGGACGCCAAGCGCATCTACGACATCTGTCACTACCCCGAGGGCCGCTCCCTCAGAGGCTTCACCAAACCCGTCACCCGCATCACCGGTCTGCTGCGCAACCTGGGCAAGATCCCGGAGTCGGCCGTCCAGGTCCTGAAGGCCGAATACGACGCGGGCCCTGGCCCCGCGTCCGGCTTCTCCGTCCACCCGCTCCTCGTACCACTCGTCAACGAGCTGGGAGACGAGGACGAGTCGTGACCGCCGACCGCCGACCGCCGACCGCCGCATCGCACGGCGCGTAAGCGGCCGGCGAAGCCGCGTTGTTACGCTCCACGCCATGCCTCATGCAGCAGCGCGGGAGATGCGCTCTCCGATCCTGTCGATCCACCCGTACATACCGGCCATTGAGCAACAGGGCGATGTGATCTGCTCCATGGCGTCACGTGGCGATTGCGACCACAAGCTCGTCGCGGAGGTACGCCCCGAGTTCAGCGACGGCACCTCTCCCCGCTGGCGGGTGTGCGGTGAGTGGCTGACCAGCCATCCGTCAGCCATCGCCCACATCACCGCGAACGGCTTCCAGGAATCCGCCACCCCTTGACGGGGCAGCGCCGGAGCCCTGTGCCGGCGACTACGCCAGCCGATATACGGCCTGGCCCGGGTCGGGCCTCACGATCAGACCGTCGTTGGCGAGCTCACGCAGGTTGTGGCGTGCTTCCTTGCCCGCGGCCTCGTCGTTCGTCGGCCGGTACCCGGCGACTCGCAAGGCCAGTACGGCACGTTCGGTGTCCCAGGTGCCGCCCAGTGCCTGGATCACCGCGGCGAGCGCCTGCTTGTGCGTCAGCGGCTTCTCGGTCATCTCACCCTCCCCTTTGAAGACCGTCACAGCATGACACGCGGTGGTAGGGCTCCTGCTGGCCGGGACCGGCTCAGAAGCGGAAACCGAAGAGACCCCCTCCTCGTCACGGCCCTCGCCGACCGCTGAGGCACGGAGCCGTACCCGCTCCCGGGCAAGACGGTCTGGGCGGAACTCGACGGTTGCCGCCCTCATCAGCAGGCGAACCGCCCGCTTACAGAGGGGGCTTGACCCCCGGTACCCACTCGAAGCCGAAGCCGTAGGCCTGGTCGATGAGCTGCTGGTTCGACGACCACGGCCGGGCGGTGAACCAGCGGACCTCTCGCCGCAGGTCGAGGGTGTCGTGCCCCGGGGTCAGCAGGGCGATGGCGCACGAGGTCGCTCCGGCCGGGGAGTCGTCGAGGTGGATCCGCCAGGTGCCGCTCGGCGCGCTGATGGTGACGACGCCTCCGAGGGTCCGGAAATCGGCCGCGCCCTCGTAGATGTACACATAGACGAGGAGCTTGGTGAACTGGCGTCGGTGCTCCAGGCTGACGCGCAGCGTCTCCCCGTCTGAGGTCTCGCCGGTCCGGTCGTCCTGGTCGAGGCTGACGTAGGGCCAGGCGTCGAGATCGCCGAACGCGGCTCCGAGAGGCTGCACGGCGGTACCCATGCCGTCGTGGGTGAGAACCATGCAGCCCAGATCGAGATCGGCCTCGGAGGCGACTGACCAGTTGAGGTTGACCTGGAGGACACCCCGCCCCGCGATCTCGGCTCGTGGTGTCCGCCGGGTGAGGTCGACCGTGTGTGGCGCCGGCTCCCGCGCCGTCCGCCTCTCGGACTCGGCGGGAGACCCGCCTCCGGTCAGCTGGATGACACCCCGCCGCCTGCCGTCACCGCTCAAGGAAGCCCCCCTGGTCCAGCGCTCCACATGACCGCTTCATGCCACGCCGTCCGCCGATGAGATCGTCGTCTATTATGGCGCGCCTGGTGAAGAAGATGTGAAAGTCTCCATCAGTTCGTTCTGCGCGGCAGGGGGCACGCGCCGCTGGTCCCGGCCCGACCGTCGCCGCACTTGGATACGCAAGAACGACCCGGCGTCACCGGGCAGGGGTGGGAATGTTCACGGCGACACAACTCGACAAAGGGGTGACGGCACGTCACCTCGAGGACCTGGCGCAGGATCCTGCGCTCGCACCGCGCGCCGAGGAACTGCGCGCGCTGGCACAGGCTCTCGACTCCACCGACACGCAGGCCCTGGACGCATGGGCCGATCTCGACTTGATGGGGCACTTCGCCCGCCCCGAGAGCGTTGCCAGGCCCGTGGCGGAAGGCCGGGGCGCACGGTTCGACTCCGTGCTGGACTGGGTGCTCGGAGCCCTGGTCTTCCTGCCGCTGCTTTTCACCTGGTTCGGCCTGTGGCAGGCGTCCAGTGCGTACGGGGCGCTCACGGGTGACGACCCCAAGGCCGCGGGCCGGCCGTTCCTGCAGCTCTGGCAGTCCGGGTTTGACGGACACCTGGGAGAGGTCTTCCGGTTCGGGCACGTCGCCGTGGGCGGGTGCCTGACCCTGGCGATGCTGTTCGTTCTCACCGCCGTGCACGGCTACCGGCGTACCGCGGCCGAACGCAGTGCGGAGGAGGCTCGCGGACGCACCCGTGCGGCCCTTGCCCGCCTGGTCCCGGTCCTCACCAGGGCGCAGCTCTCGCTCAACGAACATCGATTCGCCTCCCCGCAGCGCTTCGCGGCAGAGCTCAACTCGGCGGCCGGCCGGCTCCAGCGTATGCAGACCAAGGCCATCGCCACGCAGGAGAAGCTGACCCAGGCCGCCCAGGTGGTGGGTGAGGCCATGGACAAGGCGGAGCAGCGTCTTGCCCAGGCGGAGGCGTACGTGCGGCCGATCGAGCAGGTGGTGTTGCGCATCGAGGAGACCGTGCGGGACAGCGGGACGGCCATCCGGACCGCCGTACAGGGCTTGGACGACCCGGTGACGCAGGCGGGCCGACGGCTTGCCGACGCGGTCAACGGACAGACAGGTGTGCTCGACAAGGCGGCGGGAGAACTGCGCGGGGCTGGTGACGCGATGCGCGATCTCCTCGCCCGTACCGCGGACCGGCTGGAGGCCGCGGTCGGCGCCAACGGCACCAGCGTCCACAAGGCGCTGACCGACGCGGCTCAGCAGGTCGAGGACTCCCTGACGGTACTGGCCGCCTCGCAGCGCGGTTTCACCACCGGCATCGAGGTCGTCGCGGATGTCAACGGCCGGCTGCTGAACGACCTCGGTGCGGTGGCCGAACGCACCGGTGAGGCCGCGGAGGCCTCCCGCGAGGCCCTGCTCGGCATCGAGACCCGCAGCCTCGCCCTGCACGAAGCGGCCGGCCGTTTCACCGACGTCACCGACGCCTTGGTCCGGGCCCTGCGCGAGACCGAGGCGGCGCGGGTCGGGGCGGAGGCGGCGCGGGCGGGGGCCGAGGCGGCCCAGAGGCAGGCCGAGGACGAGCTGCGGCAGGCGAAGGAACTGCGGGCCGGAATCGGATCCGGACGGTGAGCCCGGTGAGAAGAGGGTTCCGCTTCACTCCGCTGCATCTCGCCGGGTGGCTCTTCGCCGACATGCTGCTCGTCCTCGCCCTCGTGTCCATGGGAGACCGGGGCGATCCGCTGGCCGCGCAGGCCGCCACGCGTCCTTCCCCGTCCACCGCGTCCCCCGACGCGGAGCCGTCACCCGGCCCGAGTCCGACTCCGCAGGGTCCTCGGTCGGTGGAACGCAAGCCGGTGAAGGTCCATGTGACGGCGACGGTCGGTGACACGGCAGGCATGGTGGAGCAACTACGAGCCGCCACCGCTCGCTACCAGGGCCGCGCCGCCGCCTTCGTGCTGACCTTCGGCCAGGCCCCCGAGCCCGGTGACGGTCAGGCCTACGCGCGCGAGATCAACAAGTCGCTGCGCAAGGCACGACCCGACATGTTCACCGACGCGACGACGCGGGACTTCTGGAACGGCGGTTCCGCGGGTTCGGCCGACCTGGAGATCTACTTCTACACCCGTTGACGGCTGAGCCGTCACCTACGCCCACGCTCGGGAGAGCTCATGCAGATCCTGCCTTTCTACATGGTGTGCGACGAATCCGGTTCCATGGCGGGAACCGGCGTGGACGCCATCAACTCGGCCCTGCCCGACCTGCACCACGAGATCAGCACCAACCCCAGTGTCGCGGACAAGACCCGCTTCGCCCTGATCGGGTTCTCCACTCAGGCGTCCGTGCTGCAACCGCTCGCGGACCTGAGCGAGCTGACACAGCTGCCGTCTCTGTCGGCGGGCGGAGTGACCTCCTTCGGAGCCGCCTTCGGTCTGCTGAAGGACACCATCGAGAAGGACGTCACGGCGTTGAAGGCGGAGGGCCACGACGTGTACCGGCCCGTGGTGTTCTTCCTGTCCGACGGCATCCCCACGGACGACGGCTGGCGTACGACGCTCAAGGAGCTGAACGGGTTCCGCTACGCCCCGAAGATCATCGCCTTCGGCATCAGCGACGCCGACGCGGCGATCATCACCGAGGTGGCCAACTTCAAGGCGTTCATCCAGCAGGACGCTTCCATCACCCCGGCCGTCGCGCTCCGCGAGTTCGCCTCCAGCCTCACCCGGTCCATCGTAAGTTCGGCGACCAGCATGGCCGCACAGGGCGGGGACGGGTTCCAGCTCCAGGTGGACGAGCAGGTGCCCGGCTTCACCAGCCTCTCCCTGGACAAGCTGTGAGCGGCCCGATGAACCACGACGCATCCCGCGGCGCGTACGACGATCCGGGACATGACCCCCGCCGCACGGGTGGGGCCGCCGATCCCGACGGCCTCGACGCGCACATCGCGGGCCTGCCGTACGGCGTCATGGCACGCGAGACGTTCCCTCGGGTCCCCGAAGCCACCGCGCCGACGGTACCGCCGGCGCGGCAGGCGTTCGCGGAGCCCGAGCCGTTGGCGCAGCCGGAAACGTTCGCGGAGCCCGAGACGGAGCGTCTGCGGGGAGTGCCGGCGCACGTCGGCAATCGCCCTCCCAGCTATCCGCCCCATCCCCTGGGACGACCCTCCGTGCGGGACGCGGACCCCTTCGCGCCCTTCTCACCCGTGGTCCTGCTGGACGGCGCCCAGATCGGGCGGTTGACCGTGCGTGCCGCCTCGGTGCGGGGCGACTCCCACAACTGGGAGGGCAGTTGCCGCCAGGACGCCATGGCGGTGACGCGGATCGGTCCGCCGGAGGCGGAGCTGCTTCTGCTGGCGGTCGCCGACGGCGTGGGCTCCGCGCTGTACTCGCATGTGGGCTCCTACCAGTTCTCGCGCCTGGCAGCCGTCTACCTGGACCGGGAGGCCGAGAGCATCTACGCGGCCCTGTGCGCTCGCAACGAGGACGAGCTTCGGGTCCTGGCCACCAAGGCGGTCGCCGGCGCGGCCGCCGAACTGCGCTCCGGGTGGGCACGTGCCGCACAGCATCAGCCCCGTCCCTACGCCGACCAGGACTACGCCACCACGCTGCACGTCCTCCTGATCCCCACGGACGGGCGCATCCGCGACCGTGTCCTCTTCAGCGTGGGTGACGGTGGCCTGTTCGTGCTGCGTGATGGCCGCTGGGAGCACGGGGACCCGGACGGCGGCGGGGAACTTCTCGACACCCGCACCGAGGCTCTCCCGCACGCCTACCGCAGCGTCAAGGCCACTGTGCTGCGCACCGTGCCGGGGGAGGTTCTTCTGCTGGGCACCGACGGCATCACCAACCCCCTGAGCCAGAAGGACCCCGAGTTCGCACGCCGCCTCGCCGGCGCGTGGGGCGGGCCCGAGGCCCCGTCCTTGTCGGACTTCCTGTGGCAGGCGCAGACACGGGCCAAGTCCTACGACGACGACCGGACCGTCGTCTGTGTGTGGGAGGAGCAGGCATGAGCACCGAGGACGGCGCCGACGTCGCCCGCTCGTCGCTCACGCTGGGGGACCGGGTCGGCAGCGGCGGCCAGGGTGAGGTGCATGCCGTCGGCGACGGGTTGCTGCTCTACAAGGAGTACAAGGATCCGTCCAAGGTCAATGGCCGTGCGCTCGCGGACCTGGTCGCGTTCCGGCAGGGGCTCGGCCAGGCCGATCGGGTCCGCTTCGACGCACTCGCCGCCTGGCCGCTGTGCAGGGTGGTCGATGGCGGCCGGACGCTCGGTTTCCTCATGCAGCGTGCCCCGTCTCCCATGACGTGGCGCACCGCGACCGGGACGACGAAGCTCCTGGAGTTGCAGTACCTGATCCGGCCTCCGAAAGTGGCCTGGCAGGAAGTGTCGCAGCCGACTCCCGAGCAGCGCCGGACTCTCGCGTTGGTCTGCGTCGAAGCCATCGGCTGGTTCCACGACGCCGGACTGGTGGTCGGGGACATCTCGCAGGCCAACGTCCTGTGGTCCCTCACGCCCGAACCCGCCGTCCACTTCCTGGACTGTGACGGCTTCCGCAGGGTGGGGCGTGACGCCGTCCAGGCCCAGGCCGCCACTCCCGACTGGAACGACCCGCTCGCCCCCTCCACCGAGGCGAGTGTCGACACGGACGCGTACAAGACTGCCCTCACCGCGGGGCGCATTCTCGCGCAGGAGCCGTACCTCAGACCGGACCAGGAACTGCGGCCCGTCGCCGGTTGCCTCAACGAGCGTCAGGCCGCCGCAGCGGGACGACTCTTCGCCCAGGCCGCGGGCGAGCGCGGAACCCGGCCCCGCCCGAGCGAGTGGCACACCGCGCTGAGCGACCGCGGCACCATCACCCTGACCGCGGCGGCGCCCCGGCCCCGCCCGTCCGTCGATCACACGGTCCTGGACGGGGTACGTGACCGGACACCGATCGACCTGCGCGCACCCCGCTCGTAGACAGGGATCCGGCGCCACACGGCCCGGATCCCTCCGCTTCCCCGCGCCCCGAGCACTTCCCGCACCCGAAACGGCTGGTCAGGCCCCGGAAACCAGCTCCGACCCGCGGTGGGCCGCCAGGTGTTGTCGTCGATCCGCTGGAGGCGCCTGAACCAGGCATTGCCCGACGAAGACGAGTCCTGACCAGCGACAGGCCCTCACCCGTTCCAGACGATGTTGCAGACGTAGACGCACTCGTGCCGGGGTACGGCGAGGAACTGGATGAAGCCGCGTCCGCCGAAGATCGGGAAGTTCCTCAGCCCGCCGGGTTTGTCCTCCGGCCTGCTCCCCGCCGTCTCGGCGTCGCGGCCCAGCGCAGCGAGTTCGGTGGCGATGCGCTCCACCTCGGCGACCACACCGACGGGGAGTCCGGCGATCAGGTACTCCTCGCTGGGGTTGTAGTCCCACTTCCAGTCGGTCACAAGCCGGCCTCGGCCTCCGCCTCCGCGTGGATCCTCCTTATCTCGGTGATGGCCTCCGCCGGATCCTCCACCCCGCCGCTCACCACGTCCTCCAGGTGACGCAGGCGATCGGCTCGTGAGGGGTAGCGCTGAATCGCGACGAACACACCCCAGGTGTGGACAAAGGTGCGCAGTGGCGCAAGGGACTGGGCCCGCTGAGCACTGGTGGTCGCCTCGACGAGATCACGGACGAACGCCGGCATGCGGCTCGGCGTGAGCTCTTCGACGGCGGCACGCAGGGCGTCGGGGGTCAGGGCGGGCATGGGGATGAGCGGCTCACCGGGCTGCGGCTGCGCGTGCAGTGCGGTCACGGTCGTGCTCCCGGTTCGATGGTAGGCGTCGGCTGCGCTGTAGACGGTACCCGCACCGCGCCGGATCGACGGCCGGATCAACGCAAGGGCATGACCTGATCACGCCTGGTCGCCAGTCGGTGAGCGAGTCACGTCGCACGGAGAGATCACGCTCCGGGTCGGCCGGCCGCCGCTGTTTCAGCCCGGCACCTTCCTTGCGTACACAAATTCGAATTCCTGGAATCCAGCAAATGCGTTGACAGTGCTAACGAGCTATCGACATGCTCAAAGCGCCCACAAGGCGCATCAACAGCCCGCGCGGCCCCTTCTGCCGCGCCCGATGACGGGAACCGACCATGACCGATCAGCCTGCCGCGTCCCTGCGCGACCTCCTCCTCCACCGCCTGCATCACTCCGACCTCGCACCTCAGGTGAAGAAGCTGCTGCGTGAGCTGGTACCCGAGGAGTCGGCCAGAAGCAGCGGTGGGCGAGCCGGGCCCGTGCAGCTCCGGTCCATCACCGCGGCCGGCTGGCGCGGTATAGGTCCGCGGACCACCCTCGAACTGCCGCCCGGGCCCGGCCTGGTCGTCGTCGCGGGTCCCAACGGCTCCGGCAAGTCGAGCTTCGCCGAAGCCGCCGAGACCGCGCTGACGGGACGCAACTCCCGATGGGACGGGCGGCGGGCCACCGACTGGCAGAAGGGCTGGCGCAACCTGCACAGTCCCGATGTCACCCCTGAGGTCTCGGTCGTGCTGTCCGTCGGCGAGCAGGACGAAGCCGTCACCTTGCGGCGGACCTGGCACGGGACCAAGCTCGACGAGGCCCGCACGCGGGTCGAGGGACCGGACGGCTCGGAGCGGAAGCTGGCGGAGGTCGTCGACGCCGAGGCGCTGGACCTCGCCCGGCCCTTCCTGCCGTACAGCGAACTCGGTTCGATGATCAACGGCACACTCGGGGGATTGCACGACGCCTTCTTCAAGCTCCTGGGGCTCGAACTGCTCGCCGAGATCGACGGCCGGGTCAAGGACGTCGTGAGCGAGTGCAAGCAGACGGTCGATCGCGTGGACGCGCTCACCGCGTGGCTCCTCGACGATCTGGGCGCGCTCGACGACCCCCGGGCTCGCGAGGCGGCACAGGCGCTGTCGGGAGCCAAGCCCGATCTCGGCCGGGTGCGTGCGCTGTTGGCAAGCCGTGCCCCCGCCGCCGAGGCCGAGCTGGCCCGGCTGCGGCGGCACGCGACTCTGACCGGGCCGGATCTGGCGGAGGTCGGTGGGGCTGTCGCCCGACTGCGGGAGGCCGCCGCCGGTGCCGAGGAGGCGCGGTACGGCGATGCCGAGGAGGCCCGCCGCATGGCCCGGTTGCTGGAGACCGCGATCGAGCACCGGCGGCGCTCCCGGAACACGGACTGCCCCGTCTGCGGAGCCGAGAACCGGCTGGACCGGGCGTGGGCCGAGCAGGCGCGGGTGGAGGTGGAGCGGCTCCAGACCGCGGCCGCGGACGCCGAGGCCGCCCGGCAGGAGGTTGCGGTCTCGGTTCGGGCCGGACACGACCTCGTACAGCCGGTTCCGGTGTGGCTGCGGGGCGAGAGCTCCCCGCTCGCGGCGGTGTGGCAGGAGTGGGCCCAGTGCCGGGACATCACCCATCCCAGGGAACTGGCGGACCGTGTCGAGCGAGCCGCTGCCGCACTGGACGAAGCGTGCCGGCAGGTGCGCGAGGAGGCCGCCCGGCGGCTCTCCGAGCACGACGGTGCCTGGCAGCCGTTCGCCGTTCGGCTTGCCGAGTGGCTCGGGGCGGCGGAGGCGAAGGAGGCCGCGCTCGACCGGGGCAAGCACGCACGCAAGGCGCGGACCTGGCTGCGGCCGATCATCGACGAACTGCGCGACGAGCGGCTGCGGCCCTTCGCGCGGCGGTCCCAGGAGGTGTGGCAGCATCTGTGCGAGCACAGCAGCGTCACGCTCGGATCCGTCACCCTCGCCGGCACCCCCGGCCGTGGCAAGGTCATCCTCGACGTCTCTGTGGACGACATGTCCGCCCCCGCTTACAGCGTGATGAGCCAGGGTGAGCTGCACTCCCTCGCACTCTCCCTGTTCCTGCCGCGCGCCACGCACGCCGGCAGCCCGTTCGACTTCCTCGTCATCGACGACCCCGTGCAGTCCATGGACCCCGAGAAGGTCGAGGGTCTGGCCCGGGTCCTCGACGCGTGCGCCCAGGACAGGCAGGTGATCGTCTTCACCCACGACACCCGGCTCCAGCAGGCCGTCGCACACCTCGGCATCAGGGCGACCGTCCTGCGCGTGAGCCGCCAGACCGACTCGGTGGTAGGAGTGGAGAGGCTCACCGACCCGGTGGAACAGGCTCTCACGGAGGCGCGGGCCGTCTCCTTGGACCCCAACCTGCCGCAGGACGTGGCCGATCACGTGCTGCCCGCCATGTGTCGGGTGGCGGTGGAGGCCGCCTGTCTGGAGACCGTTCGGCGCAGGCTCCGCGACGAGGAAGGGCTTGGGCTGCGGGCAGTTGAGGAGCGCGTGGAGTCCCTTGAGCGCACCAAGTCGTACGTGTCCCTCGCCCTGCTCGGCGACGAGCAGCAGCACGCCCGTGCGGCCGTCGAGCGGGTCTGTCCCGGAGGATGGACGCTGATCGAGTCCTTCAACTCGGGCGCCCACACGCCCCTGCCGACCGTCGGCGACCGCAAGGATCTCGTCCGCCGGACCAAGGCACTCGCGACGGCGATCCGGAGCAGCACGGGGACTCGGAGCGCCGGAGGCCTCGGATGAGCGCGTCCCCGGAGACCCTTGTGACCGCCGCCGATCGTCTCCTGCTGCCCGAGGCCGGCACCGTGACCACCCTGGGCCCGGGCCAGCGTGCCCGTGCCGCCGCGGTCCTGCTCCGCATGGCGCTCGACCAGGCCCTGGACGCCTACTGGCAGCAGGTCACTCCGTCGATGACGCGGATCGGCAAGCATCGGATGTTGTGCCTGGAGTGGTACGCGGGCCACGACACCGCCCGCCGGTGTCGCACCACCTGGGCGGCGCTCAGCGCGGCATGTCACTACCGCACGTACGAACTCCCCCCGGCGCCGACAGAGATCCAGACCCGGCTGCTGGAGGTGACCTCACTCCTCGCCGCCCTGCGCGGCAGCCCGGGCACGACTTCCGTCACGTCGGCGGGGGGCGCCTGAGGGCGCGTGCCGCGTCACGGTACGTACTCCGCTCGGGGGCGCTCATTGCCAGCGGCGCCCCCTATCGTTCTGGATGAACGCACGGTGCACGAATGGGGGAAATGGTGACCAAGGCCGACGACGGCACACCGTACCCGGAGTTCCGGTTGAAGCTGCCGGGCGGCGGCCCGGAAGCCCGGGGACGGTTGCTGACAGAGAAGGGGACGAACGGCAGCCAGAAGTTCGTCGTCCTGGCCGGGTCTCCGGGGCGGCCGGAGGTGGTGCCGTCCTTCCCCGTGCGCATGCCGTCGTCCTACCGGCTGAGGCAGCGGCTGATCGGCGAAGGGATCCTCACGGAATCGACCGCCTGGCCCGGCTGGCTGGAGACGACACGGGACGTCGAGTGCAACTCGCCGTCGGCCGCCGCAGAGATCCTGGTCGGACGCAGTGCCAACGGATGGCTGGAGTGGAAGACCGCCGACGGCCATCCGCTCTCCGACTACCTCGACCAGGTGTGGTGGGGGCCCAACCGGGCCTGGCTGGTGCGCGGCTCCAACGTCTCCGGCCTCGACCTCGTCCGGCGTCTGTGGCTGCCCGAGGGGCTGGTGACTCTGCGAGTACGTCACCTGCGACAAGGTTTCGAGCAGGGCATCAGCAAGGACCGGCTGCGCACCGCCGTCGAAGAGGACTACGCCTCCACCGCGACCTACAACCAGAAGGTGCAGCTGGTCGAGGAAATGCACATGTTCCTCTCCCGGATGCGGCCTGGTGACACCATGTGCACCATCTCGGGCGGCCGGCTGTACGTCGGCAAGATCACAGGAGACGCCGAGCAACTCGCCTCCGAGGACGGCCGGTCGGATCTGCGCCGGCCGGTGGACTGGGCGGATGACGGGTACGCGTACGAGGACCTGCCCGAGGCACTCCAGCAGAAGCTCTCCGCACAGCATGACGTCGTCGATCTGACCGCGGTGAAGGATCTCATCGACGGTCTGGGGATGAGCGACGAGGACCTGATCGAGGAGGCCGAAGCCGCCGATCGCGACCCGAGCGTGGAGATCCCCGCGCTCACCGCCCGGCGCGAGCTGGAGCTGCCCGAGCCCACGGACGAGTTGGCCGGCGAACTCCTCGTGCACGGGACCGCCTGGCTGCGCGAGGTGCGTGATCTACTCTGGGACGAAAGGCAGTTGGTGCTGTACGGCCCGCCCGGGACCGGCAAGACGTATCTCGCCCTGAAGCTGGCCGAGTTCCTCGGCGGCGGGCCCGAGCAGGTCAAGCTCGTGCAGTTCCACCCCTCGTACGCCTACGAGGACTTCTTCGAGGGCTTCCGTCCGCAGGAAGACCCGCAGAGCCGGGAGGTCGCCTTCCGGCTCACCGCCGGCCCGCTGCGTGAACTCGCCGATCTGGCCTCGCGCGAGGGCAACCGGCACATCCCGCACTTCCTGATCATCGACGAGATCAACCGCGCCAACCTGGCGAAGGTCTTCGGCGAGCTGTACTTCCTGCTGGAGTACCGCAACAAGTCGGTCCGGCTGACGTACTCCGGTGACGACTTCGCGCTGCCGCCCAATCTCTTCGTGATCGGCACCATGAACACCGCCGACCGGTCGATCGCCCTCGTCGACGCGGCGATGCGCCGTCGCTTCGCCTTCGTCGAACTGTCCCCGCGCACCGAGCCGACGAGCGGGCTGTTGCGCCGCTGGCTCGCGCGCGAGGGCCGCGCTGCCGAGCCGGCCGACCTGCTCGACGCGCTCAACTCCCGTATCGACGATGCCGACTTCCGTATCGGGCCCTCGTATCTGATGAAGGCCGGTGTCTATCGGGAAGGCGGCCTCGAGCGGACGTGGCGGACCAAGATCCTGCCGCTGCTGGAGGAGTACCACTACGGGGAGGGCGTGGACATCGAGAAGCGGTACGGTCTGGCGGCTCTGCGGGACTCGCTCGGGTGACGCACGTCATCGAACTCGTCGAGCACGCACCGGCCGTGGGCGTCGCACTGCCGGACGCGGTCGGACGAGCGCTGGCGGCCGGGGACATCCTGGACGCGGCTCCCGATCCGTACGTGCCCGGGCGCTGGTCTCTGCGGGCCGGCAGCAAGGTCGGTGCCGTGGCGGTTGCGGTGCCGGGGGGCGACGGGCCAATCACCGTACGCGTCGCTCCCAAGGTTTCCATCGCCCGGCTGTTCTTCCTCCTCGGGTACAGCCTCGACCCCAAGGGCGGCTGGCGGGACGGGGAGGTCGGTGTCAGCGGGTACCGCGATCTGCTGCCCGCGCTCGCCCATGCCGTGGAGCGGCAGATCGACCGGGCCCTGCGGCAGGGTCTCCTCCAGGGATACCGGGCGACCGAGGAGACCTCCCTGGTCGTACGGGGCCGCATCCGGGAGGCCGATCAGATACGGCGGCGGTTCGGAGCGACGCTGCCGGCGGAGGTGGAGTACGACGAGTTCACCACCGACATCGCGGAGAACCGCTTGCTGCGTGCCGCCGTCGAGCGCTTGCTGCGGCTGCCCGGCGTACCCCACGATGTGCATCGCGGACTGCTCCACCAGCGTGCCCGCCTGGCCGATGTCACCGTGATCGTGCGCGGTCGGCCGCTGCCCGCCTGGCAGCCGAACCGGCTCAACTTGCGCTACCAGCAGGCCCTGCATCTCGCCCGCACCGTCCTGGAGAACGCCTCCGTCGAGCACGCGCCCGGCGGGCTGCGCGTCGACGGGTTCCTGTTCGACATGAACAAGCTCTTCGAGGACTTCGTGACGGTGGCTCTGCGGGAGGCCTGCCGTGGTCTCGGGCACTCGGCGCGGCTGCAGGATCCGCACCACCTCGACGAGGGGGCCGCGATCCGCATGAGGCCCGATTTCGTGCTGTACGGGCCGGACGGCGCGCCGTGCGCCGTCGTGGACGCCAAGTACAAGGCCGGGAAGCGGGACGGGTTTCCGGACGCAGACCTATACCAGATGCTCGCCTACTGCACCGCCCTGGGCCTGCGCGAAGGCCACCTGGTGTACGCCAAGGGCAACGCGCCGCACGCGGCCCACACGGTGCGGCACGCGGGCATCGTCATCCACCAGCACGCCCTCGACCTCGACCAGGAACCCTCCGGGCTGCTCTTGGACGTGGAAGCGGTGGCCGCCCGGTTGGTGAGCACTCCGCGCGTATGATCGACGACTGAGTGTCCGTTCAGGGTGGGGAGTGCGCCTCGTGCCGCAGCTCGCGTTCGCCAACAGCTTCTGGGAGAGCTACGACATCCTGGAGAGGCCCGTCAAAGCCGGCGTACGCAAGGCGATGCAGAAGTTCCAGCAGCTCACCGTGCCCGAACTGCAGGCGGACAAGGGGCTGCACCTGGAGTCCGTGGAGAACGCGCGCGACCCACGCATGCGGACCATCCGCATCAACGATTTCTGGCGGGGCGTGGTCCTTGCCCCGGACGACGGAAGTGACGTCTTCCTGCTCGTCAACGTCGTGCCCCACGACGACGCCTACACGTGGGCCGCGAAGCGGCTGTACACGACGAACTCCGCCACCCGGGCGCTGGAGGTCCGCAACGTCGCGGCGATCGAGCAGCTGACCCCGGCCCTGGAGAAGGCCGCTGTGGCCGCCGACTCGCTGCTCTTCGCGAAGTTCTCGGACACGGTGCTGCGCGAACTCGGCGTGGACGACCAGGTACTTCGGGCCGTGCGGACCATCGTCGACAAGGCACAACTGCGGGCCTTCGAGACGCTGCTGCCGGAGGACCAGTGCGAGGTGCTGCAGTACCTGGCCGAGGGGTTCAGCCCCGAAGAGGTGTACCGGGACGTGGTTGCCGTCCGGCGGCCCGTCGACGCCGGGCCCGACCCGGACGAGAGCCTGGCCGTCGTCATCGCCAACACCACGAGCCGCATCACCCTGGTCACCGGCCCGGAGGAGCTCGCCGACATCCTGGAGAAGCCGTTCGCGGCCTGGCGGGTGTTCCTGCACCCCTCGCAGCGCCGCGTCGCCTATCGGGTGTCGTACGGTGGCCCGGTTCAGGTCACCGGCGGCCCGGGGACCGGCAAGACGGTCGCGGCACTGCACAGGGTCAAGCACCTGCTCACCCGCTCCCCGGACGCCCGCGTCCTGCTCACCACGTTCACCAATGCCCTGGCCGCCTCGTTGCGGGAAAACCTGTCCGTCCTCCTGGACGATGACGATTCGCTGCTCACCCGCGTCGAGGTGACCACGGTCAACGCCTACGCCCACGGCATCGTGACCCGTTTCGACGGCCGGGTGCCCTCCCCGATCGGCGACCGGGAGGAGCGGCAGGTGTGGCAGCGGGTCGTGAAGAAGCTCGGCCTGCCGTGGACGGAACAGTTCCTGGCCCAGGAATACCGTCACGTCGTCCTCGCCCAGGATCTGCGCACTCTGGACGACTACCGCGCGGCCTCCCGACGCGGTCGCGGCAGCGCGCTGTCGCCGACCAGGCGGGAGCAGCTGTGGCCGGCTGTCGAGCTGTTCGAGTCCCTGCTGCGCGACCAGAAGGTCACCACCCACCTCAAGGTATGCGCTCGTGCGGCCGAGCTTCTGGCTGCCTCCTCACCCACGCACGACCACGTCGTGGTCGATGAGGCGCAGGACCTGCACCCGGCCCAGTGGCGCGTCCTGCGCGGCGCGGTGCCTCCCGGCAGCGACGACCTGTTCATCACAGGGGACCCGCACCAGCGGATCTACGACTCGAAGGTCTCACTCGGTTCGGTGGGCATCCCGGTGGCCGGGCGCACACACCGCCTGCGCATCAACTACCGCAGTACGGAGGAGATCCTCGCCTGGTCGACGGGCATCCTCACCCCGGTGTCGGTCGACGACCTGGGCGGCGAGGGCAGCGACACCCTGGCGGGCTACCGGTCGCTCCTGCACGGCCGCAGACCGCAGGTGAACGGATACGGCTCGGAGCAGGCGGAGATCGCGGCACTCGTCGAGCGCGTCGAGCGCTGGATCGCGCAGGGCATCCGGCCGTCGGAGATCGGCGTGTGTGCCCGCTTCAACGTGCTGCTCGACAAGGCGTACGACAAGCTGACCACGGTCCGGGTGCCGGTGGTCCGGGTCAGGAACAGTCCGGGGCCGGATGCGAACGGGGTACAACTGGCCACCATGCACGCCATGAAGGGGCTGGAGTTCCGCTGTGTCGCCGTCCTCGGCGCGACGGCGAGTGCGCTTCCCTTCACCCGCGAAGTGACGCCGGCTTCCGTGGACGCGCTGCAGCACGACTCGGACCTGCTCCGGGAGCGCTGCCTGCTGTTCGTGGCGTGCACACGGGCACGGGAGGCGTTGACGGTGTCGTGGAGCGGATCGGCCAGTCCGTTCGTTCCACAGGCGGGGTGACCTGCATCCGTAGCTCTGTGACTGCTTGTCAGTCTCCTGGTGCGAGGGCCCCGTTGCCGAGGCCGTCCCGCGCCAGCGCCGCCGCCTGCTTGCTGAGTTCGGCCACCTTCTTCGCTCGTTCCTCGAACTCCTGCAGTGCGCGGAACGCCGCCCCGTACCGACGTTGTTCGGCGATGTCCATCTGCGGGATGCGGGCCCCCTTGCCGTCGAGCCGGTAGCTCCCGCTGGCGCTTGTGGACCGGCGGGTGTTCGCCGCGCTGCGCAGAAAACCCTGGAGATAGTCGGTGTCGAGCTGATCGCTCACCGAGACCGGCTCCGGATCGCCGTACTCGACCAGCCCGGCACGCGCGAGGTCGGCGACACTGACGGATGGGCCCTCCAAGGCGCTGAGGCCGATGCCTCCCATCAAGGTCGGCAGCAGGTCGGCCAGCAGCCATACCTGCTCGGCCAACTCCCGACGCAGAGCCCGGTACTCGGTCACGTAGTCGCGATGGGACTCCTCGACATGACGCCCGGGTGTGAGATCCACGGCGTCGTCGAGGAGTTCGATCAGAGGTACGTCCGCCGTCTGGTCGGGCCCCGGCTCCAGCGGTCCGTCCGGATCGTTCGCCGTGAGGTCGACCATGCGTACTCGTGAGACAGCGTCATCCGGGGACTGTGGGCGCCGCAGATGCCAGAGGTGCACGGGGAGGGCGTGCGAGGCAGCGCTCCCGGGTGGGAGGGCGATGACGTCTGTGAGGATGCCGCGCCGCACAAGCTCGGCCCGGATACGGCGGCCGGCCTTGCGGTAGGCGACCGAGGCGGGCATGACCATGAGGACGCGCCCGCCCGGCGCGGTGTGCGCGTAGGCGTGCTGCAGCCAGGCGAGTTCGCCTTCGGCACGCGAGGGTGTGCCAAGCTCCCACCGGGGGTCGAGGAGCAGGTCCTCGCGTCCCCAGTCGGTGGATCCGACGGGCGGATCGCAGACGACGAGATCGGCCTTGAGGTCCGGCCAGCGGTCGTCGCGCAAGGAATCCCCAGTGGCGATGGCCACGTCGGCGCGTCCCGTGAGATCGGCTCGCAGCTGCGCGAATCGAGCACTGCGGGCGTCGGCCTCCTGACCGTACCTCGTCGGCCCGTGCTCGGGTCCGACGGTCAACAGGAGTGTTCCGATACCGCACGCAGGGTCGAAGAGGGTCGCGTCAGCGGGCACCTCGCTGACGAAGTGCCGCACCGCCTGGACGATACGTGGCGAGGTGACCTGGTCGGACCCGGCCCGGCGTACGGAGTCGGTGAAGCGTTCGGTAAGCGCGTTCACCACGTCACCGGGTGATCCACTCTCGCTGAGCTGCCGCACCAGTCGTACGGCGTCCGTCGGCAGAGCTTCCGGAGCCTCGCCCTTGGCACCGGCGAACAGTTGGGCGACATCGGCGAGCCCGCCGATCATGTGGTCACCGTAGGTCGCTCGCAGGGCTTGCCACAGCTGCACCTCCACGGAGACGTCCTGGCCCTTGCGCTGCTTGTCCAGCCACGTCTGCACTGCGGCCAGGTCGAACAGCGGACTGTTCGCACCCCCGCCTGCGGGCGAGGGAAAGTCCTCGTACCGCCGCCTCCAGTTGGAGACTGCGGCACGCGTGACGCCGGCGAGCCTGGCGATCTCGGATCCGGTGACAAGCGGTCCGCCGACTGGCGAGGCGGGATGGTCTGCCATGGGTATCACCGTACACGGACCCCACGGCCCTATCAATCAACCTATCATGTTGACAATGTACACGAACCTAAGTCCGATGCGGGGTGTGAGTGCAAGCCGAGGGCATCCGACGGGCTCATCGCAACTGGTCCACGTATCGGTCCGTCCCGGGCACCGTGGGGATGAACGGTGCGACGAACTGCACGTTGCCCAGCCCCGAAGCCGCCACGTCTGAGTGCAGGTCCGCGAAGTGCTCGCGCCAGGTGTCACGGGGGTCATGCTGGAGGAACCACAGCAGGGTCAGCCGGGTTCCGACCCCCTCCACCTGTTTGACGTAGGCCATTCGGTCCAAGGGTAGGGGTGTCGGCGTGAAGAGGGTCACCATGGCCGCGGGTGAGCCCGCCAGCCGTTTCGGGAGGTGGTCGTCGCGTAGCCAGGCGAGCAGTTCCGTGCGCTTGGCGGGGGAGGCGGCGTCGATGACCTGGATGACGAGTCCGGCGTAGGGGTGGTCGAGGGCGTGGATGTCGCGCGGGCCGTGGTCACCGTCGCGGTAGACGGATGCCGCGTGGTCCTGGAAGGCGGTGAAGACATGCGTGCGGTCCTGGAAGACCCGGTGGTCGCGGTTGAGGCGCTTGTTGATGCCGACGGTCCACCGCATGTGGTCGGCGTAGCGGCCCGCGGTCATCCAGTAGACGGATATGTAGCACCCTGCCGTCACCGGCTGCGCGACGGCAGACTTCTCGGGATAGCGCAGGAGTTGCAGCTCTCGCGTGGCGACCCAGCGGCGGCCCGCGTACATCCACGGCATGGCCATCGCGCCAGCGATGAAGTGGTCGTCTTCGTACCAGCGATTGTACTCGCGTTCCCGGCCGAGGTGCGGCTCGACCATGGTGATGAGGGCGTGTCCGAGGTCGGCTCCATAGGGGCCGACGGCTGCCATTTCCGCATACATGTGGCTGCGGGTTTCGTCTGCGCGCGGCGCATCGTCTGTCATGGGTCCGGTTTAGCTGACGAGGTGTCAGTTCGGGAAGAGGGGAGTGTTCGTTCGACTCCGCCCGAAGTTCAGTGATCATGCGTCAAACCGGCAGACGAATCAACGACCACGCCCCGCCGTGCGCAACGGACCACTCGCCTGTCGCCAGGGCCTCTGTGTGGTCGACCCGGTTGCCGCCGAGGCGCCTACGGGCGGGTGGCGAAGGCCTGATCGCGGACTGTCTCGCGGGTTTGTGCACAGGCTCTGCGGAACGGTCGGCGGCGGGCAGGGCCGAGCCCCCTCGGCCGGGACGGCGGCCAGTCGAGAGGGCTCTGTCGGTGTTCTGGTGAGTTGTCGGTCGTGGCGGTGACCGAGGGTCGGTCCCGATCCTTCCCTTACGCCTTGACCGACGCCACGAAGGCGTTCCACGCCTCGGCGGGAAACGCCAGGACGGGACCCTCGGGGACCTTGGAGTCACGTACGGCGAGCGCCGCCGTGGTAGGCGACTTCACCTCGACGCACGCGCCGTTTCCTGTGGAATAGGAGGACTTTGTCCACGTTGCCGTGGCCCCCTGAAGAACTGCCATGTCTACTCCGGTAGCCAGTTGCTGAGTTGCTGTCACCGCTCCGTGGGTGCCGGACGGCATCCGCGACGCGATTCGCGCCAAGTTGTTTCACTGATGGCGTGATCGAAGCTACTCGTCAACATCCCTGTCCGGAGCAGTTGTTCACTCGACCGGATGGCATATTCCAGGTGGACCTTACGCCCGCAGCTTTCGCTGGTGTAAGATCCGCCGTTCCCCGGCGGAGGAGGCTCAGCGCGCGTACGTCTTCGCCGCGTCCGCGATGAACTTGCGGGACTGGTCCACATTCAGGGCCTGCGCCCGCAGGTGCTCGTACATCACCGAGTACTTCTGCACGTCGTGGGCCTTCTCCAGGTAGAGGTCGCTGGTGACGCCCTCCAGGTACACCACGCTCGAGTCGGCCGCGTCGGCGAACTCCAGGATGGCGTACTGCCCGTTGAGGCCGGGGTGCGCTCCCACCTCGAACGGCAGCACCTGCACGGTGACGTGCGGGAGCTGGGACATCTCCGTGAGGTGCTCCAGCTGTTCCCGCATCACCAGGTTGCTGCCCACCACCCGGCGCAGCGCGGCCTCGTCCAGCACCGCCCACAGCCGGAGCGGGTTGTGCTCGGCGGCGATGCGCTCCTGGCGCCGCATCCGCACCTGGACGCGCTTGTCGATGTCGGCCGGCGAGGTCTCGGGGAGCGCGCCCTGGATGAGTGCCTCGGCGTAGGCGCGGGTCTGCAACAGGCCGGTGATGATCTGGGGTTCGTAGACCCGCAGCGACTCGGCGTCGGTCTCCAGGCCGATGTAGACGCTGTAGGGGATGTCCCCGAACGCGTGCCACCAGCCCTGCTGGCGGGAGTCCCGGGCCATCTCCATCAGGGAGTCGACGACCCGCTGGTCCTCGACCTCGTACACGCCGCACAGGTCGCGGACGTCGCGCTGGCTGATGCTGCGGCGGCCGTTCTCCAGACGGCTGATCTTCGACTGCGAGACGAGAAGCCGTTCGGCGACCTCTTCGGCCGTCATGCCCTTGAGCTCACGGAGCCGGCGCAACTCCTGGCCCAGCCGGCGTCGCCGGACGGTGGGATTGACATTGGACGCCACAGGACGTGCACCTCCGGCTGCGTGCCTCTACTTTGCGTATCTGCCGCTGAGCAGATTGCCACCAAGGTGCTTCCTACCGCTGGGAAACGGCGGATATGCGGTGTCCGCAGGGAATCGGCCGTTCCTCGGCCGCTTCACGGCCGGAAGGCGGCCGCGTGGATGTGCCGCGGCACGCCCGGTGGTGCGCATGCGGCGGCGCGGGGCGGTGAGGCCGTGCCGTCGTCCGGACGTACGGTCTCACCGCCCCGCGCGGGCCTGCGGCTCCCGAACGGGTCTCGGGACGGCTGCGCATGCCGGCTCATGCGCCGGCCGCGGTACCGGACCCGCCGGTCCGGTCGGTGCTTCTGTCGTGGTCCTGAGGGCCGGGGGACGGCGGCTCAGTGGGCCACGACGCGCGCCATGGAGCTGCGGTGCGGCTGCATCGGAACACCGCGGGCGGGTTCCGTCGCGGTCCTGGCCGGGCGGCCGGGCGAGGCGGGCCCGCGGCGGGGCTGTGCCACGGCACCGTTCTGGACGTCCATCACGGCGTGCGCCACGAGGCCGCCCATGGGGTCGTGCCTGATCAGATCCCGTAGCCGGGAGCGGGACGATCGTCCCTCGTTGCCCGGGTACAGGTGCTTGCCGAGACCGACCGCGTGGGCCAGTGCGGCGAGGGCCGCGGTCCGCGGGTCCGGCGGAACGCCGGTGCGGATCGCGGAGTCCAGCCGGGCCCTGATCTCCCGGCTGATGGCCGTGTCCGTCGCCTGGTAGCGAGTCGTCGGCAGCACCCCGCACATCTGGCCGGCCACGGCCTGGACCATGCCGCACCGCTCCAGATGTGAAAGGTAGGTCTGGCGGAGCCCGAGACGGGGCCCGCCGATCCAGTGGACGGCCCGTACGGGAGCGCCACGCCTGCGCAGCAACTCCAACGCGCTGTCCAAAGTCGGATCTCCGGTCGGCCGTGGCACCACCACGGCGATACGATCCCCGTCTGGGGCTATCCGTCCGGCCAGCGCCAGCTCCACTAGCTGTGCTCCGGCCAGACCGAGGTCGAGCGACTGCGGCTGCGCAGTGGTACCCGTGGTCGGGTCCAATGCCAGCAGCAGAAGCTCTTCCGGAAGTGTTCTGCGGCTCCTGCCCATCCATGCCTCCCCGCGTGGATGAATGACAGGGTGACCCCTCTCACATTGGTCTGTCGAGGGTGCGTGACCGGAATGTAGTGGAACCGGTAGGTATGTCGTTCTCGTCTAGCGCAGGGGTCAACCCCTCACACAGGACACTGATACATGGTTCGGACAGCAGTGTCCGGTGGCGGTTCACGGTTCGGCAAGGCGCGCGAGCGAGTGCGTAGCGCACGGAGGAGGCATCGGTGGCGGGCGAGTCCCCCGACAGGTCGAAGCAGCACGAGTCGTCGGTGGAACCGACGCCGGGGAGCGGGGCCCCGGTTCCGGAACCGGCCACGGCCGCCCGTGACCCCCGGCTCGCGCTGGCCGGCGAGAAGGTGCGGGCCGACAGGGCTACGGCGGTGTTCTCCACGCGCGCGCTGAAGGAGGCCCACGGATCCGCCGGTTCGGCCGTGGACGCGGCCGGGGCGGGCGGCGTCGCGGCGGACGGCGCCGGCGCCGAGGCGCCCAACCCGCCCGCGGCCGACGGGGCTTCCGGGGAGTCGCCGGCCGACGGCGAGGAGGAGGCGGCATCGAGGAAGGCCGAGGCCGAGGCCGAGGACGGCTCCGATGCCGAAGTCGGCTCCGATGCCGATGCCGATGCCGATGCCGATGCGGAAGCTGAAGTCGACGCCGACGCCGACGCTGATGCCGAGCGCGCGGCCGCCGATGCCGAGCCCGCGGCGGAGGGGGAGTCCGAGGGCGACCCCGAGGACCAGGCCGAGGACCAGGCCGAGGGCGAGCCGGAGGACGAGCCGGAGACGGGCGCGGACGCCTCCGAGCCCGAGGACGCCCCCAAGCCCCCTGTCGACCAGCCCACCGCCGTCTTCAAGGCCGTACGCCCGCCCGTCGTGGATCAGCCCACGACCATGCTCAAGCTCAGCGACGCCACACCGCCGGGCAGGACGGGCAGGGCGAGCGAAGAAGAGAAAGCCCGCGAAGCGGGCAAGGGGGACAAGGAAGACAAGGAAGGCAAGAAGGGTGCGGTGGACGCGGTCACGGACCAGGCTGCCGCCGCACCCGAGGACAAGCGTCCCGGCAAGCCCGCCGTCGACCAGCCCACCACCATGCTCAAGCTGGGCGCCGCCAAGCCGTCGGACAAGGCCCCCGCCACGGACGGCAGGGCTCCCGGCACCACGGACGGCAAACCCGCCCCCACGTGGGCCAAGGCGTCCGCACCGGCGGAGGGGAAGCCCGGCGGTCCGGCCTCCGACGCGAAGTCCCCGCAGAAGCCGGACGCCGAGCCCCCGGCCGAGCCCCCGGCCGAGCCCCCGGCCGGGCCCCGCTCCGAGCGCACCAGCAAGTTCGTCGCGCTGAAGCCGCTGGACGAGCCGGCCCCGCCGAAGCCTCCGACCCCGGCCGCCCCCGCCGAGGCGACCACCGCACTGCCCCGGGTCGGCCCCGAGCGCACCACCCAGCAGCCGCTGCCGCCGAAGCCGCCGCTGGACCTGCTCGCCGAGCTGACGAACACCCCGCCGCCCCCGGAGACGCCGATCCGCACCCTGGTGCGGCGGATCAAGATCTGGACGCCGCTCGTCGTGCTGCTGCTGATCGTCTTTGCGATCGCGCAGGCGGTGCGTCCGCTGCCGGCTCCTTCCCTCGCGCTGACCGCCGACGCCACGTACACCTTCGAGGGGGGCAAGCTGGCCCTGCCCTGGCCGGGGCAGGGCCAGTCGGCGATCGAGGTGGACGGCGTGGGCGTGGTCGGTACGGAGGGCAGTCAGGCCCCGAAACCGATCGCGAGCGTCGCCAAGATCATGACGGCCTACGTCATACTCCAGGAGCACCCGCTCAAGGGGGACGAGGGCGGCGAGAAGATCACTGTCGACAAGCAGGCCGCGGACGAGTCGAAGAGCGAGGACGAGTCGACGGCTCCGATCTCCGAGGGGCAGGAGTTCACCGAGCGGCAGATGCTGCAGCTGCTGATGATCCCGTCCGGGAACAACGCGGCGCGGCTGCTGGCCCGCTGGGACTCCGACAGCAAGACCTTCGTCGGCAAGATGAACGACGCCGCGAAGCGGCTCGGCATGACGAACTCGACGTACACGGACCCGAGCGGCCTGGACAAGTCGACGGTGAGCACGGCGGTCGACCAGCTCAAGCTGGCGAAGGCCGTCATGAAGAACGAGGTGTTCCGCAGCATCGTGGGCATGGCGAAGGCGGACGTCCCGGGCGTCGACAAGACGATCTACAACAACAACGACCTGCTGGTGAGGCAGGTCGGTGTGATCGGTCTGAAGACGGGTTCGTCGACCCCGGCCGGCGGCAACCTGGTGTGGGCGGCGACGAAGGTCGTCGGCGGCACGACGCGCACGGTCTACGGCGCGGTCCTCAACCAGGACGCCCACACCGGGCGGGTCTGGGACAGCCTCCAGCTGGCGCTGAGCAACAGCCAGAAGCTGATCGACAAGGTGCAGCAGAGCCTGACGGTCGCGACGGTGGTGAAGAAGGGCCAGGTCGTGGGGTACGTGGACGACCAGCTCGGCGGCAGGACCCCGGTGGTCGCCGCCGCGGACCTGAAGGCGCTCGGCTGGCCGGGACTGAAGACCGGCCTGTCCGTCCGTGACGGCGGCACGGTGCTCCCGCACGAGGCGAAGACCGGCACGGTCGTCGGCGAGCTGGCGGCCGGCGACGGTTCGAGCAGCGCGACGACGGTCAAGGTGGCCCTGCAGAAGGACCTCACCGAACCGGGCTACGGAGCGAAGTTCACCCGACTGGGCTGAACCACCCACCACGAGGCCCGGTGCCACGCGGCGCACCCCGTCGGCGGAGCCCCCACCCGGGAGCCCGCCGGCGGGGTGCGTGCTAGCGTCGCGAGACCGGAGCGGGCCGCGAGCCGGGGCTCTTGGGCCGGGAGTCGCCGCGGAAGGACCACCGCGGTCCGGTGACGACCGGTGACGGACCTCTTGCGGAGGCCCGGGCACGGGGCGAGAACGGAAGACACGGGGCGAGAACACGATCGGGACACGGGGAGTGCCTTCAGGTGGCGACAGCGGAGCCGACACACGCCGACGACGCCGATCCGGGCCGTCACACCGGCCCGCGAATACCGCCGCGCGCGCCCGCCGGCGCGATGCGGCAGGCGTCCGCCGCGTCCCGCGGTGACGATGCCCGGCCCCCGGCCGGGGACGCGGCGGTACGGCCCCGCCTGCGGACCCGGCTCACCCGCCTGAGGTCGTCGCGCGGCGCGGCCCTCGCCCGCCGTCACCCCGTGCTGTCCGTCACGGCCCTGGCGGGAGTGCTGCACCTCGTCTGGTTCTTCACGTTCGCGAACAGTGGTGGCGACCTCGCGGCGCAGGACGCCTGGGCCGAGTTCGTGGGGCGGCACCCGGACTCGGCGTACAACCTCGCCTGGTACGGGGGCATGCACCCGGTGTCGTACAGCGTGGTGTCGCCGTATCTGATGTCGATCCTCGGCGTCCGCACGACGATGATGATCGCGGGGACGGTCTCGGCGGGGCTGCTGATGCTGATACTCATCCGCAACCTCCCCCACTCCCGGCTCCGCCCGAGCACGGAGACCCCCGTGGGGCTGCCGTGGTGGCCGGCCCTGGCCGGGGTGTTCGCGCTGGTGTGCAACGCCATCTCGGGGCGGGTGACGTTCGGCCTCGGCATGGCGTTCGCGCTGGGTGCGACGGCGGTCGTGTTCTGCTGGCCGCACCGCTGGCGCTACAAGCGCTGGGCGAAGGCGCTGTGCGCGGCGCCGCTGGCCGGGGCGGCGACGGCCGCGTCCCCGGTGGCGGGCCTGTTCGTCGGGCTGGTCGCGGTGGCGCTGTTCCTGCAGAAGCGCCGGCCGGGCGCCTGGGCGCTGGGCCTCGCGCCGTCCCTGGTGGTCGGGCTGTCCGCCTTGCTGTTCCCGTTCTCGGGGACGCAGCCGATGACGTGGGCGTCGGTGATCCTGCCCTTCACGTACGCGGTCATGGTCTTCCTGCTGGTCCCCAAGGCGTGGAAGACGGTGCGGACCACGGCGGCCGTGTACGGGCTGTCCGTGCTCCTGGTCTGGCTGATCAGCTCGCAGATCGGCACGAACATCTCCCGGCTGCCGATGCTGTTCGGGGGGGTCGCGCTGGTCGCGGCCCTGCCGTTCGCGGTGCCGCGCAGCAGGCAGTGGTACGCGGTCGTGTTCGCGATCGTCGGCTTCACCGGCTGGATCGGCTTCAAGACGGTCGACGACATCGTCCACACGACGCCGGCGGCCTCCTGGGCGCGCGAGCTGGCGCCGCTGGTGAACCAGCTCCAGGTCGTCGGCGCGGAGAAGGGCCGGGTGGAGGTGGTCCCGGCCCGCTCGCACCGTGAGGCGTCGGCCCTGTCCCCCTACGTGAACCTGGCGCGCGGCTGGAACCGGCAGGCGGACATGGAGCGCAACCCGCTCTTCTACGACGACACGCTCAACTCCGCGAACTACCACATGTGGCTGCGGCGCTGGGCCGTGCACTACGTGGTGCTGCCCAAGGACGAGCCGGACGGGGACGGTGGCGAGCGCGAGCGCGAACTCGTGCAGCGCGGCATGCCGTACCTCCGGCAGATCTGGGGCGACGCGAACTGGCAGCTGTTCGCGGTGACCGACCCCACACCGCTGGCAGATCCCCCGGCGGTCGTCGACCGGGCGGAACAGGGCGAGCTGACGATCGAGGTGAAGAAGGCGGGCCGCGTCCTCATCCGCATCCCGTACTCGCCGTGGCTGGGCCTGGTCGACGAGCAGGGCAAGGGCGTCAAGCCGCCGCAGGAGACGACGGAGTCGAAGCACCGCGCGGAGGGCGCCCCGAAGACCTTCGACAACGTCAACGGCTGTCTGCTGGAAGCCCCCGAGGACGCGTCCGGCGACAAGTGGACGGAACTGCTGGCCCCGGGGCCGGGCGTCTACCGCCTGGGGGCGCCGTACCAGCTGCCGCGGGGCACGCCCTGCCCGGAGGAGCTGCGGTGAGGCGGTGGCGAGGGGGAACCCGCCCCCTCGCCACCGCCGCACGTCACTTCACCGGGAAGGCCACGTCGCACACCGGGTCCTGGGGACCCGCCGCGCCCCAGTCCGCGAAGTACACCTCGCGGCACGGCCCGTCCTGCTCCAGCCCCTGCTGGGCGGTCCACGCCTCCACCGCCTCGAAGGCGGCCAGGATCTGCGGATGCGCCACCTGAGCCTTCGTGATCCGTGTGTACGCGAGCCGCCGCGCCGGCTCGACCCGCACCCGGGTCTCGCCCGCCCGGCCCCTGCCCTGCGCCCAAGCCTGCGCCGCAGCCGCGTCGGCCACCGGGAGGCATGCCTCCGCCGGGCCGTCGCTCTCCTGCGACACCTCCGCGTGGTAGACGACGAACGGTGCCCCGGTCGCCCCGCCGCACCGCTTCGCCGCCTCCTCCAGCCGGCCCAGCGACGCGGTGATCCAGGCCGGCAGCTCGTCCGCCAGCGTGTGCCGTGTCTCGGTGATCAGCACCTGCTCCGGCACGTCCACCGTCTCGACCACGAACTTCCCGTACATCTCGGAGCTCCTTCCCGACAGTCGTCCACGGAGGTAGTCGGCGAGGGTCCGCTGCGCGGCGATCCGTTCCTCGACCCCGGCCCAGTAGTCGGCGAGGAGCGCGGACGCCCGTACGCCGTCCGACTCGCCCGCCTCCACCACCTCGGCGATCCGCGCGAGCGGCATGTCGAGGCGGCGCAGCAGGGCCACCGTGCGGGCCCGTCCGACCTGGTCGGCCCGGTAGTAGCGATAGCCGCTCGCCTCGTCGACGTGCGCGGGCGCCAGCAGCCCCAGCCGGTCGTACAGCCGTAGCGCCTTCGGCGACAGCCGTGACCGTGCGGCGAACGCACCGATGGTGAGCAGATCCTCGTGCACCCTGCCGTCCTCCGTCACCGGGCGCCTTCCGCCCGGTGACGGGAACGCTGCCGTCTGCCCCAGGGGCAAGGTCAACCGGGAAGCTCAGGCGAGGTTCTTCTCCACCGCCGCCAGGACCTCCGCCGCCTCCGGTTCCGTCTGCGGCGAGAAGCGGGCGACGACCCGCCCGTCCCTCCCGATCAGGAACTTCTCGAAGTTCCAGCGGATGTCCCCGCTGTGCCCCTCGGCGTCCGGGAAGTCGACGAGGCGCTCGTACAGGGCGTGCCGGCCCTCCCCGTTCACCTCGGTCTTCTCCGTCATCGGGAAGGTCACGCCGTACGTCGCCGAGCAGAACTCCGCGATCTCCTCGGCGCTGCCTGGCTCCTGCCCGAGGAACTGGTTGCAGGGCACGCCGAGCACGGTGAACCCGCGCGGCCCGAACCGCTCCTGCAGCCGCTCCAGACCCGCGTACTGCGGTGTCAGCCCGCACTTGGAGGCCACGTTCACCACGAGGACGGCCCGGCCCGCGTACTGGGAGAGGTTCGCGGAACCGCCCTGCAGGGCGCCGATCTCGACATCGAGGACCGAGCCCGCACTGTTGTCCGTAGTCGTCATGGAGCGGATGCTAACGCCGCGGGGACGGTCGTGGGGTCCCCGGCGCATGACGAGCCGTCAGCTCCGCTGTGCCGTCACCAGTACCTCACCGGCCGCCGTACGGGAGTACAGCACCGACCGCCCCGTCCGCCGGCGTTCCACCAGCCGGGCGTCCAGCAGCACCCGCAGATGGCGCCCCACCGAGCCGAGCCCCTGCCCGGTCACGGCGACCAGGTGGCTCGTGCTCATGGGGGAGTCGAGGAGGACGAGCACCCGCGCCCGCGCCGGCCCGAGCAGTGCGCCGAGGCTCGTCGGCACCACCGCGCCCGGACCGTGGGCCAGCGCGCCCGCGCACGGATAGACGACCGCGTACCGGTCGGGTTCCTCCCAGGACACCCACCCGGTCTGCGGGGTGACGGGGACGAAGAGCAGCTCGGCCCCGGAGATTTCACGCGGCGGGTACTCGTGCAGGTTGACCTGGAGCCGGTTCCCGCCGAGCCAGCGGGTCCGGCCCGGCCGCAGGGTGTCCAGCGCGGCCGCCCAGCCGCCCCGGCCGAGCTGCGCCGTCCGGGCCACCACATCGGCCTCCAGCACGCGCCGCCGCCGGTCCCAGTACGGCGCCACGGCCTCGGTCCACACATGGGTCAGCAGGTCCGCCGCGCGTGCGGGCAGGTCGTCGCGGTCCAGCGGGGCGGGGAGCGGCCCGCGCAGCGACACGGTGAGGTGGGCACGTGCCTCGTCGGGGCAGACCGCGCGGACCCGCTCCACGCCCTCCTCGAAGCTCTCCCCGTCCCGTGGGGTGGGGGTGAGGAAGTCGGCGATCCAGTCCCTGCCGAGCCCGCTGCGGACGAGCAGCGCGGCGACCGGGTCGGCGGCCAGCCGCCGGCGGTGGCCGGGCAGGTGGGCGTCCAGCCAGGCGCGCTCCCCGGGATGCGAGGCGGCGCCGGTGTGCAGCAGCTTCAGGCTCGCGAAGACCTCGGCCAGCGGCGACAGGACGAAACGGCTCGCGGCCAGGGTGTCGGCGTTGACGTACCACAGGCCCATGGCGGCAGCCCCTCCCGGAGTTTCGCGTGTACGCGAAACACTAACGGCCGCCCTCGGCGCCCGCTCAGACTCCGCGCATGCGCAGCTACTCCGACCTCTTCCGCACCCGCGAGTTCACCCCGCTCTTCCTGTCCAGCGCGCTCCACACGGCCGCCTCGACGCTCGGCGGCCCGGCCCTCGGCACGCTGGTCTACCGGGCCACCGACTCCCCGCTGCTCTCGGCGGTGAGCATGTTCGGCCCGCAGCTGGCGCAGGTCGTGGGTGCCACGACACTGCTGTCGGCGTCGGACCGGCTGCCGCCGCGCGTGACGATGGCCGGCATCGCGTGCGTGTTCGCGGCCGGTACCGCGGCGACGGCCACGCCCGGCCTGCCGGTCGGGGCGGTCTTCGCGCTGCTGTTGCTCCTCGGCCTGGTCCAGTCGCTCGGCGGCGGGGTCCGCTGGGGTCTGCTGAACGAGATCCTGCCCAAGGACGGCTATCTGCTGGGCCGTTCGGTCTTCAACATGATGAACGGCCTCATGCAGGTCACCGGTTATGCGACCGGCGGCCTCCTGATCGCGGTCCTGTCCCCGCGGGCGACCCTGCTGGTGGCGGCGGCGCTGTACCTGGCGTCGGCCGTCGGCATCCGGTGCGGGCTGACCCGCCGTCCTCCCCGCGCCTCCGGTCGTCCGTCCGTCGCGCGGACGTGGCGCACCAACGCGCTGCTGTGGTCGTCCCCGCCGCGCCGGACGACGTACCTCCTGCTGTGGGTCCCGAACGGCCTGGTGGTCGGCTGCGAGTCGCTGTACGTCTCCTACGCGCCCGACCGCGCCGGTGTGCTGTTCGCGTGCGCCGCGTTCGGCATGCTCGTCGGGGACGTCACGACGGGCCGCCTGCTCCCGCCCGCCCTGCGCCGCCGCCTCGGTATTCCGTTCCTGCTGCTCCTGGCGGCCCCCTACCTGCCGTTCGCGCTGCACCCCACCGTGCCCGTGGCGGCCGCCTGCGCGGCACTGGCCTCGGTCGGCTTCGGCGCGAGCCTCATCCAGCAGGAACGCCTGATGTCCCTGACCCCTCGGGAACTGAGCGGCCACGCCCTCGGACTGCACTCGGCGGGCATGCTCACCCTGCAGGGCGTGAGCGCGGCACTGGCCGGAGCGGTGGCCGAACTCACCACGCCCGCGACGGCGATGACGGTGATGGCGGCCGCCTCGGCCGGGGTGACGCTGACCCTGGCGGCGACGGGCCGCCGGCACCAGGAGCGCGGCGGTGGTTCCGAGACCTCGGGGGAACGGGGTGCCCGGCCCGACCGCCCCCGGAACGAAGGCGGTTCCTCGCGCCGGGGTGCGGTGGCCGGCCTGGAGTGAGGCGCCGGCTCGCAGCGGGTGGGGGCCCGCCGCGTGGGCCGTGCGGCGGGGCGGTGTCGGGCTCAGGCCGGATCGGCGTACGGCTGGGGCGCGGGGGCCGGCACCTCCCCGAGGCGGGGGTCGTGCGCGACGCCCGGGAGGGCCGCCGGCCGGTCACCGGCGGAAGCGTCCGCGCCCTCGGCCGGGGCGGTCGGGGGGTGCACGGGTGCGCTCGTGCCCTCGGCGGGAGTGCCTGTGCCCTTCGCCAGGGCGTTCGTGCCCTCGGCGGGAGTGCCTGTGCCCTTCGTCAGGGCGTCCGTGCCCGCAGCGGGAGCGCCTGTGCCCTTCGTCAGGGCGTCCGTGCCCGCGGCGGAAGCGTCCGTGCCCTCGGCCGGGGCCGTCGGCCGGTCGGCCTCCTCGTGGCCGAGCTTGCGGGCCGCGCGGTCGAAGTACCGCAGCAGCTCCACCGGGAACGGCATCACGAGCGTCGAGTTCTTCTCGGCCGCCACCTCCACGACCGTCTGCAGGAGCCGCAGCTGCATGGCCTCCGGGGTGTCCGACATGATGCGGGAGGCGTTGGCGAGCTGCTGTGCGGCCTGGAACTCGCCGTCCGCCGTGATGACGCGCGCCCGCCGCTCGCGCTCCGCCTCGGCCTGCCGGGACATGGACCGCTTCAGGGACTCCGGCAGCTGCACGTCCTTGATCTCGACCCGGTCGATGTGCACGCCCCAGCCCGCCGCCGGGCTGTCGATCATCAGGGCGAGCCCCTCGTGCAGCCGCTCACGGTCGGACAGCAGGTCGTCCAGGTCGCTCTTGCCGATGATGGACCGCAGCGAGGACTGGGCGACCTGCCCGACGGCGAACATGTAGTCCTGGACCTCGATCGTGGCCCGTACGGGGTCGGTGACCCGGAAGTAGACGACGGCGTCGACCTTCACCGAGACGTTGTCCCTGGTGATGCCCTCCTGGGTCGGGATCGGCAGGGTCACCACCTGCACGTTCACCTTCCGCATCCGGTCGGCGAACGGGATCAGGAATGTGAGACCCGGCTGCCGGTAGTGCGGCAGTGCCTTCCCCCAGCGGAACACGACCCCGCGCTCGACCTGGTTCACCACCCGCATTCCGCTGCGCAGCAGGAGCAGGCCCAGCACGGCCACCAGCACGACCGCGACGACGGCGCCTTCCATGGGACTTCACTTCCCTCTCAGGGTGTCGATGAGTGCCAACCAAGTGGACACCTCGGGAAGGACCGGCGGATGCGTCCGGGGCGTCAGGAGTTCGTCAAGAACCGGTGCGTTCACCGGCCGCCGGAGGCGCCCCGGGCCGCCACGACCGTCCGGGCCGCCGTCCTGAGCGTCCTGACCGTCCTGAGCGCCCGGGTCGCCGTCACGACCGTCCGGGCGCGCCGCCGTCACGACCGCCGGATCGCGCGTCGCGTTCGTGCGTCGGGGAGCTCGATCTCCGCCCAGATCGTCTTGCCGGCCGCGTGATGGCGCGTCCCCCAGCGCTCGGCGAACTGGGCGACCAGCAGCAGCCCGCGGCCGCCCTCGTCGAACGTGCGGGCCCGCCGCAGATGCGGGGCGCTGCTGCTGCTGTCCGAGACCTCGCAGATGAGCACGACGTCGTGGATCAGCCGCAGCCGGATGGGCGGCTGGCCGTACCGGATCGCGTTGGTGACGAGTTCGCTGACCACCAGTTCGGCGGTGAAGGCCGCCTCCTGCAGTCCCCAGGCCGACAGCCGGGCCAGGGCCTCCGCCCGGGCACGGGCCACCGCCGCCGGGTCGGACGGCAGGTCCCAGGTGGCGACCTGGTCGGTGTCGAGGGCCCGGGTACGGGCGACGAGCAGGGCGACGTCGTCCTGCGGCTGCGCCGGGAGCAGGTTGCGGATCAGGTCGTCGCAGAGGGCCTCCAGCGAAGCGGGGGGCTCCTCCAGGTGCCGGCGCAGCTGTGTGAGCCCTCTGCCGACGTCGTGCTTGGCCCCCTCGATGAGACCGTCCGTGTAGAGGGCGAGCAGACTGCCCCGGGGCAGTTCCCACTCGACCGCCTCGAAGGGCAGACCGCCCACGCCCAGCGGAGGGCCGGGAGAGATGTCGATGAAGTCCGCCGTGCCGTCCGGGGTGACGACGGCGGGCGGCGGATGGCCCGCGCTGGCGGCCGAGCAGCGGCGCGAGACGGGGTCGTAGACCACGTACAGGCAGGTGGCGATGAGGTCGGTGGAGATCTCGAAGTCCGGCTCCGGCTCGGCGGTGGGCTCCTCTTCCGCCGCCAGATGGGTGACGAGGTCGTCGAGGTGGACGAGGAGCTCGTCCGTGGGAAGGTCGACGTCCGCCAGGGTGCGCACCGCCGTCCGCAGGCGTCCCATGGTCGCGGAGGCGCGCAGGCCGTGGCCCACCACGTCCCCGACGACCAGCGCGACCCGGGCGCCGGACAGCGGGATCACATCGAACCAGTCGCCCCCCAGACCGGCCCGGGTACGGGCGGGCAGATAGCGGTAGGCGACCTCGACCGCCTCCTGCTCGGCCAGCCGGCGGGGCAGCAGACTGCGCTGGAGGGCCAGCGCGGTGTTGCGTTCGAGGGTGTACCGGCGGGCGTTGTCCACGGCCACGGCGGCGCGTGCGCCGATCTCCTGGGCGAGCAGCAGGTCGTCCTCCTCGAAGGGCTCGGGGCGCTGGTGGCGGACGATGACGGACACACCGAGGGTGATGCCGCGGGCACGCAGCGGAATGACCATGATCGAGTGGATGCCGAACCGCCAGACCACCCCGGCCCGCTCGGGATCGGCGACCTGCCAGTTCCTGATGGCCTCGTCCAGCGTGCGGTGCAGCGAGGCCCGCCCGGTCGCCAGGACGCGGACGGGGGGCGCGGTCTCCGGGTAGTAGTCCACGTCCCCCGGCCGGATCACCGCCTCGGGCGCACCGGGCAGGACGGACTGCTGCGCGGCGCGGCGCAGGGCGACGGTGCCCGAGGCGGACGGCACGGGCTCGACCCCGCGGAACAGGGAGTCCAGCAGGTCGATGGTGACGAAGTCGGCGAGCCGGGCCACCATCACGTCGGCCATCTCCTGGGCCGTGCGCATCACGTCCAGGGTGCTGCCCACCTGCGTACTGACGTCGTTCAGCAGGGCCAGCCGCTCCCGCGCCCAGTACTGGGCGGTGACGTCGAGGGCCGTGACCTGCACGTGGGGCGTCTCCCCGTTCGGCGCGGTGAGCGGGGCCACGGTGACGGCCCAGATCCTCGGCGGGGCCCCGGGCCGGGCGCTGCCCCGCACCTGGAAGTCCGCGGGCTGCCCTGTCCCGAACACCTGGCGCATGCCCGCCTCGACCGTCCGGCAGACGTGGGGCGGCAGGATGTCGGTGACACGCCGGCCGCGCATCTCCTCCTCGGTGAGGCCGAGCTCGCGGGTGGCTCCCGCGCTCGCCCGTACGACCCGCAGCTCGCGGTCGTACACCATCAACGGCAGATGGCACTGCTCGAACCCCTCCTCCGCCGTCGCCCGGTCCGCCGGCGGCTGCTCCGGCACCGTGGCCACGATGAGCTGCTGCGCCCTGCCTTCGCCGTCGAACGAGGGGTACGCCCGCAGCCGCACCTCCACCGGCCGGCCGTCCCGGTGCCGGAGCGGGGTCGTCCCGCCACGCCCGTCGAGCGCCGCGGGACACCCCTTCGCGATCTCCGAGTCCGGACCGAGCAGATCGGTCAAGGGGCGCCCGACGACCTCCTGGTACGGGTAGCCGAGCAGCCGCTCGGCGCCCGCGCTCCACCCCGTCACGATCCCCTGGGCGTCGACGACCGCCGTGGCGGAGCCCGCCGGCTCCGGGAGCATGCCGGAGCCGTTGCCGGGTGTGCTGGCACCGTGCATGTCGATCATCGCCCATCCTGCCCCCGCGGACGCCGGGCCCGGGACGGTGCCGCCGAGTCCGCCGAGTCCGCCGAGTCCGCCGAGTCCGCGGAGCCCGCCGAGCCCGAAGGCCGGGCCCGCCGCGCCGACCCTCTCCCCCCACTTGTACCGTCCTTCGCCCGCACTCGCGCGTCGTGGCACCGCGCCGCCGGGCACCGCGGACGGGCGATCGCGGTCCGGGCCGCCGGCCGGCCGCTCCACCGGTGCCGGACGGACCTGCGGTGCGGGCCGTACGACCCCTGGAGGGCCGGCCGCGGTGGGCATTGGCTGGTGGTGTCGGAGGAGGCCGCCATGAACACCAGGACGTCCGCCGGACGGAGCGCCGCGCACCCGCGCCGCACCGCCCCGCACCCGCCCCGCACCGCCACGCCCCGGGGCCGCACCGCCCCGCACCCCCGCCGCCCGGCCGCCCTTGCCGCCGTCGCCCTGCTCGTCGCCTCGCTGGCGGCCGGCTGCGGGGGCGGGAACGGAGGAGGGACGACGACCGGGCCCGGGGCGGACGCCTCACCGCGCACCACCGACGGCACGAGCGGCGGCACGTCGCAGGCGCCCGGCGACGGCGGCACCTCGCGGACCGGCCCCCCGTCGACCGGGGCCGCCCCGAGCACGCCCGCCGGCACCTCGCCCGCCCGGCCCCGCCAGGTACGGGTCTCGGCCTACTTCCTGCACGGGGAGCAGGTGTCGCCCGCGCCGCGCCAGGCGACCGCTCCCGGCACGGCCGCGGGGGCGCTTCGCGCACTGCTGGCCGGACCCACCCCGTATGAGAAGCGGTACGACCGCACCACGGCGATCCCCCGGGGCACCGTGCTGAACTCCGTCGCCGTGCACGGCAGGACCGCCACGGTCGATCTCTCCGGACGCTACGACGACGGCGGTGGCAGCCTCTCCATGCGCGCACGGATCGCGCAGGTCGTCTTCACCGCGACGCAGTTCCCGTCCATCCAGAAGGTGTCGTTCGCACTCGACGGCAAGCCGGTCACCGCGCTGGGCGGGGAGGGGGTCGACGTGCACCGTCCCCTCGGGCGGGCCGACTTCGAGGACCTGACCCCGGCGGTTCTGGTGGAGTCGCCGCTGATCGGCGACACGATCCACAGCCCGGTCCGGGTGCGGGGCAGCGCCAACACGTTCGAGGCCACGTTCCGGCTGAGGATCAAGGACGCGGCCGGGACGACGGTCGCCTACCCGTATGTGACGGCGACCTCGGGCACCGGGACCCGCGGCACCTTCGACGTGACGATCCCGTACCGGACCGCGCACACCGGCACCGGCCGGCTGATCGCCTCGTACGACTCTCCCAAGGACGGGCGGCCGGTGATCGTGGACACGATCCCGCTGACGCTGCGGCGGTGACAGCGGCCGGCGCCCGGCCAATGTCACCGCCGAACCGCCGGCGGGCCGGGCGCCGCGACGCTTCCCGCACCGCGCGCATCGCCCCGTTCAGGGCAGGGCGATGCCGTCCAGCTTGCCGTTCTTGGCGTCGTCGACGAGCGAGGAGAACTGGTCGGCGCTCATCCGGATCCGCTGACCGAAGTCGTCGGTCAGGACGATGCGGCGGTCGGCCGGGGCGGTCGGGTCGACGAACAGCTGGGGACAGCCGCAGTTGCAGTTTCCGCAGAAGGTTGCCACGGGCTCCAGCCCGCCGATGTCGGCCATGCTTCTCCACCTCCAGGGAGTGCGGCGCGCCGGTGCCCGGACCGGCCTCCGCGGGGACTGCCCGGGACATACCCGACGCGGGACGGGGGGACGCATGCCCCGGCCGGGCCCCGGGAGCGTGGTCACCGGCCCGTGTGCCGCCGTGCTCCGCTGCCCGCTTCCGGTGCTTCGTCCCCGGAGGACGAGTCGGGAACCGGGCGACTGCGCCATCCGACTCCTGGGAGGGAGGCCGACGGGCAGAGCCGGGCAGAGCCGGGCGTGCGGAGCCGGCGACCCGGCGACCCTAGGCGGTGTCGCTCCAGTCGTAGGGCCCGCCGCCGCGCCACTCGATCAGCTCCGGGTCGTCGATGGCGCGGTCCTCGGAGGGCAGTCCGGCCTGGTGGAGGAGCTCGAACAGGTCGAAGAGGCTGTGGGCGGTGCCCACACGCTTGCCGTGGATCGTCACCTGCCGCCCACCGTCCGGCGACGGCGGGGACACGACCACAGGAGGGTGCTCGTCCATGGCACCACCATGCGCCGCAACCGTCCCGCCTGCAGCTTGGCGGGCCCGATATCCGGCGGCCGGAAACGGATCGGTCATGTCGTGGCGGATGCTGAAAAACACAATTCAGGGAAACCTGCGGTGCACTCCTATAACATGTTCGAACTCACGAACGCCCCCATCACCTGTTCTTCACCGGAAAGCCATGCCATTCAGCACGAAAAACAACCTAGTTGACTCAAACCTAACAAACCGGTCATATCAGTGATATCCATAAAGGGCAGAGTTTCGTTCTCCGCATGGCGTCAGCCGCGGGTGATGCTGGGGATCGCGGCGGGCGTGGCCGCCCTCGGATTCCTCCTCGTGCTGGAGCTGGTCGCGCGTCGCCATGGGATACGCGGGCCGGTCGCCACTCTGGCGCGAGAGGCGATATTCCCTCCCAAGTCGGGTTTCCTGTTGTACGCCGGAATGGCGTTGATGCTGGTGGTGTGCACCTGGCGGCAACGGTTCATCGCGCTCGGCGCCGCGATCGGCATCGATTTCGTCTTCTTGCTGGTCCGGTGGGCGGCAGACGTCAAGGTGACCGAAGGGCACCCCTTCGGCAACGGCGCCTTCTGGGTCGTTGTGGTGTACGGGACCATCACCGTCACGCGCCGCACCGGCGAGGAACGCGTGCTGCTGCTGAAGGGCCTCGGGCTGGGCCTGCTGCTGGTGGTCGGCCGCAAGGTCGGCGACACCTGGCTGGTCCTCACCGCCAAGACCCGCCCCATGGTGCTCGACCCCTATCTGGAGACCGCCGATCACGCGCTGGGCAACCCGTCGTGGGTGGTGGGCCGTATCGTCACGGCCGCCGGACCGATCGGCTTCAACCTCCTCGACTTCGTCTACGGTCAGCTCGCGGTGGCCGCGGTCGTCATCGCGCTGTACCAGCTGCGCCACGTGGCGGTCGAGCGCCGCTTCCCGGGCCACTACCTGGTGCGCACCTTTGTGGCGATCGGCCTTCTCGGGCCGCTCGTCTACATGATCTTCCCGGTGGTCGGACCGGTCTTCGCCTACGGGAACGGCACCGAGCACTGGTCGGCGGTCAGCCTGTGGTCGCACCCGCAGCCCACCGAGCAGCAGTGGGCGGTGGCCGACCTGTGGCCGGAGGCGTCTCCGGCGCTCCGGGCCCCGCACCCCGTACCGTTCGACGGGATCACCCCACGCAACTGCATGCCCAGCCTGCACACGGCGTGGGCCACCGCGATCTTCATCCATTCCCGGAAGGGCTCGAAGTTCTTGCGAGGCGCAGGCACCTTCTGGCTGATCGCCACGCTGACCGCGACGCTGGGATTCGGTTACCACTACGGCGTGGACCTCCTCGCGGGCGTGGTGTTCGCGCTCACGATCGAGGCGGCCCTGCGTGCGCACGACCGCGGCTGGGATCGATCGGGGACCCGGTTGGTCGCGCACGGCGTCACGGTCTTCGCCGCGCTCCTGGCGTCGTACCGCTATCTGCCGCTGGAGATGGCCCGTCATTCGTGGTTCTACGGACCGCTCCTCGTGCTGGCGATGACCTCGGTGGTCTACGCCTACGTACGGACCACCAGACAGTGGGAGCCGAGCGTCGAACCGGTGCGGCACCCGGAGCCGAGCCCGGAACCTGCGTGAACCGCACGACGTCGCTCGTGTGCTGAGCGCTCGGGGCCGGCGTGGCGCCCGCCGGCCGCCGCGCCGGAGTGCGCCGCGCCGGAGTGCGCCGCGCCGGAGTGCGCCGCGCCGGAGTACTGCCGCGCCGGTGTGCCGCCGCGCCGGAGTGCCGCCGCAGAACTGCCGCACTCCGCCATATTCCGTTCCTCAATTGTCACTGGCATGCCATACGCTGCCTTCCTCGGCAGCGTCCGCACACCCGTCGTCGGTGTGAGGGGGGACGCACGGCCTACTTGTCTTCGCCCGGTGACCAACGGGCTGCTTCTGTGGGGGTTTCACATCACTATGCGCAGGCGCACCATCTCGACCGCGACCGCACTCGCGGTCGTGTTCAGTTCCGCGGTCCTCGCCGTGGGCGCCGCCGTACCGGCCGTGGCCGACTCGGCCCGGACCCTTGCGGTGAAGTCGGTCGGCGACATCGTCGTGGACGGCGCCCACCAGCGCGTCTACGTCTCCGACCCGACCGGCGGCAAGATCGTCGTCACCGACTACACGGGTGCCGTCAAGGCGACCCTCACCGGACTGGCCGGAGTGACGGGCCTGGCGCTGTCCGCCGACTCCGGGCAGGTGTACGCGGCGGTCAAGGACAGCGACCGGATCGTCTCGGTGGAGACGCAGACGTACACCCGGACCGCGAGCTATCCGCTGGAGGGCGCGGACGCTCCGGTCGACGTGGAGGTCGTGGACGGCCGCATCTGGTTCGGCTACGGCTCGAACCTCGGGTCGCTCGACCTGTCCGCCGCCGAGCCCGTCGTACGGCTCGACCAGAAGGGCGACGCCGGTTTCTTCAACGGTCCGATGCTCCTGGCCTCCGACCCGGCCGTGCCGGGCGTCCTGGTGGCCGGGACCGGTGGCACGCTCGCCGTGTACGACGTCTCCGCCGACGGGGCCGTGCTGCGGGCGAAGGGCAGCATGGACACCGGCGTCAAGCAGCTGGACCTGACGCCCGACGGCAAGCAGATCCTCACCTCGTGGGACGGCACCGGCTACGGCTACGGCTTCCCCGCCTACTCCACCACCGACCTGACCGAGGTGGCGAGTTACCCGACCGACGCCTATCCGAACGCCGTGACCGTCGCGCCCGACGGCACCATCGCGGGCGGCAGCGACTCCTCGTACGACCCCGACGTGCACATCCACCGGCCCGGTGACCCCACGCCGACGCGGGAGTACGACTTCCCCAACACCGGCAACAGCAGCGGCGCGGACACCCTCGTGGCCGGAGCGCTCGCCTGGGCGCCGGACGCGAGCCGCCTCTTCGCCGTCTCCGTGAACAGCTACGGCACGTACAGCCTGCGCGCCCTGACCGACCCGACCAAGGAGCTGCCCACCCTCACGGTGTCGGCCCCCGCGACCGCGGAGCGGGCCAGGAAGCTCACCGTCACCGGCAGGCTGACCTCGAAGACGCTGCCCGCCGCGGGCACCGGCCTGAAGGTGACCCGTACGGACATCGAGTCGCCGGACGGCAAGGCGCTGGCCGCCGTCACGACGAAGGCCGACGGCAGCTTCTCCCTGACGGACACCCCGCCCGCCGGCGGCAAGGTCACCTACAAGGTGTCCTACGCGGGCGACGCCGCGCACGCCGCGGCCGCCGGCTCGGACGCGGTGCAGGTCTCCCGCAAGGCGACCGCGCTGACGCTGAACAACAACGGCAAGCTGTACTCGTACGGCCAGGACGTCACCTTCACCGCGCACCTCGGCGCCACGTACAAGAACCGCACCGTCGCGATCTACGCGGACCCCTTCGGCTCCGACAAGCCGAAGAAGCTGCTGAAGAAGGCCAAGGTCAACTCCAGCGGCAACCTGTCCGCGACCGTCGACATGACCCGTGACACCACGGTCACCGCCGTCTTCGACGGCGACGCCCGCAACGCGCCCAGGACCGTGAACTCGACCGGGTACGCCAAGGCGAAGATCACCACCTCCGTCGCCAAGCACTACAGGACCGGCAAGATCGGCTCCACGACGTACTACTACTTCCGCAAGAACACCGACCCGGTGTTCACCACGACGATGAACTACTACTCGGGCCGCCAGCAGCGCTTCCAGCTCCAGGTCTACTACCAGGGCTCCTGGTACGACTCGGGGTCCGAGTACTTCGCCCTGGGCACCAACGGCAAGTCGGCCGTGCGGCTGGAGGCGCCGGGTGAGTCCGGCATCCGGGCCAGGATGCGCTCGTCGTACATCAACGGCTCCTCCGGCGACACCGTCAACTCCACGACCCACGGCGCCTGGAAGTACTTCACCTTCACCAACTGACCCCGGCCCCGGACCCGATGACAGATCCGGTGCGGCTCCCGAACTCACGGGGGCCGTACCGGCGGCGGCGTCGCACGCGGGGGATCGCGGGGGTCACCGCCGGTCCGGATGCGGGATCCTGGGCCCGAACGGACCGGAGGGAGACGCAGCGTGGCTGTCCCGTGGGGGCTCCTGATATCCACCGCCGGGGGCATCGCCGCCACCGTGGTCGGTGTCATCGCGGGTGGTGTCGTGGGGCGGCGCAGCCAGAACCGCCAGCGGCTCCAGGAGTCGCGGACCACTGCCTACGAGAGGTTCCTCCAAGCGTTCGGCGCGGTGGAAATGGAGCTTCGCGAGGCGTTCGTCGACAGACGCGCACCCGCCGTCGTCCGGGGACCGTTCAATGCCGCTCTGCAGTCGATGTCCCTGGTGGCAAGCCGGGATGCGATGAGGGCGGCCGAACGGATCTGCGACCTCATCGAGGAGTTCACGATCCTCTTCCACGGCCGGCAGCCGACGGATCTGGAAGAACTCCGGCCGATTCACGGAGGGTTGTACGAGGCGCACGTGAGCTTCGTCAACGCGGCCCGCCGCTCGCTCGATCCCGCTCAGGAACACCTCGTACAGGCGCTGGGCGGACCGTCGGCCTGGCACGGGGTGGAGTCCGCCTGGGCCCCCGGGAACGGGACGGCGGAATAGGGCCGTCCGTCCTTGCCGCTGTGCGGGCTGCGCGCGTACGCGGTCTCGTGCGAACCCGGCCCCGCGATCGAACGCCGCGGTGCCTCCGCGGGCCGGGTGGTTCTCAGGCGAGCGGCCAGTTGCGCAGGGCGGCGTCGGCCATCTCCTGGAGTTCGTCCCGGGCGACACCGCTCGCGGCCTGCACGGCGATGCCGAACGCCAAGGTGGTGACGTAGTGCGACAGGAGTCCCGGATCCGTCTCGGGAGGCAGTTCACCTTCGTCGACGGCCCGCTGGAACCGCGTGGACGCCCTGGACGCCCAGGCAGCCCTGGGGACGGGCCGGGCGGGTGGTGGTGCGGATGGCGCCGGCCAGGATCGCGGCGGCGACGCCGAGGGCGCTCGGCTCCTCGAGGGCCCGGGTCAGGCGGGCGCCGGGGCCCTCGGCGTAGCGCTCCAGGGCCTTGCGGAACAGTTCCTCCTTGTTGCCGAAGGCCGCGTACATGCTGGTCGTGGAGACGCCCGTCGCTTCGGTCAGGTCGGCCTCGACCGCCTCCACGAACGGCGCCCGGCCGACCGGGTTCGCCCGGTCGGGCGAACCCGGCGGAGGCAGCCCACGGACGGCCCGGCTCCGAACCACTCGACGACGGGCGGGGCGCGCCCCCCTGACGGCGGATCACATCCGACCCCTGAGGTGGTAGATCCTCTCCGTGACGCACGGTCGGCGTCGGACACCCAGCCTTCGGGAGGCACCATGCGCGTACTGCCCCAGCTGACAGTCACGGTCACCGGGATCGCGGCCGCTCTGCTGTTCACCGCCGGGGTTGCTTCGGCGACCGGCACGCCGTTGACCCAGGCCGAGGCGGAGGCGCGGCTGATCTCCCACGGCATCACGGCCAGATCCCCCGGCGGCTGCACCGACAGGAACAACCCGCGCTGCGTCTCGTACGAGGGGATCCTCAGCGGCACGGTGGACGCGGTGATCGACCTCAAGAAGGCCAGCGGCCTCGCGACCCTCGTCATCGTCGGCGGCACCGAGACCGGCCACGGGGCGGACGGCGAGTACAGCCACGCCAACGGCTACAAGATCGACCTCCAGCCCAGCCCCGCCCTCGACGCCTACATCAAGCGCACCTACCAGTACGTCGGCCTCCGCGACGACGGCTTCCCGATGTGGAGGTCCCCCTCGGGCGACCTCTACTGCGACGAAGCCAGCCACGCGGGTCTCCCGACCCACTGGGACATCGTCTACCACTAGTGCCCCGGGCCCGTCAGCCCGGGCGGTACGGCCTAACGGCGGCGCAGGCCCGGCTCTTGCGCGATCATGGGCTCATGGAATCGTGGACGGTCCGGCACTTCTCCCAGGCCAACCCGGCAGGAGCCGGTCAGGACGACGTGCCTGCGCTTCTCCGCAGGGTCGCGGACACCCTCGAGGGCCTCGGCCCGGTCGAGGTTCAGGACGTCGTCATGCACACCGAGATCACCGCGGACGGCCTCTGGCCGAGCCTCACGGTCTACTTCCACAAGGCTGACGACTGACCGGGCCGTGCCCGAATCGGGGTCTTCCCCCGGCTTGCCCGCTTCGCGCACCCCCGGCTCCGGGAAACTGGAGCGCTCCTCCTGCTCGTGAGCGCGGCCTCCGCTCCCCGTCGCCGCCCGCGGCCGGCCCAGGCGCCGGTCGCGGCCACCGGGTGGACGGTGTAGTCGCCGAGGAGGTCGGCGTAGACGTCGACGGAGGCCGAGCCCCGGCGGTTCGTCGCGGTCGGCGCGATGCGCGGGACGGCCGTCGCTCTCGACTTCGTGGAGAAAGATGGAGACGACGGCGAGGGATTCGACACGGAACCCGGCCGTCTGGCGCGCATCGCGCCCGTGGCGTACACCACCCGACAACACACAAAGCCGGGGAAAAACGCACCGTTGATCACGCTTGAGGCCGTCTCGGAGCGGGAGCCCCTGCCTGGTCACCATGTGACCCTCGCAGCCGTGCGACGAGTTCATGGCGCTGGTGACAGCGCTGCTGATCGACCTGACGATCAAGCGCCTGTTCGGCGCCTGACAGGGCCACGGCCCCGACGGTAGGACGCCGGGGCCGCGGATGCTGCGGGTTCCTCCCGAGCGGGTTGGCCCTGTCGGTCGTAACGGTGTCGGCAGGGCCTTCCTGTCGCACAAGCCTAATCGCACGCGCCGCGTTCACCGACGAGGCGTGCTCCTCGACAGCACCGGGCCCACTGCCGCTGGGTATCGGTTCCGGCTGGGGGAGGGTGAGCTGCTGCCACCTGCCCAGTGGTTCGAACTCTCCGACAAGTTCCGCTTGACTACGCCGAGTTGAATTACAGTGACACTATGGCATTGCCCGCCCAGGGAACCCCGCCGGCGACTGGTGATCCGGCGGCCGCTCCTCCCGCCGCACCGCGCATCCACGACGGACAACGGCCAGGCACGAGAGCCGCACTGGTGCCCGTGGCCATCACTCTCGGCCTCCTCGGAGTCGCCGGGTTCGGTACGGGCGTTCTGGCCCGGTACCGAGGTGGGGAGACACCTCAGTCCCGCGCTTTCATGCATCAGCTCGAATTCGGCCTGTGGAGTGCTCTGATCGGCGTCTCGCTCGCGATCTGGGTAGCCGTGGCCGGGGTTGCCGGACAGGCACTTCTCGATCGCTGGCGTCCTGCCCGATTCCGCCCTGGGGGGCGTGCCCTTGCCGTTCTCGGTACCGGCATGCTGACCTTCAATGCAGTGATCTTCTCCTCCCTGCGCTTCTTCTTGCGCAGTACCAGTCACAGCCAGAGCGCCCCCGTTCCGCTGGACGGCATCGTCTGGCGAATGACGGTACTGGTCGTCCTGGGCCAGTTGTGCGCATTGCCCGCCCTGCTCGGCCTGTGGGACGTGCAAGCACGGCTCGTCGAGCTGGCCCGCAACCGGCGTATGCCCGGGACGACGGTGACAGTCACCGCACCGACGTCCGCACCGCTCCCTACGGATGTGCCTGCGGACGGGCTGCGGACGTTGGAGCGGCTCTGGAAAGACACCATGAAGTACCTCACCTGCGCCGCCCTCATCATCTCGACCGCAGTGATCAACACGGGTGCGCTGCGGAACTCTCTCCTCGCGCACGAGAAGAGGACACCAGGCTTCGACGTCGACTTCCCGGCCGGGCACGTCCTGCTCTACGGCGCGTTCTTCAGCGTTCTAGTCGCGATGATCTTCTTGCCGGTGATGCTGCAATGGCGGGCAATGGCCCACCGGCTCGTCGAGACCGCGTTCCCCTTGCCCAGCCCCGACCGGCTCACCCCCGAGTGGCTGGAGAGACGATCGGCACTCGTCTCCTTCCTGCGGCTCGACCTGTCCCTGTCGAAGCTGCTCTCCCCCGCGCTGGGCATTCTGGCCCCGCTCGGCACGAGTGCTCTCAGCCTTGTCCTGCCGGGGAGTTGACCGCGATCCTCTTGATCACGGTCAGAGAACCAGAAGACGCGGTGGCAGCGTCGGAACGGCCTGTGGCCTGGACTGAATCGGCGGAGCCGGTCGCAGGATTCGGATCTGCGACACCCGCATCAGGGGTTCGATCGCCCCGGGCTCAGGGACCTCGGACGCTCGGCGCGTGAAGCCGCCACGGGTCGCCCGGTGTTCCCTTCCTGCTGTTTCACAGCCCGGGCGGCGGTGGATGCCGCGCAGGCCAACTCAAGGTCGGGACACGGCTTGTCAGTTCTCCGGGCTAGGGTCGCCCGCATGGCTGCGCCCTCTTTTCTGACCGCCGTCCGCGAGTCGTACGACACGGTCGCCGCCGATTACGTCGAACGCGTCCCGCCTCCAGCCGCGATGGACCCGCTGTCACGCGCGATGCTGGCGGGGTTCGCCGAACTCGTGCGGACGGCCGGTCCGGGGCCGGTCGCGGACCTGGGGTGCGGCCCCGGCCGCGTGACGGCGCACCTGGCCGGGCTGGGGGTGCCCGCCTTCGGCGTCGATCTGTCGCCGAAGATGATCGGGCTGGCCCGGCACGCCTATCCGAACCTGCGGTTCACCGAGGGCTCGATGACCGCGCTGGAGATGGGGGACGACGAGCTCGGCGGCATCCTGGCCTGGTATTCCACCCACCACACGCCACCGCAGTGGCTGCCGACGGTGTTCGCCGAGTTCCACCGCACGCTCGCGCCCGGCGGCTACCTGCTCTGGGGAGACTATGTCGGCGACGAACGGCTGCAGCCGACCCAGGGCTATGGCCGTCCGGTGTCCTACGAGTCGTACCTCCTGCCCCTGGACCGCATGGCCGGCCTGCTGGAGCAGGCCGGACTCGTCGTCACCGCGAGGCTGGAGCAGGAGCCCGGCGGACGGGTGAACAGACCGCACGCCTGCCTCCTGGCCCGCAAGCCCGAAGGGACCTGACGCAGTTTGTCGCGGGGGCTCGCATGGGCTGCCGCGTCGCGGCGAAGGCGGTCAGGGTCCGCTGGCAGGCCGGATGTTCCGGCAGCACGGGGCTCGGCTTCTCGGCGAGGCCGTCCGCGAAGCCGACAACGGTCTGCCCCGGTTTCTGGTGGTCGGGCGACCGGACCCTCAGTCGAGTTCGGCGAGGTGGTCGGCGGTGCCGCCGTTCCACTCGATCATGAAGAGGGTGGCGTCGTCGCTGGTGAGCCCGCCACGTTCGCCCTTCAGCGTGTGGGAGAGCTGGCGCAGGTCCGCCCGCACCCCCTGCGACGGCTCCTGCCCAAGGCGGTTGATGCAACGGACGAGGCGTTCCTCACCGAACAGCTCCCTGCCGTTGACGTGCTCCTCGATGATGCCGTCGGTGTAGCACAGCACCCGGTCGCCCTTGCGGAGTATGTGCTGTCTGGCTCGGGGCGCCTCGGCGCCGAAGCCGAGGGGCAGCGTCGTCGCGCTTTCCAGTTGCCGCACGACCCGGCCCTCGCGGATCAGCAGCGGCGCGGGGTGGCCCGCGTTGACCAGTTCCAGCTCACCGGTGGCGATGTTGATGTGCATCAGCTGCGCCGTGACGAAGTGGTCGGGTCCGAACTGTCGGGCAATGGCGTTGTCCATGAACATGTACTTCTCGGCCAGGCTGACGAACACGCGCCGGGCATGCCGGTAGGCGCCGATGGCGACGGTCGCCATCGCGGCGGCGTCCAGGCCGTGGCCCATCGCGTCGATCACGGCCGCGTGCAGGATGTTGTCGTTGAGGGCGTAGTCGAAGCTGTCGCCGGCGACGCGGTAGGCGGGCTCCAGGATGCCGGCCACCGAGACCTGCGGAATGGACATCGTCAGCGGTGGCAGCAGGCTCCACTGGATCTCCGCGGACACGCTCATCGGCTCCCGGCGTCGGGCCAGGAAGAACTGGTCGGTGTAGGCGTTCTTGGTGACCAGCATGTCGCCGACCAGGCCGGCGAGCCTGCTCAGCAGGCGCCGGTCGTCGTCGCCGACAGCGTCCAGGGTGAGGGCCATCACTCCCACCTGATCGCTGCCGTCCAGCAGCGGCAAGTACATCCGGACGCCATGGGCCTGCTTCACCTCGACGACCTCCGCGCGCAGGAAGGACCGGCCGGCGGGGGAATCAGACACCGGCTCGGGCTGGCTGACGTGCAGCTTCCTGCCCGGCAGCGGCACCAGCAGCTCCTGCCCGTAGTCCTGGAGCAGGATGGAGACGTCCCGCCCGCCGATCCTGGCCACCTCTTCCGCGATCAGGGGGGCAATCAGCTGCGGCGGCAACATCCGCGCCCGATCCAGCAGCACCCCCAGCAGCCGCTCACCGAAGCCTTCCGACCGGTCCACCGCACCGTCTGCCATGGCCCGCCTTCTTTCACCTCTTCCCGCCCGTATCCGGCTCACCGCCCTCGTCGGCGCCCCGGCCGTGCTGGAGAAACAGGAGGGACAGGTGGCTCACGGGACCCCCGCCTCCGCCCTTCACAGCTTGCCCGCTCGACCTCGCCCCGGCCAGCCGAGCCGCCATTACCCTCACGGGACGCTGCGGCCCGACGACGGCACCTGCTCCATCGGCGGCGTGCGGCGGCGTACGCCGCGTTGTCGCCCGGTCGCGCAGAGGGGCTCCCGATTCGGCTGCCGGAGGCGTGGCCCCCGATTCTGCTGCCGAGTGGCCAGGGCGGCCGAAGGCCGGCGCGCAGCGCCGCCGCGGGCGCCCTTGGCCGGCCTGCACGGCCCGCACGCTCCACGAGCGAGCGGGCCGTGCGGGCCGGGTCGGCAGCGCGCGTGACGCTCGCTGAAACTCCCACTTGGTTGAACAGCGGACCGAATGGGGCGGCGAGCAGTCCCGGCCGTCTTCAAGGATTCACATCAGTGCCCAGGTGGGCGGTGAGGAAGCGGGCGGCGCGGTCGAGTGCGGCGTCCGCCTCGTCGAGGCGGCCGTAGTGGAGCTGGAAGACGTGGGGGAGGCCGGGTCCGACCTCGAGGGTGACCTCGACGTCGTCCGCGCCCGCCCGGCCGGCCAGCCGGACCGCGTCGTCGAGCAGCACCTCGTTCGCCCCGACCTGCACGAGGAGCGGGGGCAGGCCGGTGAGGTCGGCGAACAGCGGGCTGGCCAGGGGATGGGCACGGTCGGTCGTGCCGAGGTACAGACCGGCGTAGGCGCGCAGGTCGGCTTCCATGAAGATGGGGTCGGCGTCCTCCTTGGAGCGGGTGCTTCCGCCGGCGAGGGTGAGGTCGACCCAGGGGGAGAAGACGGCCACGGCGGCGGGTTGCGGCAGCCCGGCGTCCCGGGCCGCGAGCAGGGTGGCGATGCTCAGGCCGCCACCGGCGGAGTCGCCGGCCACGACGAGGTCTCGTGGATCGGTGCCCGCCGCCAGCAGCTCGCGATAGGCGGCGAGCCCGTCGTCGACGGCCGCGGGGAAGGGGTGCTCGGGCGCCAGCCGGTAATCCACCGACATCGCTCGCAGCCCGGCGCGGCGGGCCAGTTCACCCACCAGCCCCGCATGGGTGTCCGGTGAGCCGATGACGTAGCCGCCGCCGTGCAGGTAGAGCAGTCGGCCGTGGCCGGAGACCTCGGCCGGCTCCAGCTCCAGGGCCGGGCGGCCGCCGAGGACGGTCCTGCGGGTGACCACGCCCTCCGGCGCGGGCCGGGCGACGGCTGCGGCGAAACCACTGCGCTGCTCCTCGGGAGTGGGCCGCGTTTCGTCGCGCGGGGCGGAGCGGAGCATGGCGTCCAGGGCATCGCGCTGCTGACGGGACATGTCGGGCCTCCATGGGTCGGGATGCGAGGATGGATTCCTGGGAATCCATCTGCCTGGGTCCAACCGGATTCCAAGGAAGATGATTCCCTGGAATCTACTGGAGGTTTTGTGAGCCACGTCACCCCGATCTTCACCGACCTCGTCCGTGTCGAGACCAGGCTCTACAACGCGGTGAGCGCCCGGCTGCGCGCCGAACAGGGGCTGGGGCTCGGCCAGTTCGAGCTGCTGGAGATCATCGACCGCGTGCCGGGGTGCCGCGTGCTCGACATCGTCGGCGAACTGGCGATCACCGTGGGGGCCGTCAGCAAGGCGGTCGACCGGCTGGTGGCTGCCGGCTGGTGCGTGCGGGTCGCGCACCCCCAGGACCGCCGCTCGTCCGTCCTCCGCCTCACGCCCGAAGGGAAGGAGCAGTTGGCCGCTTCCCGCCCCCTCGTCGAGAGCGAACTCGTCTCGCTGACCACGGCCGTTCCCCCCGACGATCTGACCCGCGTCGCCTCGACCCTGGCCGCCCTTCGCGCCACCCTCGAGGCGGGCTCCCACGGCCGGCCGGGCTGAGGAGGCATGGCAACGGACGCCGAACCGAGCCGGATGCGGACAGGGCTCCAGCGGGTGGCCGCCCGGTCGATCAGGGGCGGTTCAGACCCCACGTCTGCAGGGCGTAGGGCCGCCCCTTCTCCTCACCCCTGATCAGCGGTACGTCGAGCAGCCTGAAGCCCGCCTTGGTGGCCACGGCGACGCTGGCGGCGTTCTCGGCCTCCAGCTCCAGGATCACCCGCTCCGCGCCCAGTTGCTCGAAGGCGTACGCGGCCATCACCCTCACCGCCCGCGCCGCCAGCCCCTGGCCGCGGTGCGCAGGGCCGACCGCATAGCCGAGCTCGGGGCCCCCGGGAGTACGCCGCAGCATCACCTCGCCGAGCGGCGCGCCACCGTCGACGGTGATGGCGAGCAGGATGGTCGTGCCCTCCGCTCGCAGCTGCCGGTCCCGGTCCAGTCGTGCGCGGGCGGCCGCTTCGTCGAAGGGGGAGACGATCGGCGTCCAGTACGCGATGTCGGGATGGTCGAACAGCTCCGGCATCGCGGCCAGATCCGCCTCCGTCCAGTCGCGGAGAACGAGGCCCTCCCCCGAGAGCTCGATCCGCTCGGGAAAGGACGTGGTGCTGCTCATGGTGAGGGACCTCCTTGGCCTGGTCAGGACAAGGCAGGGTAACCAAGGGCAGGCAAGGGCTCACCGGTATTTGCCGGGAACTCTCCAACCCGGGACGTGGTGTCCGCCGCCACCGCCGCCACCGCTGGCACCGCCGGCACCGCCGGCACACCGCCGGTACACCGCCCCGTTCGGCGCGAGCGTGTGGGGCGGGACGGTCGCCGAGGCGGCTTCGCCCGGTCAGCCCGCTGTCGGGCTCTGCGGGTCCTCCGCTCGCGTGAACCCGTTGCTCCGTTCCACCTTCGCCACGTGCAGCGTGTAGCTCTGGTACCACTGCGCTCGACCGCGGTGCTGCGCCGCGCGGTGCTCGGCGTTGGCCCGCCACTCCGTGAGGGCGTCGGCGTCGCGGAAGTAGCTGACGGTGATGCCCAGCCCGCCAGGAGTCTGCGCATGGTCCGTCCCCAGGTACCCGGGGACGTCCTTCACCAGCTCTTCCAGGCGCGCGTCGGTCTCGCCGTAGCCGCTCTGGTCCTGGGTCCGCACCGTGGTGAAGACAGCCGCGTAGTAGGGGGGTTCATAGGCCCCGACGGGCACGACGGGTGCTTCCGGGCGATCGTTCGGGGCGCCACCGTGAGACGGGATGCGCCGCCGCGCGTCCACCTCGATCTCGATCTTCATCCGCGGGTCGGCGAGCCCGCACACGATCATGGTGGCGGCCGGCCGGACATCGCCGAAGCAGCGGCGCAGGACCGGCCAGCAGGGCTCGAAGTCCGCGCGGTCGGTCAGGAGGTAGCGCACGCGCACCACGTCGGCGAAGGTGCACCTCGCCTCGGCCAGTGCGGCCTCGATGTTGCGCAGGCACTGCTCGGCCTGCTCCACCACGTCGTCGGAGATCGTCATGGTGGCGTAGTCGAACCCGGTCGTCCCGGACACGTGCACCCGGTCGCCGTCGACCACAGCACGGGCGTAGCCGATCTCGCCCTCGAAGGTCGAGCCGCTGAGGATCGCGCGTCGCTCTGTCATGCGCCGAACGCTAGATGACCGGCATCGACACGTCTAATACGGCCGCTCGCATGCTCTGATATCTCTGGGCGTATGGAGCGCCCCGAACTCCCCCTGCCGCAGCTGCACGCCTTCGTCGTGCTCGCGGAGGAACTCCACTTCGGCCACGCGGCCGCCCGTCTGGGCATCGCCCAGCCGCCGCTGAGCCAGCAGATCCGCCGCCTGGAGGACAAGGTCGGCCACGTGCTGTTCACCCGCGCCCCGGGGCGCGTCACCCTGACCCCGGCCGGCTGCGAACTGCTGCCTGCTGCCCGGCGGGCACTCACCGACCTCGCGGACGGCCTGGCCGCGGCCCGGGCCGTCGGCAGTGGCCGCGCCGACTGCCTGCGGATCGGCTTCGCCGCCTCCCTCGCCCTGACGATCCTGCCCGGCCTGCTGCGCACCTTCCGCCATCGGTTTCCCGGCGTGCGCCTGGAGATCCACGAGATGACCACCGCTCCGCAGATCGCCGCCCTGCACGACAAGACCATCGACATCGGCCTCCTGCGTGAACCCCCTGCCGACGAGACGGAACTCGGCTTCAGGACGGTACTCAGCGAGGGTTTCGTGGCCGTGCTGCCGTCCACCCATCCCCTGGCCACCCAACGGACCGTACGGCTTGCGCAGTTGGCGGACTCGTCCTTCGTGCTGCTGCCCCGCGGGGCCGGGCCGACACTGCACGACCAGATCGTCGGCCTGTGCACCGCTGCGGGGTTCACCCCGCAGGTCGTCCAGCACGCGGTGGAGTGGCAGACGGTGTGCGCCCTCGTGGCAACCGGGCTGGGCGTCTCCCTGGCCCCGGCGAGCATCCGACGCATCCGCCTCAAAGGCGTCGCCTTCCGCACGATCGAACCCGGCACGGCCCGCACACGCGTGGCCGTCGCCTGGCGCGAGAACGACCGCAATCCCCTGGTCACCCGCCTGTTGGCGACCATCAGCCAAGACCCGCCGGACAGCCCCGGGACGCTTCGAGGCGTGGACCCTGCTCAGGACAGCGAGAAGGCGCCACCCTCTCCCCGGCGGGGGTGAGGACGGCGCCCGCCGAGCACGATGCCCGAGGTCGCGCCGGTGCGGTGCTCGGGAGGATCGGGTCGATCCGCTGGGACCGTGGTGTGCAGGTGTGCAGGTGTGCAGGTGTGCAGGTGTGCAGGTGCGCACGGTCAGGCGCGCACGGTCAGGCGGCAGCGGGCAGATCTGCTCCGGTGCCGGTCAGCCGGGCGGTCAGGGCCCACAGTCGGGCCGCAGCGCTGGGGTCGAGGGCGGCCGCGGCGGGCCTGCGGACCTCGGGGTGGCCCTTCAGACCCCCCGGTCCGCTCGGGCCGACGTAGGAGTTGCCGGGCAGGTCCTGCGTGGCGGCGTACAGCGACGGCAGGGCGCCGTGTTCCGCATCGTTGAACAGGAAGCCCAGGACGCGGGTCACCTTGCCGGCGGCGGAGCGGCTCGCCAGGTTCGTCGCGGCGATGCCGGGGTGCGCGATGAGCGACCTGGCCGGGCTGCCGGACGCGGCGAGGCGGCGTTGCAGTTCGGTGGAGAACAGCATCAGGTTCAGCTTGGAGTCGTTGTAGGCGGCCGTGGCGTTGTAGCGGCGGTGCCGCCCGGTGAGGTCGGCCACGTCCCTGAGATGCGTCCTGCCCATCCGGTGCAGCTGGGAGGAGACGGAGACGACCCGGTCGGTGATGTGGGGCAGGAGCAGGTTCGTCAGCACGAACGGCCCGAAGTAGTTGGTCGCCAGCTGCAGTTCGAACCCGTCGGCCGTACGGCTGAGCGGTACGGCCATGATTCCCGCGTTGTTGACGAGGACGTCGATCGCGCCCGACCAGTGGGCCGCGAACCGCCGGATCGAGGCGAGGTCGGCGACGTCGAGCTCGCGTACCTCGGTACGTCCCCGGAACGTGTCGGCGACCGCCTGTCCCCTGGCAACCGACCGGACGGCGAGGACGACACACGCGCCCGCGCGGGCCAGTTCCCGGGCGGTGATCAGGCCGATCCCGCTCGTTGCGCCGGTGACCACCACGGTGCGGCCCGTCATGTCGGGCAGATCGGCCGCGGTCCATTTCGTCATGGTGCTTTCCCTCCGTTCCGGCGCAGGCCGGTGGGGCCGCGCGCACGCTCTCGGGCCTCCAGGGCCACGGCCGTCCAGTCGACCCGGCGCCGGGGCACGGAACAAGGACGCGCTCATCCACTGATCGACAGGCCGTGGATAACCATCGGCTCCCCGGCCACACTGGTCGGGACGGGAGAGCCCGGCGCGGCGGCGGTGCGGACCGGCCGGGACCAGGAGCCCGGCGCGGCGGTGCGCCGCGGCAGGAAGAGGGACCATGGACCGCTCGCAGTTCGCTGAATTCCTCCGCTGCCGCCGCGAGGCACTGCAGCCCGAGGACGTCGGGCTGCCGCGCCGGCCCCGGCGCCGTGCCCGAGGTCTGCGCCGGGAAGAGGTCGCCGAACTATCCGGTATGTCCACCGACTACTACGCCCGACTGGAACGGGGGGCGGGCCCGCAGCCCTCCGAGCAGATGATCGCGGCGATCGCCCGCGGACTCCGCCTTTCCCTGCCGGAACGGGATCACCTCTTCCTGCTCGCCGGTCATGACACACCCCGGCGCAGCCTGCGCGCCGACCACATCGGTCCGGGGCTCATGCGCATCCTCGACCGGCTCCAGGACACCCCGGCACAGATCATGGGCAGCCTCGGCGAGACGCTCGTCCAGACCCGTCCGGCGATGGCACTGCTCGGCGACGAGACCCACCACACCGGCCCGGCCAGGAGCGCCGTCTACCGCTGGTTCACCGACCCCTCCTCCCGGCTGATCCACCCGGCATCCGACCACCCGGTGCACGGACGCATCTACACCGCCCAGTTGCGGCGCGCCGCCGCCCGGCAAGGCCCGCACTCCCCAGCCGCAGCGCTCGTTCGCCGGCTCCTCGACGAGAGCGAGGAGTTCGCGGTCATCTGGAACGAGCACCAGGTCGGCCTCACCCACACCGACGCGAAACGCTTCGTCCACCCCGAGGTCGGCGAACTCACCCTGCACTGCCAGACGCTCCTCGACCCCGACCAGGAACACGCCCTGCTCGTCTTCACGGCCACACCCGGCACGGAGAGCCACGACAAACTGAAGATCCTGGAGGCCGTCGGCACCCGGCAGTCGACCGAGAGCCCGGGCGCCCTCCAGGGTGTCGTCGCCGGTCCGACGGAGGAGAGCCGCACCACCACCGTGCGGTGAGCCACCGTGCCATGAGCCTGGCGCCACCCCGGTGCCGGGCCGCGGCGTCGAGTCCGCCCACCCCGGATGCCGGTCGGCGGCGGCCGGGACGTCGACCGACGCCGGGACGGGGTCAGCCCTGAGCCCGAGCGGCCTGCATGCCCCTGGCGCGGGCGGTCTTCGACGCCGTGTCGGAGCCGAGAACGTCGAGGACTTCCAAGGCACGATCCGGCCGGGTCGAAGAGACCGGTACGCCTCCGCTGAACGTCGAGCTGATCGCGGTGTCGCCCGGCAGCGGGCCGATGACGGCAACCCCTGGCAGGTCCATCAGTTCGCTGTGCTGTTGAAAAGCCAGGTCGGCTTCGCCGGAGGCGAGCAGGCTGCCGACAGGCACCCCCGGTGGGGCCTGGACGAGCCGGTCCCGGAGCGTGTCGGCGAGACCCAGCCGGGTGATCAGATCGACGAGGGCCGTGCCGCTGGGTCCGGTGGAGTAGGCGATCCGCTCCGCGGCCAGGAGAGCGGCTCGGAGGTCGGACTCCGAGTCGAGGGCCGGGACCGGTGATCCCGCCGGCACGGCGGCGACGACCTGGGAGACCCACAGCGGGCGCACCGTGCCGCCGAGAAGGTGCCCTTCGCTCTCCAGCTCGGCCAGTGCGTCGTCGGCGAGCACGAGCAGGTCGGCCTCGGCGCCCTCGCGCACCCGCCGCGCGATCTCGACCCCACCGGCCGACTCGAAGCGCACCGGAATCCCGTGTGCGAGTCGGATGTGTTCGGAAAGCTCGGCCAGAATCAGCCGCGTCGCCATCGATGACAGCCCACAGATCTGCCGGTCCACGTCGCCTCCTTGCGTCCGGCAGATGGTACGGCGGACAACCGGGCAGCTCAAACGCCGGTCTGCGAGACTGACCGCGTGAGCACAACCCGGAGCACGGCGGCTGGAAAAGTTCTCCAGGTCCTCTCGACGTTCGATCGCGAGCGCCAGAAGCAAACGTTGTCGGAGATCGCTCAGCGCACGGGCCTGGCCGTGAGTACGGCGCACCGTCTGGTCACGGAACTGGCAGGGTGGGGAGCGCTCGAGCGCGGGGAGGACGGGTCGTGGCACGTCGGGCTGCGGCTGTGGGAGATCGCCTCGGGATGCCCCCGCACCCAGATTCTGCGCGATGTGGCTCTGCCGTTCATGCAGGATCTCTACGAGGCGACGCACGAGAACATCCAGCTCGCGGTGCGCGAGGGTACCGAGCTCGTCTTCGTCGAACGGATCGCCGGGCACCGCTCGGTGGAGCTGGTGACGATGGTCGGGTCCCGGTTCCCCCTCGGCTCCACCGGGATGGGCCGAGTGCTGTTGGCGCATGCGCCCAAGGACATCCAGGAAGCGGTCCTCGAATCGCCGCTGCGAGCCTGGACGCCGTACACCGTCACCGACCCGAAGACGCTGCGCGCGCAGTTGGACCGTATTCGCCGCGAGCAGATCTTCGTCAGTGACCGGCAGCTCTCGGAAAGCACGGTCGCGGTGACCGCACCTGTGCGGATCGGCAGGACCGGGCCTGTCAGCGCTGCCTTGGGGATCGTCATCGCGGCGCGCAGCGCGAGCCGTGCGCGCGGGCTGCGTGAGCCGCTCCTGAGGGTTGCCTACGGGATCTCCGACGAGCTCGGCAGACGCGCCCGCCCCACTGTCTGAGCGGGTTTTCCGCCGGGTGGCCGTCTGAGCCGGCTTTCCGCCTGATGGAAACGCTGCTGATTGGCCGCGGTCCCGGGTGGGAGCGTTCGGCATGTTCGAGAACCTCGCAGCCACTCGGGAGACGCCATGGCCGACGCCGCCGTCGACACCGTCACATCGGTACCAGTAGTCATCGTCGGGGCCGGCCCGGCCGGCCTGATGCTGGCGCACCTTCTCGGCCGCGCGGGGATCGAGACGATCGCGATCGACACCCGCACCCGGCACGAGATCGAGACCACGCAGCGGGCCGGCATCATCGAGGCCGACGCGGCCCGGGACCTGATCGAGACCGGCGTCTCCGACCGGATCCTGCGCGACGGCTATGAGCACGAGGGCATCGAGCTCCGATTCGGCGGGCGACCCCACCGCATCCACTTCAAGGAGCTGGTGGGCGAGTCGGTGTGGCTCTACCCGCAGACCGATGTCTTCATCGACCTGGCCGACGCCCGGGACCGCGACGGCGGCACGGTGCACTTCGGCATCAAGGACACCGAGGTCCTGGACATCACGACCGGCAACCCGCGGGTCCGCTACACCGCGCCCGACGGGACGCGCCACGAGATCCGGGCGCGGTACGCGGTCGGTGCGGACGGGTCGCGCAGCATGTGCCGCGAGCTGGTGCCCGAGGACCGGCGGGTGCGCTACTTCAAGGAGTATCCCTTCGCCTGGTTCGGCATCATGGCCGAGGCGCCGATGAGCGCGCCCGAGCTGATCTACGCCCACTCCGAGCACGGGTTCGCGCTGATCAGCCAGCGCACCGAGACCGTGCAGCGGATGTACTTCCAGTGCGACCCCGACGAGTCCGTCGACGCCTGGCCGGACGACCGCATCTGGGAGACGCTCCAGGCCCGGGTGGCCGGCGAGGACGGCTTCCGGCTCAAGGAGGGGCCGATCTCGGAGAAGACGGTGCTGCGGTTCCGGTCGTTCGTGCAGGAGCCGATGCGCTGGGGCTCGATGGCACTCGCGGGCGACGCCGCGCACACCGTGCCACCGACCGGCGCCCGCGGGCTCAACCTCGCGTTCCACGACGTGAAGGTGCTCGCCGATGTCCTGCTGCGGGCGCTGGGCAGCGAGGGTGAGGCCGCGATGGACGACTACCAGCCGCGCGCCCTGCAGCGGGTCTGGCGGGCACAGAACTTCTCCTACTGGATGACCCAGCTGCTGCACACCGCGCCGGGCAGCACCCCGTTCGACCTCCAGCGCCAGCTCGGTGAGCTCGACAACGTGGTGGGTACGCGCGCCGGCCGCGCCTACCTCGCCGAGCAGTACACCGGCTGGCCCACCAGCACCCAGGACTGACCCCGGCGACCAGCAGGAGACAACGCATGATCATCGACTCTCACGGTCACTTCACCACCGCGCCGCCGCAGCTGGCGGAGTGGCGGAACAGGCAGATGGCGGCGGTCGGCGACCCCGGCAGCGCGCCCCACCCCGACGATCTGGCCATCACCGACGACGACCTGCGCCGGGCGATCGAGAGCAACCAGCTGCGGCTCATGGACGAGCGCGGCAGCGACCTGACGATCTTCTCCCCGCGGGCCAGCTTCATGGCCCACCACATCGGCGACTTCCAGGTCTCCTCGGTCTGGGCGCGGATCTGCAACGACCTGGTCCACCGCGTGAGCACGCTCTACCCCGACCGGTTCGCGATGGGCGCGATGCTGCCGCAGTCGCCGGGCGTCGATCCCGCGACCTGCCTCCCCGAGCTGCGCCGTGCCGTCGAGGAGCTGGGCGCGGTGACGATCAACCTCAACCCCGACCCGTCGGGCGGCAAGTGGACCGCTCCGCCGCTGACCGACCGCAGCTGGTATCCGATCTACGAGGCGATGGTCGGTTACGACATCCCCGCCATGATCCATGTCAGTACGTCGTGCAACCCGGCGTTCCACACCACCGGCGCCCACTACCTCAACGCCGACACCACGGCGTTCATGCAGCTGATCCAGGGCGACCTGTTCGCCGACTTCCCGACGCTGCGCTTCGTGATCCCGCACGGCGGCGGCGCGGTGCCCTACCACTGGGGCCGGTTCCGCGGCCTGGCGATGGCGCTGGGCAAGCCGGACCCCGAGACGCTGTTGGACAACGTCTTCTTCGACACCTGCGTCTACCACCAGCCCGGGATCGACCTGCTCACCCAGGTGATCCCCAGCCGGGCCGTCCTCTTCGCCAGCGAGATGATCGGCGCGGTCCGTGACATCGACCCGCGCACCGGTCACCACTTCGACGACACCAAGCGGTACGTCGAGGCGACCCCGAACCTCTCCGACGAGGAGCGGGCCGCCGTCTACAGCGGCAACGCCCTGCGCGTCTACCCCCGACTCGCCGCCCGCCTCGCCGCGGCCGGCCGCTGACCCCAGGAGAAGAAGACATGGAGCACACCGAGGTCGGCGTCGTGCACACGTCGATCACCCGCGCCGACGCCGACGCGGTCGCGGCGCTGTCGGCGTTCGGCGTGGCGACGATCCACGAGGCCATGGGCCGGGTGGGGCTGATGCGCCCGTACCTGCGCCCGGTCTACCCGAAGGCACGCCTGTGCGGTACGGCGGTGACCGTGCTGCTGCAGCCCGGCGACAACTGGATGCTCCACGTCGCCGCCGAGCAGATCCGGGAAGGCGACGTCGTGGTCGCGGCCTGCACGACCGAGAGCGAGGACGGCTTCTTCGGCGAGCTGCTCGCCACCTCGTTCCGCGCCCGGGGATGCAAGGGCCTGGTCATCGACGGTGGCGTGCGCGACGTGGCCGACCTGGAGGAGATGGACTTCCCGGTCTTCTCACGGGCGATCAACGCCAAGGGCACGGTCAAGGCCACGCTCGGTTCGGTCAACGTGCCGGTGGTCTGCGGCAACGCCCTGGTCCGGCCGGGCGACGTGGTGGTGGCGGACATCGACGGCGTCGTCGTGGTGCCGCGCGAGCGGGCCGCGGAGGTCGCCGAGGCGTCGGCCGGGCGCGAGGCCAACGAGGAGGGCAAGCGCGCGCGGTTCCGCGCGGGCGACCTCGGCCTGGACATGTACGGAATGCGCGGCCCGCTGGCCGAGCTCGGACTGCGCTACGAGGACTGAGGATGACAGCGATCTTCGAGAAGACTCCCGGCTGGCTGGACTGGTACGCCGGTCCGAGCCGGCCGCGGTTCCGGCCGCCCGAGGGAGCCGTCGACGCGCACTGCCACGTCTTCGGCCCGGGGGCGGAGTTCCCGTTCGCCCCCGAACGCAAGTACACCCCCTGCGACGCGTCGAAGGACCAGCTCTTCGCGCTGCGCGACCACCTGGGCTTCGCCCGCAACGTCGTGGTCCAGGCGACCTGCCACGGCGCCGACAACAGCGCCATGGTCGACGCCCTGCGGGCCTCGGGGGGCCTGGCCCGGGGCGTCGCGACGGTGCGGCCCGGCGTCTCGGACGCCGAGCTGGCCGAGCTGCACGAGGCCGGCGTCCGCGGCGTGCGCTTCAACTTCGTCAAGCGGCTCGTCGACGCGGCGCCGCAGCAGGACCTGTGGGACGTCGTCGAGCGGATCACGCCGTACGGCTGGCACGTCGTCATCTACTTCGAGGCGGCCGACCTCGCCGGCCTGCGCGACTTCTTCCTCTCCATCCCGGTGCCGCTGGTCATCGACCACATGGGCCGCCCCGACGTGACCAAGGACCCGCACGGCCCGGAGTTCGAGACGTTCCTCGACTTCATGCGGGCAAGGCCCGACATCTGGTGCAAGGTGACCTGCCCGGAGCGTCTGTCGGCGAGCGGCCCGCCCGCCCTCGACGGGGAGCAGCAGGCCTACCGCGACGTCGTCCCGTTCGCCCGACGCGTGGTCGAGGAGTTCCCCGACCGGGTGCTGTGGGGCACCGACTGGCCGCATCCGAACCTCACCGGACACATGCCCGACGACGGCCTGCTCGTGGACTTCATCCCGCACATCGCGCCGACGCCGAGGCTGCGGCACAAGCTCCTCGTCGACAACCCGATGCGCCTCTACTGGCCGGACGCCGACTGACCCACCGCACGATTGGAGGTCCATCATGTCGCTGGACAAGACGTACAAACTGGTCCCGGGGACGACCATCTTCGACGCCGAGCAGTCGGCCAAGGGGTACCACCTCAACCAGTTCTGCATGTCGCTGATGAAGGCGGACAACCGCGAACGCTACCTCGCCGACGAGCGCGCTTACATGGACGAGTGGCCACTGCGGGAGGAGCAGAAGCAGGCGCTGCTCGACCGCGACCTCAACGCCGCGATGCGCGAGGGCGGCAACATCTACTTCCTCTCCAAGTGGGGTGCGACGCTGGGGCTGTCGTTCCAGCAGATGGCGGGCTCGATGACCGGCATGTCCGAGCAGGAGTACCGCGCCATGATGATCAACGGCGGCCGCTCCATAGCGGGCAACCGGATCGACCACGCCGTCCTCGAGGCGGCGTACGACGACCCGACGCCGCCGACCGAGCACGCCACGATCACCGGCGCGGTCTTCACCTCGCACGTGCCGGCGATCGGCGCGGCCATGGACCAGCACAAGACCGACGAGCCCTACTGGAGACCGGTCTTCGAGGGCTACGAGCCCTCCAAACGGTGGGAGGAGGAGAACCTCCCGGACGTGATCTTCCTGGTCTACAACGACCACGCGACCGCGTTCGACCAGTCGCTGATCCCGACCTTCGTGCTGGGCACCGGCGCGGCCTACCCCACAGCCGACGAGGGCTACGGACCCAGGCCGGTCCCGGGCATCGAGGGCGACCCCGACCTGGCCGCGCACATCGCGCACTCCCTCATCAGGGACGACTTCGACCTCACCCTCGTCAACGAGATGAGCGTCGACCACGGCCTGACCGTCCCGCTCTCCCTGATGTTCGGGGACGTCGAGAAGTGGCCGTGCAAGGTGATCCCGTTCCACGTCAACGTGGTGCAGTACCCCGTGCCCTCGGGCGCCAGGTGCTTCGATCTCGGCCGGTCGCTCCGCAAGGCCATCGAGTCCTACGACAGGCCGCTGAAGGTCCAGGTGTGGGGCACCGGTGGCATGAGCCACCAGCTGCAGGGCCCCCGCGCCGGCCTCATCAACCGCGAGTGGGACACCGCCTTCCTCGACAAGCTGATCGAGGACCCGGCCGGCCTGTCGCAGGTGCCGCACCTGGAGTACGTCGAGGAGGCGGGCTCGGAGGGCATCGAGCTGGTCATGTGGCTGATCGCCCGCGGGGCGATGAGCGACATCGACGGGTCCGGTGAGATCGAGGTCAAGCACCGCTTCTACCATGTGCCGGCGTCCAACACCGCCGTCGGCCATCTCATCCTGGAGAATCACCCGCGGGCGGCCGAGGCGTCCGCCGCGAAGGAGTGTCATGACTGACGAACGGACCGTCCGGATCGCCCTTGTCGGGGGCGGCGCGTTCGGTGCCAAGCACGCGGCCGCGCTCAGGCGGATCGACGGCGTGGAGGTGACCGCCGTCGCGAGCAGCACCCTGGAGAGCGCCCGGAAGTTCGCCGAGGAGCAGGGCGTGGGCCGCGGCGTCGCCCGCCTCGACGACGTGCTGGCGATGGACGACGTCGACGCCGTCATCCTCGCCACGCCCACGCCGATGCACGCCGCTCAGACGATGGCCTGCCTCGAGGCGGGCAAGCACGTCCAGGTCGAGATCCCGCTGGCCGACTCCCTGGCCGACGCCGAGGCGTGCCTGGCGGCGCAGGAGCGCACCGGGCTCGTCGCGATGGTCGGGCACACGCGGCGCTTCAACCCCAGCCACCAGTGGGTGCGGCAGCGGATCCGGGCCGGGGAGTACCGCATCCAGCAGATGGACGTGCAGACGTACTTCTTCCGCCGTAAGAACCTCAACGCCCTCGGCCGGCCGCGGTCCTGGACCGACCACCTGCTGTGGCACCATGCCGCGCACACCGTCGACCTCTTCGCCTACCAGACCGGGTCGCCGATCGTGCAGGCCAACGCGGTCCAGGGACCGATCCACCGCGAACTCGGCATCGCGATGGACATGTCGATCCAGCTGCGCGCGGAGAACGGCGCCATCTGCACCCTGTCACTGTCGTTCAACAACGACGGGCCGCTCGGCACGTTCTTCCGCTACATCGGCGACACCGGCACCTACATCGCGCGGTACGACGACCTGGTCACCGGCAAGGACGAGCCGATCGACGTGAGCGGTGTCGACGTCTCGATGGACGGCATCGAGCTGCAGGACCGCGAGTTCGTCGCCGCCATCCGCGAGGGCCGTGAGCCGAACGCCTCCATCGCCCAGGTACTGCCCTGCTACCGGACGCTGGCGGCCCTGGAGGAGCAGCTCGCCGCCGCCTCGAAGTCGTGACCACGGCACCGATGGTGAGCCCGGGCCGTGCGCCGCGCCGGATCGGCCCGTTCGAGGTCCCGGCGGTCGGACTGGGCTGCATGAACCTCAGCCACGCCTACGGCGTCCCACCCACGCCGGAAGACGCCGCGCACCTGCTGCTCACGGCCCTGGAAGAGGGCGTCACGCTCTTCGACACCGCCGCCCTCTACGGCTTCGGCGCCAACGAGGAGTTGCTCGGCCGCGTGCTCGCCCGCCACCGGGACCGGATCGTGCTGGCCAGCAAGTGCGGGATGACCGGCGTGGGCGGCCGGCGCGTCATCGACGGCCGGCCCGAGACCGTCCGGCGCACCGCCGACGAGGCACTGGCCCGGCTCCGCACCGACGTCATCGACCTCTACTACCTGCACCGGGTCGACCGGCAGGTCCCGGTCGAGGAGAGCGTCGGAGCGATGGCCGAGCTCGTCGAGACCGGGAAGGTGCGCACGCTCGGGCTCTCCGAGGCGTCTGCCGAGACGCTGCGCCGGGCCCACGCCGTGCACCCGATCGCCGCGCTGCAGAACGAGTACAGCCTCTGGTCACGCAACCCGGAGCAGGGGACGCTCGCTGCGGCGGCCGAACTCGGCGTCGCGCTGGTGGCCTTCAGCCCGCTGGCCCGTGGCTTTCTCACGACCGAGCCGCCCGACCCCGCGTCGCTGGTGGAGAAGGACATCCGGCGACACATGCCGCGCTTCGGCGCGGCGAACTATCCCGCGAACCTGGGCCTGCGCACCCGGCTCGACGGGATCGCCCGCGACGCCGGCTGCACGCTGACCCAACTGGCGCTCGCATGGGTGCTGTCGCGTGGCGGGCACCTCGTCGCCATCCCGGGCACCCGGTCGGTCGATCACCTGCGGGAGAACATGTCGGTCCTCGACCTCGACCTGCCCGGCGAGGCTCTCGACGCGGCAGGACGGGTGCTGAACGCCGCGACCGTGCACGGGGCCCGCTACAACGAGACCACCCTGACGGAGATCGACACGGAGCGCTGCGGAACGGCGGGCTGAAGTGAAGGGGCACCCCGCCGAGCCGATGCGGTGGGGTGCCCCTTGTGCTGCGCGGGCGAAGGCCCTTCCGTCCGCCGGACGGAAGGGGGCGCACCGGCCGCCGGACGGCGGTGGGATTCGACGGTTCCGGCGTGAACGGATCGGGCACACGGTCCGTATTCCTATGCGATCGGGATGGTATCCGGACGAATCACTCGGTCTTCATGGGGTTGGTCCGCGCACAGGCCGCGAGTGCAGCGGCCACGGGGGATGTGAGGAAAGCATGACGACGGGCGATACGGTGCGCAGAGGCACCGTCCTTCCGGTGGACGCGGCGCGCTGGGCGATGTGGACGTTCGTCGTCGTCAACGCGGCGACCGTCGAGGCGCTGTTCCTCGACGCCGGTTCGGGCAAGAACGGGGTGCTCACGGTCGCCAAGCTCTTCGGACTGCACGCGGCCCTGCTGATGCTGTTCCAACTGCTGCTGGTGGCCCGGCTGCCCTGGCTGGACCGCCGCATCGGGATGGACCGGCTCACGGTGTGGCACCGCTGGGTCGGCTTCCTGCTGCTGTGGACCGTCCTCACCCACGCCACGCTGGTGGTGCTCGGCTACGCGACACTCGACGACACGTCCATGGGGAAGACGTTCGTCGCGCTGAGCGGGGTGCCGGCTTCCCTGCTGGGCATGCTCGCCGCGGCCGTCATCGTGGTGATCGCCGTGTTCTCCACCCGGCCCCTGCGGCGGCGACTGCGGTACGAGGTCTGGCACGGTCTGCACCTGCTGCTCTACGTGGCCCTGGGCCTGTCGTTCGTCCACCAGTTGCAGGAGACCACGACGTTCACGTCCTCCGCGTTCGCCACGGCCTACTGGTGGATTCTCTGGCTGTTCGCCTTCGGCGCCCTGCTGACCGGGCGTGTCGCCATGCCGCTGTGGCGCAACGCCCGCCACGGGTTCCGCGTCGCCGCCGTGGTACCGGAGTCGGACGACGTGGTCTCCGTGTACGTCACCGGCCGACACCTCGACAAACTCCCGGCCAGGGCGGGGCAGTTCTGCATCTGGCGGTTCCCCGGGCACCACCACTGGTGGCTGGCCAACCCCTTCTCCCTGTCGGCGGCGCCGGGCGGACAAGGGCTGCGCCTGACGGCGAAGGCGGTGGGCAGCACCAGTGCCGGCCTGCGGAACGTCCCGGTCGGCAGCCGCGCCTTCGTCGAGGGGCCGTACGGGGCGTTCACCTCGCTGCACCGGACCCGGCCCGGCACCCTGCTGATCGCCGGCGGTGTGGGGATCACGCCCGTGCGGGCCATGCTGGAGGAGGAGGCGACCGGCGACGTCGTCGTGCTGTACCGGGTGCGCGGCGAAGCCGACGCCGTGCTGCTGAACGAGGTGCGCCACCTGGTCGAACTCCGGGGCGGACGGCTGCACCTGCTCACCGGCAGAACCGGCGAGGACGGCGCCCCACCACCGTTCGGCCCCGACCGCCTGCACCACCTGGTCCCCGACATCACCGAGCGCGACGTGTACGTCTGCGGCCCGCTGGCCATGACCAGGGCCGTGCTCGCCGGCCTACGGGACCTGCGGGTCCCCGCGCGACAGGTACACGCCGAGAAGTTCGGCCTGGCCTGAACCGGAACGGCTGAGGGGTCCGAGGGGGAGTGACCGGTCACTGGTCACCCTGAGTGGGCGCAGCCGACTCTTCCTCCTCCTCCATGAACCGGATGCCCTCATGCGTCAGCGAGACGGTGGCGGGGGTCCTGTGGGACGTCCAGTCGACGGTGATCAGGCCCTCGCCGACCAGGTACGAGCAGGCCGCGAAGAGGTCCTCATCGGGGAGACGGAGCTCGTCGCGGAGTGTCGCCCCGCTGACCTCAGGGCGATTGCGTTCGACGGCTCCGTACAGCGATCGGAGGACCGCCATGCGGTACGTCTTGCGTTTACGGAGTGTCGTCATGGCCGTCGCTCTCGGGCTCGTAGCCGATGGTGCGGGCGCTGGTGGGGTGGCGGTGCGGCTGTCACGGGCAGGTCACACCTCGTCCGCGGGATCATGATCGTCCAAGGAGAGCGCGCTGGAGGTCAGCCACGATCGTGCGGGCTGCGCGACGTGCGTGGTGTCGATGGTGAGATGGAGACGGGTCGCCCCTCCGCGGCCTGCGGGGTAGCTGCGCTGCTCGGTCGAGGCGAAGCAGTACCGCAGTACCTGGGCGACACGACGAGCGACATCCGGCGTTGCTGCGACGATGCGTACCTCGGCGTGGCCCGCAGAGGGCAACGGTTCGTGATCCATGGCGAACCTCCTGCGGGCGGCGGCGCTGAGCACCTGCGAGGGTTGCTGCCGGGGCGTCCGGGACCAGGGTGCCGGCCGCTTGCTTCCACCTGCGCCCCTCTCCTGAAGGGTATGCCCGCGCCTGTCGTCCCTGCTCCCCGAACCGCGCACCAGGTGTCAGGACGAGCCCTGAGACAGCGGCGCTCGGCGTGGTTCGGCGGGGCCAGGACTCCCGGCCGTGGAGCAGCGCGCGAGACCGCTTTTCTGCGGCGTGGGTGTGCGGACCGAGAGCGAACGGAAAAGCCCGGCCCGTCCCGCGTCGACACGCGGGACGGGCCGGACGGATCCGCGTTGCGGCATCCTGGGACGGCGTCAGGCCGGGCGGATGTTCTCCGCCTGGGGCCCCTTCTGGCCCTGGGTGACGTCGAAGCTCACCCGCTGGCCTTCCTGCAGTTCACGGAAGCCCTGGGCGGCGATGTTCGAGTAGTGGGCGAAGACGTCGGGACCGCCGCCGTCCTGCTGGATGAACCCGAATCCCTTTTCCGCGTTGAACCACTTGACAGTACCGGTGGCCATATTCTTCTCCTCACGCGGACCGCTGAGGGATCCACCCCATGTGGAACCCCGGTTGCCGAAATGACCCTTCCGGAACGCACCGGAAAAAACAAAAACGCGCCTGGACGTCGGATACCGTCAGGCGCGCACTGAGTTTCATGGGTACCAACTGCAACTAATGCCAAGCTAGCACGGATCCGTGTATGACGTTGATTCGGCGAAAATATCTTGAAAATACCGGTCGGAGGCGGGGGCGCTCAGTCGGCTGCGTACGGCCGCAGGGCGCGGGCGGCACCGGCACCGGCATCGGCATCGGCATCGGCAACGCGTTCACGGACCGGGCCATCGCCGAGCAGCGCGGGCCCGAGCACCTTGCCGGTCGCTCCTGGTCTTCCCGGGATCTCGGCGGGGCCGAGCGGCCCCTCGGGCGGCCTGATGGCCCCTGGCCGCGGAGGGCGGCGGCGCCGAGGCTGGGAGGTGCAACGGCCGCTCGCCGGTGGCCCTCCGCGACGGGAGCGTGCGATGAGTGACCCGGTGATCGTCGGGGTGGACGGTCCCGCCTCCAGCCTGGGCGCGGTCGAGCCCGCGGCCCGTGAGGCGCACCTGCGAGGAGTACCGCCGCGCATCGTGCACGCCTCCGGCCGTTCCCCGTCGCGTCTGCCGTCCGATGCGGCTCCACGGAACCCGGCCGGCCTCTCCGGCTTCGCCGGCCTGCCGCCCGGTTCGGTCGGCCAGGCCCTGCCGCACCACGCCCCCCGCCCCGTCGTCGCCGTGCGCGGCAAGGAGTGACCCATGCCCCAGCAGCCCCCCACCGCTGCCACGTCCCCCACCACACCCACACCCGCACCGACACCTGCGGAAGCGGTGGCGGACGCCTACCGGCGGGAGGCCACCGAGGTGGCGGCCCTGCTCGACGTGGACCCGGCGACGGGCCTGACCGCGGCGGACGCCGAGCAGCGGGCCGGCACCTGGGGAGCCAACGAACTGGCCGAACCGGCCCGCCGACCGCAGTGGCTGCGCCTGCTGGACCAGTTCCGCAGCTGGCTGATCGGCATCCTGCTCGTCGCCGCCGTCGTCGCCGGAATCATCGGAGACGTCAAGGACGCCGTCGTCGTCGCCGTCGTCCTCGCCATCAACGCCACCATCGGTTACCTCCAGGAACGTCGCGCCGAGCGCAGCCTGGAAGCACTGCGCCAGATGCTGGTGCCCACCGCCCGGGTGCGCCGTGACGGCCGGGTGGAGGCGGTGCCGGCCCGCACCCTGGTGCCCGGCGACGTCGTCCTCCTCGAATCCGGCGACCGCGTCCCCGCCGACGGGCGCCTGGTGGTCGCCGCATCGGTCGAGGCCGCCGAGGCCGCTCTCACGGGAGAATCCCGTCCCGTCGCCAAGACGACCACGCCCGGCACAGCCGACGGCGACGAGCCCGTGCCGGTCGCCGAACGCACCGGCATGCTCTTCATGAACACGGCATTGACCCGCGGCCGCGCCGAGATGATCGTCACCGCGACCGGCATGCGCACCGAGGTCGGCACCATCGCCGAGGCACTGCGCACCGGCGGCGAACCGCCCAGCCCACTACAGGTCCAGATGGACAGCCTGGGCCGGCGCCTGGCCCTCGTCAGCGGCATCGCCGTGGCCGCCTACGTGCTCGTCGCCCTCGTCCGCGGCGAAGACCTGGCCGACCTCGCGCTGCGCGCGGTGGCCCTGGCGGTCGCCGCGATCCCCGAGGGACTGCCCGCCGTCCTCGCCCTCACCCTGGCCCTCGGCGTCTACCGCATGGCCCGCCGCGGCGCCGTCGTCAAACGCCTGGCCTCGGTCGAGGCGCTGGGCTCCGCGACCGTGGTGTGCAGCGACAAGACCGGCACCCTGACCCTGAACGAGATGACCTGCCGCACCCTGTGGGCCGCCGGACGCCGGTACGAGGTGAGCGGTGAGGGCTACGGCACCACCGGCGCCGTACACCCCGCCGACAACGGCGACCCGGCCCCGGACCTGCGGGAGACGGTGGTGCCGTTCGCGCTGTGCAACGACGCCCGCCTCACCCCGGGCGGCATCATCGGCGACCCCACCGAGGCGGCCCTCGTCGTGCTCGCCGCCAAGACCGGTCTCGACGCCGACACCTTGCGCGCCCGTACCCCACGTACCGGCGAGGTGCCCTTCGACCCGGCGGCCAAGTACATGGCCACCTCGCACACCGATGCCGACGGATCCACCCGCATCCACGCCAAGGGCGCCGTCGACGTCCTGCTGGACCGCTGCACCCACGTCCTGACCGACAACGGTCCCGCCCCCCTCACCGCAGAGCGCCGCCGTGAGGTCACCGATGCCGCCGGGAGGATGGGCAGTCAGGGCCTGCGCGTCCTGGGCGCCGCCACCGCCACCACCGACCGGCCCGGCCCGGACGAGGTGACAGGGCTGACCCTCACCGCGATCGCCGGAATCGCCGACCCGCCCCGCCCCCAGGCCCGCGACGCCGTCGCCCTCGCCCGGGCCGCCGGGGTCACCGTCAAGATGATCACCGGGGATCACGCCGACACCGCCGCCGCCGTCGCCCGCGAACTCGGCATCACCGGCGACGCCGTCACCGGCACCGATCTGGCCCGGATGAGCGAGCAGGACCTCGCCGACCGCATCGAGGACATCGGCGTCTTCGCCCGCGTCGCCCCCGAGCACAAGGTCACCATCGTGCGAGCCCTCTCCCGGCGCGGCCACATCGTGGCCATGACCGGCGACGGTGTCAACGACGCCGCCGCCCTGCGCGCCGCCCACATCGGCGTCGCCATGGGAATCACCGGCACCGACGTCGCCAAAGAGGCCGCCGACATGGTGCTCACCGACGACGACTTCTCCACCATCGTCCGCGCGATACGCGAAGGCCGCTCCATCTACGACAACATCGTCACCTTCGTCCGCTTCCAGCTGTCCACCAACATCGGCGCCATCCTGACCCTGCTCGCCACCGTGCTGGCCGGACTGCCCGCACCCATGTCCGCGATCCAACTGCTCTGGGTCAACATCATCATGGACGGGCCGCCCGCCATGGCCCTGGGCATCGACCCCCCGCAGGACGACGTCATGCACCGAGCGCCCCGTCCGCCCGGTGAACGCATCCTCAACGCGCGCCGCCTGACCGCCATCACGCGGGTCGGCGCCGTCATGGCCACCGGCACCGTGGCCGTCTTCGCCGCCGCCCGTCATCTCACCGACACCGCGACCGCCGCCACCATGGCCTTCACCACCTTCGTCCTCTACCAGCTCTTCAACGCCCTGGCCGCACGCAACGAGGACGGCCCCGTCCTGGGCCGCCACCAACTGCACAACCGCACCCTGTGGATCTGCCTGGCCGCCGTCCTCACCCTCCAGGTCATCGCCGTCCAGGCACCTTTCGCCCGGGGCGTCTTCGACACCGTCCCCCTCGACCCCGCCCGATGGGCCGTGTGCCTGGCCACCGCCTCCACCGTGCTGCTGACCGAACACGCCTGGCGCGCGGGACGGGCACGGATCAGCCTCACCGCCCGCCGCAACAGCGCGGACTGACCGTCTGCGACACCACCACACCACCCGCAGCGCCATGGAGGAACCCGCGCGGCCCCGGTTGGCGCACTCGGCTGAGGACCCCGACCTTGGCATTCGATCACGAAAGCGGCCCCCATTCGACTCGAACAAGGGGCCGTCAACTCCCTGGCCTGCTACGCAGTCTGTGCCTCCGGCAGGATTCGAACGCGGTGATCGCACATCTGTATGCTTTCTGTCAGCCCTGATATCGCCGCCGCCCCCCATGACCCGGCGCCGCCCCCCACGCTCCCCACGACCGAGAGCGATTCACCGATACCCATGCACCAGCGTTTCCGCGCTGCCTGCGCCACGGCCGCCGCAATCGCCGCGGCCACCGCGGGACTTGCGCTGCCGGCCACCGCCCACGCCGCCACCACGTGCGCGGACGGGGTGTGGAAGGCCACGTACTACCCGAACACCTCCTTCGGCGGCACGCCCAAGCTGACCACCTGCGACACCTCGATCAACGAGGACTACGGCACCGGCGACCCGGCCGGGGTCACACTGCCCAGCGACAACTTCACCGTCCGCTGGCAGACCGTCCGCAACTTCGGCTCCGGCGGGCCCTTCAGCTTCACCACCGCCGTCCGAGACGGCATCCGCGTCTACGTCGATGACATCCGCAAGGTCAATATCTGGACGAACGTCTCCACGACCCGGACCAGGACCGTCAACCTCACCATTCCCAGCGGCCGCCACACCGTCCGCGTCGACTTCGTCGCCTGGACCGGCCACGCCAACGTCAAGTTCGCTTACGCCCCTCGCACCTCGGCAACCGTCGACACCGTCAAGCCCCTCGCCCCCACCGGTGTCTCGGCGGCCTACGACCCCACCACCCTCAAGGCCACCGTCCGCTGGGCGAAGAGCCCCGAAATGGACCTCGCCGCCTACCGCGTCTACCGGCGTCTCGCCGGCGCCACCACCTGGACCCGGATCGCTGCACCCACCACGACGTCCTTCACCGACAGCCTGCCCGCCACCGGTGCCGGCTACCAGCACGTCGTACGCGCCGCGGACAAGGCCGGCAACGAATCCGGCGGCTCACCCCTCCAGTCCGTCACCACCACCGACAAGACACCACCCCCCGCACCCACCGGGCTCACCGCCACGGACGGCCCGTCGGGCGTCGCCGTGACCTGGCAGCCGGTCACGGGCGCCGCGCGCTACTACGTCTACCGGGCGAGCCAGATCGTGGACGACGACTCGGCCCCGGTCTACAGCAAGGTCGCCACGGTCACCGCCGCCTCCTGGAACGACACCACCGCCCGGGAGCAGTTGCACCACCTGTACCGCGTCTCGGCCGTGGACGCGGCAGGCAATGTGTCCACGCGGTCGGCGGTCGACGGCGTCACCCGCGGCAACCACCCGCCGCTCCCGCCGACCGGCCTCACGGCGTCGTCCGTGCCCGGCGCCGGCATCGTCCTGAAGTGGAGCGCCTCGCCGAGCGAGGACGTCCATCACTACCACGTCTACAGAAACGGCCGCCTGGTGGAGGACAGGGCGCGGACGGCCACGTACACCGACCCGTACGTGCTCCACGACAAGAAGTACGACTACACGGTCACTGCCGTGGACAGTCAGTCGAACGAGTCGGTGGAGTCCGTTCCGGCCTCCGCCGTGGCCCCGCGTGAGGGGCTCGCACCGGCTCCCGTTGCGGGGCTGAGCGCCACCCCGGAGGAGGACGGCGTCGCGATCAAGTGGCAGCCGAGCGAGAGCGAGGAGATCTCGAGCTACCAGGTCTACAAGGGCGAGTACGAGGCGGGCACCTGGACCTACTACCTGCTCTGGGAGGAGTGGTACAGCTCCGACGAGGACCTCTACCACTTCGACGAGACGCCCGCGGACGGCCAGACCGTGCGCTACGCCGTGGTCGCCGTCGACGAGTCGGGCAACTCACGGTTCGACACGGGCGAGACCTTCTCCTTCGTCACCGTGACCGAACTCGACCTGGCCACTCCCACGGTTCCGACGCCGCCCGGCGCGCCGTTGCAGCTCACCGCGAGGTCGATCAGCGGGAACTGGGCGGAGCTCGCCTGGAGCTGTCACGTCGAGGACTGCGCAGGGGCAACGGGATTTCACGTCTATCGCTGGGACGGGCACTCCTCGTCGTACGTGCGGCTGACAAGCACCCCGCTGGGCGCCGGCACCCGCTTCTACTCGGACACGGACGCCGCTTGGGGGATCGCGCATCACTACTGGGTCACTGCGGTCATGCCGGACGGCACCGAATCGGCTCCCGCCGCGGCCACAGACGCGACCAGCGCCAACTGAGGCCGCGCACCGGTCAGTCACGCAACGGGTCAGGGCCCGCCTTTGACCGGCCCTGACCCGGCACACAGGGTCAGCGCGGCCGTGGCGTCCTCCGCGACGGCGCCGCCAAGAGCGTCGCCGTCCCGCCGTCCCGCCGTCCAGCAGCCCCGGCACGACGCCCGTCGCCACCGCCGTGTCCCGGACCGCTGTGGCGATGCCGAGGGCGAGCAGCGCGACCAGGACCAGGCAGATCACGGAGCCTGCGACTGCCCGCAGGGTCGGCCCGTCCGTGAGGGAGAGGGCGGCGTAGCCGTGGGCGGGCGGGTGATGGTGAGCGGGGTGCCGCCTGCGCCGGTGATGACGTGGTGCTTCGAGCGGCGCCGGCACGTCATCCCGGACCCGAAGCCGAGCTCCTGCGGCAGCCGCTCCCACCGGATCCCGGTGTGCAGCACGAACAGGATGCCCTGCAGGCGACCACGGCCGTCCAGCGGCAGCCGGCCGGGACGGCGCGGACGCCGCTGCCTGACCGGCAGCAACGGCTCGATCCGCCCCCACAGGTCATCCGGCACCCTCCACGGAGGACCGTTCCCCTTCCCCATGAATCGTCCAACGAGCCCAGCCAGGGAGGGGATATGGCTACGACCAGGCTTTCCATCAGGTGCTCCAACTCCCGCAGCCGACGGCCTGGAAAACAGGGCGCGGTCGGCTGAGCCGGGGTGATAGGCAAGCGATGTGACAGAGAGTCTTGAGTATTCTGCCCTGCTGCAACTGATCGACGAGCGGTCGGCCGCGTTCCGGAGTGCGGTTGCCGCCGCGCCCAGCCTGGACGCGCCGGTGCCGTCCTGCCCCGAGTGGACGGTGTTCGATCTGGTGCAGCACCTGGGTACGGGCCAGCGCTGGTGGGCTGCGATCGTCGCCGCGGGCCCGGCCGAGGCTCCGCCGGCCAAGGATGCCGCGGAGGCGCCGCGCGAGCTCGAGGCGCTGCCGGCCTGGTACGCCGAGTCGAACGAGCTGCTGCTGAGTGCGCTGCGCGAGGCCGGCCCGGAGCGCGCGTGCTGGGCGTGGTGGGGCGCCGGCGTGTCGCCGGCGAATGCCTGGGGCGTTGCCCGGCGCCGGGTGCACGAGGTGCTGGTGCACACCTACGACGCGCAGCTCGCCGCAGGTGCCGTGCAGCCGATGCCGGCGGACGTCGCGATCGACGGCGTGGCCGAGTTTCTCGACACCTGCAACTCCACCCCGGCGGCCTGGCCGCACGAGGCCGCCACCATCCACTACCACGCCACCGAGGGCCGCTCCTGGCTCCTCGCGCTGGGCAGCACCGGCGCCTGGCCCGCACCCCTCACGGACGACGCCGCGCCCGCCTCCGCTTCAGCCACGGGCACGGCCGAGCAGCTGCTCCTCTTCGTCTGGGGCCGCCTCACGCTGAGCGACCTGGAGATCGAGGGCGACCAGCAGGTGTTCGAGCAGCTGATCGCCTGGGAGCCCGAGGAGTAGCCGGTCGATACCGCCAGCGGACGGCCAGTACGGCCTCGTACAGCTCGGGCCCGAGCACCTCCCGCAGCACTGCCGACTCAGCCAGGAAGGGGATATGGCTACGACCAGGCTTTCTGTCAGGTGCTCTTGACCGATTTGACCAGTACTGCATTCTCCCGTTGGCCAAATCTTCATAGCGTCGACCTGTCTGATGAAGCTGGTTTCGCGCTCCTCGTCGACGTCGAGTGCAAGCACCTCGACAGGAGGAAAGACATCGATCAATCGGAGCCCAGATTTCTACCAGGTTCTCTTGAGGTTTCGTATCCTGGACGGCAGTCAGCCACGACGGCGGGTGCGCCGGCCGACCGCACACGCGTATGCCTCGCTGCACCCCCACCGGCATCAGCCACGATATTGCGGCCGTGTTGTCCACCAGAGCGAGCAGCGACAGCTGGTCTGTGACGACGGATGGGGCTATGGGCTTGGAAAGCTGCGGTCATTCGCGGGCCGTTTGGGTGCCGGCCTGGGCGAATGGCCGCTCCGTTTCCTCTTCGGGTCAGCAAGAGGAGGACCGCCCTGTTCCCTCACGGAACCGAGATCGGCATGGCCTTCCGCGCGGGCGCGAGTGGCGGGAGTCGTCGTCCGCATCAGGACAAGAGCACCAACCCCACATCACGTTTCCATACCGACGCACCCGGCAGCTCGCGGTCAAGCCCGACACCGACGGCCGTCGGCCCTTTGCCAGAAATCACCCCACATGCGCACGCGGGCAGCGCGACCATCGCGCGAACTCCGCCGCCGTCCCGGCGCCCATGTGACCGGTACCTGTGCAGGTCAAGCGGCCGACAGGCAAGATCACGTAACGATCTCGAGGGCTCCGCCCGGAGTGGCCGCACCGTTGATGATCTTCACCGCTTCTCTCCATTTACACTCACGCAGCCCATGGCGTATCAGGCGTCATGGCGTGATCACAGGAGTCGTGTTGAGATTCGGACAACGGGGAAGGGCGCGAGTCGCGGGCATATCGCCAAGACGCACCGCGCTCGCCGTCGCCGCCGTACTGGTCGCCGAGGCGGCGTTGGTGTCGCTGGGGAGCGGGCAGGCCTTCGCCGCCGCGGACTCCGCCACCACGCGGGCGACAGTCGCGGGCAAGTCCGCCAAGTCGGCGGCGTCTTCGGCCGATTCGACGGCCGCCGCGTTGCTGATGGCCCGGTTGCAGGGCCGCAGGATCGAGGTGTTGGCGAAACGTTCTGCCAGCTCGACGACGTACGCGCTGCCCAACGGGCAGTTGCAGACATCCACGTACGCGGCGCCGATCCGGCAGAAGGTCGACGGCGTCTGGCGCACCATCGACACCGCTCTGGCCGACGAGGGCAGTGCGCTGGAGCCGGAGGTGGCCGCCGCCGACATCGCGGTCTCCGATGGCGGGGACACCGCGCTCGCCTCGGTCACCAAGGGCGCGAAGTCGTTCGGGATGGGCTGGGAGTCGAAGCTTCCGACGCCTTCGGTGAAGGACGACACCGCCTCCTACGATCTCGGTGACGGCGAGACCCTGACGGTCACCGCGCTCTCGCAGGGGTTCAGCCAGAACGTTGTCCTGGACAAGGCGCCCGAGAGTCCGCTGGAGTACCGGATACCCATGCGGCTCAAGGGACTTGAGCTGTCGGTGGCCGAATCCGGTCACCTGCTGCTGAAGGACGGCGCAGGGAAGCTGGTCGCCGAGGCGCCCGCGCCGATGATGTGGGACTCCTCCAAGGACCGTAAGTCCGGCGAGTCGAAGCACCGGGCCCCCGTCGCCACGAAGGTGGAGACGGCCGAGGACGGGTCGCAGACCCTGGTCCTCACCCCGGACGCGAGCTACTTCACCGACAACAAGCTGACCTACCCGGTCACCGTCGACCCCACCAGCACGCTCGCCGCCTCCGCGGACACCTGGGTCGCCACCAACTACCCCGACTCCCAGGTCTCCTCGGAGGAGCTGAAGTCGGGTACGTACGACGCGGGGACCACCAAGGCCCGCGCCTACCTGAAGTTCGACGTGTCGGCGTTCACGGGCAAGCACATCACCGACACCAACCTCGCCCTGTACTCGTACTACTCCTCGACCTGTGCCACCACCGGCGCGGGCACGCAGGTGCGCCGGATCACCGGGGCCTGGAGCACCCCGGACATCACCTGGGGCGACCAGCCCGCCACCACCACGACCGGCGCGGTCACCAGCACGGCGGCCAAGGGCTACAACGACTCCTGCCCGGCCGGCACCGTCAACTTCGACATCGACGCCATCGTGCAGGCCTGGGCCGACGGCTCCACCAACTACGGTGTCCGTATCGCGGGTGCCTCGGAGACCGACTCCACCACCTGGCGCCGCTACCGCTCCGCCAACTACGTCTCCGGCGACGGCTCCACCGAGCCGCACCTGACCGTGACGTACAACTCCTACCCGGCTGTGCCCAGTTCGACGGCGATCGCGCCCTCGCAGGTCAACGCCTACAACGGCAAGCGCTACGTCACCTCGCTCACCCCGACCCTGTCGTCGAAGGTGACCGACCCGGACGGGGCCAACGTCCAGGCGCAGTACGAGATCACCGCCGACCCGGCGTACGCGGACACCACGTACTCCCTCACGGCGTACGGCAAGACCGTGACCTCCGGCTCCACCTCGACCCTGGCCATCCCCTCCGCCTCCGCCTTCCCCTCCGGCAGCCATCTTCGCTACCGGGCGCGGGCGTACGACGGTACGGACTTCGGGTCGTGGACGGGCTACACGACGTTCGTGCTGAACACGGCCAAGCCGGCCGCACCGACCGTCACCTGTGACACGTACACCCAGAACGACTGGACCGCCAAGGCCTCCGCCGCCGTGAACTGCACCCTCGACACCTCCTCCACGGACGGTGCGGGCTACCAGTGGGGCCTGGACGACGCGTCCCTGCTGAACACGAAGCTGGACACCACCAACGGCAACGGCGGCGACGCGCAGACCATCAGCATCAACCCGGCGGGCGGCTGGCACACGCTGTACGCGCGCACCATCGACTCCGGCGGCAACCTCTCGACCGCCAGCACCGCCTACAGCTTCGGCGTCGGCGCCGACGGCGCGGCGATCCTCTCCCCGCAGGACGGCGACACGACCGCCCGCCGGGTCACCCTGGCGGCCAGGGGCCTCACCACCTACACCGGCGTGACCTGGCAGTACCGGCGCGGCGAGACCGACATCTGGCACACCGTGCCCGTCGGTGCCGTGACCGCCTCCGGCTCCGCCGTCTCCGCCTGGCCCGTCGCCGTCAGCGGCGGCACCGCGACCAAGCTGGTGTGGAACACCGTCTCCACCCTCGCCGAGGACGGCGTGATCCAGCTGCGGGCCGCGTTCACCGACGGCACCACCACCGGCTACTCGCAGACCGCCGAGGTCACCCTCGACCGGGACGCGGGCACCGCCCTCACCAATCAGATCGGCCCGGGCCAGGTCAACGAACTCACCGGTGACTTCACCCTGTCGGCCACCGACGCCTCCGCGTTCGCCGCGAGCGTGGACCGTACGTTCTCCTCGCGTACCAACAGCACCGACACCGAGGGCCAGGCGCAGATCTTCGGCCCCGGCTGGACGTCGGCCGTCTCCGCCGAGTCGAGCGACTACACGCAGATCCGCGAGACCTCCGGCTCCTCTGTCGAGGTACTGGCCGGTGACGGCAGCGCGATCGCGTTCACCGGGACGAGCAGCGGCGGCTGGCAGCCGGAGATCGGTGCCGAGTCCCTGACGCTGACCTACTCGACCACCACGAACATGTTCACGCTGACCGACACCGACGCCGACACGGTCGTGTTCGCGAAGGCGGACCCGGCCTCGACGACGTGGACGGTGTTCTCGTCGGCCTCGGCGGTCGACGACTCGACGGTCACGGTCTTCTCGACGACGGTGGACGTGGGCGGCAAGAAGCTGGCCCGTCCGAGGTACGTGGTCTCGCCGACGAGCGCGGCGACTGCGACGACCTGCCAGACGACGCCGTCCACGAAGGGCTGCCGGGTACTGGAGTACGTCTACGCGCCGGCCACCACGGCCACTTCCAGCACACTGGGCGACTATCTGAACCAGGTCTCGGCCGTCAAGCTGTGGGCCACCACCCCCGGTGCCTCCGCCTCGACCTCCGAGACGCTCGCCTCGTATGCCTACGACGCCTCCGGCCAGCTGCGCCAGGTGTGGGACCCGCGCATCAGCCCCTCGCTGAAGACGGAGTACACCTACGGCACCGACGGCCGCGTGGCCACGTACACCAAGCCGGGCGAGCTGCCCTGGACCTTCACCTACGGCACGGCCGGCTCGGCCCTGACCTCGGGGGCCGGCATGCTCCTCAAGGTGTCGCGTGCCGCGCTCGCCGCGGGCTCCGCGAGCACCACGTCCGGCACGGCGGCCACCACCGTCGTCTACGACGTCCCGGTCTCCGGTACCGCCGCCCCGTACCAGATGGACACCGCGACGGTCGCCACCTGGGGACAGGACGAGGCGCCCACCGACGCCACCGCGTTCTTCCCCGCCGACAGCGTTCCGGCCTCCAGCACCGGCGGCGACCTGACAGCCGGCGCCTATGCCCGGGCCACGATCAGCTACATCAACGCGAACGGAGCGGAGACCAACACCGTGAGCCCGGGTGGTGCGATCACCACCACCGAGTACGACCTGCTCGGCAACGAGTCCTCCGACCTGACCGCCGGCAACCGGGAACTCGCCCTGGGCACCTCCGCCGACGCGGCGACAGAACTGGCCGCCCTGGGCCTGACCGATCTGTCCACCGCCGAGCGCGCCCAGCAGCTGGCCACCGTGCTGGAGTACTCCGCCGACGGCACCCGTGTGACGGACGAGTACGGTCCGCTGCACCAGATCACCCTGGCCGCGGAACTCACCGGCACCACCCCCGAGTCCACCCTGGCCGCCGGCACGGTCGTCCCGGCCCGTGCCCACACCTCCTACGCCTACGACGAGGGAGCCCCGGCAAACGCGGCGGTCTCCGACCTGGTCACCTCCTCCACCACGGGCGCGGCCATAGCCGGCTACGCCACCGACGCGGAGGCCAAGACCACGACCACCACCTACGACTGGTCCACGGGCTCCGAACTGGCCACCACCGGCGGCGGCGAGTCCGCGGGCCAGGTGACCAGCTACGACAGCGCGGGCCGTGTGGCCACCACCCGCACCCCGAAATCGTCCGGCTCGGACGCGGGCACGCTGGTGTACACCTACTACGACGCGCACGCCGTCGGCGCCTGCGCCTCGACCGAGTGGGACGGCCTGCTCTGCAGGACCGCCCCGGCCGCGGCCATCTCGGGCGGCGGGACCAACCCCGCCGAGGCCGTCACCACCGTCTACACCTACGGTCGGTGGGGCCAGGTCGTCACCAAGGCCGAGACCGCCAACGGCGTGACCCGTACGACCACCACCGCGCCCGACGCGGCGGGCCGTCCGACCGGCACGACCGTCACCGACGGCACCGGAACAGGCACTCCGGCCACCACCATCACCTACGACGAGGCCACCGGCCAGGTCGCCGGCACCACCGCCGACGGCAGGACGTCCACCTCGACGTACGACGCCCTGGGCCGGACACTCACCTACAGCGACGGGTCGGGCAGCACCAGCTCCTTCACCTACGACATCCTCGACCGCCCGGTGACGGCGTCCGACTCGGTGCCGTCCACCACCACCTACACCTACGACGCCACCACCGGCCAGGCCCGGTCCATCACCGACTCGGTCGCCGGGGCGTTCACGGCCGGTGCCCACGACGCCGACGGCGCTCTCACCGGTGAGACCCTCCCCGGTGGCTACACCCTGGCCACGACCTACGACACGACGGGCAACCAGACGTCGGTGACCTACGCGGACTCCTCAGGCACCACCGTGCTCTCCGACTCCGCGACCTACACCATCCACGGCAAGCAGACCGGTCACACCCAGACCGACGGCGGAACCCTGTCCACCGCCTACGGCTACGACGCCTCCGGGCGCCTGGCCCTGGCCACCGACGACGACGGCACGACGACGACCTCGCGCGCCTACGCCTTCGACACGGATGACAACCGCACCTCGCTGACCACCACGGTCACGGCCGCGGGCTCCACCCCCACCACCTCCAGCACGGCGTACGCGCACGACACCGCGGGTCGCCTCATCGCCGGGGGCTACACCTACGACGCCTTCGGGCGCACCACCCAGGTGGCGGGCAAGACCCTGGCCTACTACACCAACGACCTGGTGGCCAGTGAGACCGTGGGCTCCACCCGTACCACCTGGGGCCTGGACGGTTCCGGCCGCCTGGCGTCCTCGGCCACCGCGACCACCAGCGACAGCGGCGCGACCTGGTCGACCACGAGCACCACGGTGAACCACTACAACTGTGGCTGCGACACTCCGTCCTGGACGGTCACCACCGCGGGTTCCGCCTCCACCGTCAGCCGGAATGTCCCCGACCTCTCCGGCGGCCTGGCCGCCACCACCGGTGCCACCGGCGGCGCGGTCCTCCAACTGGCCAACCTGCACGGTGACATCTCCGTCCGGCTGGACCTGGCGACCTCCGCCGCCACGGTCCAGCGCTACGACGAGTACGGCAACCCGCTGGACGCCACGGCCGCCGCGGCGAAGTACGGGTCCCTGGGCGCCTACCAGAAAGCCACCGACGGCCTGGCCGGATACACCCTCATGGGCGTCCGCGTCTACGATCCGACCACCGGCCGCTTCCTCCAGAGCGACCCGGTCCACGGCGGCAACACCAGCGCCTACATCTACCCTGCCGACCCGATCGGTCAGTCGGACACCAGCGGTGAGCTGAACTACCGCACTCAGACGAAGAAGACGAAGAACTACACCATCGGCATCAGCAGGAACTGCACCGGGAAGTCCAAGTGCAGCCTGACCTGGTACGTGAAGCTGAAGAGCATCTGGAAGAAGTACGGCGCTCTGAAGTTCGTGTACACCATCGTCCTTCCGCTGTACTACGCCAAGAGGAATCAGAACTACGGCCACCTGGAGTCGGGCACCTACGTCTTCCACGGCTCCTGGGGTGTCCCGAACGGGAGAGGAAGACCGGAGTCGGACCGGGGGAAGTACAGGGCCATGGGCATGACCTTCTGGTTCGACTGGACGGACAACGTTGAGTTCAGCGGGAAGTTCACCGTCATGAACATCTGCGTCAGGAACCCGACCCTGAACGTCTACGGCCTCTTCACCTGAGACCCTTCGGGTTGATCACCGCCGGGGGAGAAGTGGGCAGCCACTTCTCCCCCGGCTTTCCTTGCCATCGGAAGGCAGCGATGATGTCGAATTTCTCGGACTGGCAGGACCGGATGCTGCGAGCGGTCTGGCGGCACGGGGAGCAGCTCCCCGAGGAGGTACTGACGTGGATGGCGGAGCTGTACGGCGAGCGTGGAGAAATTCCGGAATCGGAGTTCTGTGAATCCTGGACCGCGCGAACCTTCTCCATGGCGAGATCGGCCTTCGAGACGGTCACCAGGTCGGCGGAGCAGGACACCGGGAAAGCGGCCACCGGCGACGACTTCTGCTACATCGACTACGTGCGCGACCCGGACCTGGGACCGGTCGGCGTGGTCCACATCAAGTCGGCGGAGGTCTCCACACCCGATGGGGCAGAGGTTCTGGGTGCTGTGGCGGAAGGGGTGCAGGAATTCGTCATGAGCCACCATCGCGTGACCTGGCCCGTCTGCGGCGAGCACGACCGCGGTCTGCATGTGGGTTACTTCCATGAGACCGCGGTCTGGAAATGCACGGGCGGGACCACGGACGGTCACGTGGTGAGAGCGATTGATCCCGCCGTTCAGCTGTAGATCACCGCGGTCCCTTTCGCCGGATGTCCTTCTTGGACATGCCTTCGGCGGTGCGGCGGGCGACGTAGTTCTGGGTCCGTTGGTCGTAGCGCATGCGGACCAGCGCGATCATGTGGAGTGCGTGGTTGGCCCGGCGGTCGCCGCCGCGGTTGAGGCGGTGCCGGTTGGTGCGGCCCGAGCCGGCCTGGACGGGGGCTGCCGCGCACAGGTGCGCGAACGATGCTTCCGAGGCGAGCCGCTGGGGGGTGTCGCCGGCGGTGATCAGGATCTGGGCGGCGGTCTCGATGCCTCCTCCGGACAGTGCGACCAGCGAGGGTGCCGCTTCGACCACCTGCGACGGCACCACCCGAGTCGGCCGACATGTCATCAACAAGACAACCTGCGCGTCGGTCGATCGGCGGGTCAGACCACCTCGGGCGTCACCACCGACATCCTCACAGTCAAAAGTGGATGTCAAAGGCCCCGGACCATGATCTTGGGTTCTAGTGGTCGTCGCCTCGGTCGCCCTGGTCGCCGCCGTCCGTGACCCGGGCCGGGCGGACAGAGCGCCGGCGAGGGCCGTACGGACTCCCTGGCGGTCCCTGCCCCGCCCGTACCGGCGTGTCCTGGCCGTGCTGCTCCTGTTCAACCTGGTCAACTTCCCCGACGCGCTGCTCCTGCTGCGCGCCCACGAGTTGGGCCTGTCCACGGCCGGGGTCGTCGGCGCGTACGTGGTCTACAACCTCGCCTACGCGGCCCTGTCCTACCCCGCCGGAGCCCTGTCCGACCGGGTGCCCCACCCGCTCGTGTTCGCGGCGGGCCTGGTCTTCTTCGCCGCCGGCTACCTCGGCCTCGGCCTTATTCACGCGCCCTGGCCGGTCTTCGTCGTGCTGCCCCTCTACGGCGGATTCGCCGCGTGCACCGACGGTGTCGGCAAGGCCTGGATCTCCACCCTCGTCCCCGACCGCCAGCAGGGCACCGCCCAAGGGCTCTACCAGGGCGCCACCGGCGCCGCGGTCCTGCTCGCCGGCCTCTGGGCCGGACTCGCCTGGGGCTCCGACGGCCGGGTCCCGCTGCTGGTCTCCGGCGCCGCCGCGCTCGTACTCGCCGCCGCTCTGCCCTTCCTCCGGCACACGCACAGGCTCGTCCACCCGTTGCCCAAGCCCTGAGCCGAACCGGGCGGACCGACGACCGGCACGCTCATGAGGATGGATTCAGTGTGGGATGACGCGCGGTGGGCGGTGACGGGGCAGTTCGTCGCGGAACTCTTCGATGATGGAGCTGATCTGGCGGGTGAGGTGGGTCTGCTGGATTCTGTGGAGATACAGGTTGCGGCGGGCCAGCCCGGGTGCGTCCACGCAGAAGTAGAGCGACATCAGCGGATTGATGAACAACGTGCTGTTCTTGGTCCGTTGCGTGAACTGGATGTCGCCGAAGTCGCCGCGTACCGCTGCGGCTATGGAGCCGTTGACGATGCTGGGGTGGTCGGGCGTTGCCGCTTGGGCGTGCGCCACGGCCTCCAGGTAGAGGGCGCCTTCCCGGCTGCTTCGGGAGACGGAGAAGGCTCCCAGGAAGGCGCCGTCCCGCTCCAGGGCTGCGAGGTTTTCCAGGACGAGGGCGTGGTTGACGCCGTGGTAGGCGTCCACGCCGAAGCCGATGCAGGTGACGAGGCGGTGGGGCACTTCGGTGAGCTTGTCGACCGCGGCGAGGCTGGCCATGTCCTCCTCGGGTGTACCGAGTCCGCTTTCGTCACCGCGCATGAGGATGTCGGTTCCGCCGTCCACCAGGACGATGGCATCGAGGCCGCCGAGATGCTTGATGAGTGCGCGGTAGGCGGCTCGCAGTGGTTGCACGCCGGTGCGGCACAGCGCGTACACGGTGGACCGCAGTTCTCGCTGGTCGAATCCAGACATCCGACTCCAAGCCGTACAGGTCGGCGAAGGAGAGGTTGGCCAGGTGCACCTCCTTGCCGGCTGCCTGCAGGGCGAGGGCGAGAGGCAGCCCGGCGTAGATGTCGAAGCCGCCGCCGGCGCCGGCGATCAGAATGCGCTGGGCGTCGCGAAGACGGGTGAAGAGCGCGGGCTCGTTGAGGGAGGACACCGGGGGAACGTAGCAGGGGCGCGCTGCCCACGCGTGGGGTGTGGGACGCCCTCCGGGCCGGTACCGCGAGCGCGGACGGACGCAAGGTCGCCGGCGGGTCTCGCACCGGGTGATGGCCGCGATCAGTCGGCACCGCGCCGGTCGGCACCGCGCCGGAAGGCCGCGCGGTAGTCGCTCGGGCGTTGTCCGGTGTGCTTGGCGAAGAGAGCGGCGAAGGTCCCGGGGTCCTTGTATCCGACGGTGGCGGAGATGCCGGCGACGGTTCGGTCCGTGGTCTCGAGCAGGTGGCGGGCACGGCGGACGCGCGATGACTGCAGGTACTCGAGAGGACTCCGGCCGGTCTCGTCGGCGAAGCGCCGCAACAGGGTCCGAGTGCTGACCCCGAACGCGTCCGCCAACGCCGCGAGGTCGTATCGGGCGGCGAGGTCCTGGTCGAGGCGTCGCATGACCCTGCGGGAGAACTCGTCTCCGGGCTGTGGAAGAAGTCGCGCGTCGACGTACGGAGTCTGGGAGGACCGTGCGTCGTCGACGAGCGTCACCCGCGCGGTTGCCCGCGCCACGTCGGCACCGCTGTGCCGGCGGATCAGTTCCAGCGCGAAGTCGTACATGGCGCTGAAGGCCGCGGTCGTCGTCACCCCCTTGTCGGTGACGACCAGACATTCGGGGCGGACGTCGGCTTCCGGACAGCGCTGGGCCAGTTCGTCGGCGAGAAGCCACGCCGTCGTGGCCCGGCGCCCGTCGAGAAGCCCTGCCTCGGCGAGCAGGAAGGCGCCGACACAGATCGAGACGACGGCGTTGCCTGCGGCGGTGTGTGAGCGGATCGCCGCGATCTCAGGGGCGAGGGCCGCGAGTTTCGCGTCCACGTCGAGACCCGGCACCAGCTCGAATCCCGGCACGACGAGAACGTCGACCTCGCGGAGCGGGGCGACGGCCAACGCCGCACCGCCCGACGCGGTGACGCGACGACGGGGTGAGGCGACCGACACCTCGTAGCCCGAGCGGTCCGGACCGGCGACGTGCGCGGCCATCGTCAACAGGTCGGGCACGCCGAACACCTCGGACGCGAAGCAGCCCGGGTAGGCCAGAACGCCGACCCGCAGTGCACTCATGGTTGCCTCCTGACCACCACGCCTGTGGCGAGATCGCCCCTCTGTATGGCGGTCCAGCCTATCGCCCTGTGCGGGTTCACCGGTCCACGCTGTCGCCATGACCACTTTCAACGGACGTCTCGGCGACGCGATCACGGACTTCACCCACCGGCTGGTGGACGTGGCCGGGGTGGTGAAGACGGTGCATGTCGCCGGTTCCGGGCCGGCCGTCGTACTGATGCCGGAGATGCCCGGTATCAGCCCCGACGTCCTTCGGCTGGCGCGGTGGGTGCGGGATGCGGGTTTCACCGTGTACCTTCCCTCGCTCTTCGGGACCGACGGTGCCCGTCCCACGGTCGAGGGTGGGCAGGAGGTGATGCGCCGGGCGTGTGTCAGCGCCGAGTTCCGTGCCTTCGCCGGGGGCGGTACCAGCCCTGTCGTGGCGTGGCTGCGCGGGCTGGCGCGCCAGGCCCACGCCGAGTGCGGCGGTCCCGGAGTCGGTGCGATCGGACTGTGCTTCACGGGCAACTTCGCACTCACCATGGCGATCGAGCCTGCCGTCATCGCGCCGGTGGTCAACCATCCGTCACTGCCGTTGGACGATCCCGGCGGACTGGAGATGAGCGAAGAGGACGCGCACGCGGTCCGGGAGCGCGTTGCACGCGACGGACTGAAGGTCCTCGCCTACCGCTTCGACGACGACCGTTGGTGCACCGGGCAGCGTTTCGCCGCGTACCGGGCCCTGCTCGGCGACGCCTTCGACGGCCGCGTCCTTCCGGGCGGTTCCGCGAAGACGGACCCGCCCCCGTTCTTCCGTGATGTGGTGGGTTCCCCCCACAGTGTGGTCACCGCCCACCTCGTGGACGAGGACGGACATCCCACACTGAAGGCCAGGGACGAGATCCTCGCCTTTCTGACCGAACGGCTGAGCCGGACCGGGCACTCGGAGGTCGATGGTCAAGGACTGCAGGCCACGTGAGGCCATTGACGTCGCACCTGTCCCGGGGTGCACACCGTGGCCCCGTGGCCCCGTGGCCCCAACCGGACTCGACCAGAGCGCCACTGTGCGGCGCCACCCCCGCCACGTGGGCACCCGTGGTGCGGCGCCCCCGCCCGGTCCGCGCGGAACCGCAGGAGATGGCCGGCCGCATCGTCGACGAGGCGATCAAGTTCGTGGCGGCCTGCGCGAAGAACCCTGCCACGGGGCTGGCCCCGTCGCGGATCGTCGACGAGGGCTGGCACGCCCTGATCCTGCACACCGCGATGTACGCGGAGCTGTGCGACCAGCTCGGCAGCTTCGTGCACCACTACCCCGGCTACGACCCCACGCACTACGATCCGCCGATCCTGGACCGCACCCGCGAGAAGATCGCCGAGCTGGGCTGGGAGGCGGACGCGGAGCTGTGGGGGCCGCCGTCGGACGAGACGCTCGTGTCGGTGGCGGCGAAGTGCCAGCACGCGCCGGAGTGCACGATCCGTCCCATGCCGACGCCCCAGCCTCCCGTAGCCTGAGCGGCGGAGGTGCCGTATGGCTGAGTGGATCGACCCGCGGTACGCGGAGCTGGTGGCGGCGTGGAAGCGCGCGCAGGAGCCGGACTCGCGTGCCCCGGAGCGGGAGAGGCCGGTACGGGGATTCCTGATCCCGTCCAAGCCCTGACCGGCTGATCGGCCTGGACCGGCCCCGTCCGTCTGCCTCCCCCGTGGTGGATGGGCGGGGCCTCCGCATCAGTCGACGAGGTCGCGGAGGGGGATGCCGATCGCGTCGGCGATGCGGATCAGGGTGTCGAGGAGTGGCGAGGAGTGGCCCTGCTCGATGCGGCTGTAGGTGGCGACGTCGACGCCGGAACCTGTGCGGGTGACCGGTCGGCGTACCTCTGTCTGTCGAAGCTGTCGCCCCGCGCTCTGACACGGTCAGAGCGTGCCGCCCCGCTCTGAACGGAGGCGGGGCGGTCTACGTTTGTACGAACGACCCCCGCCGATCCTGAGTAATTGTCAAGACCTGTGGATCAGTTGAGGTGGATCACGCTGCGAGGGCCTCGTCTCGTTCGACGAGGAGGCCGTTCTCGAAGCGGGCGCCGGCTCGGACGAGGGCGACGAGGTGTGGTGCGGTGACCGCTCGCCAGCGGGCCCGGTCTCCCCACCGGGGCGCCGCAGGTTACGACGAGCCTGTGTCTGGCGCACGTGGGGAGACGCGCCGACCCTCGTCACCTGTGCACTGTAGATGTCTCCAGGCGGTGATCAAGTCCCCCGCGCGAGTGAACCCACACCATGATCGTTTGATCGTGTGGCATCTATGTGGCATTTGATCACCAGAACGGCCCCCCGTTCGAATGGAACGAGGGACCGTTAACTCTCTGACCTGCTGCGCAGCCTGTGCCCCCGGCGATGGCGTCCCGCTTGGTGGTGTAGCCGATCAAGGCTGGGGCGTACGCCTGGGGGCGCGTACCGACAGCGGTTCCGCTCCCTGCCCATGAGGCGGGCCACCCTGCAACTCTCCTTGGTGAACGGCCAGTTCAACCCGGGAGGTGCACGGTGGCCCTGTCCCAGTCTGACCTACTTCGCCTGCTGGAGTCACTACGTTCGGCGGACGGGCTCGAACTCGTCCGCTCGGTGGCCGAGCGGATGCTCCAGGAACTGATCGAGGCCGAGGCGAGCGCGAGGATCGGCGCGCAGTGGAACGAGCACACCGACACGCGCACCGCGCTGCGCAACGGGCACCGGGACAAGACACTGACCACGCAGGCCGGCGACCTGGAGCTGGGCATACCCAAGCTGCGCTCGGGCAGCTTCTTCCCCAGCCTGCTGGAGCGCCGCCGCCGCATCGACCAGGCCCTGTTCGCCGTCGTCATGGAGGCGTACGTCCACGGCGTGTCCACCCGCGCGGTCGACGAGCTGGTGAAGGCCCTGGGCGCGGACAGCGGGATCTCCAAGAGCGAGGTCTCTCGGATCTGCGCCGACCTGGACATCCAGCTGACCGCGTTTCGCACCCGGCCCCTGGACCACGTCCGGTTCCCCTACATGTATCTGGACGCGACGTACTGCAAGGCCAGGGTCGCGCACCAGATCGTCTCCCGGGCCGTGGTGATCGCCACCGGCATCACCGAGGACGGCGGCCGCGAGGTGCTGGGGGTGATGGTCGGCGACAGCGAGACCGAGGTGTTCTGGACCCAGTTCCTCCGCCACCTGCGCGAACGCGGCCTGGGCGGTGTCCGGCTCGTGCTCGGCGACCACCACTCGGGCCTGGTCAAGGCGATCCGCAAGGTCATGCTCGGCGCCGCCTACCAGCGGTGCCGGGTCCACTTCCTGCGCAACGTCTTCGGCGTGATCCCCAAGGACGCCGCCGAGATGGTCGCTGCCACCATCCGCACGGTCTTCGCCCAGCCCGACCAAGCCGCCGTCCGCGGCCAGCTCGACACGGTCGCCGACATGCTCGGCGCACAGTTTCCGCAGGTAAAGCGGATGCTCCTGGAAGCCAAGGACGATCTGACGGCCTTCGCGGCCTCCCCGGAACGACATTGGAAGAAGATCCAGTCCACCAATCCGCTGGAGCGGGTCAACCGAGAGATCAAGCGTCGCATCGACGTCGTCCAGGTCTTCCCCAACGACGACGCGCTGCTACGGCTGGTCACCGCCGTGCTCTTCGAGATGCACGACGAATGGATCGCCTTCCCCCGCCGCTACCTCCCAGAAGGCAGCATGGACCAGATCTACCCCGCCGAGCTCCCCGAGAGCGCCCCCGAGCTACCCAACACCACCAACACAACGGCCGATTGATCGGCTACACCACGACAAGGGACACGACCCCCCCGGCAGGATTCGAACCTGCGACACCCGCTTTAGGAGTTCGGTCTATGCCCACCCCTGGTGCCTTCGTCGGCTGGTCCGTCGGTCGTCCAAGGCTGTTGCTGTGTGCCGCCGTCCGGCCTCGTTGATGTCAGCGTTGGATGTCAGTGGAACAGCTCCGGAGCTGGGCAGACTTCCAACGGTGCCTCTGGCCGATCCATCCACCGCCACCAGGTGTGCCGGCTGGCGCAACGCCACAGAGAGCGGCAGATCCTCCGGCCGTCGCCTCGCCTGGACAGCACGAGACCGCCGGACGCCAGGGGCTGACTGCACTCAGAGGGCGGTATGAGACCTGATGCCCGATTCTTCGTTTCGTGCGGGACGAGTGGGCAGGTCGTGGCGACGTCGGTCGACTACGGCCGAGGCTGGG
>NZ_JBIAFD010000015.1:0-188467 GCF_042869095.1 Streptomyces sp. NPDC007264
CGTCGCAATCCACACCGAACCGGAAGGCCCTCACCTGTTCAAGATCCCTCAGCCGAGACCTGGCTCACCCGTCCACAACCTCCCCGGACAGAACAGCTAGGGGAAGCCGCAGCCGGGATTCGGCGCGTCCTCGGAGAACGGCGCACCGTGCGGCAGCACGTACAGCACGTCCAGGACGAGCGGGGTGCTGCCGAGGTTGCTGCCCAGGTGGACGTGGTCCGGGCCGCTCGGCTCGGTCAGGGCGCTGCCCGCCCGGTAGACGCCGTCACCGGCGCAGGTGGCGTCGAAGTGACTGAGGGTCCCCTGCTTGACGTACCCGTACAAGGGGCCGTCGTGGTAGTGCCAGCCGGTGCTCTGTCCGGCCGGGACGGTTATCTCGCGCAGGATGTAGTCGGTGCCGTCGACGGTTCGTCGGGCAAGGACGACGGCGGTCACTCCCGGACCGGGCGGGGTGGCACGGGCCGTGCCGGTCAGGGCGGTCAGGGTCAGGGCCACGGCGGCGGCCGGCGCGAGGGTTCCGCGGAGCGTGAGGGGCATGTGTCCTCCGGGATCGGGTCACGGGGTGCGCTGCGTGCCAGCGGAGCCTTCCCCCGGGCGCCCCGCTTCACGTCTGCGTCCCGCGGCCCCGTTCGGCCGGCGAGGTGACCGCCGCCGAGGACAGCCGCGCTCCCGAGGACGCCCAGCACCTACGGTGCACTGCCGGAACGTTCCACCTGACCAGCCCGGACGCTGTCGTGGCGTTTACTGAAGGTTCCTTGTCGGTTTCCGGCGCGTCCGGCGGCAACCTCGGCTACATTCAGCCCCGCCGATCCTGCACCAATCGGCGACGTCGCAGGACAGCACGGGGAGCGGCGCATGCGCGACTTCGGGAACGGCCGGCCGGCCGCCCCGGTCATATCGGAGGAACCCGTCATGACGGGAGGGCTCGCCGACAGTGTCTTCGACACGGCGATCCGGACCCCCGACCTTCCACAGATCGCCCGGCGCAGCGGCCCGGCCGGGACGACCTGGGCCCCCGTGACGGCACGTCAACTGCGTGACCGGGTCGTCGATCTGGCCAGGGGTCTGATCGCCTCGGCCATCCGCCCCGGCCACCGCGTGGCCATCATGGCGCGCACCCGGTACGAGTGGACCGTGCTCAGCTGCGCCCTGTGGGCGATCGGGGCCGAGGTCGTGCCGATCCACCCCTCGTCCTCCCACGAACAGGTCGAGTGGATCCTCAGGGACGCGAGCTGTGTCGCCGTGGTCGTCGAGGACGAACAGGCGATCATGACCGTCGGATCGGTGTGCGCGTCGCTGCCCCTGCTGCGCCACGTCTGGCAGCTGGACACCGGCGCGCTGGACGAACTCGTGCAGCGCGGCCGCCCGGTGCCGGCCACGACCGTCGACTCGCTGCGCCGGATCGTGCTGCCGGACTCGACCGCGGTGGTCGCCTACACCTCCGGCACCTCCGGGCACCCCCGCGGGTGCGCGCTCAGCCACCGCAACCTGGCCACCCCCTGCGACACGGTGCTGGCCGGCTGGGGGCACACCGCGGCACCTCCCGGCGTGCAGCCCGCCGTCCTCGCCTTCCTGCCCTTCTCGCACGTGTACGGGCTGATGATCCAGCAGTTGTGCCTGCGGGGCGGGTTCCTCATGGGCCACGAGCCGGAGTTGAGCACGGAGGCGCTGGCGTCGGCCTTCCTGACGTTCCGTCCCACGTACATGTACGCGGTCCCGTACGTCTTCGAGAAGCTCTACAAGAATTTCCTCCGCGCGGCCCAGCAGGCGGGCCGCGGCGTCCTGTTCGAGCGGGCCGTACGCACGGCTCAGGACTACGCCCTGGCCGTCGAGCAGCGACGGCTGGGCACCGGGCCCGGCCCCGGCTTCGACCTGAAGCTGCAGCACGCCCTGTACGACCGGACCGTGTACCGCAAGTTGCGCGCAACGCTGGGCGGACGGGTGTACGGCGCGGTGTCCGGCGGATGCCCGCTGCACCGTGAACTCGCCCTGTTCTACGCGGGAATCGGGATCTTCCTCCACGACGGGTACGGACTGACCGAGACGAGCGGGGGCGTCACCGCGCAGCCGGTCGGCCGGGAGAAGTCCGGCACCGTGGGACGCCCCCTGCCGGGCATCGACGTGCGGGTGGCGGAGGACGGCGAGATCCTGGTGCACGGGGCGTCGGTGTTCCAGGGGTACGTCAACGACGAGCACGCCACGTACGCGGCACTGCGCGACGGCTGGCTGGCCACGGGCGACATCGGACGGTTCGACTCCGAGGGGTATCTGACCATCACGGGCCGCAAGAAGGACGTCATCGTCACGAGCGGCGGCAAGAGCGTGGCTCCGGCGGCGCTCGAGGAGCGGCTGCGGATCCATCCGCTCATCCAGCAGGCGGTGGTCGTGGGCGACAACCGGCCCTGCGTGGGCGCCCTGATCACGCTGGACCCGGAGTTCCTGGCGCACTGGCGCGGGCTGCTGTTCGCGCAGGGGGACGTGCCGGGGCGGGAGGCCCGCGAGGAGAACGCGCTGCGGCAGGAGGTCGCGCGGGCCGTCGCCGCGGCCAACACGACGGTGTCGCGGTCCGAGTCCATCCGGGTCTTCCGCGTCCTTCCCGAACCCTTCGACGTCACCAACGGACTGCTGACGCCGTCGATGAAACTGCGCAGGGACGCCATAGCGCACCGGTACGCGGTCGAGATCGACGCCATGTACCAGTCCTCCGCGCGCATCCCGCGGGAACGCAGGTCGGAGGAGCTGCCGACCTGGGACGACTCGGACGACGTGTTCCGGCGCGCCAGGTGAGGTCGGGGCAGGGCCGCTCCCGCGCCGATCGCCGTCCATGATCCGGTCCGCCTGTTGACGTGGACGCCGCCGGGGTGCGGTGATGCTCCTCGGCACGACGGCCCACCGTGAGGCGAGGACGGTCCATCGATGGTTCTGCAGATCAGCGCGACCAACCCGGAGCATCCCGCGCTCCTGCTCGACCTGCCCTGGCAGCTGCCCCTGGAGGAGTGGCCGGAGCACCGTCTGGTGCCGCTGCCCCGCGGCATCTCCCGGCACGTGGTGCGTTACGCGCGCGCCGGCACGGAGGTCGTGGCCGTCAAGGAGCTCGCCGAGCGGCCCGCGGTACGGGAGTTCGAGCTGCTGCGGGACCTGGACCGGCTCGGGATCCCGGCGGTGGACGCGCTCGCCGTGGTCACCGGCCGCACCGGCAGCGGCGGCGAGCCCCTCGAACCGGTGCTGATCACCCGGCACCTGGGCGGCTCCATGCCCTACCGCTCGATGTTCGAGACGACGCTGCGGCCCGCCACCATGCACCGGCTGATGGACGCGCTCGCGGTGCTCCTGGTGCGCCTGCATCTCGCCGGGTTCGCCTGGGGCGACTGCTCGCTGTCCAACACGCTGTTCCGGCGGGACGCGGGCGCCTACGCCGCGTACCTCGTGGACGCCGAGACGGGAGAGCTGCACGGCCGTCTGAGCACCGGGCAGCGGGAGTACGACCTCGATCTGGCGCGCGTCAACATCAGCGGCGAACTGCTCGACCTGGAGGCGTCCGGGGCGCTGCACCCGTCCGTGGACCCCATCGCGTTCGGCACGGAGATCTGCGACCGTTACAGCGGCCTGTGGCAGGAGCTGACCCGCACATCGGTGTACCCGGCGGGCAAGTACCACTACATCGACCGCCGTATCCGCCGGCTCAACGACCTCGGGTTCGACGTGGCGGAGATGCAGATCGCGCACTCGTCCAGCGGCGACACCGTCACCTTCGTGCCGAAGGTCGTGGACGCCGGGCACCACCAGCGGCAGTTGCTGAGGCTGACGGGCCTGGACGCCGAGGAGAACCAGGCCCGGCGGCTGCTCAACGACCTGGAGAGCTGGATGGCCACCCAGGACGACTACGCGCCCGGCGACCCCCTCGCCGCCCGGCCCGAGGTCCTCGCCCACCGCTGGGTGCGGGACGTGTTCCGGCCCACCGTGCGTGCCGTGCCCCGTGAGCTGCGCGGCGCGATGGACCCCGCCGAGGTGTACCACGAACTGCTCGAGCACCGCTGGTACCTGTCCGAACGCGCCCAGCACGACATCGGTCTGGACACGGCCGTCCAGGACTACATCGCCACCGTCCTGCCCGGGGTCCGCGGGACGCCGGCCGATCCCCACGACGAGGACGCCCCGCCCCCGCCGCGCGCGTGAACGCCCCGGCGGTCCCCGCACGGCCGTCACCCGCGGCGTTGCGAAAATGGCCTCCGAGGACCCGTCCGGACGTCGAGAGGCAGAGAACCCCATGACCGCCACCCGTGGAACATCCGTGGACATCCCCACCCGGGACGGCAGGGCCGACGCCTACCTGACCCACCCGGACGACGGCGGCCCCCACCCCGCGGTCCTGCTCTACATGGACGCCTTCGGGCTGCGCCCCGGCCTGAAGGCCATGGCCGACCGCCTCGCCGGGAACGGCTACACCGTCCTCGTCCCCAATGTGTTCTACCGGCACGGACGGGCGCCCGTGGTCGAACTGCCGGACTTCGTCGACCCGTCCGAGCGTCCGGAGCTGTTCCAGCGGATCACACCGCTGATCCGGTCGCTCACGCCGGATCTCGCGGAGCGCGACGCCGACGCGTTTCTGCGGTGGCTCGCCGACTGCCCGCAGGCCGCCGAGGGGCCGGTGGGCGTGACCGGCTACTGCATGGGGGTCCGGCTGGCCCTGCGCGCCGCCGCCTCGCGTCCTGAGCGGGTCGCCGCGGTCGCCGGCTTCCATGGCGGAGGTCTGGCCACGGACGCGCCCGACAGTCCGCACCGGGTGGCCGGCCGCATCACCGCGGAGGTCTACCTCGGCCACGCCGACCAGGACCGCTCGCTGCCGCCGGAGCAGATCGAGCGGCTCGAGAAGGCCCTCACGGAGGCGGGCGTCCGCCACCGCACCGAGGTCTACCCGGGGGCACAGCACGGCTTCACCCAGGCCGACACCTCCAGCTACCACCCGGAGGCGGCCGAACGCCACTGGAGGGAACTGCTGGCACTCCTGCACCGCGCCCTGTGAGCCCCCACGGGAAAGTGGCGCGTCCCACCGCAAGGACGGCCGCCGGCCGGCACCGCGAGGTGGACGCGGGCCGGCCGGCGGGTGTGTCGCGTCGTGCGCCGCCCGGCCCGGGCGCCCACCTCGGGTCAGACGGGCGGGACCACGGCCACCGGGCAGGGCGCGTGGTGGACCAGCGCGTGCACCACCGAGCCGATGCGCGCACCGACGGCCGAGCGGTGGGCGCGGCGTCCCACGACCACCAGCTGGGCGTCACCGGCCACGGACAGCAGCACCTGGGCCGCGCTGCCCATCTCCACGTGCTCGCTCACCCGCACGTCGGGGTAGCGCTCCCGCCAGGGGCGCAGCGCCGCGTCGAGCGCCTTGCGCTCGTACGGCTCCAGGCCCCCGGCCTCGTCGAGCAGCTTCAGCGAGGCGGGGCTGTAGGCGAACACCGGCGGCAGACTCCAGGCCCGTACGACCCGCACCGCCGCTCCCCTGGCCGCCGCCGTGGCGAACGCGAACCCGAGCGCGGGCGCGCTGTCGTCCGGTTCCCCGTGCTGGCCGACGACGATCTCGCGGCCTGCCACCTCGGTCGCGGGCCGGTCGTCGGAACGCACCAGCACCACCGGCCGGACGGACTCGGCGATCACCTGCTGGCCCACGGAGCCGAGCAGGAAGCCCACCACCGCTCCGTGGCCCCGCGAGCCCAGCACCATCAGCTCGGCCCCGGCCGCCTCGGCGACCAGCGTCTCGACGGGCGGGGCCTGAAGCGCCTCGGCGGTCACGGTCAGTTCCGGATGGCGGTCGGTGAGGGTCCGTTCGGCCTCGCGCACCACCTCTCGCGCCCACTGGCCCTGCGTCTCGCGGTCGGCGTCGAGCGGGACGTCGTAGGACTGCCACTGCCAGGCGTGCACGATCCGCAGCGGCAGGCCCCGGCGCACCGCCTCCCGGCCCGCCCAGGCCGCGGCGGCGACGCTCTCCTGTGATCCGTCGACTCCGACGGTGATCGGGCGGGTCATTCGGTTCCTCCCAGTGCATGATCCGGCTTCCCACGCTACCGAGCCGGGCGGCCCCCGGTCCCTGAGCGAAACGGGGAGATCGAACATACGATGGACCGGAACGCCGAGACGCTCGGGGTGGGAGACTTCATGGCACAGGCTGCGGGCACGGCGACACGGACCGTCATCCTCACCGTGGACGACGATCCGGGAGTGTCCCGTGCCGTGGCACGTGACCTGCGCCGCCGGTACGGCGAGGCGTACCGCATCGTGCGTGCCGAATCCGGGGAGAGCGCGCTCGAGGCGCTGCGGGAGCTGAAGCTGCGCGGCGACCCGGTGGCCGTCATCATGGCCGACTACCGCATGCCGCGGATGAACGGCATCGAGTTCCTCGAACAGGCCCTGGACGTCCACCCGGGCGCCCGTCGGGTGCTGCTGACCGCGTACGCGGACACCGGGGCGGCCATCGACGCGATCAATGTGATCGACCTCGACCACTATCTCCTCAAGCCGTGGGATCCGCCGGAGGAGAAGCTCTACCCGGTCCTCGACGACCTGCTGGAGACCTGGCGGCAGTCCGATCACAGGCCGGTCGCGGTCACGAAGGTGGTCGGGCACCGCTGGTCGGCGCGGTCGTCGGGGGTGCGGGAGTTCCTCGCCCGCAACCAGGTGCCCTACCGCTGGTACTCGGTCGACACACCGGAGGGGCAGCGACTGCTGGCGGCGGCCGGACAGGACGGACAGCGCCTGCCGCTCGTGGTCACCCCGGACGGCACGCCGCTTCTGGAGCCGCAGGATCCGGAGCTCGCGGCACGGGTGGGGCTGGCGACCACACCGACCGCGGAGTTCTACGACCTCGTCGTGATCGGTGGCGGGCCCGCGGGGCTCGGAGCCGCCGTGTACGGGGCGTCGGAAGGACTGCGGACGCTGCTCGTGGAGCGGTCCGCCACCGGTGGCCAGGCCGGGCAGAGCTCCCGGATCGAGAACTACCTCGGCTTCCCGGACGGCGTGTCGGGCGCGCAGCTGACCGAACGGGCGCGCCGGCAGGCGGCGAAGTTCGGCGCCGAGATCCTCACCGCACGGCAGGTGGCGGGCCTCGAGGTCAGCGGGGCCGCCCGCATCGTGCGGTTCTCGGACGGGTCCGCGATCGCCGCGCACAGCGTGATCCTGGCGACCGGTGTGTCGTACCGGCAGCTGGCGGCGCCCGGCCTGGCGGAGCTGACGGGGTGCGGCGTCTTCTACGGGTCGGCGCTCACCGAGGCCCCCGCCTGCTCGGGGCACGACGTGTACATCGTGGGCGGCGCCAACTCCGCGGGCCAGGCGGCGATGTACCTGTCCCGGGTCGCCAAGTCGGTCACCCTCCTCGTACGGGGCGAGTCGCTGTCGGCGTCGATGTCGCACTACCTGGTCCAGCAGATCACCGAGGCGCCGAACATCGCGGTGCGCACCCGTACCGTCGTGGAGGCGGCGCACGGCACCGGCCGCCTGGAGCAGCTGACGCTGCGGGACGTGGTGAGCGGGCACACCGAACTCGTCGGCGCACAGTGGCTGTTCGTGTTCATCGGGGCGGCCCCGCTCACGGACTGGCTGGAGGGGACCGTGCTGCGGGACGAGCACGGGTTCATCCCGACCGGCCCCGACATGACGAGCGACGGGCAGCCGCCGCCGGGCTGGGAGCTGGCCCGGCCCCCCTACCACCTGGAGACCAACGTCCCCGGCGTGTTCGTGGCGGGAGACGCGCGGGCCGAGTCGGCCAAGCGGGTCGCCTCCGCGGTCGGCGAGGGTGCCATGGCCGTGATGCTCGTCCACCGGTATCTGGAGCAGTCATGAGCGCGCGGCCCGGGGCGCAGTCGTGAACGGCCGGCCGATGCCGTGCGACATGGCGGAGCTGAGCACGCTGTTCCTGTTCGAGAAGCTGGACCGGGAGCAGGTGGAGCGGCTGTGCCGGGAGGGCCGGGTGGAACTGTTCGAGCCCGGGCCGGTGTACACCGAGGGTGAGCCCGCCGCCTCGTTCTTCGTGCTCCTGAACGGCACCGTGGTGCTGTCCCGCCGGGTCGGCGCCGACGACGTGGAGATCTCCCGGACGTCGCGGCGCGGGGTGTACGCGGGCGCCTTCCAGGCGTATCTGGCGGACCGCGCGCGGGCGGGAACCTACAACGGGTCGATGCGGGTCACGGAACCCTCGCGGTTCTTCGTCCTGCCCGCGGAGACCTTCGCCGCGGTCATGCGCGACTGGTTCCCGATGGCGGTGCACCTGCTGGAGGGACTGTTCTTCGGCACCAGGAACACACAGCAGGCCATCAACCAGCGGGAGCGGCTGCTGGCGCTCGGCTCCCTGTCCGCGGGCCTGACCCATGAGCTCAACAACCCGGCCGCAGCGGCCGTGCGGGCCACCGCGGCGCTGCGCGAGCGGGTCGCCGGGATGCGGCACAAGCTGGGTGCGATCGCCGCCGGGCGGTACGACCCGGACACGCTGCCGGCGCTGGTCGGCATCCAGGAACGGACGGCCGAGCAGGTCGCCAAGGCCGCGCCGCTCAGCCCGCTGGAGGCGTCCGACCGCGAGGACGCGGTCGGTGACTGGCTCGACGACCACGGTATCGAGGGCGGCTGGCAGCTCGCGCCGACGTTCGTGCAGGCCGGCCTCGACACCGACTGGCTGGACCAGGTCGCGGCGGCCGTCGACGAGCGGACCCTCGAGGGGGCGGTCCGCTGGCTCAACTACACGGTCGAGACCGAGTTGTTGATGAACGAGATCGAGGACTCCACGACCCGGGTCTCCACCCTCGTCGACGCGGCCAGGCAGTACTCCCAGCTGGACCGGGCGCCGTACCGGACCGCCGACGTGCACGAACTCCTGGACAGCACCCTGCTGATGCTGTCCGGGAAGCTCGGCGAGCGCATCACCGTCGTCAAGGACTACGACCGGACGCTGCCGCCCGTACCCGCCTACCCCGGCGAGCTGAACCAGGTGTGGACGAACCTCGTCGACAACGCCGTGTCCGCCATGAACGAGGCGGGCGGGGACGGCACGTTGACCGTGCGGACCGCACTGGACCGCGACCGGTTGCTCGTCGAGTTCCGCGACACGGGGCCGGGCGTGCCGCCCGAGATCCACGGCCGCATCTTCGACCCGTTCTTCACCACCAAGCCGGTCGGCCAGGGCACCGGGCTCGGCCTGGACATCTCCTGGCGCATCGTCGTCCACAAGCACCACGGAAGCCTGGAGGTCCACTCGGTGCCGGGTGACACACGGTTCCAGGTACGGCTGCCGCTGACCGCTCCCGAGTCCGGCGTCACCGAGCCGGACTCCGCGTCGCGGCCCGATTCACGGATTGCACCGGAGGCGTCATGACCGAGGTGAGGGGAATCGACCCCGGCGTCCCGCCGAGCGGCACCGGCTGCGTGGAGTGCGACGAGGAGGGCGGCTGGTGGTTCCATCTGCGGCGGTGCGCGCAGTGCGGGCACATCGGCTGTTGCGACGACTCGCCCGCCCGGCACGCCACCGCCCACTTCCGGGCCACCGGGCATCCGGTGATCCGCAGTTTCGAACCGGGCGAGGAGTGGTTCTGGGACTTCACCACCTCCGAGCTGTACGAGTCCGGGCCCGAGCTGGCTCCCCCGGCCGGCCATCCCGCCGACCAGCCCGCGCCGGGACCCGCGGGCCGGGTACCGGCCGACTGGGCGGAGATGCTTCGCTAGTGCTGTGACCAGGACGGTCGGCGGACGGAATCCGGCCGGGCGAACGCACCGCTCGGTTTCCGTGCGTCATGACCGGGAACCCGCGCTTCATGGTGCATATCGGATACACGATGATGACCGAACAGGCGGGTCCGCGTGAACTGGTCGACCATGTGGTGCGGGCGGAGGCGGCGGGTTTCGACTTCTCCGTGACCTCGGACCACTACGCGCCCTGGCTGCGCACCCAGGGGCACTCCCCCTACGCGTGGAGCGTGCTGGGCGCCGCCGCCCAGGCCACCTCCCGCATCCCCCTGATGACGTACGTGACCTGCCCGACCGTCCGGTACCACCCGGCGGTGGTGGCGCAGAAGGCCGCCACGCTGCAACTGCTGTCGCAGGGCAGGTTCCGGCTGGGGCTGGGCTCCGGTGAGAACCTCAACGAGCATGCGGTGGGCGGGGGATGGCCGTCGATCGAGGTGCGGCACGAGATGCTGGAGGAGGCGGTCGGCATCATCCGCGGCCTGTTCGGCGGCGGTCATGTCAGCCATCGGGGCCGGCACTTCACCGTGGACTCCGCACGGCTGTGGGACCTGCCGGACGAGCCGCCGCCGATCGGGGTCGCCGTCTCCGGCGAGCGGTCCTGCGCGCTGGCGGGCCGGCTCGCCGACCTCGTCATCGCCACCGAACCGGACCGGGACCTTCTCACGGCCTTCGACCGGCACGGCGGTGAGGGCAAGCCGCGGGTGGGCCAGCTGCCGGTGTGCTACGACCCGGACCGGGAGGCCGCGATCCGGCGCGCACACGAGCAGTTCCGCTGGTTCGGATGCGGCTGGAAGGTCAACTCCGAACTGCCGCACCCCGATTCGTTCGCGTCGGCCACGCAGTACGTCAGGCCGGAGGACGTCGCCGCCGCCGTCCCCTGCGGCGACGATCCGGCCGAGGTCGTGGAGGCCGTACGGCCGTTCGCCGATGCGGGGTTCACGGAGGTCGCGCTGGTGCAGATCGGCGGCGACACCCAGCCGGAGTTCCTCGACTGGTCGGCGAAGGAACTGCTTCCGGCACTGCGCGAGAGCATCGGCTGACGCGAACTCCCCTACGCCCACGCGTCGTTGGCGAAAGACCGCGATAATGCCGTCATGATCGGCCACTCCCCCGCCCCCGTTCACCCGTCCCGTCGACGCGTCCCCGTCGTCATCGTGGGCGCCGGGCCCGCCGGGCTGACCCTCGCCAACGTTCTGCGGGACGCCTCCGTCGACTGTGTGGTCCTGGAGGCCGAGAGCAGGACGTTCGTCGAGACGCGGCCGAGGGCCGGGTTCATCGAGGAGTGGGCGGTACGGGCGCTGGAGCGGCACGGGCTCGCGGACCGGCTGCTGGAGCGGGCGCCGAGGCACGGCGCGTGCGAGTTCCGGGCCGGCGGCGAGCGGCACCGGTTCGCCTATGCGGAGGTGTCGGGCCACCACCACTTCGTGTATCCGCAGCCGTTGCTCGTCACGGACCTGGTGCGGCAGTACGCGGACGTCAAGGGCGGGGACATCCGGTTCGGCGTGCGCGATGTGGAGCTGCACGACATCGGCACCGGGGAGCCCTCGGTGTCGTACACGGATCCGGCCTCGGGCGAACACCGGCGGATCGCCTGCCGCTTCGTCGCGGGCTGCGACGGCGCCCGCGGCGTGACGCGCGCCTCGCTGCCGCCCGGGCACGCGCACACGGCCCGGTTCGAGTACGGGGTGGGCTGGCTGGCGCTGCTGGCGGAGGCACCGCCGTCGTCCGACTGCGTCGTCTTCGGGGTGCATCCTCGCGGATTCGCCGCCCATATGGCCCGCAGCCCCGAGGTCACGCGCTACTACCTCGAGTGCCCGTCCGGCGACGACCCGGAGAACTGGCCGCACGAACGCGTCTGGTCCCAGCTGCGCGAGCGGCTGTCCGCGGCGGGCGCCGCCCCGCTGACCGAGGGACGGCTGATCGAGAAGCGGGTGCTGGACCTGCACAACTACGTGGTGCGGCCGATGGCGCACGGCAGGCTGTTCCTGGCCGGAGACGCGGCCCACCTCGTGGCACCGATCGCTGCCAAGGGCATGAACCTCGCCCTGCACGACGCGCTGCTCCTCGCGGAGGCCCTGATCGCCTGCCACCGCACCGGCGACGAGGCGGGACTGCGCGGCTACTCGGCGGCCTGTCTGCGGCGCGTGTGGGACTACCAGGAGTTCTCGCAGTGGTTCGCCGAACTGCTGCACGGCCCGTCCTCGGGGGATCCGTTCCGCGCGGGCAGCGCGGCGGCCCGGCTGCGCCGGCTCTTCACCTCCCCGGCCGCGGCGGCCGCGTTCGCGGAATCGTACATCGGTGCGACCCCACCGGGTAACCAACGGTAACCTACCTGTCGGTAGGGCGATCGGTAACGTTTTCGCACGTGTCAACGCTGAACCTGGGGCAGAAAACCGAAATCCGCACCGTGGAAACGCCGTTTCTTTGAACACCCACCGTCACGCCCTCCGTACCTCCGGGAAACGGTTCGCTGCGAGGGATGACGATGGACGACGGGCATGTCTCCACACAGGAGTTGATCGCCGGACGGTACCGGGCGGTCGAGGCCGTCCACCGGGAGGACGGACGGACCGTCTGGCTCGGCGAGGACATGGAGTTCCGGCGCCCGGTCTCCCTGATCCGGTCACGGCTCACACCGCTGCAGCCGGAGGTCACCCCGCGCCGCACGATCGCGCGGATCCTGCGCGAGTCGGAGGCCATGGAGGCGTTGTGCCCCGGCCGGGTCGCCACGGTGGTGGACGCCGTCGAGGACGACGGCGTGCTGTGGACCGTGACCGAACGGATCGAGGGCACGCCCCTCGGGGAGGTCCTGGCCCGCGGCCCCCTCAACCACGTGCGGGCGGCCCGCATCGCACTCGGGATACTCGACGTGCTGGAGGCCGCCCACCGCCGGGGCGTGACGCACGGGGACCTCAGTCCCGGGCAGGTGTTCGTGCGGGAGGGCGGCGAGGTCGTCGTGACCGGCTTCGGGCTGATCGGGACCTCCGTCACGCAGCGGGTCACCGCGCCCTCGTACGCCTCTCCCGAACAGGCCCGCGGCTCGAGCGCGGGTCCGGCGGCCGACCAGTGGGCGCTGGGAGCGATGCTGTACACGATGGTGGAGGGCCGTCCGCCGTTCCGGGACCGTGGCTCGGCGGAGGCGACGCTGCACGCCGTGGACCGGCTGCCGTTGCGCTCCCCGGCGAACGCCGGCCCGCTCACCCCGGCGGTCACCGGACTGCTGCGGCGGGACGCCCTGGAACGCGTCCCGGAACCCGTGGTGCGCGCCGCTCTGACACGCATCGTCGACGACAACTTCGACGAACCCACGCAGGAGATGCTGCCACCGCGTTTCCGGGCGGCGTGGCAGGTCACCCACCGGGCCGGACGGGCCTGGGGCAGACCGGCCGTGCGCCGGTCGGTGCTGGTGGGCGCGGGACTCGTGGTCGCGGCCTCGTCGGTCGCCGTCCTGGTCGCGGCGGGCCACCCGTTCGGCAACGACACGAGCGCGGTGGGCGCCGAGCCGTCCCGCTCCGGCACACCCTCCGCGGCCGGTCCGTCCGGCGCCGGCACCGCCCGCGCGACACCGCCCCCACGGCCGGGTGACACGGCGACGGCCTCCCCGTCCGCGTCGCCGAGCGCCCCGAAGGAGCGGGCCCCGCTCTTCCGCCGCCATGTCGCGCCGCAGGGCTTCTCCATCGACCTGCCGCAGGGGTGGAAGCCGGTCACCACCGACACGGCGGGCGAGGGCACCTACCGGGTGACGTTCGGCGCGAGCGGCGACCCGCGGACCCTGGCGGTCACCTACAGCGCGGGCCTGGGTCCGGACCCCGTCGGGGTCTGGAAGGCGCTGGAGCCGGCCCTGGACGGCACATACGCCGGCTACGAGCGGGTGGGGGACATCCGCGCCGTGACCTACCAGGGTCATCAGGGCGCCGACATGGAGTGGCTGTCCACGGTGGACGGCGTCCGGGTGCGCACCTTCGGCCGCGGCTTCCTCGTCGGCGACCGGCACGGCTACTCGCTGCGCTGGACGACGCCCGCGGCCGACGCGCAGAGCCCCGCCAACCGGCAGGCGCTGGCCGAGTTCCTGCGGTCCTTCCGCACACCCACGGACTGACGCGCGGCGGCCCCCCGGCCGGGGACCGCCTTCCGCCGGCCGCGGCCGGTCCGCCGCCCGGGCGGCGGACGGGGGCTCGCAGGTGCGGGTCATCGGGGGCCGTCGGAGACGCGGCGGTCGCTCGGGCGCCGTGCGAGCCATCGGGCGACGGTCTCCGCGATCGGCTGCCCGGTCTCCAGTTCCACGAACCCGAACTGCCCGCCCTGGTTGCACTCCAGGAACCACCACAGGCCCTCCTCGTCCTCGGCGAAGTCGAAGGCCGCGTAGGCGAGTCCGGACAGCGTCAGGTACTCGTGGACCGACTTCGCGATACGGTCGGGGACCTCGGTCGTGCGCCAGGCGTGCCCGGAGTCGCCGTACCGGCCGTCGATCTGCCCGGGAGCCGCCCTCTTGTGGGCGGCGAACAGCCGGGTGCCGACGCAGGTCAGCCGGATGTCGGCACGCTTGGGGATGTAGCGCTGCAGCAGCGCGGGTCCTGCCGCCACCGCCGAGAAGTCCGCGTCGGGGCCGACGAGGGAGGTCGGCAGGGCCAGTCCGGGATCACCGGGCGGCGGTCCCGAGGCCGACTTCACGACGACCTCGCGGTACTCCTCGGCGAACTGCTGGGCCACGCGCGGGGCGGTGGTGACGACGGTCGGGGGCACCGCGAAGCCGCTGAGGTGGGCGATCCGCAACTGCCACGGCTTGTAGCGCGCCTGCTCGGCGTTGCGGGGGTGGTTCATCCACCGGGTGGAGGCCGAGTAGAGCATGCCGTACAGGGCCTGGCGGGTCTCGGCGGTCAGCCACGGCGAGGGGTGCGCGGCATGCGCGGCCGGCTCGCCGGGGCGGCGCACCCACACCGAGCGCAGGCCGCCCATGCTCAGGACGTGCCCGTTCACCGAGAGATGGCCGTCGAAGTCGCCGTGCGCGTAGTCGGCGGACAGCACCGCCTTGCCGGGAAGGTCGGCGGGGTCCAGGCGCATCACGGGTACGCACCACTCGTGCAGCCTGGCCACCACCATGTCGGCGGTCACGTCCTGCTCCGACGTGAGAATGAGGACCGTCATCGGCGTGCGGGCCGTCAGTCGTCGAAGTGTGTCTGGGAACCGGCGGTGGACGTCGTCGTGCCGACCGCGCGCAGCAGCGCACGGTCGGCGACGGCGGGCCGGCCGTCGGGGAGCACGTTCAACTGCCGTAGCGCGTCGAAGCGGTACGGGGTCACCGTGACCGGAAGCGCTCGGGGCAGCGCGTAGTTGAGGGTGAACGGTCGCACGGGACACCTCCACGGGCGTGGGTCGCCTCTTCGTATCCCTTTACGTCCTCCGCCCGTAAGGAATTCATCACTTTCCGCCACATCAGGGTGAAGGTCGTCACATCGCCCTGGCCCCGCCCGTTGTCCGGCGGAGCGGGTCCGGCCAAGCCGGATGCGCGGTGTCAGTGCCCTCGGCAACAATGCGGGGGGAAAGATCATCTCGTCCTGGGGGCGGGGTGCCCGTCCACCCGTGCCCGAAAGGCTGACCGCCCATGACGCGCCCTCGGCTCAGTTCCCGTGCTGCCGAAGTGCTGCGCCTGATCACGGACCAGCGTGTGCCGGTCTTCCTGACGGTCCATGTCAACGGGCGGCGCCGGTACGGCTATTGGCAGTCCGACGGCCGCCCCGTGGCGCTGCCCACCGAGGAGTGCGACGCGCTCCACGCGGCCGGCCGGATCGTGCTGGGGGATCCGGTGGTCGACCGGGCCAAGACGACGTACCGGGTGCGGGCCGCCACCCGTGGGACGCCCGGCAGCGCTCGTTCGGCACGCTCGGCCCTGACGGCCTGACCGGCCGGTCGTCCGGACCGGTCTTCTCGCCGGGGCGCCTACCAGCGGTCCTCGACCTGCTCCTTGATCCGTCGCTCGTACAGGCTCTCGATCGCGTCCAGCGTGTCCTGCGACAGCCGGGGCAGCCGCGCTGCCGCCGCATTGGCGCGGGCCTGGTCCGCCGAGCGGGCGCCGGGGATCACCGTGGTCACGCCGGGCTGTTGCACGATCCAGGCCAGCGCCAACTGGGCCGGGGTGCAGCCCTCCGGGGCGAGCGCGGAGAACTCGGCCGCCGCCTCCACGCCCGTCGCGAAGTCCACGCCCGAGAAGGTCTCCCCCTGGTCGAACGCCTCGCCGTGGCGGTTGAAGGTGCGGTGGTCGTCCGCGGCGAACACGGTGTCCTTGGTGTACTTGCCCGACAGCAGGCCGGAGGCCAGCGGCACCCGGGCGATGACGCCCACGCCGGCCTCCCGCGCGGCCGGCAGCACCCGGCGCAGCGGCTTCATGCGGAACGGGTTGAGGATGATCTGCACGCTCGCCACGTTCGGGCGGGCGATCGCGGTCAGCGCCTCGTCGCACGTCTCCACGCTGACGCCGTAGGCGGCGACGCGCCCCTCCTCGACCAGCGTGTCCAGGGCGTCGTACACCTCGTCGGAGGAGTAGACGGGCGTCGGCGGGCAGTGCAGTTGCACCAGGTCGACGCGGTCGACACCGAGGTTGCGTCGGGAGCGGTCGTTCCAGGCGCGGAAGTTGTCCAGGACGTAGTTCCGCGGGATCTGCTCGACGCGCCGGCCCATCTTGGTCGCCACGAGGACGTGCAGGTCCGGCCTGCCGTGCAGGAAGGCGGCGATGGTCTGCTCGCTGCGCCCGTCGCCGTACACGTCCGCGGTGTCGAAGAAGGTCACCCCCGCCTCGGCCGCCGCCTCCAGCACCTCGTGGGCGTCCTTGTCGTCCACGGCGCCCCAGTCCGCGCCCAGTTGCCACGTACCGAGGCCGATGACCGACGCGTGCTGCCCCGACCTGCCGAATGCTCGCTCTTCCATGCCGCCAGTCTGTCATCCGCGCCCGGGCGCGGACGCCACTGCCTCCCGCGCGCCGCGCCCACGGGCCCGACGAGCAGTCCCACGAGCGGTCCGATTGAATGGGTGGCCGCCGACCGAGGAGCCGTCGCATGCCCACTCGCCCCCACCTCCTGTACGTGACCGACCTCGCCTACCAGGCCCGCGGGCGGCGCTACTGCGACGAGGACATAGCCCTCGCCTCCCGGCTGCGCGCGGACTTCGGCATCGCCCTGTGCCACCCGCTGGACGCGGCGGCGCTGATGGACGACTTCGACGCGGTCGTGATCCGCAACAGCGGCCCCGTGCTGCACCACCAGGAGGCGTACGACGCCTTTCGCGCCCGGGCCGCCGCCCGCGGCACCCTCGTGTACAACCCGCTGACGGGCCGGGGCGACATGGCCGGCAAGCAGTACCTGCTCGATCTGACCGCGGCCGGCCACCCGGTGATCCCGACCGCCGACCGTCCCGAGGACCTGGGGCGGCTGCCCGCCTCCGCCGAGTACGCCGTCAAGCCGAGGGCCGGAGCGGACTCCATAGGACTGCGGTTCGTGCCGAGCGACGGGCTGGAGCGCCTCGCCTGGGGTGATGTGCTGGTGCAGCCGCGCATCGACTTCCGCCACGAGGTCTCGTTCTACTACGTGGACGGCGCCTTCCAGTACGCCCTGTACGGCCCCGATCCCGGCCGGCGCTGGGTACTGGAACCCTACGAGCCCACCGGGGCCGATCTCGCCTTCGCCGGGGGCTTCATCGACTGGAACACCCTGGAGCACGGCATCCAGCGCGTGGACGCCTGCCGCACCCGGGACGGCGCTCTGCTGCTGGTGGAACTGGAGGACCTCAACCCCTACCTGTCCCTGGACCTCGTCCCCGAACGGACCCGCGACGCCTTCGTCGCCGCTCTGACGGCCTCGCTGCACCGGTTCCTGGCGGGGCGGCCGCGCGTCTGAAGCCCCGGTTCAGCTGCCTGCCCGGCTCTCCAGCCGCAGCTCGACCTCGATCTCCTGGTCGCCGGAGACCGCGCCGACCTCGTGGACGACGAAGGTGTCGTCCAGGGCGCGCCGCAGCCGCTCCACCGCGCACGGTTCGCCCTGGAGCTCGGCCGTCACCTGTCCCGACAGGGGCGGCGGCGAGGCCGTCCGCCCGGAGCCGCCGGGGGCGGCCGACGTGTCGAAGGTGCCGGTCCACATCGTGGGCCGAACGCCCGCGGTCTCGTGCGGTGCGTCCTCCGCGGCCCGGTCCGAGCCGAAGCGCCGGCACAGCTCGGCGAACAGGCTCCCGGCGTCCGCCGCCGAGCAGCCGCTCACCACCACCTCGACCTGGGGCGCATGCGATACGGGCGAACTCACGGCCGCTCCTCTCCGTCGATGGCCGACGCGGGTACCCCGGCGCGCGGCCCCCATGCACGACGGTACGGCCGCGGCGGCCCTTCCGCCCGTCAGGGCTCTGCCCCTGGTCAGCGCCGTGGGTGAGCTATGTTGAAGGTCCTCGGGACACAAAGGAGGCGATCCGGTGTCATCGCCGCAGCAGGCACGCGCGCAGGCAGCTGCGATCACTGCTGGCAAGACGGTCCCGGAGGCCGGTGCCGCCCCCGCCTCCCAGCTCAGGGAGCTCTTCGACGGGCCACATCTGTCCCCGGGGCACCGCAGGATCGCCCAGTACCTCATCGAGCACATCACCGAGGCCGCGTTCCTGTCGATCACGGACCTGGCCGAGCGGGTGGGCGTGAGCCAGCCGTCGGTGACGCGTTTCGCCGCCGCCGTCGGCTTCAGCGGCTACCCCGCGCTGCGGGAGAGGCTCCAGGCCATCGCCCTGAGTTCGCTCTCCAGCCCGAGCACCGTGGCGGAGCACCGCAGCAACGAGCTGCAGGCGGCGGTGGACGCCGAGATCGCGAACCTGGAGAACCTGCGCCGTGACTTCGCCGATCCGGACCAGGTGATACGCATCGGACGGGAGCTGTCGGCGTCGACACCGCTGACCGTGGTGGGTCTGCGCATCTCCGCCTCGCTCGCCGAGTACTTCGCGTACGGGGCCCGGCGCATCCACCCGGACGTGCGGCTGATCACGCGCGGCGGCAGTGTGGCCTACGACGCGCTGCTCCAGTCGCGGGAGGCGGGCGGCACCTGGGCGCTGGCGTTCGGGATGCCCCGGCACGCCCATGAGAGCCTGACCGCGGTGCGGGTGGCGCGCAGCGCGGGGCTGCGGGTCGCCCTGATCACGGATCTGGGGCTGGGCCCGCTCGCCGACGAGGCGGACGTCGTCTTCGCCACCGGCACCGGATCGCGCCTGGTCTTCGACTCGTACGCCGCGCCCGGCCTGATGGCGGCGGCCCTGCTGCAGGCCATGACCGACGCCGACCCGGAGCGGACCCAGGCACGCCTGGAGGAGTACGAGCAGATCGCCGACCAGCACCAGTTCTTTCTCAAGGACTGACGCGCAGGCTCCGCAAATTCGGATTCTTCCGGTCGAATCGGCCGTGAATTTTTTCATGTCCTTGCGTATCCGCCGGTATATATAAATACTTCTTGCGGATCGTGGACCGGGCTTCCCCTCCCGGTTCCACGCCGTACGGACAACCAGGGCCGTCCGCTCCTACCCACGGGCGTCGGGTGTCCGCAGTGGCGGCTCCGGCCTTCCCCTGGACCGGAGCCGCCCCAGAGTTGCCCCACCCCTGAGCCGACGTGACCCGGAAGCGAAGATCATGGCCTTGACGACGTACTCGCCGATCAGCTCGGACTGGCCGTGCCAGGTCAAGACACCCGGCAGCTACGACTGGGAGCGGTCGGCGGCCAAGTGGCTGCGCGAACTCGTGCCCGCTCGCTACGCCAGCTACCCGGCCCTGATCCGCCATCCCGTGCTGCTCGCCCGGCACGCGCTGATCCAGGTGCAGAACGAGGCGCGGGTCGCCCGGACCGCGCTGCAGACGGCCCGCGCGGAGCTCCCCGCGCTCGGCCTGCCCGAGTCCGTCATCGAGCACACGATCAAGATGTACGCCGCCGAGGTGATGCAGCTCCAGCACATCGCCCGCAGCGTGCGGGCGGTCAGCCAGGCCCTGGTGGAGAGCAACACGGCGCGCGCCCCCCACTGACGGCCGCACACCGCCCCGTCACGACCGCCCCGGGCATTCGGCCCAGCGCAGGCACTGTCGACCGCGAATCCGGGCATCCGTAGGACAGGACGACTCCCACCGATGCCCGGAGCTGCACATGGACACCACGGCCTGGACCGTGCTCAGCGTCGTCGTGGTCCTCGCGGCAGTCGTGCTCGGCGTCGCGCTGGTCCTGCTGCTCAGGCTGGTCCGCACCCGCCGCGACCTGCGCCGCGCCGGACTGCCGACCGGGCCCCGCTGGGTCTTCGGGGGCGCGGTCCTCTACCTGGTGCTGCCGGCCGATCTGCTGCCGGATCCCGTCTACGTGGACGACATCGGCGTCCTCCTGCTCGCCCTGAGGTCGATGCGCGCCGCCCTCCCCACGCGGGGACCGGGGTCTTCAACTCTTCGGTGAACACCGCTACATGTGAGGGTCCTCATCGCCCTTCCCGCGGATTGCGAGGCGTACGGTGTCGGACTTCTCCACCAGGACAGGGGCCGCGTTCGTCACCGGTGGCACCGGTGGCATCGGCGCGGCGATCGTGCGTCTGCTGGCCGGGCGGGGCAGCGACGTGGCGTTCACCTACCGCGCCAACCGCGAGGCGGCGCGGGCCCTGTCGGGTGAGCTGCAGCAGTGCGGGCGGCGCGTCCTCGCGCTCCCCCTGGACCTGGGCGACGAGAGCGCCACCGCGCGGGCGGTGACCGAGGCCGCCGAGACGCTCGGCGGTATGCACACACTCGTCCACGCGGCGGGCCCGCATGTGCCGATGGTGCATCTGAGCACCGTCTCGCCGGCGCAGTACCGCGCACAACTCGACGCGGACGCCGTGGCGTTCTTCAATCTGGTGCACCCCGCGCTGCCGAGGCTGCGGGAGAGCCGGGGCAGCATCGTCGCCGTCACCACCGTCGCCACCCGCCGCTTCCCGGTGCGCGACGGCCTCTCGTCGGGCACGAAGGGCGCGGTCGAGGCGGTGGCGCGGGCGCTGGCGGCCGAGGAGGGCCGCTACGGCGTGCGCGTGAACTGCGTCGCGCCCGGCATGCTCACGGACGGCATCGCGGCCCGGCTGATGGCGACCGGCGAGCTCGACGAGACGGCGCTGGCCGTCACCCGGCGCAACATTCCGCTGCGCCGGTTCGGCACCGCGGCCGACATCGCGGAGGCCGTCGCCTTCCTGGCCTCGGACCGGGCCGGTTTCATCACCGGGCAGGCCCTGGGAGTGGACGGCGGGTACAGCGTCTGAGACGGCACCCGCAGGAACCGGGAATCCGTCCCGATAAATCAGAAATAAGCCCTAATATGGAACAAATCTCTCAAGCGTGATCGAGTGCACCATGTCGGCCGACAGCGTGGCCCTCACCTCGTACCCGTTCGGCGCCGCGAGTCCCGGTGAGGCGCCCGAGCGTGACGACGCGCTGGTCCGCGCCGTCGTCAGGGCCGTGGAGGTGACCGGTGCGCACGCCGGAAGCGTGTTCCTGCTCTCCGACGACGGCCGCTCGTTGGTGCTGAGCGCGGCGTGCGGGGCACCGCCTTCCCTGCTCGGCGGCTGGCGCCGGATCCCGGTGAGCAGCGGTATCCCGGTGGCGGAGGCGTACCGCTCCGGGCGCATGGTCCACCTGGCCGACGCGGAGGAGACCATGCGGCGCTTCCCCGAGCTCTCGGTCGCCGTACCCTACGCGTTCGGCAGCGCCACGGTCCCCGTGCGAGCGGGCGAGCTGTCCATCGGATCGCTGAGCGTGGTGTGGACGCCCAGGCCGGGAGGGGCGGGGCTGCCGAGGACGCGGCGCCGGCAGCTGCACTCCACGGCCGACCGTCTGGGCGCCGCCCTCGCCGCGCTCGGTGTCCGCCGGGCGCTCGGCGAGAGGGAGACGCCTCTGGTGGTTCCCGTGCCCTCCGCGCCGGTGATCCGGGTGGGCCTGTTCGACTGGGACCTCGGCACCGGGACGCTGACCGCCGACGACGAGCTGTGCGCGATCTTCGGGATCCCGCCCCGCGAGTTCGACGGACGAGCGGCCACCCTGGCGGCCCGGATCGAGCCCGCGGACCTGCCCGGCTTCCGTTCGGCCGCCCGCGCCGCGGTCGAGGAGGGCCATGTGCTCGCACACTGCCTGCGCGTACGGGACGGCGGCGACCAGCGCACCGTCGAGCTGTGGGGCCGGGTGCCCGGGGCCCGGGACAGCCCGCGGGCGGCGTCCCATCTGGTGGGCGCCGTGCTCGACTCCGGAAGCGGCCTGGCCGCCGTCGCGGCCATCGAACGGCTCGCGGACGGCTTCTTCGCGCTGTCCACGGACGGACGCGTCGCCTACGCCAACCACAGTCTCGAGGACCTGGCGCAGATCCGCCACGAGGAGCTGCTCGGCAGGTGCCCCTGGGACGTCCTGCCCTGGCTGGCCGACCCCGTCTACGAGGATCGCTTCCGGGCGGCCGTGGTCTCCCAGCGGCCGGTCTCCTTCCTGGTCCGCCGGCCGCCCCACGAGTGGCTCCTCTTCTCGCTCCACCCGGGCGAGCAGGGCATGACGGGATGGGTGGCCCCCATGAGGCAGCCGGTGCCGGCCGGCACCGGGCCGGGGACCCCCGTCGCGCAGGAGGACCGGCCCGTCGTCCTGTCCTCTCCGCCCGCGGCCCCCAGGCTGGGCTCGCTGTACCGCGTGCTGCAGCTGGGCAGCGCCCTCACCAAGGCGGTCACCGCACAGGAGGTGTGCGACGCCGTCGCCGAGCAGATGCTCCCCGCCTTCGGCGGTCAGCGGCTGGCCGTCTTCGTGGTGGAGGAACGGCGCCTGCGCCTGCTCGCGCAGGACCGCTATCCGGAGGACGTACTCGCCCGCTTCGAGGACACTCCGCTGCACGCCCGGCTGCCCGCGACGGATGTCCTGACGTCCGGGGCGCCGCTGTTCGTCGAGTCGCGGCGGCAGCTCTTCGAGAGGTATCCCGGAGTCCCCGCGGGCGACTCCGGGGCGTGGGTCTTCCTGCCGCTGATCGCCTCCAATCGCCCGGTCGGTACCTGCGTCCTCGGTTTCGACGACGCCCACCGGTTCCCCGACGAGGAGCGGGGAGCCCTCACCGCGCTGGGTGGCCTGATCGCGCAGGCCCTCGAACGCGCCCGGCTCTACGACGCCGAGTTCGCCCTCGCCCGCGGCCTGCAGAACGCGCTGCTGCCGCGCCGGCTGCCCACGCTGCCGGGCCTGCGCGTCACCGGGCGCTACCTTCCGGGCACCCGCGGCATGGACATCGGCGGGGACTGGTACGACGTCATCCCCACCGGGGAGGACGTCACGCTGATCGTCGGGGACGTCGAGGGACACAACGTCGCGGCCGCGGCCGCCATGGGTCAGCTGCGCAGTGCGGTACGGGCCTTCGTCACCGCGGGCCACGAACCGGGCGACGTGGTCGCCAGCACCAACCGGCTCCTCCTCGACCTGGACCCGGCTCTCCTCGCCAGCTGCTGTTACGTCCGCCTGCATCCCGGCTCGGGGCTGGCCCGCACGGTCCGCGCGGGCCACTGCCCGCCCCTGCTGCGCCTGCCCGACGGCCACGCCGAGGTCCTGGACCTGCCCGGCGGCCCGCTGCTCGGTGTCGCGGAGTCGGCCGACTACCCGGAGACCGAGGTGCGTCTCCTGCCCGGCTCGATCCTGGCCCTGTACACGGACGGGCTGATCGAGTCGCGGGACGCCGACATCGGCACCGGGATGGACCGGTTGCGGGTCTCGCTGGCCCACACGGGCGAGGAGTGCCTGGAGGACCTCGCGGACGCGCTGCTGCGGGACGCCCACCTCTCCCCCGACCGGGCGGACGACATCGCCCTCCTGCTCACCCAGTACGTTCCGGCCCCGGCCCGCGGACGGTCGCCACGGTGAGGTCCGGCCCCCGCGGACGAAGTCCCGTCCCGGTCAACTCTTCTTGCCGCCTCGGTGGTTGGGCCGCCGGTGCGGCGGCTGCTCCGGCGCCGGGTGCCGCCCGAGCGGCGGGATGCCGCGGCCGGCCGGCTTGTCGGGCTCGAGCGTGAGCGGTTCACCGTGGTGCCGGATCGTCAGCGGCTCTCCCGCCGCCACCGTGTACGTGGCCGCCGTGCGGCCGATGTCCACCCGCAGGCGGCGGCCCAGCAGTTCCAGCGTGAAGGCGAGGCGGCTCAGCCTCTCCGGCAGGCGCGGCGCGAACGCGATCTGCGCCCCGTGGTGGCGCAGGCCGCCGAAGCCCGCGACGAGCGCCATCCACGTACCGGCGAGGGACGCGATGTGCAGGCCGTCACGGGTGTTGTGCTCCAGGTCCTCCAGGTCCATCAGCGCGGCGTCGTGCAGATAGTCGTAGGCGAGCTTGAGATGGCCCGCCTCGGCCGCCAGGACCGCCTGGCAGCAGGCCGACAGGGACGAGTCCCGCACGGTGAGGGGCTCGTAGTAGGCGAAGTTGCGCGCCTTGTGCTCGGCGTCGAAGAAGGGGGCGCAGGTGTACATGGCCAGCACCAGGTCCGCCTGCTTGACCACCTGCTTGCGGTACAGGTCGAAGTAGGGGAAGTGCAGCATGAGCGGGTACTGGTCGGGACGTGTCGCGGCGAAGTCCCAGCGCTGGTAGCGGGTGAACCCGGCGTGCTGTTCGTGCACGCCCAGTTCGGGGTTGTAGGGGACGTGCATCGCCTCGGCGGCGTCGCGCCAGGCCGCGCTCTCCTCGTCGTCGACGCCGAGTTCCTCCGCCCGGCGCGGATGGCGCTCCACGGCGTCGGCTGCGGCCAGCAGGTTCGCGCGGGCCATCAGGTTGGTGTAGGTGTTGTCGTCGGCGACCGCGCTGTACTCGTCCGGGCCCGTGACCCCGTCGATGTGGAAGGCGCCGTGATGGTCGTGGTGGCCCAGCGAACGCCACAACCGGGCCGTCTCCACCAGCAGTTCGACGCCGGTGTCGCGTTCGAAGCGCGTGTCGCCGGTGGCCGCGGTGTAGCGGACGACGGCGTCGGCGATGTCGGCGTTCACATGGAACGCGGCGGTGCCGGCCGGCCAGTACGCCGATCCCTCCGAGCCGACTATGGTCCGCCAGGGGAACGCCGCGCCGCGCAGCCCGAGCTGCACGGCCCGCTCCCGGGCGGCGGGCAGCGTGTTCTGCCGCCAGCGCAGCGCCTCGGCGACCGCGCCGGGCGAGGTGTAGGTGAGCAGGGGCAGCACGAACATCTCGGTGTCCCAGAAGGCGTGCCCGTCGTATCCGGAGCCGGTCAGCCCCTTGGCGGGGATCGCGCGCTGTTCGGCGCGCGCACCGGACTGCAGGACGTGGAAGAGCGCGAAGCGGACCGCCTGCTGGATCTGCTCGTCGCCGTCCACCTCGACGTCCGCGCGCGCCCAGAACTCGTCCAGATACGCCCGCTGTTCGGCGGCCAGCCCGGACCAGCCCACGCTGGTGGCCGCCGCGAGCGCCGCGTCCACCTGGTCGCTGACGGCGGGCAGGGAGCGGGTGCCGGACCAGCCGTGGGAGACGAACTTCCGCAGCCGCAGCCGCTCCCCCGGGGCCAGCACGGAGGCGACGGTGAGGCGGGCGAGGTCGCCGGTCGCCTCGCTCTCGGTCGTGGTCGGTCCGGGTCCCTCGACGACATGGTCGGCCGCGGCGCCGACCCTGAGTCCGCTCTTGCGGGTGCGGTGCACCAGCCGCAGCCGTCCGTTCCCCGCGAAGTGCTGCTCCGCCTCCAGCGGTGCGTCCAGCACCACGGCGGCGCGGGGATCGCCGTCGCGCGACGGGAGTTGCTCGTTGGCCACCAGTTCCGACTGGACGACGATCCGGGCCGGCCTGCCGACGGCCTCCACCTCGTAGTCGACCGCGGCGATCGCGCGCTGGGTGAAGGAGACCAGCCGCGTCGAGCGCACGCGGACGGTCGAACCCGCCGGGGACGTCCACTCGCACGTCCGGGTGAGCAGTCCGGTGCGCAGGTCGAGGACACGCTCGTGGGAGCGCAGCCGGCCGTAGCGCAGGTCGAAGGGTTCGTCGTCCACGAGCAGGCGGATGATCTTGCCGTTGGTGACGTTGATGACGGTCTGCCCGGACTCCGGGTATCCGTATCCCGCCTCCGCGTAGGGCAGCGGATGGATCTCGTGGACGCCGTTGAGATAGGAGCCCGGCAGTCCGTGCGGCTCCCCCTCGTCGAGGTTGCCGCGCCAGCCGACGTGCCCGTTGGCCAGTGCGAACACGGACTCGCTCTGCGGCAGGACGTCCAGTTGCAGTCCCCGCTCGCGCAACGACCAGGGCTCCACGGCGTACGACGTGTGCGTGATCACGCCCACTCCCCCAGCTCCGTGAGGTCGCGTACGACGATGTCGGCGCCGTGCGCGCGCAGCGCGTCGGCCTGACCGACGCGGTCGACGCCGACGACGTACCCGAAGTGCCCCGAGCGTCCCGCGTCCATCCCGGCGAGCGCGTCCTCGAAGACGGCGGCGGTCCTCGCCTCGGCGCCGAGGTCGTGGGCCGCGGCCAGAAAGGTGTCCGGGCGCGGTTTGCCCGGCAGGTCGCGCTCGGCGGCGACGAGCCCGTCGATGCGCACGTCGAAGAGGTGCTCGGCACCGATCGACCGCAGGATGTCGCGGCAGTTGGCGCTGGAGGAGACGACGGCCGTGCGCAGGCCGGCGGCACGCACGGCCTCGATGTAGCGGATCGTGCCGTCGTAGGCGTCGACGCCGCGGGTCCGGATCATCTCCAGGAGCAGTTCGTTCTTGCGGTTGCCGACGCCGTGGACCGTCTCCCGTCCCGGTGGATCGTCGGGGGCGCCCTCGGGCAGACGGATGCCGCGGGATGCCAGGAAGGTGCGTACGCCGTCGGCGCGCGGCCGCCCGTCGACGTACTCGTCGTAGTCGGTGATCTCGTCGAAGGGCCGGTGGGCGGAGCCCTCCCTGCCGCGCAGGAAGTCGTCGAACGTCCGCTTCCACGCGGCCGCGTGGACGACGGCGGTCCGGGTGACGACCCCGTCGAGGTCGAAGAGGCAGACCTGGATGCCGTCGGGCAGACCGAGCTTCGTCATGGGTGTCGCTTCCCCCAAGTCCTCGTCAGGACCGCCGGCTCTGCCTGCCGGTGTGGGCACGGCCGAGCGCGTGCAGGTGTTCCAGGGCGTCGAGGACCACCGTACGGTCGTACCAGGCCAGCCACGCGCCCGCCTCGCCGCCGATGATGTCGAGCACCTTGGTCTGGGCCTCCGTCAGTCCCGGCAGCCGGCGGTCCAGATGGGCGGAGACCATGCCCGCGCACACTCCCGACGCGGTGGTCAGCGGGACACTGTGGCAGGCGAGGCTGCCCTCTCGCAGGATGACCTCGCGGGCCTGCTCGGCGAACACCGGATGGGTCTCCACGTCCTGGACGGTCACCTGGGCGAGGTTGCGCGCGGCCAGCGCGCAGGAGGTGCCCTCCTCCCCGACGTGGGCGAAGTAGTCGACGAACTCCGGGCTGTGGCCGGTGTGCTTCTCCATGCGCAGGCCGCCCTGCGCGCGGTCGGCCGTCTGCACGTTGCCCATGTCCGCGTCGACGACGGCGAGGGTCTGGCTGAGCACCGTGCCGAGCAGGGCGTTCCGGTCGCCGTGGCCGACGCGGCCGGCGCGGTCGAAGGTCAGCCGGGGCGGCGTCCGGCGCACCCGCCGCGGAAACCACAGGGGCTCCCGGGCGTCGGGGCGCGGCAGGACGGTGAGGGCGGTCGCGAGGGTGCGGATCTTGACGTTGTACTGCTGGGAGGCGCGCTGGAGCAGGGCGAACGCGCTCTCGGCGTCCAGCAGCCCGTACCGTTCCCGCAGCAGGCCCTGTGCCTCGGAGATCAGCGGGTGGGTGCGCATCCGGGCCCGCAGCTGCCGGACCTCGGCCCGCAGCCGCTCCACCTCCGAGTCCTCACCCTGCTCCTGCGACCGCGACTCGCTCATACGACGCTGTGGCCCTTCCCGTGTTCCTCGTGCCGCGCGCGGTGGTGCGACGGCGTTCCCTCAGCGCATCTTCCCCGCGCCGCCCCGCCTACACGGGCGCCCGCGGGCGGGCCTCTCGCCATCCGCCGCGGCCTCTGGTCCAATGGCGGGACCCGGCCGGCCGCTGCGGGCCGGCCGCCCACCACCCAGCCGGCGAGCGGTGTCCACGCATGACCTTCGACGACCTCCTGAAGCGGGCCGCGGCCCTGGCGCGCCCCGGTCACCGTGCGATCCTCGGCATCACCGGCGGGCCGGGAGCGGGCAAGACGACGCTCGCCGAGCAGGTGGTGCGGGCCCTCAACGGCGACGGGCCGCCCTGGGCGGCGCACGTCCCGATGGACGGGTTCCACCTGGCCGACGCCGAACTGGAGCGTCTGGGCCGCCGGGACCGCAAGGGCGCGCCCGACACGTTCGACGCGGCCGGGTACGCGGCGCTGCTGCGGCGGCTGCGCGAGGAGAACGCCGAGACCGTGTACGCGCCGGGTTTCCAGCGCGTGCTCGAACAGCCCCTCGCGGGGGCGGTCCCGGTGCCGCCGACGGCCCGGCTGGTCGTGACGGAGGGCAACTACCTGCTGCTCGACTCGGGTGCCTGGGTGCGGGTGCGCCCGCACCTCGACGAGGTGTGGTACTGCGACCTCGACGAGGGGGAACGCATCCGTCGGCTCGTCGCCCGCCACGAGGAGTTCGGCAAGGGGCACGACGCCGCGGTGGCCTGGGTGCTGGGCACGGACCAGCGCAACGCGGATCTGATCGCCACGACGCGGGACCGGGCGGACCTGGTGGTGCCGGCGACGGCCTTTCCACCGGCGGCCGGCGCCCCTGTCCCGGGAGACCGCTGAAGATCTTGCGCACGGTGACGGGTGTGTCGCGTGAGGGGAGCACGCGACACACCCGTACCGCGGTGCGGACACGGAGGCGTACGGCTCAGGGTGAGCGGCCGCCGTACGCGCGCCCCGTGGCCGCGGCCGCACCACTAGAGGGTGGTGCGGGACTCGAGGTCGCGGCGGGTGTCGTTGCCGTACACGCCCGTCTCGTCGCCGCGGATGCCGTACCAGAGCTGGAAGCGGGCGACGGCGGCCGCCAGCGTGGCGTCGTAGCGGCCGTCGGTGGCTCCGTGTTCGTAGACGTCGGGGACGTGCAGCAGACGCTTCTGGAGCTCGGTCACCTCGGGGCCGCTGTCCCCCTCACGGAGCGTGCCGGCGCCGTCGGGGTCGGTGTGCTGCCGCTGGGCGGGGACGCTCCCGGCCGACGGCCCGGGCGGCGGGGGCACGGCGCGGTGGGCGGTGCCGCCGTCCCCCGTCCCCGGCAGGAGGAGCGCGGCGCCGAAGCCGATGAGGGCGGCCGCGGTCACTCCGACCGTGATCGCCGCGCGGCGCAGGGTGAGGCCGTCGTCGGCCTGCCGCCCGCGCCGGCCCGGGGCGTCGGGACGGCGCGGCCCGCGGGCGGGCGGTACGGGGGGCAGTTCCTCCGTCGCGTCCTCGGCGGTCGACGGGGCCACGTGCACCACGATCGGTTCGTAGACCGCGTCCGGGGGGCTCTCGCGCTCGCGCAGTTCCCTCACCAGTTCGGCCAGCGCCTCGGTGCGGCGGCGGCGCATGACATAGGTGGGTTCCAGTACCGGGCGCCGCACCGGCTGGTCCTGCTCGGGCGGTGTCGACACACTGCTCTCCTTCCGTGCCCGCGGTCTCCCGCCATCCCCGGGGAGAGATACGCGGGGGCACGCCGCCCGGTTCACCGGGAATGCCCGCTGCCCGTCACGATCCGGCCACCCGGTGGTGTGCCGGGTCACGGAGGCCGCGGCGGCCGATCGCCGATCGAGCACACACGCCCTGGGTGGCCTCCGTACAATTTGAGGCCGAACGACCGGCCGGCCGCACACACCGGACGGTTCCGCGGAACAGACCGAAGGAGCGCCCGTGTCCGGCCAGCGATCCATCACCGAAGCCGAGAACCTCGCCGCGGCGAAACTCGGCGGCGTCCCGGTCCGGCGGGAGCGGATGGCGGCCGTGGCCAACATCTACCGGGCCGCGTCGGCCGTGCGCCAGCACCTGGAGAACTCCGTCCTGCGGGAGTCGGATCTGACCTGGACGGCGTTCGTCGTCCTGTGGGTGGTGTGGGTGTGGGGCGAGTCGGAGACCCGCCACGTGGCGGAGGAGGCGGGGATCTCCAAGGGGACCCTCACCGGGGTCGCGCGGACCCTGGAGTCCCGGGGCCTGGTGCGGCGCACCGCCCACCCCTCCGACGGCAGGCTGGTCCTGCTCGGTCTCACCGACGGGGGTGAGGAGCTGATGCAGCGGGTGTTCCCCGCCTTCAACGACGAAGAGGCGTTCGTCACGGGGCAGTTGAGCGACGCCGAGTGCCGGTCCCTGGCGGAGGTGCTGCGGCGCGTGGTGCTGCAGGTCGAGGAGCAGGGCGAGGAGCGCCGCCGCGCCCTGCTGAACGGCGCGGAACCGGCCCCCCGCCGCAGCGGACGCCGCCCCAAGGCGTGATGGCGGTTGCGCGGGTCTATCGGTGCGTGCGCGCGGCGCGCACCAGGGCGTCGAACAGCGCCTGCTGGGCGGGGTCCCGGTGCGCGGTGTCCTCGGGGTGCCACTGCACGGCTGTGAACCAGCCCCCGGCGCCCGGGAGTTCGAGCCCCTCGATCGTCCCGTCGGCGGCCGTGGCGGTGACGGCCAGTCCCGTTCCCGGGCGGTCCACCCGCTGGTGGTGGTAGCAGGACGCCTCGGCCTTCTCCGCGCCGAGGGCCCGCTCCAGCAGCGTGCCGCGCGCGATCGACACCGGGTGCACCACGTTGCGGTGCTCGTGCTCGGGTCCGCCCATGTCCTGCTGGAGGGTGCCGCCCAGGCAGACATTGACGACCTGGAGGCCCCGGCAGATCGCCAGCAGCGGCAGACCCGACTCCAGCGCCCGCCGGGCGACCTCGAGGTCGAAGGCGTCCTGGAGGTCGTCCACGTCGTAGACGGAGCCGTGGGTGTCGGCGGCGCCGTAGCGGTGCGGGGCGACATCGCCGCCCCCGGGGAGCAGGACGCCGTCGAAGCGGGCGAGCCGGGCGACGACGTCGGTGTCCGCGGGGTCGGTGGGGTGGACGGCGGCGGGTTCCCCGCCGGCCCGCCACACGGCCTCGGCCAGGGCGCGGGCGGTGACCTCGGCGGCGTACCGCAGCGCGGAGGTGGTCGCCGCGAAGCGGGCGGGGATCGCTATCAGGGGGCGCACGGGGGCAGGGGTCACAGCTGGATCCAGGTGGTCTTGAGCTCGGTGTACTTCTCGAGGGCGTGCGCCGACTTGTCGCGTCCGTTGCCCGACTGCCTCATGCCGCCGAACGGCACGGTCAGGTCGCCCTCCTCGTAGCAGTTGACCCAGACGGTTCCGGCCCTCAGGGCGCGGGAGACCGTGTGGGCGGTGGACAGGTCGGAGGTCCACAGGCCGGCCGCCAGCCCGTACTCGGTGGCGTTCGCGAGCCGCACCGCCTCGTCGAGGTCGTCGAAGGCCAGCACCGACAGGACGGGGCCGAAGATCTCCTCACGGGCCAGCCGCATCGCCGGGTCCACCCGGTCGAAGACGGTGGGCTGCACAAAGCTGCCGCCGGACTCGGCCCGGGTACGGGCGCCGCCGGTGCGCAGCCGGGCGCCCTCGTCGACGCCCGTGGCGACGTGGCCGAGGACGCGGGCGAGGTGGCTCTCGCGGGCCAGGGCGCCCATCTCGGTGGCCGGGTCCAGGGGGTCGCCCACGCGCAGCTGCCGGGCCCTGGCCACGACGGCGTCGGTGACCTCGTCGGCGACGGAGGCGTGCACCAGCAGGCGGGAGGGCGCGGTGCACATCTCGCCCTGGTTGAAGAAGATGCCCCATGCGGCGGTGGCCGCGGCCTTCTCCAGGTCCGGGGCGTCGGGAAGGATGATGTTGGGCGACTTGCCGCCCAGTTCGAGCCAGACCCGCTTGAGGTTGGAGTCGGCGGCGTAGCGCAGGAAGTGGCGGCCGACGGCGGTCGAGCCGGTGAAGGCGAGCACGTCGACGTCCGCGTGGAGGCCGAGGGCGCTTCCCGCGGTCGGGCCGTCACCGGTGACGACGTTGAGCACGCCGGGCGGCAGGCCCGCCTCGGTGCCGATCCGGCCGAGCAGCAGCGCGGACAGCGGCGACCACTCGGACGGTTTCAGGACGACGGTGCAGCCGGCGGCGAGCGCCGGGGCGACCTTCCACGACGCCAGGGTCAGCGGAAAGTTCCACGGCACGACCGCGCCGACCACGCCCGCCGGCTCCCGGGTGATCAGCGCCAGGGAGTCCGGTGCGGTGTGCGGGGACTCGTCGGTGAGCTTGTCGGCCAGTTGTCCGTACCACCGGAAGGTGGTGACGGCGGCGCGCAGTTCGACGGCGTGGGCGTCGGTGAAGGGCTTGCCCATCTCCAGGCTGACGGTCAGGGCCAGCTCCTCGCGCCGCTCCTCGAGCAGGTCGGCGATCCGCAGCAGCACCCGGCCGCGGTCGGCGGGCGCCAGGCGCGGCCACGGTCCGGAGTCGAAGGCGCGGCGCGCGGCGGCGACGGCGAGGTCGACCTCGGCCCGCCCCGCGTCGGCGACCTCGGCCAGGACCCGGCCGTCGCGCGGTGAGACGACCGCGAACGAGGCGCCGCCCCCGGCTTCGTCGCCCCCGTCGATGTGGTGGTGCACGGGCGGCTCGAGGGCCTTGGCCCGGGCCAGCAGTTCGTCGTGGGTGAGGTCCGGCATGGTGTTCCTCGTGTCGGGTTCGCAGGGGAGGGGGCCGGCCCCGGGGGGGGGAGCCGGCCCCGTGGAGGTGCCGGTCAGCGGGCGGCGGACCGGGCGTGGACGAGCCGTGCGGCCGCGGCTCCCGTGAGCAGCACCGCGGGCACGCTGAGGGCGAGCCAGGTGGCGGTGCTCGCCTCGCCGCCGATCAGGGTGGTGAAGTTGGCGAGGATCAGCCAGATCGCGCCCGCGATGCCGAGGGCGCCGAGGGCGGGTGCGATCACGGTGTTCCAGAGCCGGGTGTCCAGACGCTCGCGCCGGAAGAAGACGATCACGGAGGCGCAGGTCAGGAAGTACAGGAGCATGCAGGCGAGGACGCCGACACCGCTGAACCAGGAGAAGAGCGTGAGGACCGGGTCCTTGCCCGTGAGCGCGAACGGCATGACGAGGAGGACCGCGATCGCGGTCTGCACGAGGCCCGCCGCCCAGGGCGAGTGGCGCCGGTTGAGCGACCGCAGCCCGCGGGGCAGCAGCCCTTCGCGGCTGAGGGAGAACAGATAGCGGTTGGCGGAGTTGTGGAAGGCGAGAACGCCCGCGAAGAGGGAGGTACCGAGCAGGACGGGCAGCACGTCGTCGACCCAGCCGCCGAACTGGGCCGCGATGGGCGCGAAGACGAAGACCGTGGAGTCGCCGCCGGCCAGCGCCCTGCCGGCCGCCCCGGTGACGTGCGAGGCTCCGTACGCGGAGACGAGCATCCACGACGTGAAGGCGAAGAACCCGGTGACGACGACGACCGACAGATAGGTGGCCCTGGGCACGGTTCTGCGCGGGTCGCGGGCCTCCTCGCCGTAGATGGCGGTGGCCTCGAAGCCGAACATCGACGCCACGGCGAACATCAGCGCCACACCCGGCGCGCCCTGCAGCACCGCGCTCGGCGAGAAGGTGCTGGCGGCTCCGAGCCCCTCGGGCCCACCGCCCTTGACGAAGGTGACCAGGGCGAAGGCGAGCAGGATGGTGAACTCGGCCAGGACGAACACCGCGAGCACCTTGGCGCCGATCTCGATGCCGGCGGCGCCGAGCACCTGCACCACGGCCATGGTCACCAGCGCCCAGACCCACCAGGCCAGGTGCACACCCGCGTAGTGGGCCACCAGACCGCTCACGGTCGCGCCGTACAGTCCGTACATCGCGGCCTGGACCGCGCAGTAGGCCAGCAGCGCGACGGCCGCGCTGCCGCTGCCCGTCGTCCGCCCGAGGCCCTTGCCGATGTAGGCGTAGAAGGCGCCCGCGTCCACCACGTGCCGGCCCATGGCCACGAAACCCACCGAGAACAGCAGGATCACCGCGCCGGTGATGGCGTACGCGGCCGGGGCGCCGGGACCGTTGCCGAGGGCGACGGCGATGGGCACGGCGCCCGCGATGCCGGTGAGCGGCGCCTGGGCGGACAGGACGAAGAAGAGGATGCCCAGGACACCCAGGGCGTTGCGCTTGAGGGATCCCGCGGTGCGGGGGTCCTGTCCGGTCCGTGGTGCTGCGTCGACCGTCTGACTGTCCACTCGGATCACCTGCTGAGGAGGAGGGAGGATTTCGTTAGGAGCCAAACGAGTTGCCCTATCGTGAGCTGGAACTATCCATCTGGCAAGGGGGTGGGACCACCGAATCGGCGGGATTCCGTATTTATTACGGAGCTGAGACCTGAACGACATCCGGTCCGCCCGCACGCCCTCCCCTCACGGGCCGCCGTCGCTCCTGACATGCGAAAACCCCCGCCGCGCAGACGACGGGGGCGACGGCGCGACCGGTCAGTCGCCCGTCTCGGGAGCCCGTTCGCCCAGTCTCCGCAGCAGCGACCGCAGCTCGGTGAGCGCCGCCTCGGTGTCCTCCCGGTCGCCGATCCCGGTCAGGTGGTACAGGACGAGCCCGTCCAGCGCGGCGAAGACCAGCCGGCACAGGGCGGGGTCGGCGTCCTTCGGGAGGATCCGGGACAGCTCGCGTCGGGTGGCGCCGAAGTACTCGTCGTACAGGGCGCGCACCTGGGTCAGCAGCCGCGGTCGGCGCCGTGCCTCGAGCAGCAGCTCGTACTGGAATGCCTGGCTGTCCGGGTCGCTGTCGACCATGTGGGACAGCCCGGTGGCGAAGTCCTCCGGGCGGCCGGTGCCGGGTTCGATCAGACTGCTGCTGAGACTGGTGCGCACGGAGTACGCCAGTGCCTCCTCGATCAGCGCGTCGCGCGAGCCGAAGTGGTGCACGACCAGCCCGTGCGTGACACCCGCCTCCTCGGCGACGGCCCGATAGGTCAGATGGCGCAGCCCGCGCCGCCCCACGACCCGCACCGCCGCCTTCAGCAGGGCTTCGCGCCCCTCCCCGTACCCCAGCCGCCTGCGGCCCCCGGGGCCGGGCTGCGAGGCCTCGGTGGATTCCGTCATGCCGGCGACCCTACCCGGCGCTCGCCGGGCGGCGCAGGGCGCCGGTGTGCACCGCCCCACGGGGTGCCTCAGCGCCGCGGCGGGCGGATGCCGCGGAACTCCCAGTCGCCGCCGAGCGCCGTGGACACGACCTCCTCCGACTCGGTGGGCTGGGCGCCGACGTCGGCGCGGACGGGGACCGGACCGGTGACGATGCGGTTGGTGAGCCGGCCCAGGCCCTCGACCTCGACCTCGACCACGTCGCCCGGCCGGACGGGGCGGGAATTGGCCGGGGTGCCGGAGAGGAGGACGTCCCCGGGGTACAGGGTGATGGTGCGGGCGATGTCGGCCACGAGGTAGTGCATGTCCCACTGCATCTCGTCGGTGGAACCGTCCTGGACGACCTCGCCGTTGACGTACGTGCGCAGCCGCTTGCCCTGGAAGTCCCAGCCGGTGACCAGGCCGGGGCCGAGCGGGCAGAGGGTGTCGGAGCCCTTCACCCGGAGCATGGAGCCGGCGTCGGTGTCGCGGAAGTCGTGCAGACCGTAGTCGTTGGCGACGGTGTAGCCCGCGATGTACTCCCCCGCCTCGCCCGGGGAGATGTTGCGGGCCGTCCTGCCGATCACGACGGCGACCTCGCCCTCGTAGTTGAGCCACCTGCAGCCCTCGGGGCGGACGACCGCGCCCTTGTGGGAGTTCAGCGCCGAGGTCGGCTTGTGGAAGTACGTGGGGGTGGCGGGCAGGTCGATCCCGAACTCCTCCACGCGGCTGCGGTGGTTGAGGTGGACGGCGATCACCTTGGAGGGCACGACCGGCGGCAGGTGCCGGGCCTCGTCGGCCTTGACGCGGCGGCCGTCGGCGGCGACGAGTTCGTCGCCCTCGACGGTGACCTGGACGACCGCCCCGTCGAGGAGGATGCGGCGGTACTCGGGCATGTCAGGCTCCCAGGGGGCGGTGGGGGGCGGGGGACGTCGGCAGACCGGTGCCGGTCCAGCCGTCGGCGGGCCGGTCGAACCACAGGTGGACCTGGCCGGTGCCGATGGAGTTCTCGTACTCGCCGTACTGGCGGGCCGTCGCGGCGCAGGAGTGCTCGCCGAGGGCGCCGGCCATCATCAGGTAGTGGCAGAACCGGGCCTCCGGCTTGAACTTCCAGAACTCGTCCATGGTGTCGAGGACCTTGTCGTGACGGCCCTCCGTGAACCAGGCGATGCGCTCCAGGTCCGCCTCGCGGGCCTCGGGCGTGAAGATGTGGACCGGGTCGCTGGCCTCGTGGTCGCGCAGCTCGCGCAGCGGCCAGAAGGTGTGCGACAGCGCGCCGGAGGCGACCAGGATCACCCGCCGGCCCGGGACGGCCGCGATCCCGTCCGCGAGGGCGCGGCCGAGGCGGAGATGGTCCTCCATGTCACCGGTCTGGCACACGCCGATGGTCACCCACCGCTTGTCGGGCAGTCCCTCGCCGAGGAACTTCCACAGGTTGATGGTGGCGTAGTACACGGGCAGGTACTCGTCGTCGACGGCGGTGATGTACGTGCCGTGCCGGTCGGCGAACGAGGCGATGCTGTGGGCCAGTTCGGGATCGCCGGGGTATTCGTAGGGCATGCGGCACATGCCGCGCGGCAGTTCCTCGGAGGTGAACAGACCGGCGCGCCGGTGCTGCGCGGTGACGACGAACTCGACGGTGGTCGCCCAGTGCGAGTCCAGGACGACCACGGTGTCGTAGTCGTCGCGTTCGAAGACGTCCCTGCGCAGCTGCCTCAGGCCGGTGACGAGGGTGATCTCCTTCCCCTCGTTCAGCTCCAGGCGGTCCGGCTCGGGCAGCACGATGGTGGGGACGTGCGCGAGCAGGCCCGCCCCGACGATCTCACCCATGGTCCTTCCATCCCTTCGGAGCGGTGACGGTGTTCTTCAGGTCGCAGTAGAAGTCGAAGCTCCAGGTGCCGCCCTCGCGGCCGACGCCGGAGTGCCGGGAGCCGCCGAAGGGCGCCCGGAGGTCGCGGACGAAGAAGCAGTTGACCCAGACGGTCCCCGCGACGAGCCGCGCGCTGACGCGTTCGGCGCGCTCGGGGTCACCGGTGGCGACGGTGGCGGCGAGGCCGAAGCGGGTGTCGTCGGCGAGGCGGACGGCTTCGTCCTCGGTGGTGAAGGTCTGGAGGGTGAGGACCGGCCCGAACACCTCCTCCTGCACGATCTCCGAGTCCTGTGCGACGTCGGTGAGGAGGGTCGGCGCGTAGTACTGCCCGTCCTTGCGGTGGCCGCCGATGACCGCGCGGGCCCCGTCCGCGACGGCCCGCCGCACGAAGCCGTCGATCTTCTCCAGCTGGCGGGGGTGGATGACGGGTCCGATGTCGGTGGCCTCGTCGCGTGGGTCGCCTTGCCTGAGCGCGCCGGCCTTGTCCACGAACCGGCGGGTGAACTCCTCGGCGACCGGCTCCTCGACCAGGATGCGGGTGGCGGCCAGGCACACCTGCCCGGCGTTGTCGTACTGCTCCACGGCGAGGTCGACGGCGAGGTCCAGGTCGGCGTCGGCGAACACCAGGAGGGGCGACTTGCCGCCGAGTTCGAGGCTGAGGGGGGTGAGGTTGGCGGCCGCCGACGCCGCGATGCGCCGGGCGGTCGGCACGGAGCCGGTGAAGCTGATCCGGCGCACGTCCGGGTGCGCCACGAGGGCGCTGCCCGCTTCGGCGCCGTAGCCCTGCACGACGTTGAGGACGCCGGCGGGCAGACCGGCCTCGGCGGCGATGTCGGCCAGCAGCGAGGCCGTCAGCGGGGACCACTCGGCGGGCTTGAGGACCACGGTGTTCCCGGCGGCCAGGGCCGGGGCGACCTTCCAGGTGGCCAGCATCAGCGGGGCGTTCCACGGCGTGATCAGCGCACAGGGCCCGGCCGGGTCCCAGCTGACGTGGTTGGTGTGGCCGCGGGTCGGGAAGTCCTCGTGGTCCAGCGTCAGCAGCCGGTCGGCGAAGAAGCGGAAGTTGTGGGCGACGCGCGGCATCACGCCCCGGCGGTGGGAGCGCAGCAGCGCGCCGTTGTCGGTGGTCTCGACGATCGCCAGGTCCTCGAGACGCTTGTCGACGCCGTCGGCGACGGCGTGCAGGAGACGGGCGCGTTCGGCACGGGGGGTGGCGGCCCAGCCGGGGAAGGCGGCCTTCGCGGCGGCGACGGCGGCCGCGGCCTCGATCGCGGTGCCCCGGGAGACCTCCCCGAGGACGCTCTGGTCGATCGGCGAGACATCGGTGAACGTCTCGGGGGAGGCGACGCGTTCACCGCCGATCCAGTGCCGGGTGTCGACCGCGACTCCGGCGACGGTGAGGGTGTGGTCGGTCATGTCCGGTCTCCAAGTCCTTCGGTTCGGTGTCACTCGGCGCCCGAGGTGCCGGACTCCAGCAGTCGCCCGCCGTCCCAGACCACGCCGACCTGGCGGTAGTACGCGGCGATCGGCTCACGGACCTCCAGCCGGGCCAGTTCCTCGGTGGGCGCCTCGAACAGCTCCAGGTCGGCGTCGCCGCGCCATGCCGGTCCCGCCTCGAAGGAGGCGGCGCCGGACTCGATCAACTCGTCCAGGGCCGGTCCCCCGCCCTTCTCGACGGAGGGCAGCCAGCGGTGGTGGGCCATGGGGTGGCCGTTGACGAAGCCGTTCGTCCGGGACGGCTCGCGCAGGGTGACCACCGCCTGGGCGAGGCGCCGGTCGGCGGCGGCGAGCGTCGCGCCGAACCGGGCGCCCGCCTCGATCCGCGGCGCGGGCCCGTACGGGTGCGGGCGGGTCTGGTGGATCGAGCCCAGCTTCTTCGGGTAGCCCTGGTGCAGCCCCCGGGCGATCGCGAAGTCCTTGTCGACCCAGATGAAGACGCAGCGGGAGTAGGTACGGCCCCGGTACGTGCAGCGGACGACGGCGAACGCCTCCTTGTACTGGGCGCGCACCGGGTCCAGCAGTTCCTCTCCCGAGGCGCCGCAGGACTGCCAGTCGGCCCAGATCAGGGCCACGGCGCCGGGGTCGTCCTCGGCCGACTCCAGCGGGGCGGGCAGCAGTTCGCGTACCCGGTCGGGGTCGGTGCGGTACTCGACGGTCAGCAGGTCGCCGGAGTACCGCCAGGGCGGGGAGGGGATCAGCGACGAGGCGCCGGTGGCCGTCTTGGGGGTGAAGAAACCGCGGACGGTGGTCATGGCGGGATTTCCTTAGGCGGTGAGGGCGGGCTGCTGGAGCAGTTCGGCGCGGTAGCGGGCCGCGGCGGACACGGCGGACCGGCCGCCGAGGGCCACGACGCCGGCCAGCAGGCCGTCGCGGTGGTAGCCGACGAGGACGTCCCCGTCCGGGGCGCCGTCCAGGATCCGCACGTCGTCCCTGCCGAGCGCCGGAGCGCCGAAGGACTGGAGGCGGAACTCGTGCTGGTCGCTCCAGAACGTGGGCAGCGGCGCGAACGGCGCCGGCTCGGCGTCGGCGCCGGTGAGACGGGCGACGAGCACCTTCGCGGCGTGTCTGGCGCTGTCCGTGGGTATGCACCAGTGCTCGACGCGGCGCGGCACGTGGTCGTACCGGGCGTTGGGGAACCGCGCGACGTCGCCCACGGCGACCACGTCGGGGCGTCCACCGGCCCGCAGATGCTCGTCGGTGAGGACGCCGTCGCTCAGGTCGAGCCCGTTGCCCTCCAGCCACTCGGTGTTGGCGACCGAGCCCACCGACTCCACCACCACGTCCGCGGCCAGCACCCTTCCGTCGCTCAGCACGACGCCCGTGACCCGGTCCTCGCCCCGGAAGCCGGACACGCCCGCGCCGAGCGCGAAGCGCACCCCGCGCTTCTCGTGCCGCTCCAGCAGGGCACGCGCGAGGAGTTCGCCGAGGGGGCCCACCATCGGCAGGGGCAGCGGGTCGACGACGGTCACCTCGGCCGCCCCGAGGCCGACCGCGGTGGCGGCGACCTCGCAGCCGATGAAACCGCCGCCCACCACGACCACCCGCGCCCCCGGCCGGGTCAGTGCCGCGCGCAGGCCCTGGGCGTCGTCGATCGTGCGGACGGTGTGCCGGCCCGCGAGCGGTCCCGGGCAGCGCAGCCGTCGGGGGCGCATGCCGGTGGCGACGACGAGGCCGTGGTACGAGAGGGTCTCGCCGTCGTCGAGTGCGACGGTCCGCTCGGCGAGGCGGGCCGCGACGGCCTTCCTGCCGAGGCGCCACTCCACGTCGCCCACGCTCGCGCGGGGCCGGAAGGCCAGGGACGAGAAGGGCGCCTTCCCGGCCAGCACCTCCTTGGAGAGCGGGGGCCGGTTGTAGGGCATGTGGGGCTCCTCGCCGACGACCGTGATCGCCCCGGTCCAGCCGGCGGAGCGCAGGTGTTCGGCGGCCCGCAGACCCGCCATGGAGGCGCCGACCACGAGGATGCGGGGGCTCACGTCAGCCCTCGATCCGGATGGCCTGCAGCGGGCAGACGTCGGCGGCCTCCTCGACCGTCTCGCGCAGCGCGTCGTCGGGCTCGGCGACATAGGCCAGCCGGCCGTCGTCGTCGAACCGGAAGACGTCGGGCGCCGCGAAGACGCACTGGCCGTGGTCCTGGCACTTGTTCATGTCGACGACGACCTTCATGGCCGTTCCTCCTGGGAGTGAGGGCGCCTGAGCGGGGAGGGGAAGAAAGAGGGGCCCGGCTGCGGGCCGGGCCCCGGCCACGGGGGCGCGGACCGGATGGCCGAACCCCCGACTCGTTTGGCTTCAAACAACATAGGAAGCCGTCACACCCGGGTCAATAGCTATCCGGATGGATAATTTTTTCGGCCGTACTCTTGCGGGAAAGCCCCCGCCTTCCTAGCGTTTGGCGTCAAACGACTGCGCCGTGGCTGCCGCCCAGCCCCGCATCCGACGCCCACCCCTGCCCCGGGCCCGCGAGACCGCAGGGCGTCGTCACCCCCTCATCCCCCGCTCGAGGAGACATCGGTGAGCGCACCCGACAACCCATCCGTCCGCCGGCATCTGGACCGGCTCACCGCCGAGGGCATCGACGTGGTCCGGGTGACCTACCCCGACCTCCTCGGCACCGACCGCGCCCGCGACGTCCTGCTGGACCACCTGCCCGCGGCCTGCGAGCACGGGCTCGCCTTCTGCCGGGCCGTCTACCACACCACCCCGCGCGGCGACGTGGTCCCGGTGGCGGGCGGCCTGGAGGCGGGCCTGCCCGACATCACCGTACGACCGGACCTGGACACGCTCGCCGCACTGCCCTGGGAGCCCGGCGTGGCCTCCTGCCTGGGCGACGTCACGGACCCGGCCACCGGGCTGCCCGCCCCCGAGTCGCCCCGCGACCTGCTGCGCGGGGTCCTCGCCCGGTGCGCCGAACACGGGCTGCGGCCGGTGGTCGGACCGGAGCTGGAGTACTTCCTGTGCGACCCGGCGCCCGACGCGCCGCAGGGCTGGCGCCGCTACAGCCACCACCCGGGCAACGTCTACACCGCCGGGCTGCGGGCCGACCCCGACAACCACCTGCTGCGGGTCCTGCGGCCGCTGCGCGACCTCGGCGTCGGTGTCAGCAGCGGCAACCACGAGTTCGACAGCGCCCAGTTCGAGATCAACCTCACCCACTCCGACGCCATGGACGCCGCCGACCGGTCCTTCCGCTTCAAGGCGGCCGTCAAGGAACTGGCACGCAAGGAGGGCAGGCTGGCCACCTTCATGGCGAAGCCCTTCAACGACGCCGGCGGCTCGGGCTTCCACCTCCATCTGTCCTGCCGGGACCAGGACGGGCGCAACCTCTTCGACGACCCCGCGGGCGCCCACGGCCTGTCCGCCACGGCGCGCCACGCGATCGCCGGCGTCCTCGCCCACGCCCCGGCGCTCGCGGCTCTGGCGAACCCGACCGTCAACTCCTACAAGCGGTTCGGGCCCGACACCCTGGCACCCTGGCTCGTCGACTGGGGCCTGGACAACCGCAGCGCCATGGTCCGCGTCCCGCCCGAGCGCGGCGGCGGAGCGCGCCTGGAACTGCGGCTCGGCGACGCCAGCGCCAACCCGTACCTGCTGATCGCCGGGGCCTGCGCGGCCGCGCTGCTCGGCGTGCTGGCGGGCGAGGAACCGCCGGCCGCGCTGGAGGGCTACGGCTACGACACCACCCGGTCCGCCATGCTGCCCATGAGCCTGTCCGCGGCGCTCGACGCGCTGGAGGCGGACACCGCCCTCACCGACATCCTCGGCAAGGGGTTCACCACTTCCTTCCTTTCCTACAAGCGGGACGAGGTCGAGCGTTTCGGACGGCACGTCACCGACTGGGAGTTCACCGAGTACGCCCACCACCTGTGATGTTCAGGAGCCACCCATGACCGACATGCTCACCGACGTCCGCGAACCGCTGCCCCTGGAGGACGTCGACCTCGCCGACCTCGACAACTTCACCGACGGCGTCACGCCCTACCGGATGTTCCACACCCTGCGCCACGAGGACGCGGTGCACTGGCAGCCGGAGCAGGCGCCCAACTCCGGTTTCTGGGCGGTGACCCGGCACGAGGACATCGCACGGGTCGACCGTGACGCCGAGACGTTCACCTCCGGCAGATTCGTCAACCTGGAGGAGGTCGACGACGACCAGATCAAGAAGCGCGCCTCGATCCTGGAACTGGACGGCGTCCGCCACCGCGCCCTGCGCAGCCTGATCCAGCGTCAGTTCGGCGCCTCCGTCGTCAACAGCTACACCGACTTCCTGCGCGGCCTGACGGCGAAGACCCTGGACTCCGCGCTGGCCAAGGGCCGCTTCGACTTCGTCAAGGAGGTCTCCGCCGACTTCCCCATCAATGTGCTGGCCCGTCTCCTCGATGTGCCGCCGGAGGACAACCAGCAGCTCATCGCGTGGGGCAACAGGATCATCGGCAACACGGACCCCGACTACGCGGACGTCCTGCTGCACAGCGAGGAGAGCGAGAAGTACCGCGACCTGCCCTTCCGCTCCCCCGCCGCGCTGGAGGTCTTCGCCTACGGGCGGGAGCTGGCCCGGCAGCGGCGCGGCGGCGACGGCACCGACCTGGTCTCCCGGCTCGTCAACCAGACCCCGCGTGACGGAGTGCCGCTCTCGGCGCAGGACTTCGACAACTACTTCCTGCTGCTGGTCGTGGCCGGCAACGAGACCACCCGCCACACCATCTCGCACTCCATGCTGGCCCTCATCCAGCACCCCGACCAGCTCGCCCGCCTGCAACAGGACCCCTCCCTCGTCCCCGGCGCGGTCGAGGAGTTCCTGCGCTGGGCGTCGCCCGTCTACCACTTCCGCCGCACCGCCACCCGTGACGTCGAACTCGGCGGCAAGCACATCAGGGAGGGCGACAAGGTCGTCATGTGGTACGCGTCCGGGAACCGCGACGAGGAGGTCTTCGGCAACCCGTACGACTTCGACGTCACCCGGCAGAACAACGACCACGTGACCTTCGGCAAGGGCAGCCCCCATCTCTGCCTGGGCAACCTGCTCGCCCGCACCGAGATCCGGATCATGTTCGAGGAGCTGATCCCGCGCCTGGCCGGCATCCGCCTCACGGGCGAGGTCTCGCGGGTGCGGTCCAACTTCGTCAACGGCATCAAACACCTGCCGGTGGAGGTCACGCTCGCCTGAGCGTCGTCTCTCACGAGAGGGGTGGTCACGGTCCCGGCCACGGCGGTGACCACGGGGCGCGCACGGCACGGCCGCCGTCACTGTCCCGTCGGCAGCGGCTTCCCCGCCGGGCGCAGCGTGCGGCTGCGTCCGCGGAACTCGGCGACGACCTCGGCGCCGCGCAGGACGCTGACGTCGTAGATGCCGCTGCGGCCGAACGTCGTGCGTTCCCGGGCGGTGGCCACGAGCACGTCGCCCTCGTGGGCGGGCGCGACGAAGTCGATGTCGGCCGCGGCGGCGACCGTCACGGGGCCGTGCCCGTTGCAGGCACAGGCGAACGCGGTGTCCGCGAGCAGGAAGAGACAGCCGCCGTGGGCGATCCCGTGTCCGTTGACCATGTCCGGTGTCACGGTCATCCGCAGCACGGCGGAACCCGGTGCGTGCTCCAGCAGCTCGATGCCGAGCCGTCGGGACGCCTGGTCCCGCACGAACATGGTCTCCGCCGCCGACGGCACGGACTCCTGCGCACGGGTCATCGCGCGTCACCACCCCACTCACCACCGCCGAACGAATATTCGGTCAGCAGCATACCCGCCGCCCGGGCGCCGGCACGGAGATGAGGCCGTGCCGGCACCCGGGCGCGGAGGGGACCGTCAGGACAGCTGGCCGTTGTAGTCGGGCAGCTTGAAGGTGCGCTCGGCGTGGCCGCCGACCAGGTCGGAGTCGTTGTTGCCGACGTTCGCGATGATCGTGTAGCCGCGCGACTCGATCTCCGCGCGCTTGCTCGTCTTGTACTCGCTGACCTCGTCGAACAGATCCAGCAGATCACGCACGTACAGGCCGTCGACCGGGTAACCCACCGTCTTCAGGTTCCACTTGGTCTCGGACTCGATGATGCCCGGGCGCGCGGTGACGAAGAAGACGGCGACACCGCGGGACTTCGCGTACTGCGCCAGCTGCAGGGACGGCTTCACGGCCGGGGTGGGCAGCGCGTACCACGGATGGAAGTCCGTCTCGAGCGCGGTGTTGTCGATGTCGAAGACGATCGCGAGCTGCTGCCCGGCCGCGTTCGCGGTGCGCTGCTCGACGTAGGGCTGCGCCTCGTCGATGACCGCCTTCACGTCCGCCTGCCAGGTGGCGTAGTCGACCCCGGACGCCTGCACCGCGGCCACGCTCACGGCGGTCGCGGCAGGAGCCGCGGAGGCGGTCTGCGCCGCGGTGAACGTGCCACCGAACCCCAGCGCCACGACCGCCGAGACCGCGCCGATCCGGCGCCCCACACCACGTCCTGTCATACCCGTCCCTCTCTCACGTGAAAGCGGCGGGGGCGTCGCACCCCTGCCGCACTGGACATGCTCATGCCTAAGAATGGACGACGAACCACGGAAGGGTTACCGATTGGTAGACAATTACTCGCCGGTACACGCGAATGGCCGGGTCCCCATCCCCCCGACAGCGGGAGAAACAGCCACGCGAGGAGGCGGTGAACACCCCGGCGCGGGCGCACGTATGGAGGAAGGGCGCTCGACGACCGGAGCGTCCCGCGGTGGTGACGCCGTGCTGTTCGGGGTTCGGGAGCCATGAATGAGGCATGCACGACGACGGATCGTCCGACGGGGAGCGCGGATCGCGGCCCTCGGCGGGGTGCTCCTGGGTGGCCTGATGGTCACTCAGGCCCTGGCGAGCGAACCGTCCGGCGCGCAGACTCCGGACGGTACGCCCGCCCGGACCGTCTCCCGGACGGGTTCCACGCTCGTGTCACGGCTGGGGGCGTCGCGCACGGCGGGCAGTTGGCTCGGGCCCGACGGGAAACCGGTCGTCGCCGTGACCGACCGGGCCGCGGCCGCCCAGGTCACGGCGGCCGGGGCGCGCCCCAAGACGGTCCGTCACAGCTTGGAGCAGCTCAAGGCCGCGACGAAGAGCCTGAGTTCCGCCCCACGGGTGGCCGGTACCGCCTGGGTCGTGGACTACCGGACCAACCAGGTGGTGGTGGAGGGCGACAGCACCGTCTCCGCCTCCGACTGGTCCCGGATGACGAAACTCGCCGACGGGATCGGCGACTTCGTCCGGATGGAGCGGACGCAGGGCAGGTTCACCACCCGGGTGAACGGCGCCCAGCCGATCTTCTCGACGAGCGGCCGCTGCTCGGCGGGCTTCAACGTGACCAACGGCCAGAGCGAGTTCATCCTCACCGCCGGGCACTGCGGGCCCGGCGGCTCGCTGTGGTTCTCCGACAACACGGGCCGCACCCAGGTCGGCCGCACCGTCACCTCGGAGTTCCCCGGCGCCGGCGACTTCTCGCTCATCCGGTACGAGAACGGGCAGGCGACCCCCGGTGCGAACGTCGTCGCCATCGGCGGCGGGCGCGGAGTGCGTATCACGGCGGTGGGAGACGCCGTCGTCGGGCAGAAGGTCTTCCGCAGCGGCAGCACCAGCGGTCTGCACGACGGCGAGGTCACCGCGCTCGACGCGACCGTCAACTACCCCGAGGGCGCGGTCACCGGCCTCATCCAGACCACGGTGTGCGCCGAACCGGGCGACAGCGGCGGGCCGTTGTTCTCCGAGGGCATCGCGCTCGGGGTGACCTCGGGGGGCAGCGGCAACTGCCGGACGGGCGGTACCACGTTCTTCCAGCCGGCCACGCAGGCGATGTCGGCGCTCGGCGTGCAGCTGACGGGGCAGCCGCCGGCGTCGGCCGGTGCGCCCGCCGCGACCTCCGCGGCCGGCTCCCCGTCCGCCCCGGCGACGCAGGGTGCGGCGATCGCGCCCGGGTCGGCGGTCCCGGGGTCGGCCGCCCCCGGAGCCGTGCAGCAGGTCGGCGGCGCCGGTGGCGCCGGCGGCTTCCTGTCACGGCTCGGCGACCCGCGGAACGTCGGACCCGGCCTGCTGGTCATCGCGGGTAGCCTCGTCGCCCTCGCGGCCACCCGGTACATCCGCACGGAGCAGGACCGCAACGCCTATCGTCGTGCGTACTCGGGCACTTGGGGCTGATGGGGCGTCAGGCCGCCTTCGTCGGGCCCGGGGAGGCGGCCGCCCATTCCATGACGAGCCGCTGGTACTCCCGCCGCTCCTCCATGGTGAGCATCCCGCCGCTTCGGAACCACAGGGCCCGGATCTCCTCGTTCACCTCGTGGGCGGAGCGTTCCGCCGGGGGTTGGGGAGTGGTGGACATACCGTGAAGCATACGGGGCGTACCGTGAAGACGATGTGAACAATCAGGCGCCTTCCGGCATTACGGACCGTGAAGCCGATCACTCCGCGCGAACCGGCCGCTCACTCCACGGCGCCCGGCACCGGGACGTGCCCGCACGACCGTGCCGCCCCGGTCCGGCCGTCCGCGGGGACGGCCGGACCGCGCGCGCCTCAGGTTCCGGGCTTGCGGCCGTACACGAAGACGTCGTCGCCCGTCTTCAGCAGCGACCAGTACTTCTTCGCGGCGGTCTTGGTCATGTTGACGCAGCCGTGCGAACCCGGCGGGTTCCACATGCTCAGGCCGACCGAGTGGAACGCCTGGCCTCCGTCGAAGAACTGGCTGTAGGGCATGGGCACGTTGTAGATGGTCGACACGTGGTCGATGTCCCGCCAGTAGATCTTCTTCAGGCCGGTGCGGGTCTCGTATCCGTCACGGCCGGTGCGGACCGGTACGGGGCCGTAGACGAGGCGCTTGCCGTCCTGCACCCAGCTCAGCTGGAGCGTGAGGTTGACGCAGGCGATGCGCCCCTTGTTGACGGGGCACTTGCCGTCCTTGTTGGGGTTCGTACCGACGGCCTTCTGCTTGTTCATCAGGTCCATCACCCCCCAGGTGACGGGGCCCGCGTAGCCGATGGCCGGGGTGATGCCGTGCTTGTTCTGGAAGGCCCGTATCGCCTTGCAGTCGGCGGCGGACTGCCTGCCGTCGACCGGCCGGCCGAGGAACTTCTCGACCTGCTTCTGGTACGGACCGGTCTGCGTGGTGCAGCTCGCGGCACCCGCGGGCGCGGCGCCGAGCGCGAGCGTGAGCGGCGTCACGAGTGCGGTGACCCCGAGTGCGACGGCTCCCCGTCTGCGTATGTCCCCCATGGCGGACCCTTCGTCTCCGGTACGGGCTCCTGTGCCGGATACTCACCGTACGTGGCACTTGTCCTGCCAGGTAGACCGCCCTGGGGGCCGAAGGGTTGCAAAGCCGTCCGCACCGCGACCACACCGTGACATTCCACGCCGCCCCGTCCTCGGGGCGTGCGCGACGACCGGGTGCGGTCAGGGCTCGGTCGCCGGGATGTGGACCACGATGCGGGCGCCGGGCGCGTTGTCCTCGATGCGGACATGGCCGTGATGAGCGGCGACGACATCGTGGACGATCGCCAGCCCGAGACCGCTTCCGCCGGTGTCCCGGGCCCGCGCCCCGTCGAGGCGGGTGAAGCGGTCGAAGACACGGCGCCGGTCGTTCGGCGGGATGCCGGGTCCGTCGTCGGCGACCGTCAGCCACGCGGTGCGGTCACGGACCCGCAGGCTCACCTGGATCCGGGCGACCGCGTACCGGATGGCGTTGTCCAGCAGATTGCGCACGACGCGGGCCAGCGCGTCCGCGTCCCCGTGCACACGGGCGGCGCAGACGGCGTGCTGGTCGATCTCGAGGGAGGTGTGCCTGCGGGCGCTGCGGACCTCCTGGAAAACGATCTCGTCCAGGTCCACGGGGCGTCTGCGCAGCCGGGGCCGGGCGTCGAGGCGGGCCAGCCGGACGAGCCCGTCGACGAGCGTGGACAGCCGCTCGCTCTCCTCGAGGAGCGCGGGGCCCCGGGTGCTCCAGTCCGCGGCGCCGGGGTGCCGGACCGCCACCTCCAGCTGGGTGTGCAGGCTGCTGAGGGGGCTGCGCAGTTCGTGCGCGGCGTCCGCGATGAACTGCCGCTGCCGCTGCGCCGAGACGTCCAGCCGGGCGAGCAGGTCGTTGAGGGTGCGGGCGAGCCGTCCCAGGGCGTCGTCGGCCGGCGGCACGTCCAGCCGGCGGCCCAGGTCGTAGATGGTGATCTCGGCGGCCTGCGCGCGCAGGGCCTCCGCGGGCCGCAGGGCCCGGCCGGTCAGCAGCCAGACGCCGCCCGTGAGCAGGGCGACGGCCGCCGGCACGGCGACGGCCAGGACCAGGGTGAGTTCGGACAGGTGGTGGTCCACGGCCGCGGTGGGGACGGCGACGTACACCGTGAAGGGGTTGCCGCTCCCTCCGGCCGGGACGCCCACGGCGCGCCAGCTGCCCGCCCCGTCCAGGGGCAGGCCGTGCACGGTGTGGGCCCGGGGCGTGGCGGAGAGTGTGGGCGCGAAGGAGAACAGCGCGGGCTCGCCCGCCAGGTTCGCCGAACTGGACCGCACGGCCCGGTCGGCGCCCACGACCTGGACGGCGCTGTCGCCGCTGTCGGAGGCCGGCAGGGTGCGGGCGAGGTCGCCGCTGTCGAGGCTCCCCGCGATGACCTGGGCCCGCTGCAGCGCGGTCTGGTCGAGCCCGCCGACGAGGCCGGAGCGCAGCCAGACGGCCAGCAGGGACGCCGCGCCCACCAGTGCCGCCGCGATCACCAGCGCGGCCGCGGCGGTCAGCCGCAGCCGCAGGGAGCGCCGGGCCCACCAGGCGGGGAGGGGGACGGGCACGGCCTCACCTCCCGCCGCGCAGCCGGTAGCCGGCGCCGCGGACCGTCTCGATCGTCCGGCGGCCGAACGGGGCGTCGATCTTGCGCCGCAGATACCCGACGTAGACCTCGACGATGTTGGTGTCGCCGTCGAAGTTCTCCTCCCAGACGTGGTCGAGGATGTCCGTCTTGCTGACGACCTCGTCGCAGCGCCGGAGCAAGTACTCCAGAAGGGTGAATTCGCGGGCCGTCAGGGAGATCTCCTGCCCCGCGCGGTGGCAACGCCGGCAGGCCGGGTCCAGGGCGAGGTCGCCGGCCTCGAGCACCGCGGGCCGGGCGGGCGCCCCTCGGCGCAGCAGCGCGCGCAGATGGGCCACGAGCACCACGTAGGAGAAGGGCTTGCTCAGATAGTCGTCGGCGCCCAGGTCGAGGGCGTCCGCCTCGTCGTACTCGCCGTCCTTCGCGGTGAGGATGAGCACGGGCGCCCACACGTCGGCCGCCCGCATGCGCTTCAGCACCTCGTACCCGGAGATGCCGGGCAGCATCAGGTCCAGCACGATCGCGTCGTGCGGTTCGTTGGCGGCGCGCCACAGCCCGTCGACGCCGTCATGGGCGACATCGGCGACGAAGCCCTCCTCGGCGAGCCCTTGGGCAATCGCCTCGGCGAGCCCCCGTTCGTCCTCGATCACCAGAACTCGCATGGTCACCCTCTTGATCCACCCTACGGAGACCAGGGCCCGTCCGCGCGTCGAGCACGCTCCGTGAGGGCCGCGTCGCGGACGGCGGTCGCGGCGGCCGGCTCTCTCAGCCTCTTCTCAGCGGCCCTGCCGCAGGCTGTGACCAACGGGATGAAAGAGGGCTTCCGTGCCCGTCAGACGAAGGAGAGACGCAATGACGATCGTCCGACGCAGGGCCGCACTGATCGCCGGCACGATGCTGCTGGCCGGCGCGGCGAGCAGCGGTGTCGCGATGGCGAGCACTCCCTCGGTCGCACCCACCTCGGTTCAGACCAACGACGGCCACGGGGACCACGACCGCGGGTACTACCGGGACTACGGGTGCTGGAACTGGCGCTACGACGGTTATCGGCACCACGACCGGGGCTGCTACCGCTTCGGCGACCACCGGAACTTCCGGTACGACTTCCGTGACCACGGCTACTACCGCGACTTCCGCGACCACGGGTACTTCAACAACTACGACTTCGGCTACCGCAACCACGGTGGCTTCTACAACGGAGACTACGGCGGCTTCTTCAACGGGGACCGCGGTGGCTTCTTCGGCGGTGGCTTCTTCAACGGTGGAGACCACGGGCGGTAACGACGGCGTGTGACCAGCCGTTGTGTGCCGGTTCGCGCCTCGGGCGCGAACCGGCATCGTCGTCTGTCTGCTCGGGCCGCGGTCTCCTCAGGCGGCGTTGCGCGCCCGGCCGCGGTGGGCCCGCACGATGTCCGCGTAGCGGTGCCCGCTGCCCTTGACGGTGCGGCGCTGAGTCCGGAAGTCGACGTGGACGAGGCCGAAGCGCTTGTCGTAACCGTAGGCCCACTCGAAGTTGTCCAGCAGCGACCACGCGAAGTAGCCGGCCAGCGGGGCGCCCTGACGGGCCGCCGCGGCGCAGGCGGCGAGATGCCGCTCCAGGTACTCCCGGCGTTCCGGGTCGTCCACGGTGCCGTCGGCGCGTACGGCGTCGGGGAAGGCGGAACCGTTCTCGGTGACGTACAGCTTGCGGGCGCCGTACTCGTGGGTGAGGCGCAGCAGCAGCGTCGTGATGCCGCCCGCGTCGATCTCCCAGTCCATGCCGGTGCGCGGCACTCCGGGGCGGCGCACGGAGCGGACCCGGGGGGCGGGCCCGGCCGGGTCGTCGGTGACGGCGGCCGGGAAGTAGTAGTTCAGGCCCAGCCAGTCCAGCGGGGCCGCGATGGTCTCCGCGTCGCCGGGTCGCTCGGGCAGCTCCACGCCGTACACCTCGCGCATGTCCGCGGGGAAGCCGCGCCCGTGCACCGGATCCAGCCACCAGCGGTTGACATGGCCGTCCATGCGGCGGGCCGCCGCGGCGTCCTCCGGGCGGTCGGTGGCGGCGTGCACGGTGGAGAGGTTGTTGACGATGCCGATCTCGGCGGCGGGGGCGGCGGCCCGGACGGCCTGGGCTGCGAGACCGTGGCCGAGGAGGAGGTGGTAGGAGGCGCGCACGGCCGCGGTGAGGTCGGTGAGGCCGGGCGCCATGGTGCCTTCGAGGTGTCCGATCCACGCCGAGCACAGGGGTTCGTTGAGGGTGGCCCAGTGGGCGACGCGGTCCCCGAGGCGCTCGGCGACGACTGCCGCGTACGCGGCGAAGTGCTCGGCGGTGGCCCGCTCCGGCCAGCCGCCCCGGTCCTGGAGCACCTGCGGCAGGTCCCAGTGGTAGAGCGTGACGGACGGGGTGATGCCCGCCTCCAGCAGAGCGTCGATCAACCGGTCGTAGAACGCGAGGCCCTTGGGGTTCACCTCCCCCTCGCCGCCCGGGACCACCCGGGGCCAGGCGATCGACAGCCGGTAGCCGTCGGTGCCCAGCCGCTGCATCAGCCCGATGTCCTCACGCCAGCGGTGGTAGTGGTCGCAGGCCACGTCGCCGTGCTCGCCGCCCGCGGTCTTCCCCGGGGTGTGCGAGAAGGTGTCCCAGATCGACGGCGACCGGCCGTCCTCGGTGACGGCGCCCTCGATCTGGTACGCCGATGTGGCGGTGCCCCACAGGAAGTCGTGCGGGAGAGCGGCGAGATCGATGCGTTCGGACACGGGAGTCCTCTCAGGAACAAGGGGATCGGTCACTTCAGGGCTCCTGGTGCGCCTTCCGGGAGTCGAGAGCGCCGCGGACGCCTCGGAGCGACCCGTCCACCCAAAGCCGTCACGTCTTAATTTAGGACGTGAGTTAAATGGCGCGGACGCACCGCGTCAAGGCACCCGGCACCAGGGCATGCCAACGGTTGCGTCGCGGCGGCGCCCACCGGCGCCCACCGCCACCCGGCGGCCGGGGCGGCGGACCGGGGCCGGCCGCCCTCGGGGGCGGCCGGCGCTCAGCGCTCCAGGAAGTCGAAGAGCTCCTCCCAGCGGCGGGTGATCACTTCGGGGGCGAAGCGCTGCACGTTCTGCCGCGCCCGGTCCCCCATCGTGTCGCGCAAGTGCTCGTCGGACATCAACCGGACCAGCATGCGGGCGAGTTCCGTGGTGTTGCCGAGCCGGGCCAGCAGCCCGTCCTCGCCGTCCCTGATGATCTCGCGCACGCCGGGCGAGCAGTCGAACGCGGCACACGGCACGCCGCAGGCCATCGCCTCCAGGAGGACGAGCGGGAAACCCTCGCCGCGCGAGGACTGGACGAACACGGACGCCCGCCTGAGCGCGCCGATCACGTCGTCGGTCTGCCCCGCCCACTCGACCGAGTCGTCCAGGCCCAGTTCCGTCGACTGCTGCCGCAGTTCGGCCTCGTAGTCGCCCGCGCCGTAGATGCGCAGGATCCAGCCGGGCTGCCGCGGGGCCACCTCGGCCCAGACGTCCAGCAGCAGGTCGACGCCCTTCGCATGGCTGAGCCGCCCGATGCTGACCACGGCCTTCTCCGTGCGCGGCGACGGCGCGCCGGGCGTCACCGGCAGCGGATTCGGCAGGAAACCGACGTTGTTGAGGCCCGCGCCCACCCAGCCGTCGGCGTCCTCCTGCGTCAGCACCAGCATCCGGTCCACGTCCTTGTAGTACCGGAGCACCCGCTCGAAGCGCGACGAGCGGCGGGAGGCCTCGAAGGACTCGTGGCTCATGCCGATGATCGAGTGCCCTGCGGTGTCCGCGAGCGCCACCCACTCCATCGCCCAGACCTGCGTCACGATGATCACGGCACCGGGTCCCGCGGCGCGGAACGCCTGGGACAGCCGCTCGGCGACCCGCCGCATGTCCGCCTCCTGCCGGCGGACGGCGGGATCGAAGCGGCCCAGCGGGACGCGCGGCCGGCGACGGCCCGGGGGCCGCCGGTCGTACAGGGTCACGGTGTCGAACGGCGGATTCTCGCCGAGGTCCATGGGCACCTCCGGCGGGGCGATGCCGAAGATCGTGACCCGGTGGCCGCGCTCGCCGAGCAGCTGGGCCATCTGCGACTGCCAGCGGCCCACACCCCCGAGCTCGTTGACCTCGTTGCCGACGAAGAAGATCTCACGCTGCGTCATCGAGTCCCTCCCGCCGGGCCGAAGAAGCGGTCCACGATGCGAGCCGCCGCGTCCCCGCGGTCGTACTCGCCGTACTTGTCCATGAACTCCTTGAGCCGCGCCTCGTACTGGGTGCCGACGGCGCCCAGGTCGGACAGTGCGGCGAAGAGTTCGTCCTCGGTGCGCGCGACCGGGCCCGGGGCCTCCTCGAGGAGGTCGAAGTACGTGCCGCGCATGTCCTCGGAGTACTCCTCCCAGTCGTACGCGTAGAACACCAGCGGCCGGCGCAGCAGCGCATAGTCGAACATCACGGACGAGTAGTCGGTGATCAGGGCGTCGGAGAGCAGCAGGAGCGGAGTGATGTCCGGTTCGCCCGTCACGTCGATCACGCGGCCCGCCACCGAGGGCGGAAGGCTGACCCGGTTGAGGTAGTGGGAGCGGACCAGCAGCGTGAACCGGTCCCCGAACGTGTCGGCGAAGCGCTCCACGTCGAAGGGGAACGCGAAGTCCCGTACGCCGCCGTCGGGCCGGGCGCGGAACGTGGGCGCGTACAGGACCACACGGCGGTCCGGGCGGACACCGAGGCGCTCGCCGAGCTCCCGCACGGCCGGCTCGGCCGCCTGGGGGTCCCTGGCCGCCCGTACCAGGGCGTCGTTGCGGGGATAGCCCGTGCGCAGCAGCTTCTCCTCCGGGATGCGGTAGGCCCGGGCGAGGGTACGGACGTCGTGTTCACTGCGCACCACGAAGTGGTCGAAGCGGTCCAGCGCCTGCTGGTAGGAGCGCTGTTCGGGCTCGGACAGCACCCGGTGGGTGGGCTCGTCGAAGCCCATCCTCTTCAGCGCCGAGCCGTGCCACGTCTGGATGTAGGTGGTCCCGGGGCGCTTGGCCAGCTTGAGGGGGAAGCCCTGGTTGTCGATCCAGAACTCGGCCTGGGCCAGCGCCTTCAGATAGCTCCAGGACCACCGTCGGACGAGTTCGACGTCCTGCGGGAAGCCCTCGGGCCGGGCACCCGCGTAGGCCCAGACGGCGGTGACGGGCAGCCGGCGGCGCCGCATCTCCTCGTAGACGGCCCGCGGGCTGTCGCTGTACTGCTTGCCGAGGTGGCTCTCGAAGACGACGGTGCCCTTGCGGACGGGGAGCACCTTCAGCATGCGGTGGTAGCCCTGGACCTTGCGCCGGCCGGAGGCCAGTTCCTTGCGCACGGCCCGCAGCGCACGGTAGGCGCCCTTGGCGCCCCGGGCCGCGGAGCCCTGCAGATTGCGGTCCACGAGGGCCCGCCCGCGCCGGGCCGCCGAGCCCTGCTGCGTGAGCCGGAAGGCCAGATGTCCCTTGGCGGAGACCTGGGGCTGGAGCCGGTCCGCCACGAACCGGCTGAGCCGGGGGCGCACGGGCACGGACGTGGCGTTCTCGAGGTCGACGCGGCCGGCCGTGATCCGAGTCGTGGTCCGCTTCCCGTCCGCCGTCAGGTGCAGCCGGACGTCCCACACCTCGTCGATGACACCCAGGGGCCGCAGCCCGCCGGACAGCGGGACGGCGGCCTGCCAGTCGATGGTGTCGCCCGCGTGGTGCACCGTCCGCACCGGGAACCGGAAGGTCTGCAGGCTGCGGCGGCGGGCCCGGAACTCCAGCTCGGCGGTCAGGCTCGCGTCCGCGGGGACGGTGTGCAGCGGGTTGACCACCGAGCCCTCGAGCACCACCAGGTCCCCCCGGACCGCGTACCCGGTGAGCAGGTTGCGCAGGAACATCCGGTCCAGGGATCTGCCGTGGTAGCCGAGGCCGGTGACATCCATGATGTCGCGCGCCTTCGGGTCGTCCAGGTGGTGCTCGCACCAGTAGACACGGCCGTCGCGCTCGGCGAGCGGTGCCGAGATCTTGTCCCGGTTGATCAGCGTGTCGACGGCGGGCATCAGGTTGTCCCAGTCCTCCTGCAGCAGCAGGTAGGCGCAGATGGCGTGCACCCGGTCGAGCCGGTCGTACGCCGCTTCCGGGAAGTCCTGGATGTAGCCGCGGGCCAGCTCCGCGAACCGGTGCCGGTAGCCGTCGTCGAGGAACGGCAGGTCGCGCAGGTACAGGACGAGGTCGTGCTTGAGGAACTTGATGTCCTTGTGCAGCTTCAGCTCGTCGAGCCCGCGCCGCTCCAGCACGGCGTCGATACGGCGGTGGATCTCCAGCCGGTCGCTGAAGTTGTTGATCTCGTGGCGCCGGTTGCTGATCGACTTGGCCGTGGTCTTCTGGACCACGTTCCAGAAGTACACCGTGTTGGGGATCAGGGTGATGCGCCCCGCGGCGAGGTAGGCCCGCGCCGAGAACAGCAGGTCCTCGTAGTGGATGCCCCGGGGGAAGGTGAGCTCGTTCTCGACGAGGAAGTCACGCCGGTAGCACTTGTTGGTCGAGAGGGTGTCGAAGACGAAGAGGTCCGGCAGCTCGGCGATCGACTCGACGGTGCGTGTGCTCCGGTACAGCCAGGGGTACCAGGGGGTCCGCTTGTCGTGTCTGCTGTCGGTGTACACCCGGACGCACAGCCCCGAGACCAGATCGGCGCCCGTGCGGTCGGCCGCTTCCAGCATGTTGCGGCACGCGTTGGGCTCCAGGGTGTCGTCGCTGTCCAGGAACATGACGTAGCGTCCCCGTGCCACGGCCACGCCCTGATTGCGGGGCTCTCCGCAACCGCCGCTGTTCTCGGGCAGTTGGATGGCCCGCACACGGTCCGGGTGCTCGGCGGCGAGCGATCGCGCCACGTCGTACGACCCGTCGGTCGAGCAGTCGTCGGCGATCACCACTTCCACACCGCGCAACGTCTGGTCGAGCACGGAACGTACGGCCACCGGAAGGCGCCGGGCATCGTTGTAGACGATGACGACAACGCTGATGTCCGGCTCCGCCCCGCCTGACTCGGGGATATCGATCGACACGGCCACCTCTCGCCTCGGATTTCCGATTCTCCGGACGACCGCCCCGTCACCGCCACGGCTGTCCGGCGCCGCGAAGGCATCCCGCGGACAGAGGGCGCCCGGGTTCACACGGAAACATGACCCTACATCGATCGGGTACGGGGCCGAGCCCGGGGCCGGGGCGGTGCGCCCGTCCGCCTTCCACGCTACGTGACGGCACGGCGGCCGAGTCCACGCACGACACGCACCCGGCGCACTTCGGCCACGGCGCGCCCCCGGCGGTGCGACGGCGGGGACGACGGGTGCCGGGCGCTCCTGCGGCGCGTGCCCCGGCCCGTCCCTCGGCGCCCCGGAAAGCGCTTCCGCCCATGTCAGCACGGGCGTCGGCCCGCGGAGAGTGCCGGGAACCACCCCGCTCCGCCGCCCTCGCCGGCACCGGGCCGGCATGGCCGGGACGGTCCTTCGCGGCCCCGCGGGGGGCATCGGCCGGTGCGGCGCCCGGCGGATTCCGGTGCCCGGGTTCTTACCAAGATCATGCACATGCCGGGCAACGGACCGCGCGGGGGCTCCCTCTTCCTGCCCGATGGACGATCCACCGGCACCCGGCCCCGGACCGAGCCGACGGCCGCCCCACCCGGCGCCCCCGGCGGCGGTGACATGGGCACTCGCCCTACGGCGCCTCCGCGCCGTCCCCGCGCTCGCGCACCTTCTGCCGGAAACCCGTGTTCACGGCGAGCAGGCCGCCGTCGACGCACAGCGTGGTGCCCGTGATCCACGCCGCGTCCCGGGAGGCGAGGAACGCGACGGCCGCCGCGATGTCCTCCGGTTCGCCGACCCGGCCCAACGGGTACAGCTCGCTCACCGCGGCGAGGTCGGCGTCACGGCCTCGCCATGCGGAGGTGCGGACCGTGCCCGGCGCCACGAGGTTGACGCGGACCCCGCGCGCGGCCGCGTGCCCGGCCAGGGTGCGGGTGAGGGACATCAGACCCGCCTTGGCGGCGCTGTAGGCGTGGTTGCCGAAGTCCTGGATGCCGTTCACCGACCCGATGTTGACGATGGCGCCGCGGCCGGAGGCCACCAGGTGCGGGAGCGCCGCCCGGCTGCAGCGGTACGCCCCGGTGAGGGTGAGGTCGATGTCCCGGGCCCACACCTCGTCGGGCTCGTCCTCGAAGAGCGGGGCGTCGGGGGTACAGCCGTACGCGTTGTTGACGAGCACGTCCAGCGCGCCGAAGGCGTCCACGGCACGGGCGACGGCCGCCTCCACGGACACGCGGTCCCCGACGTCGCACCCGAAGGCCGCGGCCGACGCGCCGAGTTCACGTATCGCGCCCGCCGTCTCCTCGGCCTGCGCCTCGTCCACGTCGGTGACGAGGACGCGGGCGCCCTCCTCGGCGAGCCGCCGCGCGGTGGCGGAGCCGATGCCGCGCGCCGCGCCCGTGACCAGGACTCCGTACCCCTCGAAACGCCTCGTGTGATCCATGCCGTCGACGCTACTGCGCCGACGGTCCCGGGCGCCCTCAGCCCGCGGCTCCGGTCGCCCTCGGCGGCACGGGCGCGCCGGGCGTGCGGCAGGGTGTCAGGCGCCGGTGCCGGCGCTGAAGACCGTCAGGAACACGGAGGAGGAGTTGCCCGACACCGGCACCGCTCCGCCGGCCCAGGTCACCTTCAGGGACGTCCTCTCGTCCGGCGGTGTGATGAGGAGGGAGGCGGGCGAGGCCGTCCTGGCGCCGCTGACCTCCGGGTTGGAGAAGGTCAGGCCCGCCCAGGCGCTCTCGCCCGGCGCCAGTGTGACCTTCGTGGGGCTGCCGGAGCTGCGCCGGGGATCCGGTCCCAGCTGCTTGCCGGAGGCGTCGACGAAGGCGGCACCGGGGAAGCCGGTGATCGTGCAGGTGCGGCCGGAGCGGTTGGTCAGGACGAGGGGGAAGTTCTCCTGCCCGGCCCCCGGGTTGTCGGCGCCGACGGTGGCGCGCAGGTCCGAGGTGCGGCAGCGGGTGCGCGTGCCTTTGCCCCCGGTGGAGGCGGCGGGGGACGTGGTGGAGCCCGACGCGGTGGCGGCGGCGGAGGTGCCGGCCGTGCCCGTGGCCGCGGTACGGTCGCCGGTCGTGGGGTCGACGGTCGTGGAGGCCTCCGGGGGCTGGGACGCCCCCGGCGGCTTCTCGGGCCCGCCCGAGGCGTCGTGGCCGTCGCCGCAGGCGGTGAGCAGGCTCAGGGCGGCGAGGGCGCCCAGCGCCGACGCCACGCGCCGCGCCGTCGGGGAGGGGGCCGTGCCGCCCGGTTCCGGGCCCGCTGTGCCACGCCGGAAGATCACCATGTTCCTGCTCCTTGCCACTCGCGCCGGGCGCCTGCGGACGGTGCCGTACGACCGTCCTCCCTGTCCTTCTCTTCCCCGTTCCGGGCGAGGCGTGCTCCCCGTTCCGGGGGACATGCCGGCCGGGTCCGGGTGAGGCGCTCGGGTTTCCGGTGCGCCCGGGGGGTGCGGGCACGTGGTCCCACCCGTGCGGCCGTACCGCCCCGAGCGCCTTGACGGAGCGTCAGTGGCCGCTGACGGCGTGCGGGGTGTACGGCTCCTCGAGCGTCTGGATCTCCTTGTCGCTGAGGCCGACGTCGAGCGCGGCGACCGCGTCGTCGATGTGGTGCGGCTTGGTGACGCCGACGATGGGCGCGGCCACCGTGTTCTGCCGCAGCAGCCAGGCGAGGGCGACCCGGGCCCGCGGGACGCCCCGTTCCGCGGCGACCGCGGCCAGCGCCTCGACGACGGCCCGGTCGGCCGCCTGGTAGAGCCGCCTGCCGAATTCGTCGGTGCGGCTGCGCTCGCTGGTGTCGTCCCAGTCCCGGGTCAGCCGCCCACGGGCGAGCGGGCTCCAGGGCAGGGCGCCGACGCCTTGGTCCGCGCACAGCGGCAGCATCTCGCGTTCCTCCTCACGGTAGAGGAGGTTGTAGTGGTTCTGCATGGACACGAACCGCGTCCAGCCGCCGAGCCGGGCCGTGTACTGGGCCTTGGCGAACTGCCAGGCGTACATCGAACTCGCGCCGATGTAGCGGGCCTTGCCCGCCTTGACCACGTCGTGCAGGGCCTCCATCGTCTCCTCGACGGGAGTGAGGGGGTCCCAGCGGTGGATCTGGTACAGGTCCACGTAGTCGGTGCCGAGGCGGCGCAGGCTGTGGTCGATCTCCGTCATGATCGCCTTGCGGGACAGACCGCCGCCGTTGGGTCCGGGCCGCATCCGGCCGTGCACCTTCGTCGCCAGCACGATCTCGTCGCGGCGGGCGTCCGCCGCGAGCACCCGGCCGACGATCTCCTCGCTCGTGCCGTCCGAGTAGACGTTGGCGGTGTCGAAGAAGTTGATGCCGGCGTCGAGCGCCCGGCGGATCAGCGGGCGGGACGCCTCCTCGCCGAGGCTCCAGGTGTGGGCACCGCGGTCGGGGAGGCCGAAACTCATGCAGCCCAGGCAGATCCGGGACACGTCAAGACCCGTCGGACCGAGCTTCACGTACTCCATGGGGCTCCTGCTTTCACTCGGGGGGTGGGGCCGGATGCCACCCCGCCCTCGACCCCGACGTTCGCGGTCCGCGGGGAGGCGCCGTGGCCCCCGAACGAGGTGATGCCTGCCCACCGCGGACGCCGCCCTACCCGATGACCGATCACTCGCGGGTACCGGTCGGCGATACCCGGTCGGCCTACCCGGTCGGCGGTACCCGGTCGCGTCCGCCGGCCCGCCCGCGTCCTGGACCTCGACGAGACAGCGCGGGCATCGGGTCGCCCCGGCGACCGGTGCGACCTTGCCCTCGAGTGGCCTCGGCATGTCCGACCTCCGCGTTCGCAGCACCGTCCGTGCCGACGATCCGGCGGAAGCCGGACACCTGCTGTCGCCTTTTCTCCTTGTGCGAGCGGGCGTGCCGTCGGGTCAGTGGCCTCGCGCGATCCACTCGTCGAGGTGCGGCGCCTCGGCGCCGATGGTCGTGGTCTCGCCGTGGCCCGTGCGGACCACCGTCTCGGGCGGCAGGGCGAGCAGCCGGTCACGGATCGAGGTGATGATCGTCGGGAAGTGGGAGTACGAGCGTCCGGTCGCCCCCGGGCCGCCGTGGAAGAGGGTGTCGCCGGTGAAGACCGTGCCCAGGCCGGGGGCGTAGAGGCAGACCGCACCGAAGGAGTGGCCCGGGGTGTGCAGGACGGTCAGATCGGTGCCGGCCGTCTCCATGACCTGGCCGTCCTCCAGCCGGTTGTCGGGGAGGCGGTCGGGGTGCGTCTGCTTCCACAGCGGCAGGTCGTCGGGGTGGAGCCAGATCCTCGCGCCGGTCCGGTCGGCCAGGGCGGGCGCGGCGTCGATGTGGTCGTTGTGGGCGTGGGTGCACACGATGGCACGCAGCCGCCGGTCGCCGACGGCCTCGGCGATCGCGCCGGGGTCGTGGGCGGCGTCGATGACGATGGCCTCGTGGTCGTCGCCGACGATCCACACGTTGTTGTCGACGTCCCAGGTGCCGCCGTCCAGGGAGAACGTGCCGGAGGTGACCACGTGGTCGATGTGCGTGGCCATCACAGCATCACCACCGAGCGCAGCACGTCGCCGTGGTGCATCCGCTCGAACGCCTTCTCGACCTCGTCGAGGGCGATGGTCTCGGAGACGAACGTCTGGAGATCCAGCCGGCCCTGCAGGTGCAGGTCGATCAGCATCGGGAAGTCACGCGAGGGCAGGCAGTCCCCGTACCACGACGACTTCAACGCACCACCACGCCCGAAGACGTCCAGAAGCGGCAACTCCAGCTTCATCTCCGGCGTCGGCACCCCCACCAGCACCACCGTCCCGGCCAGATCCCGCGCGTAGAACGCCTGCTTGTACGTCTCCGGGCGGCCGACCGCATCGATCACCACATCCGCCCCGAACCCCCCGGTCAGCTCGCGGATCGCCTCGACCGGATCGCCCTCCGCCGCATTCACCGTGTGGGTGGCGCCCAGCTTCTCCGCGGTGACCAGCTTGCGGTCGTCCACGTCCACCGCGATGATCCTCCCCGCCCCGGCCAGACGCGCCCCCGCGACCGCCGCACCACCCACACCACCACACCCGATCACTGCCACCGAATCCCCCCGCCCCACGTTCCCGGTGTTGACCGCCGCACCGAGACCCGCCATCACACCGCACCCCAGCAGTCCCGCCACGGCCGGGGACACGGACGGATCGACCTTCGTGCACTGCCCCGCCGCCACCAGCGTCTTCTCCGCGAACGCGCCGATGCCCAAGGCCGGCGACAGCTCCCGGCCCGACGCGGCCAGAGTCATCCGCTGCCGGGCGTTGTGCGTGTCGAAGCAGTACCAGGGCCGGCCCCGCCGACAAGCCCGGCACCGACCACACACCGCCCGCCAGTTCAACACCACGAAGTCACCGGGAACGACGTCCTCCACACCGTCACCGACCGACTCCACGACCCCCGCCGCCTCATGCCCCAGCAGGAACGGGAAATCGTCGCTGATCCCACCCTGCCGGTAATGCAGATCCGTATGGCACACCCCGCACGCCTGGACCCGCACCACCGCCTCACCGGGACCCGGGTCGGGGACGACGATCGTCTCGACCTGCACCGGCCGGCCCTTGCCGGGGGCGATCACGCCGCGTACTTCCTGCGCCATGGTGCTACTGCCTTCCGTCGGTGTGGGGGCGCCTGACGCGCCCGGTGCGGACCACCGCGGCCCGCACCCCTGATCCTGCGCGCCCGACGGGTCCCGCGCACGTATTCCGCGCCACCGACATGAGAATCGGTTCGCGTGCCGACGTAGGCTGAACGCCCCTACCCCGCAAGGAATGCCGTGAGCCTCGCAGAGACGGAAGCACCGCCGCAGTCCACACCGCCCGCGTGGCGCCTGCTCCTCGGATACGTACGACCACACCGGTGGGCGCTGGCCGCGGGTGCGCTGCTCGCACTGGTCACCGGTGCGACCGGGCTGCTGCTGCCGCTGGTCGCCCGCTCGCTGATCGACGACCTGGGGCACGACCGGCCCATCACCTGGGCGCTGCTCGGCATGTCGGGGCTCGTGGCCGGCAACGCCGCGGTGGGCGCGCTGGGTTCGTACGTGCTGCGGCGCACCGCCGAGTCGGTGGTGCTCGGTGCGCGGCGCACGCTGTCGTCGTACCTGCTGCGGCTGCGGATATCCGCCGTGGACCGTACCGAGCCCGGCGACCTGATGGCCCGTATCACCTCCGACACCACGCTGCTGCGGGAGGTCACCACCGACTCGCTGGTCGGCCTGGCGACCGGTGGGCTGACGCTGGTGGCGACCGTGGTGATGATGGGCCTGGTCGACGCGGTCCTGCTGGGTGTCACGCTCGCCGTGATCCTGGTCGCGGCCACCGTGCTCGGCGTGATCGTGCCCCGCATCAACCGGGCCAGCCGTCAGGCGCAGGACGCGGTCGGCGCGATGGGCGCGTCGCTGGAGCGGGTCCTCGGCGCGCTGCGCACGGTGAAGGCGTCGGGTGCGGAGCACCGCGAGGAGGAGCGCGTCCACGCGGCGGCCGAGGAGTCGTGGCGGCAGAGCGTACGGGCCGCGAAGTGGTCGGCCGCGGCGGGCAACACGGCGGGACTCGCGATGCAGCTGGCCTTCATCACCGTGCTGGCGGTGGGCGGCGCCCGGGTCGCGACCGGGGCGATCGACGTGGGCACCCTGGTCGCCTTCCTGCTCTACGTCTTCTATCTGATGTCGCCGATCCAGCAGGTCGTCGGCGCGATCACCCAGTACCAGACGGGTGCCGCCGCGCTCGCCCGCATCCAGGAGGCGCTGCGGCTCCCCGCCGAACCGGCCGCCCTGCCCGCGCCGTTGCCGTCACCCGGTGCCCGGCCGGCCGCCGTCGCTTTCGACGACGTCCGCTTCCGCTACGCCGAGGACCTGCCGTATGTGCACCAGGGCGTGTCCTTCGCGGTGCCGGCCCAGGGCATGACCGCGTTCGTCGGCCCCTCGGGCGCGGGCAAGACGACCGTGTTCTCGCTGATCGAGCGGTTCTACGACCCCGACTCGGGCACCATCACGCTCGACGGCCGTGATGTGGCCGACTGGGGGCTGCCCGATCTGCGTTCCTCCATCGGCTATGTGGAGCAGGACGCGCCGGTGCTGTCCGGGTCCCTGCGCGACAATCTGCTGCTCGGCAATCCGGAGGCGGACGACGCGGCGGTGCTGCGGGTGGTCAAGACGACGCGCCTGGACGGTCTGGTGGAGCGGCTCCCCCAGGGGCTCGACACCCTGGTCGGGCATCGCGGGACCAAGCTCTCCGGCGGCGAACGCCAGCGGGTCGCGATCGCGCGCGCGTTGCTGCGCCGCCCGCGCCTGCTGCTCCTCGACGAGGCGACCTCGCAGCTCGACGCGGTCAACGAGGCGGCGCTGCGGGACACGGTCGCGGACGTGGCGCGGTCGACGACGGTGCTGGTGGTCGCCCACCGGCTGTCGACGGTGACGATGGCGGACCGGATCGTGGTGATGGACGCGGGCCGCGTCCGGGCGGTGGGCACGCACCGCGAACTGGTCGCCGCGGACCCGCTGTACGCGGAGCTGGCCGCGACGCAGTTCCTGGCCACGTCCGGCTGACGGCGCGGTGCGCTGCGCCGCCGGTGCGGTTCACGACTCCGGGCGTGCCGCCGCGAGGGAGTCCTGGGCGTCGTCGGCGGCGTGGGCGAGGAAGTCGTCGACCATGCGGTGGAAGAGGGTGGCCAGTTGGCGGAGTTCCTCGGACGACCACGCGGACAGGGCCACCTGCATGCCGCGGACGCCGACGTCGCGGATGCGGTCGATGGCCTCCTGGCCGCGCCGGGTGATCTCGATGCGCTGGGCGCGGCGGTCGTCGGGGTCGGGTGCACGCGTGACGTAGCCGGCCTTCTGCAGCTGCTGCACCTGGCGGGTCACATGGGAGGCCTCGACGCCGAGCCGGTGGGCCAGCTCCCCCGGGCGCAACGGCTCGGAATCGGCGATCTGCCGCAGCAGCGCGACGGCCGCACGATCCAGCGGCACTCCGGCCAGGGCCATCAGACGCTCGTGATGCCGGGCCCGGGTGCTCAGATAGGTGATGCGGTTGAGCGCGCGCTCGATCTCGGTCACTTCCGGGGAGGCCGGGCCTGGCGGCGGCTGTGCGGTGGGCATGCCTGCCACGCTACCATATACTTGCCTGACTCAAGTAAATTTTCCGGCCGGGCCGACCCGGGGGCGGCCGCGTCCTCCACGGACCGTAGCGGCTTGCCGATAGCCTGGGAAGCCGACCGGTGAGGAGAGCCCGACGGTGCACGACCCGAACAACGCCGAAGCCGGACCGGCCTCCGGTCGGCGGGCGCGCGGGGAACTGGAGAGCGGGGTGCTCGGCACACTCTGGGCGGCCGACCGGCCGCTGACGGCGCGCCAGGTCCGGGACCGGCTGCCGGGAGACCTCGCCTGCACGACCGTGCTCACGATCCTGTCCCGGCTGTACGACAAGGGCATGCTGGTCCGGTACCGCGAGGGCCGGGGATACACCTACGAGCCGGCCCGTGAGCAGGCGTCCCGCACCGCCGAGCGGATGCACACGCTGCTGGAGCGCGGCTACGACCACGAGGCGGTGCTCGCGCACTTCGTCTCCGCGCTGTCCGAGCAGGACGCCCGGTCGCTGCGGCGGCTGCTCTCGCAGGACGGGGCGCGCGACGGTTCCGAGGGGGCCGGGGAGGGACCCTGAGCCCGCACCGGCCGGCGTCCTGCGGGACATTCGCGTCGGAGGTCAGGCGACCGGTGGCGTGCCATGGGTGTGGAAGGACTCGATGGTCTTCAGGCCCCACGCCTGCCCCTCGGCCCGCTCGCTCTCGGTCCAGGTGATCAGCGGCCAGTCGGGGGCCAGCACCAGACGGGTGAGCGGATTGCACAGCTCGATGCGGTTGCCGCCCGGCTCGTAGACGTACAGGAAGAACGTCTGCTGGATCGCATGCTTGTGCGGGCCCGTCTCGATGAACACCCCGGTGTCCACGGCCAGGTCCGCGGCGCGCAGGATGTCCTCGCGGGTGTCCGTCGCGAACGCGACGTGGTGCAGCCGACCGCGCGAGCCGGTCCAGTCCTCGGTGTAGACGAGGTCGTACGACTTGTCGGTGAACGTCAGCCACTTGGCCGCGATCCTCCCGCTGTCGAGCCTGATCTGCTCGGTCGGGCGGGCACCGAGGACCTGCTGCTGGAAGTCGGCGTTGGCGGCGACGTCGGAAGCGAGGAAGTTCACATGGTCCAGCCGCCGTACCCCCACGCCGTGGCCCGGCTTGGCCTGGGGCTGGTTCTTCAGGCCCGGACGGAGCTCGTCCGGGCACCGGTACCACTCGGACTCCCAGTACAGGGCGATCTCGTGGCCGTCCGGGTCGGTGGTGACGTACAGCGGGCCGAGGCCCGGCTCGTCCTCGCTCCAGTGGCCCGTACGGCCCGCCGCGTCCAGTTCCGCGACCCTGCGCCGCAGGGCCTCCTCGCTGGAGGTGCGCAGCGCCGTGCGGCGGATGCCGGAGGTCTCGTGGGCGGTGAGGACCAGGCTGTGGTGCTCGTAGTCGTCCCACGTCCGCAGGTAGACGGAGTCACCGTCCTGCCCGTTGACCGTCAGGCCCAGGTAGTCGGTGAAGAACACCAGACTGCGGTCCAGGTCCGGGGTGAGCAGTTCGACGTGCCCGAGGTGGGCGATGTCCCCGAGGGGCGGAGTCACGGAAGGCTCCTTCTTGGCGGCTGCGTGCGGAAGTGGGTGCGGCGGGGAAGCGGGCAGCAAAAGGGCTGCCGCCGGGCGGGAACTCCGGCAGCCGAGGCGGCCGTCCGCGCCCAGCGCCGTTCGGCATGGTCGCCCTCCCTGAACCAGTGCCCGTCGAACCTAGAACCAACCCGACAAGATTGTCAACAATTTCATCTGTCAGATTGCCTCATGAATGCGCGACACCTGTGGACGACGGCACCGACCCGGTCAGAAGGGATAGTGCGCGTGCTCGGTGGCGAGGGTGACCCAGCGGGTGTTGGAGAACGCCTCGATGCCCCAGCGTCCGCCGAAGCGGCCGTAGCCGGAAGCCTTCACCCCGCCGAAGGGCGCGTGTGGTTCGTCGGCCACGCACTGGTCGTTGATGTGCACGATGCCGGTGTGCACCCGGCGGGCGACAGCGAGCCCGTGGGTGGCGTTCTCGGTGATGATGCCGCAGGTCAGACCGTTGTCCGTGTCATTGGCGAGCATGATCGCGGTGTGGTCGTCGGCGAACGTCTCCAGCACGCAGACGGGCCCGAAGACCTCGGCGTGGTAGAGCTCCGCGTCCTTCGGCACGCCGGCCAGGACCGTCGCCGGGTGCACGGCGCCCTCGGGCTCGCCGCCGATGAGGACCCTGGCCCCCTCGGCGACGGCGTCCTGCACCAGCGCCGCCACCCGCTGCGCCGCCGCGGCGCTGACCAGCGGCCCGACCACGGTCCTCGGATGCGCGGGATCCCCCGCCCGCAACGCGGCTGCCTTCTCGACGAACTTCTGCGTGAACTCCTCCGCCAGCGACTCGTGCACCAGAACCCGGTCGGCCGACATACAGATCTGCCCGGAGTTCATGAACACACTGAAGGCAACCGCGTCGACCGCATGGTCCACATCGGCGTCCCCCAGCACGATCACCGCGTTCTTGCCACCCAACTCCAGTAGCGCAGGCTTGAGATGACGCGCCGCCAGCTCACCGACGACACGCCCCACCCGCGTGGAACCGGTGAAGTTGACCGCCCGCACCCGCGGATCGCCGACCAGCGCCTGGGCGACCACCGCCGCGTCCTCCCGCGCGTTGGTGACCACGTTCACCACCCCGTCCGGCAGCCCCGCCTCCCGCAGCACATCGGCCACCAGCAGCCCACACGCGATCGGCGCGTCCTCACTGGGCTTCACCACCACCGTGTTGCCGGCCGCCAGCGGCGCCGCCACCGCCCGCACCCCCAGGATCACCGGCGCGTTCCAGGGCGCGAACGCGGCCACCACCCCCAGCGGCTCCCGCACCGCCAACCCCAGCACGCCCTCCTCCTGCGCACTGAGCACCTCCCCCCGCGGCGCGGTCACCGCCGCCGCGGCCTCCCGCAGGACGTTCGCCGCCAGCGCCACATTGAAGAAGGCCCACGGCCGGGTGCCACCCGCCTCGTGCGCCATGACCTCGGCCACCTGCTCAGCCCGCGCATCCAGCAGGTCCGCCGCCCTGAGAAAGACCGCACGACGGGCGAACGGCGCAAGCGCGGCCCACCCCGCAGACGCCGCCTCCGCCGCCCCCACCGCCCGCGCGACATCCTCAGGACCCGCCGCCGCCACCGTCGCGTACACCTCCCCCGTGTACGGATCGACATCCAGGGCGGTACGACCGGAGACGGCCGGCACATCCCTGCCGCCGATGAGGAGTTCACGGGCGAGGGGCATGGCGGCTTCCTTCGGTACGCGGCTACGAGATGGCGTATGCGGGCCACGAGCAGCCTGGTTCGCGTGGTGAACCTGGTGCGCCCCCTCTCCTACTGGACGGCGGGCACCAGCCCGGTGACCGGCGCGGCCAGGTCGGTGGCCTGGTGCAGCCGGTTGATCTCGTGCAGCCGGTTCAGGTCCTGGAGCTGGCGGGAGGGCCGGGGGACCCCGTCCCCCTGTCCCGCCGGGAGGCCGCTGCCGGCCAGTGAGTCGAGCAGGGCGACCGGGTTCGGCTTGCCCGAGGGCGGGGCGGCGGGGGCGGCCGCGTTCGCGAGCGGGGCGGCGAGGCCCGTCATGCCGACGGCGAGACCGACCGCTGCGGCGATGTGTCGTGTGGAGATCATGCCTTCAGCAACGGCGCCGGGCCGCGGGCGGTCACGGGCGCCGGGCCGCGCTCACCCGGGAGGCGCACGGCAGCGACTGCGCTTGCCGGGCGTCCCGCTCCGGAGGAGGCTCGAAGGAGGGGCCTTCGCGGTCGGCCGGCGGCCGGGCCGGGATCTTCGAAGGAGGTCATCATGGGCAGCGCGGCAGGCACCGCCTTCGACACAGAAGCCTTGCGCCGAGGCATCGAGGCAGAGGACGCGACGGCCCTGCTGTCGCTCTACACGGACGACGCGGAGATCCGCATCGTCGACCGCAACTCCCAGCCAAGCCGTCCGAGGATCGTGCACGGCCTGGACCAGATCGGCGAGATGCTCGGCACCGTCTACAGCCGGAACATGACGCACCACCTGGACCAGTGCGTCGTCCAGGGCGACCACGTCGCCTTCACCGAGTCGTGCCGGTACGCGGACGGCGTGCGGGTGCTGGGCACGTCGATGGTGTCGCTGCGCGACGGCAAGATCGCCGAGCAGATCCTGGTCCAGGCGTGGGACGAATAGCGCGGCGGCCGTGAGGGGCCGCTCAGCCCACGGCTCTCCCGGGCCCGCTCGGCGCGGGCGGGAGCGGGCCACCGGGGCCGGGGGCGGCGGGCCCGGAGGCGGCGGGACCGGGGGCGGCTGAGCCGGAGGGGGCGGGGTCGGAGGGAACGGAGTCGGCGGCGGGGCCGGAGGGGCCGGAGTCGGCGGCCACGACGAGTTTGCGCAGCAGGTCTGCCAGGGTCCGCTTCTCCCCTTCGGTCAGTACCGCGAGCAGCGCGTGCTCGCCCCTGTCCTCGGACAGCGCATGCCGCTCGAAGGCGTCGTGTCCGGCATCGGTGAGCCGCACCCGCACCCGCCTCCGGTCCCCGGTCTCGTGCGTGCGGCTGATCAGTCCGGCCTCCTCCAGCGGTCCGAGCCGGGCCGACAGCGCGCCGCGCGTGAGGCCGAGCAGGTCCGCGAGCTGCGAGGGGCTCGCGGTGTACGGCGGGCCCTGGCGGCGCAGCATCAGCAGCACCTTGAACTCCCAGTGCGCGAGCCCGTCCGCGTCCAGAGTGTCGCGCCGGGCCTGCGCCGTGTGCCGCGCCAGGATCGCCAGCCGGGCGAAGATCGCCTCCTTCACCGGGTCCATCCAGGCCAGTTCCCGCTCCCAGAGCGCGACATGCCGGTCGGCCGAGTCACCCATGTCCGTTCCCCTCGGCAACAGTTTTCTTGTGGATGGTTTTTCTGATTACTACTGTCCCCGCCATGACGAACGCAACGGCTACGACCGTCGATGTCGCCCGACTCGTGTCCGCCGCCCGGGAGTTGTCCCTGGGCGGCCGCTGGGAGAGCGCGACCGCCCTGCTGGACGCGGCGCACACGTCCGACCCCGGGGCCTGCGCCCGGCTCGCTCTCGCGGCCGCCGAAGTGGCGCTGGAGCGGGACTGGTTCGCCGCCACGAGCACGGCGGGCGAGCGGCTGCGCACCGCAGGGAAGGAGTGGGCGGACGGTGCCGGTGAGGAATCCTGGGATCTGGGGTTCCTGTGGCTGCGACACGACTACTTCGCCCGGCTTCGCCCCGGACGCGACGGGGTGGCCTCCGGCCCGGACGGGAAGGACCCGGAGACGCCGGCCGGCCTGCGCCGGCGCGCGGAGGATCTGCGCGACCGGGCCCCGGACCCCGTGCGCGGCGGCTGGGCGGAGATGTACCTCGGCCTGATCCGCGACAACCTCCTCGCCGAACACTCCGCCGCGCCGGCCCACTACGCACGCGCACTGCGGGCCGGCGAGGTCGGCGACGACCTGCTCGCCCGGGAGGCGCTGCGCCACCTCGGGGCCCACGATCACGACGCGGGCGACCATGCTCGCGCACGGGAACGGTGGCAGCGGGCGACCGCGCTCGGCGCCCGCGCCGGTACCGTGCCCGGCACGCTCACTCAGCAGATGCTCCTCGCGGTGCTGGCCCGCGCCACGGGGGACGAGAGCGGGGCCACGGCCCTGGCCCGGGAGATCGCCCGCTGGGCCGCGGCCATCGGCGCGGGCCACATCGGGGCGCAGGCAGAGGCGTTCCTGGCCGGGGCGGATCCCACCGCGCCGACACCGGAGCGGTAGGGCCCGGGCGCGTCCGGGGAGCCCGCGGGCCCGGGCCTCCGCGGCGGCACGCCCGCACGCCCCGGCGGCCCGCCGTCCGCCCGCACGCCCCGGCCGGGGATGCGCGGGCCGGGCGGTGGCGCCGGTTCCGCTCTCAGGTGCCCGGAGGCGGTCCGGCGGGGCGCACCAGGGCGAGCAGCAGCCCGACCAGCTCGTCCACGATCTCGTCGAGGGTCGCGTCCACCCGGCCGGCCCGCCAGTCGTGCAGCAGGCCGTTGACGCTGCCGATGAACGCCGCGGCCGCGATCCGGTAGTCGCGCGGCGCCGCCTCTCCGCGCGCCACGGCCCGCGCGGCTTCCGCACAGATGAAGTCCACCCACCGGGACCGGCGTTCGAGGCGCTGCTCCTCCAGCCGGGGACTGACGCCGATGATCTCGACGAAGGTGATGCGGATCCGGCGCGGATCGGAGGTGACGTTCGCCGCGTAGGCCCGGAAGACGGCGGCGGCGCGCTGGGCGAGCGGCAGGTCGCGGGTCCCGGCGAGGGCGGTGGCGGCGGCTTCCTCGGCCCAGTCGTTGACCTGGAGGTGGAGGGCCGCCAGGACGTCCTCGAGGGTGCGGAACTCCTCGTAGAACTGACGCGTCGACAGACCCGCGGCCTCGCTCAGCGCGGCGACCGTGGTGGCCCGGAAGCCGGGGCTGTCGCCGAACAGTTGGAGCGCGGCGTCCAGGAACCGCCGGCGCCGCTCGGCCTGCCGCTCCGCGGCCGACCTGCCGCCGTAGCGGCCCGTCGGCTGCCTGAGCCTGCCCGTCACGCGCCCTCCCTCGTCGCTCGGTGATCCGTTCGCCCGCCGGACAATTTTGTCCCGCCCGAGGTCTTGTGAAGAGGGGCACCCCTTCCTTACTTTCCAGTAAGGTCACTCTGAACGCAGGCGTATTCAGAATCCCGAGCCGCAGCATGCCCGGCTCCCCCGGAGCCGGGGTACCACCCCCGTCCCGGCTCCGCGGAGCCAGGGCGACCGCCCCGTCGCGGTCCGTCCGGGCGGGGCAGCACCCCTTGCCTGCGTTGTCATGCCCCCACCATCGATGAAGATAGGGACCCGCATGTCCGTCCTCAGACCCCGGCACTTCCTCTCCCTCGCCGCCGTCCTCGCCCTGACAGCAGGCGGCACGGCGACCGCCGCCACCGCCCAGGACTCCTCCGCCGCGCTGCGCGAGGTGCTGTTCGTGGGCAACAACTGGGACGGCACCGCCGACGTCGTCAAGTCGACGGGCGACTTCGCGAAGATCGGTCAGGTCAACGTCATCCCGGACAAGGCGGAGCGGCTGGCGGAGATCAACGCCGACCCCATCAAGTGGATCTACTACATGTCGATCCGCAGCCAGGTCGGCGAGGGCCACGACCAGTACGTCGACGACATGTACTCCACGCCGGACGGCAGCTCGATGGTCGTCTCCCGGCCGAGCTTCGCCGACGTCGTCTCCATCGACCTGGCCACCGGAAAGATCAACTGGCGTTTCCCGGTGGCCGGTTACCGCGCCGACCACATGGCGGTCTCCCCCGACGGCACCCGGGTCGCGGTCTCGGCCTCGACCGCCAACAAGGTGCAGGTGCTGGACATAGGCACCGGCAAGAAGGTCGGGGAGTTCAGCACGGGCGACAAGCCGCACGAGAACGTCTTCACCAACGGCGGCAAGTACATCTGGAACATGGCCATCGGCGAGGTCACCACCGCGCTCGACGACCCGCTGCTGGACTGGACGAAGGGCGACCGCCACATCACGATCGTGGACGCGACCACCTTCAAGGAGGTCAAGACGATCGACATGCGCGACCGGCTCGACGCGATCGGCCTGAAGAACTTCTCGGACGCCGTCCGGCCGGCCGCGTTCAGCCCCGACTGGTCGAAGCTGTACTTCCAGGTGTCGTTCTTCAACGGCTTCCTGGAGTACGACGTCGCCACCGACAAGATCACCCGGGTGAAGACACTGCCGGAGAACCCGGCGACCAACAAGGACCGCACCACCTGGCTCCTCGACTCGCGTCACCACGGGATCTCGATGAACCCCGAGGGCACCAAGCTGTGTGTCGCCGGGACGATGGACAACTACGCGACCGTCGTCGACCGGGCCTCCCTCCAGGAGGGTCCGCTGATCACCGCGTCGACGCCGTACTGGGCGACCGTGAGCGGTGACGGCAAGGACTGCGTCATCTCCGAGGCCGGGGCCGACAGGATCACCGCGATCGACTTCGCCACCGGTGAGAAGGTCACCAGCGTGAACGTCGGCGACCACCCGCAGCGGGTGCGCCTGGCGCACGTCCCCGCAGACTGGACGGGCCCTTCCGCCGGCTGATCCCGGCCGGCGGCCGGCCTTCCGCCGGCTGACGCCCGGCCGGCGGAAGGCCCGATCTCCGCTAGCCGATCCTCTGCGCAGCCCACCCCGACAGCTCCGTCCGCGCCGCGTCCAGTTGCGACGCGGACGGAGCCGTCGCCCCGTTGGTCACCAGCGCGTAGTGCAGGGCTCCGGGGCCGGAGGCGGTCAGCAGCAGCCGCTCGCCGCCGGCTCCGCCCGGCTCGTTCGCCACCGCGATCGGGGTCGTCCTGGTGTACGCGGACAGGCCGGCCGCGGTGCCGAGGTCGGAGACCACCGTGGTGGACGCGGCCGGGAAGGAGGCGGGCAGGTGCAGCTCCGTCGGCGCCGTGCCGCCGTCCGACCGCCAGACCAGCAGTCCGTACTGGCCCGAGCCGACGAGGCGCGCGACATTCGGCAACGAGCCGGGCACCGGGTTCCAGGTCAGCGTCGTCGAGCCGTCCCTGGAGCGGTCCTCGTAGGTGAAGGCCACCGTCGTCCCCGCCGTGGCACTCGGGTAGATCCGGTCGAGCAGGCGGGCGTCCTGGCGCAGCACCGCCGCTCCGGAGTCGTCGAGGGCCACCGCCGAGAGGTCCTCGTCGTTCCAGGCGTCCCCGGAGGTGAGAACCTTGTCGGGGTTGCCGTTCATCAGCTCGTGGTGCCGGCCGTTGTAGAGGTCCCACTGCCACTGCGTACCGGACAGCACCGGTCCGGAGGCAGCTGGGTCGGACCACCAACTCGCTCCCGGCAGACGGGAGTCGAGCGCCTGATACATCGCCTTCAGCACCGTGGGCGCCTTGTCGGAGACCGAGCCGGTGAGCGGATGCCCGAACTCGCTGACGACCGCGGCCGTGCCGAGCGCCGAGGCCCGGTCGCGCACGGTGCGGAAGTCCGCCGCGTACTGGCCGTCGGCCGCCTTGCCCCACATGAAGACGCCGGAGATGGCCTTCTGGTCGTAGAAGTGGGTGTTGAAGACGTAGCGCGGACCGATGGTGCCGGCGTCCAGCAGTCCGCCCTCCTGCCGCTGGAAGTCGAGGTTGGCGTTCCAGAAGAGGTTGGGCTCGACGAAGGCCGGCTTGTCCTGCCAGCCGGCCGCGTCCATGCGCGCGCGGAACTTCCGGTAGAACGGCCAGAGCAGGTTCTGCTCCCAGCCGCGGCTGCTCTGCCCGGAGTCGTACGCGCCCGCGTAGGGCTCGTTGAACGGGTCGAATCCGACGACGCCCGCGAACTCGTCGTCGCTCAGGTGCTGTTCGAGGTACGCCATGGTCTTCCCCGCGGTGTCGAGGAAGGCGTCCTGCACACCGTACGCGTTGTGCCAGAAGTCGTACGACGCCTTCGTCACCGCCTGGTTCTGGGTGATGTTCTGGCCCCAGAAGAGACAGATGCCGCAGGACTCGGCGGGGTAGTGGCCGGCGTCCACCGCCCACTCGGGGGCACCGTCGCCCGTGTACCAGCTGCCCTCGTGGAAGAGGTAGCGGGAGTAGAGGTCCTGGTGGAAGTCGGGGACGACGCGGACGCCGGCGTCGAGGAACGCGCGCATCTGGTCGGTCACCGCGGCGAGGTACGCCGTGTCGGCCTGACCGCGCACGGGCTCGGCACGGGCCCAGGAGAGCAGGAAGCGGACCGTGTTGCCGCCGCCCAGGGCGCGCAGGGCGGCCGCCGACTTCCTGGCGTCGGCGGCCGAGGCGAACGGCAGTCCGCCGTTCTCCTCCAGCTTGGTCTCGCCGGAGACGTTGTAGCCGCGCAGGACGACCTCGCGGCCGAGGCCGTCGGTGAAGCGGCCGCCGTCGACGGTGAGGGCGGTGGACGCCTGGGCGTCGAACCAGAGGGAGTCGGGGACGGGGGCGGCGGCGGCCGGACGCACGGCGGGCGCCGCGAGGAGGCCGGTGAGTGCCACGAGAACACCGAGCAGACGCGCGGGTAATCTGGACATGTGCACAACAATCAGCGGTCTGAACGAACGACGTCAACACCCCTGCGTCACAAGGCTCCGGCGCACCTCCCCCACCAGCAGACCCCCGGCGCCGGCAGGCCCTGTTCCACCGCGCACACCCGGACCGCCGGCACCCCGCCCACCCCCGCGCCCGTGATCACCGGGCCGAAGGACCGGCCCCTTCGCAAACGGCAACGGATTAACGCTCAACCATTTTGCGTCGCGATACTCGCCCCTCCCGCCCCCCGGCCTTAGAGTGACGCACGTCACGCAAACTGGCTGACACGCCTCACCTTGCTCTGGGAGGGCACATGACCCGTATCGCGGTGAAGGTGGACGGCACCACATACGAGGACGAGGTCGAACCCCGTCTCCTCCTGGTCCACTACTTGCGGGACCGGCTGGGTCTCACCGGGACCCCCATCGGCTGTGACACCTCGAACTGCGGCGCCTGCACGGTCGAGCTCGACGGGCAGACCGTCAAGAGCTGCTCGGTGCTCGCCGTTCAGGCCGACGGGGGCGAAGTGACCACCGTTCAGGGGCTCGCCACGGACGGCGAGTGGCATCCCCTGCAGAAGGCGTTCCACGAGCAGCACGCACTGCAGTGCGGTTACTGCACGCCCGGCATGATCATGGCAGCCCGGGACCTGCTCCGGGAGAACCCCTCCCCGACCTCGGACGAGGTACGGCACGCCCTGGAGGGCAACCTCTGCCGGTGCACCGGATACCAGAACATCGTGCGCGCGGTCGTCGCCGCCTCCGGGCAGGGGGCCGCGTCATGACCGGGGCGACCGAGCGGGAGGTGGGCCGGGCCCGGCTGCGCAAGGAGGACGCCCGGCTCGTCACCGGCCAGACCCAGTGGACCGACAACATCCAGGTGACGGGTCTGCTGCACCTGGCGATCCTGCGCAGCCCCATGGCGCACGCCCGCATCGACCGGGTCGACGTCTCCCCCGCACTCCGACGGCCCGGCGTCGTCGCGGCGTTCAGCGGGCGCGACCTCGCCGAGGGGCTGGGCTCGCTGCCCTGCGCCTGGCCGGTGACCGAGGACATCGTGCTGCCGGAGCACCCCCCGATCGCCGTGGACGAGGTGCGCCACGCGGGGGATCCGGTGGCGGTCGTCGTCGCCCGCGACCGGTACGCGGCCGCCGACGCGCTGGAGGCCGTCGAGGTCGACTACACACCTCTGCCGCCGGTGCTCGACCTGGAGGCGGCGCTCGCCGACGACGCCCCGCTCGTCCACTCCGACAAGGGCACCAACCGCTGCTACGTCTGGCCCCTGAAGACCGGCGAGGACTACGAGACCGTCAGACGGCGCGCCGAGGTCGTCGTCCGGCGCCGCTACCACCAGCAGCGGCTCGTCCCCAACGCCATGGAACCGCGCGCCGTCGTGGTCACCCCGCTGGCCGCCTCCGGCGAGTACACCCTCCACTCGGCCACCCAGATCCCGCACATCCTGCGGATCATGCTCGCCACGGTCACCGGGATCCCCGAGCACAAGCTGCGCGTGATCGCGCCCGACGTGGGCGGCGGCTTCGGCTCGAAGCTCCAGGTGTACGGCGAGGAGGCCGTCGCGCTGGCCGTGGCACGCCGCCTGGGCCGCCCGGTGAAGTGGACCGAGTCCCGCTCCGAGGGGTATCTGGCCACCCACCACGGCCGGGGCATGATCCAGGACATCGAGATCGCGGCCACCCGCGAGGGCAGGCTGCTCGGTCTGAAGGTGGATCTCCTGGCCGACATGGGCGCGTACCTGATGCTGGTCACTCCCGGCATCCCGATCCTGGGCGCGTTCATGTATCCGGCGATCTACAAGATGGACGCCTACGATTTCACCTGCACGGGCGTGTTCACCACCAGGACGCCCACCGACGCCTACCGGGGCGCCGGGCGCCCGGAGGCCACGTTCGCCATCGAGCGCGTCATGGACGAGCTGGCCGCCGAACTCGGCGTGGACCCGATCGAGCTCAGGCGCCGCAACTGGATCGGTCACGAGGAGTTCCCGTACACGTCGGTCGCGGGACTGACCTACGACAGCGGCAACTACGAGGCGGCCACGGACAAGGCGCTCGCCCTGTTCGGCTACGACGACCTGCGGGCCGAGCAGCACAAGCGCAACGAGCGCGGCGACACGGTGCGGCTCGGCATCGGCGTGTCGACGTACACCGAGATGTGCGGGCTCGCGCCGAGCCGGGTGCTGCGTGACCTCAGGTACGCGGCCGGCGGCTGGGAGGCGGCGAGCATCCGCATGCTGGCCACCGGCAAGGTCGAGGTCGTGACCGGCACCAGCCCGCACGGGCAGGGGCACGTGACGGCGTGGAGCCAGATCGCCGCCGACGTGCTGGGGGTGCCGTTCGAGGACGTCGAGGTCGTGCACAGCGACACGAAGGCCGCTCCGCAGGGCATGGACACCTACGGGTCGCGGTCACTGGTCGTCGGCGGCGCGGCCGTCCACCACGCCGCGGTGAAGGTGGTGCAGAAGGCCCGGAAGGTCGCCGCGCACCTGCTGGAGGCGAGCGAGCAGGATCTGGACTTCGCCGGTGGTGTGTTCTCCGTGAAGGGCTCGCCCGAGGCCCGTAGGACGATCCAGGAGATCGCCTTCGAGACCTTCTCCTCCCACGACCTGCCCGACGGCATGGAACCCACCATCAACGCCGAGCACGTCGTGGACCCGGAGAACTTCTCCTACCCGCACGGCACCCATCTGTGCGCGGTCGAGGTGGACACGGAGACCGGGCGGACCTCGATCCGGTCGTACGTGTGCGTCGACGACGTCGGCCGCGTCGTCAACCCGCTGATCGTCGAGGGGCAGGTGCACGGCGGGGTCGCCCAGGGCATCGGCCAGGCCCTGTACGAGGAGGCGGTGTACGACGACGAGGGCAACCTGGTCTCGGGCACGATGGCCGACTACCTCGTGCCGTCGGCCGCCGACCTGCCCCACTTCGTGACGGACCGGACCGAGACGCCCGCCACCTCCAACCCCCTGGGCGCCAAGGGCGTCGGCGAGGCCGGGGCCATCGCGGCCACGCCGGCGGTCGTCAACGCCGTCGTCGACGCGCTGCGGCCCCTGGGCGTCACCGACATCCCCATGCCCTGTACACCCGCACGGGTCTGGCAGTCCCTTCAGGAGGCGTCGGCATGATCCCCCCGGCATTCGCATACGCCCGGCCGGCGACCGTCGAGGAGGCGGTGCGCACGCTCGCCGACTCGGGCGACGAGGCGAAGGTGCTGGCCGGCGGGCAGAGCCTGCTGCCACTGCTGCGGCTCAGGCTCACCTTCCCCGAACTCGTCGTGGACGTGGGCCGGATCCCCGGCCTGCGCGGCGTGCGCGAGGACGGTGACGCCCTGGTGATCGGGGCGCTGACCACGCACCACGAGGTGGTCCGCGACCCGCTGGTGCGCCGTCACGCGGGACTGCTCGCGGCGGCCACGGCGACGGTCGCCGATCCGGCCGTCCGGCATCGCGGCACCCTCGGCGGCTCGCTCGCGCACGCCGATCCGGCCGGTGATCTGCCCGCGGTGGCGCTCGCCCTCGACGCCGAGCTGGTGGCGGTGGGACCGCAGGGGCGCCGGACCGTTCCGGCACGGGAGTTCTTCGCCGACTATCTGCAGACGGCGCTGCGCCCCGACGAGTTGCTCGTCGAGGTGCGGGTGCCCAAGACGGACGGCTGGGGCTTCCACTACGAGAAGTTCAACCGGGTGGCGCAGGCCTGGGCGGTGGTCGGCGTGGCCGCCCTCGTGCGGCGCGACGACGGCCACATCGCCGAGGCGCGGATCGGACTGACGAACATGGGCCCGACACCCCTGCGGGCCACGGCCACGGAGGCCGCGCTCGCCGGGGCCCCGGTGGCGGCGGACGCCGTGGCCCGGGCCGCCGACTCCGCGGCGGAGGGCACGCGCCCGTCGTCCGACCCGTCGGCCACGCCCGAGTACCGCGCGCACCTCGCCCGGGTGCTCACCCGGCGGGCGGTCCTGGCGGCGGCGGGGACGGAGTGACGGATTGACCGGTCCGGAAGAGGTGCGCGAACGCCTGGAGAAGACGGGGTACCTCGTCGACGAGGGGCTGGCCGTCGCCTGCTACCTGGCGCTCGAGCTGCACCGGCCGGTCTTCTGCGAGGGCGACGCGGGCGTGGGCAAGACCGCGCTCGCGTCCGCGCTCGCCGAAGCGCTCGGCGCCCCGCTGATCCGGCTGCAGTGCCACGAGGGCATCGACGCCTCCCAGGCCCTGTACGACTGGGACTTCCCGCGCCAGCTGCTGCATCTGCGCGCGGCCGAGGCGGCCGGGGTACGGGACCCGGAACGGCTGGAGGCCGAGCTGTACGACCGGCGGTTCCTCCTCGCCCGGCCGCTGCTGAAGGCCCTTCAGACGCACCCCTGTGTGCTGCTGGTGGACGAGATCGACCGGGCCGACGACGAGTTCGAGGCGTTCCTGCTGGAACTGCTGTCGGACTTCTCGGTCACCCTTCCCGAACTGGGCACGCTGCGGGCGGAGGTGCCGCCGGTGGTCGTGCTGACGTCGAACCGCACGCGCGAGGTGCACGACGCGCTCAAGCGCCGCTGCCTCTACCACTGGTTCGACCATCCCGGCTTCGCACGCGAACTCGCCATCGTCCGGCGCCGGCTGCCGCGGGTGAGCGCCCGGCTGGCGGAGCAGGTGACCGCGCTGGTGCAGGCCCTGCGCGCCGAGGACCTGGTGAAGCCGCCGGGCGTCGCGGAGACGATCGACTGGACGCGGGCGCTGGACGCGCTGGGCGCCACGGAGGCGGACGCGGAACTGGCGGTGGCGACGCTGGGGTCGGCGCTGAAGTACCGGGAGGACATGGAACGGGCACGGGGCCTCGACCTGTCGGCGATCCTCGCGGCACGCGGAGCGTGACATGGACCTCGACCCTCCCGCCGTCCTCGTCGGCTTCGCCCGCGCCCTGCGCGCGGCGGGTGTCGAGGCGGGTCCGGACCGCGTCCACGCCTTCCTGCGCGCGCTGGACGCGCTGCGGCCCGAGGTGCGCTCCGACGTGTACTGGGCCGGCCGGCTCACGCTCTGCGCGGGCCTCGACGATCTGGAGCGCTACGAACGGCTCTTCGCCGCCTACTTCGGCACCGCACCGGCCCAGGGCGACCGCCGGGCGACGGCGGCGACGCGGCGGCCGCGGACGGCGCTGCGGGCCGCGGGGGCCGCTCACCGCGCGGCCACGCGCGCCGGGGGCACCGCGCCCGCACCCGCGCTCGCCAGCCGCACGGAGGTGCTGCGGCACCGTGACATCGCGGGTCTGACGACCACCGAGCGGGAACATCTGCGGCGGCTGCTGGCGGCGTTCACCCTGCGCGGCGAGGTGCGGCGCACGGCCCGCCGGAAGCCCGCCCGCCGTGGCGGCGTCGACCCCCGGCGCACCGTGCGGGAGATGCTGCGCCATGGCGGCGAGCCGGTGCGCCCGCGGCTGCACGCCCGCACCGACCGGCCCCGGAGGGTGGTGCTGCTCGTCGACGTGAGCGGTTCCATGTCGCCGTACGCGGACGCTCTGCTGCGCTTCGCGCACGCCGCGGCGCGCGGCGGCCGCACCGAGGTGTTCACCGTCGGCACCCGGCTGACCCGGGTGACCCGCGAACTGTCGCCCCGGGACCCGGAGGCGGCGCTCGCGGCGGTCGCCGCGGCCGTGCCGGACTGGCGCGGAGGCACCCGGCTCGGTGAGCTGCTGCGCGCCTTCCTGGACCGGTGGGGGCAGCGCGGCATGGCGCGGGGCGCGGTCGTCGTGCTGCTGTCGGACGGCTGGGAGCGCGGGGATCCGGCGCTGCTCGCGGACCAGATGCGCCGTCTGCACCGGCTGGCGCACCGGGTGGTGTGGGCCAATCCCCGCAAGGCCCGCCCGGGTTACGCTCCGCTGGCCGCCGGCATGGCCGCGGCGCTGCCGAGCGTGGACGCGTTCGTGGAGGGGCACAGCCTGGCGGCCCTGGAGCGGCTGGCCGCGGTGGTGAGAGGAGCGGAACCGTGATCGAGGGAGCGCGTGATGCGTGAGATCCTGCCTGCGCTGCACCGGTGGTACACGACGGGATCCCCCTTCGGGCTCGCCACCGTCGTCGCGGTGAGCCGCAGCGCGCCGCGCGGACCGGGGGCGGCGATGGCCGTGGGTCCCGGCGACGAGGTGCTGGGCAGCGTCTCCGGCGGCTGTGTCGAGGGCGCCGTGTTCGAACTGGCCCAGGAGGTCGTGGAGTCGGGGGAGGCCCGGGTCGCGACCTTCGGTTACAGCGACGAGGACGCGTTCGCCGTGGGGCTGACCTGCGGCGGCGAGATCACGCTGCTGGTGCGCCGGGTGACGGCGCGGGAGGACGTCTCGTTCGGGGCGGTGGCCGAGTCGGTGGCCGCCGGGCGCCCGGTGACCGTGGCGACCGTGGTCGACGGTCCCGCGCCGCGCGGGGCCACGATCGCCGTCTGGCCGGACGCCGTCTCGGGCTCGCTGGGCCCGGCGGGCCTGGACGCGGCGGTGACGGCCGACGCGCGCGGCGAACTCGCCCTGGGTGCCACCGGGCAGCGGCACTACGGGCCCCACGGCGAACGGCGTGAGGACGCCGTCACGGTGTTCCTGCAGTCGTTCGCGCCGCCGCCGCGGATGCTGGTCTTCGGCGCCATCGACTACGCGGCGGCGGTCGCGCGGATCGGCGCCTTCCTCGGCTACCGGGTCACGGCGTGCGACGCGCGCCCGGTCTTCGCGACGCCGAAGCGCTTCCCGGAGGGGGTGGAGGTCGTCGTGGACTGGCCGCACCGCTATCTGCAGGGGACGGCCACCGACGAGCGCACCGTCATCTGCATCCTGACCCACGACCCGAAGTTCGACGTGCCCCTGCTGGAGGAGGCGCTGCGCCGCCCCGCCGCCTACATCGGGGCGATGGGCAGCCGCCGCACCCATGACGACCGGACGAAGCGGCTGGCCGAGGCGGGACTCTCGGCGGCCGAACTCGCCCGGCTGCGCTCCCCGATCGGCCTGGACCTCGGGGCGCGGACACCCGAGGAGGTGGCGGTGTCCGTCGCCGCCGAGATCGTCGCGCTGCGCTGGGGCGGCAGCGGGGCACCGCTGACGGCGACGGCCGGGGCGATCCACCCGGCCGGTCCCGCACCGCAGTGAGGAGGAACACATGGAGCTGCACCACGAGTTCACCGTCCCGGTCCCGGTCGACGACGCCTGGCGGACGCTCCTCGACATCGAGCGGATCGCGCCGTGCATGCCGGGCGCGACGGTCGAGGAGTACGACGGCAAGACCGTGACCGGGTCGGTGAAGGTGAAGGTCGGCCCGATCACGGTCACCTACCGCGGCACGGCCGTGTTCGAGGAGCAGGACGAGACCGCGCACCGGATGGTGCTGACGGCCAGCGGCCGGGAGACCCGGGGACAGGGCACGGCCCGGGCCACGGTGACGGGCACGCTCGAACCGCGGGACGGCGGCGGCACAACCGTGTCGGTGCGCACCGAGCTGACGGTCACGGGCCGCCCCGCGCAGTTCGGGCGGGGGGTGCTGGCCGAGGTGGGCGACAAGCTGGTCGGGCAGTTCGCGGACTGTCTGGCGCAGCGGCTGGAGGAGCCGGGTGCCGCGGGGGGCGCCCCACCGGAACCGGCCGCGGTCGCGGTCGCGGCCACCGACCGGGAGCGTCCCGCGGAGGCGGAACCCATCGATCTGCTGCGCACCGCGGGCGCTCCGGTGGCCAAGCGGCTGGCGGGCGCGGCGGCGGCCGTCGTCATGGCGGTGCTGGCGTTCCTGAGCCTGCGCCGGTTCCGGCGTGCTCGCCACGGTGGCCGGCGATGAGCCGCTCCCCCTGACGCGGGCCCGGCTCCCCGCCCCGATCAGGCGCTCGACGGAGGTCCGGCGCGCGGCGGCAGGCGGTGCAGCTCCACGTCCGCCAGCACTCCGTCCGTCACCGTCGCGGTCATGTACGTGCAGTGGGGCTGCCGGCGGCGGTCGGTCGGGGAGCCGGGGTTGAGCAGGCGCAGGCCGGTGTCCGCGGTGGTGTCCCACGGGATGTGACTGTGGCCGAAGACCAGCACGTCGAGGTCGGGGAAGCGTTCGGCGCAGCGGCGCTCGCGGCCCTGGGCGGGGCCGGTCTCGTGGACCACGCCGAGGCGCAGACCGCCGAGATCGGCGCGGGCCACCTCGGGGAGCCGGGCACGCAGGGCGGGACCGTCGTTGTTGCCGTGGACGCCGAGCAGCCGGGCGGACCGGCTCTCCAGCAGGTCGAGGGTGGCGACGTCCACCCAGTCACCGGCGTGGACGACCACGTCGGCGCGCGGGAGTTCGGCGAGCAGCTGCGGGGGCAGTTCCCTGGCGCGCCGGGGCAGATGGGTGTCGGACAGGAGGAGCAGGCGCACGACACCAGGGTGTCATGGCGACCGGAGGGGAACATCCGCCGTCAGGCGGGCGCCCCGGCCGACGGCTCCTCGGGCGCCCCGGCCGACGGCTCTTCGGGCGCCCTCGTCGGCGGCTCCGGCAGGAGGAGGTCGGCCCACACCTGTTTGCCGCCGCTGACCGGAAGAGACCCCCACCCGATCGACATGGCCTCCACGAGAAGGATGCCGCGGCCGCCGGTCGCCTCCCAGCCGATGCTCGTCGGCTTGACCGGCGTACGCGGCGAGGAGTCGGCGACCGCGACGCGCAGCCGGTGGTTGACGAGGGTGAGGTCCAGGCGGACCTGGCCGTCGGTGTGGACGAGAGCGTTGGTGACGAGTTCGGAGACGACGAGGAGGATCGTGTCGAGCTGCTCCGCCACGCCCCAGGCCCGCATCGTGCGGCGGGTGAAGCGGCGGGCGTGCCGGGCGGCTTCCGGCACCCGCCACACGGTCCAGCTCTCGCGCAGCGGACGCCGTGCCATGCCGTCGTAGCGCACGAGGAGCAGGGCCACGTCGTCGCTGCGGTTGGCCCCGGCGAGCAGGGCGTCCGCGACGAGCCCGAGGTGTCCGGGGTCGGAGGCGGACAGTTCGCCGGCCAGCAGCGCGAGGCCCTCCTCCTGGTCGAGGTCGACGGACTCCACCAGGCCGTCCGTGGTCAGGGCGAGGACCGCGCCGGGCTGCAGCCGCAGGGGGCTCATCGGGAAGTCGGCCTGGGTGAGGACCCCGAGGGGCGGGCCGCCCTCCGACTCGGCGATCTCCGTGGTGCCGTCCGGGTGGCGCAGCACGGGCGGCAGATGGCCGGCGCGGACGCACCAGGCGGTTCCCTCCTCCATGTCCATGTCGACGTAGCAGCAGGTCGCGAAGAGGTCGGACTCCATGTCCACGAGGAGCCGGTTGGCGTGGGAGACGACGACGTCCGGGGGGTGGCCCTCGGCGGCGTACGCGCGCAGGGCGGTGCGCATCTGGCCCATGAGGGTGGCGGCGCCGGCGTTGTGGCCCTGGACGTCGCCGATGACGAGCGCCACGTGGTTCTCGGGCAGCGGGATCACGTCGTACCAGTCGCCGCCGAGCTCCAGGCCCGCGGTGGTGGGCAGATAGCGGGCCACGGCGACCGCCCCGGGCAGCGGGGGCAGGCGGCGCGGGAGGAGGGCTCGCTGCAGCATGCCGATCAGCTCGTGCTCGGCGTCGAAGGCGCGGGCCCGCACCAGGGCCTGTCCGGCGAGGCCCGCCACCGCGGTGAGCAGGGCGCGCTCCTCGGGGCCGAAGTCGTGCGGACTGTCCCAGCCGACCAGGCAGGCGCCGGCCATGCGCCCGCCGGCGGGCAGCGGGAGCACGGCGAGGCCGCCGGGGCCGACGTCGGCGAGCGCGGGCTCCAGGTCCGTGCCGGCCGGCCAGATCGCGGCCCGGCCGTTCCGGAGCGCCGCGGCGAGGGTCGGCATGGCGCGTACGGGCGCGTCGGGCCACTCCGTACGCCACTCGGTGCGCCACAGCTCGGGCCAGGACTCCGGGTCGGGCGGGTCGAGCACGGTGACGACGAGGCGGTCGGCCTCCAGTTCGGCGAGGGCGATGCGGTCGGCCCGCAGCGGCTTGCGCAGGGCGGCGACCACGGCCTGGCTGACATCGCGGACGGTGCCCGCGGTGGCGAGGGCGGCCGCGAGCCGCTGGACCCGGGTCACGTCGCTGACGGCGGGCCGCAGCTTCGAGGCGTCGGCGACCGCTCCGACCAGCCGTGCCGGCAGGCCCGCGCCGGCGGGCAGTATGCGTCCTCGCAGCCGCAGCCACCTCGGCTCGCCGGAGGGCTGCAGGATGCGGAACTCCAGTTCCCGGTCGCCGATGGACGTGGGGTCGGGTTCGACCACCGACATCAAGGAGGGCAGGTCCTCCGGCACGGTCCGGGACAGCAGGGTCTCGACCCTTCCGTCGAACGCGGCCGGGTCGATGCCGAACAGCTCCAGCACCTCGTCGTCGACGTCGACCCGGCCGCTGTCCAAGGCGAGGTGGAAGGAGCCGCCGGGCAGGGCCCGCGTCCCCGCGGGAGCCTGTGCGGGGCCGAGGACGGCGTCGGCGAGCATCCGCAGGCAGTCGCGTTCCTCGGTGTCGAAGCCGTCCGGGTCGTCGCCGATGACGGTCAGGCATCCGCCGTCGCGCAGCGGCAGGACGGCCAGGGAGAAGCCTCCGGTGGGCAGCCGGCGCGGGTCGGCCCAGCGGCCGAGGTCCGCGGGGGTGAGCCACAGGGGCTGCCGGGAGCGGCACACCTGGGCCGCGGGGGTCCCTCCGGCGACGGAGTAGGCGTCGCGCAGCCCGTAGAGCGCCCTGGGCACGCCGACCGACTCCGTGAGGCGCAGATGCTCACCGTCCTCGTCCGGGGTGTAGACGGCGGCGAGGCTCGCGCGGGTGAAGACGAGGACGTTTTCGAGCACACGACGCAGGCGCTCACGCGGATCAAGATCGGCGGTGAGCGTCTTGAGAGCAAGTCCGGCACGCAGCGTCCTCGTGCTGCGTCCCTCAGCGCCCTCACTGACCACGTCCGCAATTACAGCGCGTCCGCGGCGCTCGCGCAGCCCCTGTGGACGGACGGCCGCCCCCGGGGCCGGGGCAGGGCGCGGGCAGCCGCCGACGGCTTCGGGCGTGACCGGCGGGGCAGCGGGCGCCGGGGCCGGCGGGGACGCTCGCGGACGGGTCCGAGGAGGAGGAGCCGGGCCGATCGGCGGGGCGCACGCGCGACCCCGCCGTATGCCGCCCCGGGCCCGACCGGGAGGACGGCGGCCTGTACGGGTGTCCGCCGGGTGACACGGCCGACACGCCGGTTGACCGGGAGGAGCCGCGGCCGCGTGGACGGGAGGTGAGGGCCGGGTGCCGACGGGACCGGAGTGACGGCCGGGCACGCGCGGGACGCGGGACCGGAGTGACGGGCAGGCACGCGCGGGACGCGGGACCGGAGTGACGGCCGGGTGCCCGGCGGGACGGTCTCCCGGCACGTCGTCGCCCGCCGTGCGCACGGCCCCGCCAGGGTGGAGCCTGAAGCCTGAGGCCCCTGCACGGCCGTGCGAGGAGGTGGTCGGCATGCCCGACGGGGAGACTCCCGCGCCGGAGCCGGGCGCCGCGCGGGCGCCGGTGGAGCGTCCCATGCTGTCGCTCGCCCTGGCCGCCATGATGGACGACGTGCAGGCGCACTCGGGGGCGGTGTATCTGCTGGCGCCGGACGAGCCGGTGCTGGAGATGGCGGTCATGGCGGGGCTCCCCCGGGCCTTCGCCGCCCCCTGGGAGCGGATCGGGCTCAACGCACCGCTGCCGGTCGCCGAGGCGCTGCGCGAGCACCGGCTCGTCTGGGTGGGCGACGAGGAGCAGATGGCGAGCCGTTATCCGCGGATCGCGGTGGTGCTGCCGTACCCGTTCGCCCTGGCCGCGATGCCCGTGGCCACGCCGGACACGGAGTACGGCGCGGTCTTCGTGACCTGGCCCGGTTCCCGCCCGTCCGAGCTGTCCGACCGGGAGCGCAGCTCCCTGTCGGCGGCCTGCGACCGGCTCGCACAGCGCCTGCAGCGTGCCGTCGCCGAGCGCCGGCAGGTGGGCGCGGAGCCCGATCTGCTGGCCACCCTGCCGATGACGGCCGTGGCCGGCACGCTCGGCTCGGGCGAGGCGGCCCGGATGGTGGCGCGGCTGCCGTACGGGCTGTGCGCACTCGACATGCACGGGCGGATCGGCTACGCGAACCCTGCCGCGGCCGAGATGCTCGGCGTCCCCGTCGGCACCCTGCTGGGTGCCCGGCTGTGGTCCGCGGTGCCCTGGCTCGACGATCCGATGTACGAGGACCGGTACCGGGGCGCGCTGATCAGCCAGCGCGTGACGTCGTTCCTGGCGCTGCGCCCGCCCGGCACCTGGCTGTCCTTCCGCCTCTACCCGAGCACCACCGGGCTGAGCATGCGCGTCTCCCGGGCGCGCGCGGTCTCCCGGACGAGCCGCGCCGACCCGGCTGCGGGCGAGCCGGTCCCGGGCGGGAGCGGCACCCGGCTGGTGACGATCTCGCACGTCCTGAGCCTGGCGAGCGCGCTCACCGAGGCGGTCGGGGTGCAGGACGTGGTGCGGCTGGTCGCGGACGAGATCGCGCCCACCGTCGGCGGCAAGGCCCTGGTGATCCTCGGCTCGCACGGCGGACGGCTGCATGTGCTCGGGCACCGCGGCTATCCGGACCCGTCCGTCGTGGAGCGCTGGAACGGCGTGCCGCTGACCGCGCCCGTCCCCGGCACCCATGTCCTGACCAGCGGGGTGCCCGCCTTCTTCGACTCCCGGCAGCAGCTCGAGCACCTGTATCCGGCACGGCACACGACACCGGACGGGATGGCCGCGTGGGCGTATCTGCCCCTCATCGCCTCGGGGCGGCCGGTGGGCACCTGGGTGCTCGCGTACGCGGAACCGCACGCCTTCCCGGCCGACGAGCGGACCGTGCTGACGAGCCTGAGCGGACTGATCGCCCAGGCGCTGGAGCGGGCGCTCCTGTACGACGCCAAGCAGCAGCTGGCGCACGGGCTGCAGGCGGCGCTGCTGCCGCACTCCCTGCCGTCGCTGCCCGGTGTCGAGGCGGCCGCGCGGTATCTGCCCGCGACGCGGGGCATGGACATCGGGGGCGACTTCTACGACCTGGTGCCGACCGGGGCGCGGGCGGCCGCGGTGATCGGGGACGTACAGGGGCACAATGTGACGGCGGCCGGCCTGATGGGCCAGATCCGTACGGCCGTACGCGCGTACACGGCCGTCGGCCAGTCGCCGGGGAGGTGATGCGCAGCACCAACCGGCTGCTGCTCGACCTGGGCACCGACCTGTTCGCGAGCTGTGTCTACCTCCGGCTCGATCCCGGCCGGGGACGGGTGGTCATGGCGCGGGCGGGGCATCCGCCGCCGCTGTTGCGCAGGCCGGACGGGCGGGTCCGGGTGCTCGACCTGGCCGGTGGGCCGCTGCTCGGCGTCGAGGGGCCGGTCAGGTATCCGACGACCGAGTTCGCCCTGGCGCCGGGTGCCGTGCTCGCGCTCTACACCGACGGGCTGATCGAGTCCCCCGGCGTGGACACCGAGTGCGCCCTGGCGGATCTGGGCGAGGTGCTCGCGGACGGCGACGACGAGTCGCTGGAGGCGCTGGCCGACCGGCTGGTACGGGACACGTCGGCCGAGGAGCGGCTGGACGACGTGGCGTTGCTCATTTTGCGGGCGCGAACGAGGGAGTGAGGTCCACGGCGGGTGCGGAACGGTCCGGTCCGGCCCTCCCGCCGGAGGGCCGGACCGCCGCACGTCCGCCGGGGCCCGTCAGGGCACCGGGATCAGTGACTCGTCACGATTCCGGAGCCGTCCTCGGCGCCGTTGCCCGTCGACTGCCCGGACTGGTCGCCGCCCGACTGGTCGGCCGCGCCGCCCGCCTGGTCACCGGCGCCGCTCTGGTCGCCGGGGCTCGCCGTCTGGTCTCCGGCGCCGTTCTGGCCGCCGGGGTTCGCGGTGTCACCGGGGTTCGCGCCCTGGTCGCCCGAGCCCGCGGCTCCGCCCCCGGCGCCCGCGCCGAGCGTCGCGCCGGTCGCCTGGAGCGCCGTCGTCACCGGCTGGAAGAAGGTCTCGCCGCCGGCGGTGCAGTCGCCGCTGCCGCCCGAGGTCAGGCCGATCGCGCTGCCGTCCTGGGTGAACAGGGAGCCGCCGCTGTCGCCGGCCTCGGCGCAGACGTCGGTCTGGATGAGGCCGGTGACGGTGTCGACACCACCGGGGACGGTCTCACTCTGGAAGTTGACCGTGGCGTCGAGACCGGTGACGGTGCCGTCGTGCAGACCGGTCGTGCTGCCCATCCGGAAGACCTGCTGGCCCACCACGGCGTCCGCGGCCTGGGTGATCTGGACGGTCTGTCCGTTGCCGACGTTGACCTCGCTCGGGGCCTGGGTGGCGGGGTCGTCGTACTTGACGAGCGAGAAGTCGCCGTTGCCGGGGAAGGTGGCCTGGTCGACGGTGGCGATCGGCTGACCGGTCTGGGAGTCGGACCACTGCTTCGCCGCGACTCCGCAGTGACCGGCCGTCAGGAAGGCGGGGCTGCCGTCGCTCGCGGTGACGTTGAACCCGAGGGAGCAGCGGATACCGCCGCCGCCCGCCTGCGCGAAGATGGCGTCGCCGCCCGACACGAAGGGCTTGAAGGTACCCGCGGACTTCTTGACGGTCGCCACGCCCGAGCCGAGGCTCTTGACCGTCGACTGCAGCGTGTCCCACTCGGTGCCGGTGACCGTGCTGTCGGCGGTGACCCGGATCTCGTTGGTCTTGGGATCGACGGACCACGCGGTGCCGGGGATCGCCGCCTTGGTCCTCAGCTCCGTGGCGGCGGTCCGGAGCGTGGAGGTGCTGTTGCGCACCTGGTTGGGGACCGCGCCCGCCTTTCTGACCGTGTTGACGACGTTGCTGTTGTCGCCGACCACGTTGACGACGATCTGCTGCTTGTCCGCGCTGTAGTAGGAGCCTGCGAAGGCGTCACCCAGCTGCGAGGCGATCTGCGAGACGAGGGCCGGGACGTCCGCCGCCTTGAACGTCTTCGGCGCGGCGTCCGACGAGTCCGTCTGCGACGCGTTGGCGTTGGGCAGCAGTAGGGCCGCAGCTCCGAGCGCCGCCACGCTTCCCGCCGCGATCGCGGCCTTGCGCTTGGGTATGCGTTTGTGACTCAACTCTCGACCTCCTGGGGACGGGGGCGTCACCGCCGTCCGTCAGCTGAACTGGGGGCGCCTGGATGCCTGTTGATACGCACGCGCCAGGTGGGGTGTTCAAGCGTCACGACAACTGGCTGAGACGTTGCGCGTTGGTTGGCCTGTCGCCAGGGCGTATTGCGAAAGTGACGGCGTCCGCCCGATGGGCGGGTCCCCGAGGCGTGTGGTGCGGTGCATCGCAAGCCGGAGCCGGAGGCCGGGGTGCCGTACTGCCCGCCGGCGGAGCGTCCGCCGGGCGCGGCGGAGGCCGAGCGGACCGCGAGGATGTTCAAGGCGCCGGGGGATCCGGTGCGGCTGCGGCTGCTGTCGGCGGTGGCCTCCCGCGCGGGCGGGGAGGCGTGCGTGGGCGACATCTCCGATGCCGGGTGTCGCAGCCGACGGTCTCGCACCGTCTGAAGAAGCTGAAGGAGGCGGGGCTGCCGACCTCCGAGCGGCGCGGGACCCGGGTGTACTACCGGATCGCGCCGACGGTGGCGGCCGCCATGGGGCGGTGCTCGTGGGCGTCACCGGCCGACCGTGCGGGACGCGCCCCGTTTCCGCGGCGGCACGCCGCCCCGGTCCCGTTCGCGCCGGGGCCGGGGCGGTGCCGGGTGTCAGCCGGCGGAGGCGGCCAGCAGGTCGCGGATTTCGGCCGGGGCCGGTACGCGGCCGGAGACGAGGACCTTGTCGTCGACGACCAGGCCGGGGGTGCGCATGATGCCGTAGCCGGCGATGGCCGCGTAGTCGGTGACCTTCTCGATGGTGGCGTCCAGGCCGAGGGTCCGGATGGCCTCTTCGGTGTGGCGTTCGAGGGTCCGGCAGTTGGCGCAGCCCGGGCCGAGCACTTTGATGATCACGGGGGTCGGGTCCTTTCCGGTCAGGTGAGGATGAGGTTGAACAGGTAGCCGACGGCGGTGACGCCGGTGGCGACGACGGCGATGAAGGTCGCCAGGAGCTGGGGCCTGAGGACCCGGCGCAGCAGGATCATCTCGGGCAGGGACAGGGCGACGACGCTCATCATGAAGGCCAACAGGGTGCCCATGGGCAGGCCCTTCTCGTGGAGGGCCTGGACCAGCGGCATGATGCCGGCGGCGTTGGAGTACAGGGGGACGCCGATACCCACGGCGACCAGGACGCCGAAGGCGTTGCCGGGTCCGGCGTAGGTGGTGAAGAAGTCCTCGGGGGCCCAGCCGTGGATGACGGCGCCGAGGCCGATGCCCACCAGCAGGTAGGGCCAGATCTTGCGCAGGATGGTGGCGACCTCTTCGGTGCCCATCTGGATGCGCTGGGCGGGGGTGAGGCCGGCGGTGGAGTCGATGACCCGGCCGCCGAGCCGGGTCTCGAACACGAACGGTTCGACCCACCGCTGGACGCCGAGGCGGCCCAGGGTCCAGCCGGCGCCGATGGCCACCAGGAGTCCGGCGGCGACGTAGAGGGCGGCGATGCGCCAGCCGAACATGCTGAACAGCAGTCCGACGGCGATCTCGTTGACCAGGGGGCTGGCGATCAGGAAGGTCAGGGTGACCCCGATGGGGACGCCGGCGGCGACGAAGCCGATGAAGGCGGGCACGGCGCTGCAGGAGCAGAACGGGGTGATGACGCCGAGTCCGGCGGCCATGACGTTGCCGAGGCCCTCGCGCCGCCCACCGAGCAGGGCGCGGGTGCGTTCGATGCTCATGTAGGAGCGCAGCACGGTGACGACGAAGATGATCCCCGTCAGCAGCAGGGTGATCTTGACGGTGTCGTAGCAGAAGAAGTGGATCGTCCCGGTGAGCCGGTCGGCGGGGTCCAGTCCGGCCGCGTCGTACAGGAGGCGGTCCCACAGCGGGCCGTTGAGCTGGTAGGCGGTGATCCATGCTGCCGCGGCGCCGACCAGGACGAGGCCGCGTCGTCGGGGTGAGGCGGGCAGCCGTTCGGTGATGCTCACAGGTTCACCCTCCCCGGTGCGGGCAGGCCGGGCAGGGCGGCGTGCAGGCGGGCGAGGGCGTCGCCGGCGAGGGTGTAGTCGATCCAGCGTCCGCGGCGGCTGGTGGTGACCAGGGCGCTCTCGCGCAGCACCTTGAGGTGGTAGCTGAGCAGGTTTCCTGCGATCGGCAGGTGTTCTTGGAGTGCGCACACGCAGGCCGGGCCGCCGGTGAGCCGCTGCAGGATCGACCAGCGGACGGGGTCGGCGACCGCCTGCAGCAGGGACACCGACCGGTCCACGCCGTTGTGGACCTCGCCGGGCGGCGGGACGGTCACTTCAGTGAGTTTCGAGTCAGCCATGGGAGTGGGGCCTTTCCGGGCCGGTCGCGCGGGCGCCTTCGAACGGCCGGGTCGCCCTCGTGTCACTTCAATGGAATTTGAGGTGTCGCTTTGATTCTCCGCCCGCGGCGGGCCCGGCGGGCGGGGCGAAGGTCCCGCCTGATGGGGCCGAACGGCCCCTGTCCTCGGCCGGGTGCGTCGGGAAGGGCCGCCCGGCGTGTGCCGGGCGGCCCGAGCGGGTGCGGCCGTGCGCTACCGGAGGGCGGTGGGGAACCTGCGGCGCCAGGCGAGCGAGACGTACACGAGGGCGACCAGGACGGGGACCTCGATGAGGGGGCCGACGACGCCGGAGAGGGCCTGGCCGCTGGTGACGCCGAAGGTGGCGATGGCGACGGCGATGGCCAGTTCGAAGTTGTTGCCCGCGGCGGTGAAGGCGAGGGTGGCGGTGCGCCGGTAGGGCAGGCCGATGGTCCTGCCGAGGGCGAAGGTGCCGAACCACATCACACCGAAGTAGGCCAGCAGCGGCAGGGCGATGCGGGCGACGTCCGCGGGCCGGGAGGTGATGGTCTTTCCCTGCAGGGCGAAGAGGATGACGATCGTGAACAGCAGCCCGTACAGCGCCCACGGCCCGATCTTCGGCAGGAAGCCGTTCTCGTACTTCTCGCGGCCGAGCCGGCTCTCGCCGATGCGGCGGGTGAGGAACCCGGCGGCGAGGGGCACGCCGAGGAAGATGACGACGTTGAGGGCGATCTTGGTGGGGGAGATGTCCAGGTGCTGTCCGTCGCCGAGGCCGAGCCAGCCGGGGAGGATGTCGAGGTAGAACCAGCCGAGCACGCCGAAGGCGACGACCTGGAAGACGCTGTTGAGGGCGACCAGGACGGCGGCGGCCTCGCGGTCGCCGCAGGCCAGGTCGTTCCAGATGATGACCATGGCGATGCAGCGGGCCAGGCCGACGATGATCAGGCCGGTGCGGTAGGCGGGCAGGTCCGGCAGGAAGATCCAGGCCAGGGCGAACATCACCGCCGGGCCGATCAGCCAGTTGATCACCAGCGAGGACACCATCAGCCTGCGGTCGCCGGTGACGGCGTCGAGCCGGTCGTAGCGGACCTTGGCCAACACCGGATACATCATCACCAGCAGGCCCAGCGCGATCGGCAGGGAGATCCCGCCGATCTCGACCTTGCTCAGGGCATCGTTCAGGCCGGGGACGGCGCGGCCCAGGGCGAGACCGACGGCCATGGCGGCCAGGATCCATACGGCCAGGAAGCGGTCGAGGGTGGAGAGCCTGGCGACGACGGAGGCGTCCTCGGCGGTCGCGGGAACTTCGGTACGGGTCACGGGCAGGCCCTTTTGGTGTCGGCGGCGGCGGTGGCACGGGCGGTCTCGGCGAGCTCGGCGAACTGCCCGGCCAACGAGGCGATGACGTCAGGCCTGAGCCGGTAGTAGATGAACCGGCCGCACGGCTCGGTCTCCACCACCCCGGCCTCGCGCAGCACTCTCAGATGGTTCGACAGGTTCGTCTGCCGCGCCCCGGTCTCCTCCACCAGATGCGTGGTGCACAGCGTCTCCTGTGCCAGGAGGGTCACGATCTGCATCCGCAGGGGGTCGGCGAGCACCCTGATCAGTTCAGTGTCGACTGACGTCAGCATGCACTGATACTGTCACATCGGCCGGAACTGATGCCAGCCCCGGCCCCTGGCCGCCACCGGGAACGCCCGTCCGCCCGCACCGCCAGAGCCCCACCGGAGGGTTCGCATGACCGCATCCCCGCCTCCCGTCCTGCCCGACCAGCGTCTCGCCGCCGGAGCGGCCCGCCTGGCCCACCGGCATGCCGGGCGCTTCTCCCCGCAGACCGTGCAGCACCTGCTCGTCGACTCCTACACCCGCCTCGCCGACACCGCCCGCGTGCACCACCACCTGGTCGTGCTCGCCGAGCGTCTGGCCGCCGAGCGGCTGGACGCCCTGGCCCACGTCCAGGGTCAGCCCGGGGCGGGCGCGCCGCGGGTGCTGTTCGTGTGCAGTCACAACGCGGGGCGCTCCCAGATGGCCGCCGCGCTGCTGCGACTGAGGGCCGGCGGACGCGTGATCGTCTCCTCCGCCGGCACCGACCCCGCCGCCGGGATCGAGCCGGAGGTCGCCCAGGTCCTGACCGAGGCGGGCGTCACCCTGACGGACGCCTTCCCCAAGCCGCTGACCGACGAAGTGATCCGGGCCGCCGACGTCGTGGTGACGATGGGCTGTGGCGACGCCTGCCCGGTGGTGCCCGGCCGCCGCTACCTGGACTGGCCCGTCGCCGATCCCTCCGGCGCCCCCGTCGAGACGGTCCGCTCGATCCGCGACGCGATCGACGCGCACATCACCAGCCTGCTCTCCACCCTGCCCCGGGCCTGATCCCGGCGGCGTCACCGAGGAAGAAAGAGAACACGATGTCCACCACCGCTCCTGCCGCATCCGTGCTGTTCGTCTGTGTGCACAACGCCGGACGCTCGCAGATGGCCGCCGGTTTCCTCGCGCACCTCGCCGGCGACAGGATCGAGGTCCGCTCGGCCGGATCGATCCCGGCCGAGCAGGTCAACCCGTCCGCCGTCGAGGCCATGAAGGAAGCCGGCATCGACATCTCCGACCAGAGGCCCAAGGTGCTGACCCCCGAGGCCGTCCAGGCCTCCGACTACGTCATCACCATGGGCTGCGGCGACGCCTGCCCGGTCTTCCCCGGCAGGACGTACCTCGACTGGGCCCTGGAAGACCCCGCGGGCAAGGGCGTCGAGGCCGTCCGCCCCATCCGCGACGAGATCAGGAGCCGCATCGAGGCGCTGATCGCCGAGATCGACGCGAAGCAGGACCAGTGACCCGGTGACCACCACCACGAACATCCCCGGCGCCTTCGCCGCCGGCGACGTCGTCGACCACACCTACCGCCAGGCCGTCACCGAGAACCGCTCCGGCACGCTCCGCGACGGGGCGACCACGTTCGGTCCCCCTCTTCGGACGGAATACGGGCTTCCGCGAATCTGCACATCGAATGCGCAAGCAAGTCACTGCGCACGACGGATCTGCACAGTCGCGCGCCGGGTGCCGCGCCATTGGGAGGGGACTGTCCCATTCGCAGTCCGGGCGGCAAGGGACCGCGCGCGTCGATGCCGCGCAGCATGTGAAGAAGTCGGCGCCAAGCCGTGCGCGCGCCTGCACGGATCGAGCTGTCGGAACATCAAGTTCCCTGGTGAGAGCGCTGGTTGATTGGAATCGCCGTGCGTCGGCGTGCTTTGATCCGTTGCACCGCGGGGGACGCCGACGAGGCTCCCGGCAACGGGTGTCAGGCGCCCGCGGATGCGGCCGGCCATCTGTTCCCAGAGGGGGCCGCTCTCCCCCTTGTGAATATCCATATGAAGGGAAGTTCCATCATGAACTCCACCCCCCGGGTTGAGACCGCCGAGATCTCGGACGCCGAGCTCGACGCCGTTTCCGGTGGCCTGCAGCTGAACGCCGTCGGCACCGTCACCGGCCTGGTGGACGGCGTCGCCCCGGTGTCCGGTCTGGTCAACACCGTGGTCGGCACCGTCGAGGGCGTCACCGGCCTGAACGCGGCCCCGGTCACCGGTCTGGTCGCCGGTCTCTGATCGCACTCGAGTGATCGCACTCGAGTGCCGTTGAGTCCCGGAACCGCCCCGGTTCCGGGACTCTCGGATGCCGTCGTCCGGCCCGGGTGCGGGCCGGCCCACCCACAGTCCGGCCGGCTCCCCGGAGCCGGTCCTCAGTCGCCCCGCAGGTGAGGGAAGGTCCCGTGCAGTTCCGCCAACAGGCCCTCGCCAAGCTGCAGTCGCCCGAGGAGCTCGATCTCCCGGTGCGCTTCGCCCGCCCCCAGGGCTGGCTCGTGCTGACCGTGACGGTCGCCGTGGTGGCCGCCGCGTCCGTCTGGGCCGTGACCGGCTCGGTGGCCTCCACGGTGAACGCGCCCGCCGTCCTCACGCACGGGCAGGGCAGTTACATCCTGCAGAGCCCGGTCGCCGGGCAGGTCACCGCCGTGCTCGCCACGGAGGGCGAACGGCTGCCGGCCGGCTCCCCCGTCCTCAGGGTCCGCACCGGCCAGGGTGACTCGGTCGTCCGCACGGTCGCCGCGGGCCGGGTCACCGCGCTCGCCGCCACCATCGGCCAGATCATCCGGACGGGGGCGGACGTGGCGGCGGTGGAGAAGGTCGCCCACGCCTCGGACCCGCTGTACGCGACGGTGTACGTACCCGCCGAGAACGCCGCCGCCATCCCCGCGAACGCCTCCGTCGACCTCACCGTCCAGTCGGTGCCGGCCCAGCGGTACGGCGTGCTGCGCGGCCATGTGAAGTCCGTGGACCGCACGGCCCAGTCCCCGCAGCGGATCGCGGCGTTCCTCGGGGACGGTCAGCTGGGCGAGCAGTTCACCAGGAAGGGCCGGCCGGTGGCCGTGCTCGTACGGCTCGACCGGTCCTCCGGCACCGAGAGCGGCTACGCCTGGTCGTCCGCGCAGGGCCCGCCGTTCGCTCTTTCCTCCATGACCCTGGCCACGGGTTCGATCCGCATGGCCGATCAGCGTCCCGTCGATTGGCTGCTGCCGTGACCGCTCCCCAGGACACCCTGCCTCCGGTGCGGGGCAGACGGCGGGCCGCGCCGCCGAGGCGCACCCTGCCCAAGGCCAGGCGGAAGACCGTCCGCACCCCCACCGTGCTCCAGATGGAGGCGGTGGAGTGCGGCGCGGCCTCGCTGGCCATGGTGCTCGGCCACCACGGCCGGCATGTCCCGCTCGAGGAACTGCGCATCGCCTGCGGCGTCTCCCGCGACGGGTCACGCGCCAGCAACCTCCTCAAGGCCGCCCGCAGTTACGGCCTGACGGCCAAGGGCATGCAGATGGACACGGCGGCGCTCGCCGAGGTCAAGGCGCCGGCGATCCTGTTCTGGGAGTTCAACCACTACGTCGTCTACGACGGCATGGGCCGCCGCTTCGGCCGCCGGGGCGTGTACGTCAACGACCCCGGCAAGGGCCGGCGTTTCGTGCCGATGGAGGACTTCGACACCAGCTTCACCGGGGTCGTGCTGGTGATGGAACCGGGTGAGGGCTTCACCAGGGGCGGCCGCAGGCCCGGCGTCCTGGGCGCCATGCCGGCCCGGCTGCGCGGCACGTCGGGCACGATGCCCGCGGCCGTCCTGGCAAGCCTGCTGCTGGTGGCGGTGGGCGCGGCGCTGCCCGCGCTGAGCCGCACCTACATCGACATGTTCCTGATCGGCAAACAGACCTCGCTGCTCGGCGTGCTGTTCACGTCGATGGCCGTGTGCGTGCTGCTCACGGTGGTGCTGACCTGGCTGCAGCAGGCGAACCTGCTGCGCGGCCGGATCATCTCCTCCACTCTCTCCAGCGCCCGTTTCCTGCGGCATCTGCTGCGCCTGCCGGTGACGTTCTTCGCCCAGCGCAGCCCGGCCGACCTGGTGCAGCGGCTCCAGTCCAACGACGCCGTCGCCGAGACGCTGGCCCGAGACCTCGCCGCCGCGGGCGTCGACGCGGTCGTCGTCGTGCTCTACGCGGTGCTGCTGTACACGTACGACCGGCAGTTGACGTTCGTCGGCATCGGCGTGGCGCTGCTCAACCTGGTGGCGATGCGGGTCGCCGTCCGGCTGCGGGCGACGCGCACGGCGAAGCTGCGGGCGGACAGCGCACGGCTGACCAACACGGCCTACACCGGCCTGCAGTTGATCGAGACGATGAAGGCGACCGGGGGTGAGGACGGCTATTTCCGCAAGTGGGCCGGGCAGCACGCCACCACCTTGGAGGAGCAGCAGCGGCTCGGTGTGCCGAGCGCCTGGCTGGGGGTGGTCGCGCCGACGCTCGCCACGCTCAACAGCGCGCTCATCCTGTGGATCGGCGGCCTGCGGGCGGTCGAGGGCCATGTCTCGGTGGGTCTCCTGGTCGCCTTCCAGGCCCTGGTGACCCGGTTCACCGCGCCGATCACCCGTCTCAACGGTGTCGCCGGCCGCATCCAGGACTTCGCGGCGGACGTGGCCCGTCTGAAGGACGTGGAGAACTTCCAGGCCGACCCGCTCTACGGCCGCTCCGGCGGCGGCGAGTCGACGCGCCGGCTGCACGGCCATGTCGAGCTGGAGAACATCACGTTCGGCTACAGCCCGCTCGACAAGCCGCTGCTGAGCGGGTTCGGCCTGACGGTGGGACCGGGCCGGCAGGTGGCGCTGGTCGGCGGCTCCGGCAGCGGGAAGTCCACGGTGTCCAGGCTCATTTCGGGTCTGTACGCGCCGTGGGAGGGCGTGATCCGGATCGACGGGCAGCGTCTGGAGGACATCCCGCGCGGCGCGCTCGCCGCCTCCGTCTCCTTCGTCGACCAGGACGTCTTCCTCTTCGAGGGCACGGTCCGCGACAACGTGGCGCTGTGGGACCCGTCGATCCCGGACGACGCGGTGACCGCCGCGCTGCGGGACGCGGCCCTGTACGACGTGGTGGCCCGCCGGCCGGGCGGCATCCACAGCCGGGTCGAGCAGGACGGGCGCAACTTCTCCGGCGGGCAGCGCCAACGGCTGGAGATCGCGCGGGCGCTGGTGCGCGACCCCAGCATCCTGGTCCTCGACGAGGTGACCAGCGCGCTGGACGCGGAGACCGAGCAGACCGTGATCGACAACCTGCGCAAGCGCGGCTGCGCCTGCGTGGTGATCGCGCACCGGCTCAGCACCGTGCGCGACAGCGACGAGATCGTCGTGCTCCAGCACGGGACGATCGTGGAACGGGGGCGGCACGACGCCCTGGTGGCAGCAGGCGGGGCCTATGCCGAGCTGGTCAGGGAGCGGTGAGATGACGGCGGTGCACGAGGGAGACCTCGTCCTGGACGCCCTGGGCCGGATGGGTGCCCCGATCGACTGCTCCGGGCGGAGCCGACTCGACCTCGAGGGACCGCAGGTCCTGTGGCTGGTCGCGGCCGGCGCGCTGGACCTGTTCGCGGTGGACGCCGCCGTGCAGGGCCACTGGCACCACCTCGGCCGCCTCGAGGCGGGCTCCCTGCTGCTCGGCCCGGTGGCCGGCCCCCAGCACACGCTGGTCGCCCGGCCGGTGCGCGACTGCGTGGTCCGGCGCATCCAACTGCGCGAGCTGTACCAGCCGGCCGACACCCAGACCTGGTCGTACGACGAGTACGGCAACCCGCAGTACGTGCCACCGACGACGAGCCCGCTGGAGTACGCCCTCGCCCTGGGCGTCGGCCGCGGCCTGTCGATCCTCTTCCAGGCGCCGATGGCCACCGAACGGGCCGCCGACATCACCGACGACGACGTGTTCTGGATGCAGGTGCCGCCGGGCAGCGTCCGGTACGGCTCCCTGTACGGGGCCCAGGCCGCGGCCGACCTGCTGATGGATCCCGCGGTGTGGCAGGGCATGGTCGACCAGCAGTACCGGTTGCTGGCCACCCTCGACCGGTGGATCGAGCAACTGGAGCGCACCCACGAGACGCGCACGGCCGCGGGCATCAGGGCGGGCGAGGCCGTCCGCGCGCAGGCCGACCGGACGCTGCTCGCCTCGATCGGGAGGCCGTCTGCGACCCGCACCACGGCGGCCGACGCCGACGCCACGTACGCGGCCTGCCGGCTGGTGGCGCGCGCCGCCGGGATCACCCTCGCCGAGCCCACGCAGAGCGGCACGGAGAGCGACCGTCTCGACCCGGTCGAGCGCATCGCGCTCGCCTCCCGCGTCCGCGCCAGGGCGGTCCGGCTCGACGGACGCTGGTGGCACGAGAACCTCGGCCCGCTGGTGGGCCACCGCGCCCTGTCCGGCGCGCCCGTCGCGCTGCTGTGGCGGCGCGGCGGCTATGCCGCCGTCCAGCCGTCGTCGGGCCGTGAGACACCGATCGAGAAGGCGAACGCGGCGGAGTTCGAACCGCGGGCCGTGATGTTCTACCGTCCGCTGCCCGAGCAGCGGCTCGACCCGCTGCGGCTGCTGCGGTTCAGCATGCGCGGCACGGGCGGCGATCTGTTCAACCTCCTGCTCAGCGGCCTGGTGACCGTCGTGATCGGCGCCCTGGTGCCGGTGGCCACCGGCAAGGTGCTCGGCCAGTACGTCCCGAGGGCGCAGGAGGGACCGATCGTCCAGGTGTGCCTCGCCCTCATGGTGACCGGCGTGGTCGGGGCGGCGTTCATGCTGCTGGAGAACCTGAGCATCCTGCGACTGGAGGGGCGCGTCGAGGCGACGCTCCAGCCGGCGGTCTGGGACCGCCTGCTGAGGCTGCCGACGAAGTTCTTCGCCGAGCGCTCCACCGGCGAGCTGGCCAGCGCGGCGATGGGCATCAGCGCGATCCGCCGGCTGCTGGCGGGCGTCGGTCCGGTGGTCGCCCAGTCGGTGACGGTGGGCGCGATGAACCTGGGGCTGCTGCTGTGGTACAGCGTGCCCATGGCGCTGGCCGCGATCGGCATGCTGGTGGTGATCGCCACCGTGTTCCTGGGGCTGGGGCTGTGGCAGGTGCGCTGGCAGCGGCGGCTGGTCCGGCTCACCAACAAGCTCAACAACCAGGCGTTCCAGACGCTGCGCGGCCTGCCCAAGCTGCGGGTGGCGGCGGCCGAGAACTACGCGTACGCCGCCTGGGCGCGCGAGTTCGCCCGCAGCCGCGAACTGCAGCAGAAGGCGGGCCGGATCAAGAACCTGAACACGGTGATGGGCGCCGTCTATCTGCCGCTGTGCTCGCTGGGGCTGTTCATGCTGCTGGCCGGCCCGGCGAAGGGCGCGCTGTCGGCCGCCGACTTCCTCACCTTCACCACGTCGGTGACCATGCTGCTGACCTCGGTCACCCAGCTGACGGGCGCGTTCGTCTCGGCGGTGGCGGCGCTGCCGCTGTTCGAGGAGATCAAGCCGGTGCTGGAGGCGACGCCCGAGGTGCGCACGGCGAGCACCCGGCCGGGCGTCCTGTCCGGCGCCGTCGAGGCGCGCCGGCTCTCGTTCCGCTACGGCGACGACGGGCCGTTGGTCCTCGACGACGTCTCCTTCGAGGTGCGGCCGGGCGAGTTCGTGGCGATCGTGGGACCCAGCGGCTGCGGCAAGTCCACCCTGCTGCGCCTGCTGATCGGGTTCGACAGGCCGGTGTCGGGCAGCGTCCTGTACGACGGCCAGGATCTCGCGGCGCTCGACCGGTCGGCGGTGCGCCGCCAGTGCGGGGTGGTGCTGCAGCACGCCCAGCCGTTCACCGGTTCCCTGCTGGACGTCATCTGCGGCACCGAGCCGTACACGCCGGAGGAGGCGATGGCGGCGGCCGAGATGGCGGGGCTCGCCGAGGACATCAAGCGCATGCCGATGGGGCTGCACACGATCGTCCAGGGAAGCGGAGCGATCTCGGGTGGCCAGCGCCAGCGCCTGATGATCGCCCAGGCGCTGATCCGTCGGCCGCGGATCCTGTTCTTCGACGAGGCGACGAGCGCGCTGGACAACGAGACCCAGCGCAGGGTCATCGAGAGCACCCGCGCCCTGAACGCCACCAGGATCGTGATCGCCCACCGTCTGTCCACGGTGCTGGACGCGGACCGCGTCGTCGTCATGGAGGACGGCAAGGTCGCCCAGCAGGGCCCTCCGGCACAGCTGCTCGCGGACACCGGCGGCCGACTGCACGAGCTGGTGCGCCGTCAGATGGCCTGATCGTCCGGGTGTGGGGGAAAGCGGGACCGGCCCGACCGGGGCGGCCCGTCCTCCGGGCCGCCCCGCGGTGCGCAGTCAGTCCAGACTCTTCAGCAGTTCGGCGGCCAGCGGAGCCGAGGACGCGGGGTTCTGGCCGGTGACGAGGTTGCCGTCGACCACCACCTTCGGCGCCCACGGCTCACCCTCCTCCACCACGACACCCGCCTGCGCGAGACGGTCCTGGAGCAGCCACTTCGCCCGGCCGGCGAGCCCGGCCTGGGTCTCCTCGGCATTGGTGAACGCGGCCACCCGGCGGCCGGCGAAGGCATTGGTGCCGTCCTGCCCGGTGGCGGCCAGCAGGGCGGCCGGACCGTGGCAGACCACGCCGAGCGGCTTGCCCGACTCCAGGGCGGCGGTCAGCAGGCGCCCGGACTCCGCGTCGACGGCAAGGTCCTCCATGGGGCCGTGGCCGCCTGGGTAGAACACCGCGGCGTAGTCGTCGAGGTCGACGTCCCCGAGCCGGACCGGGTGGCGCAGTTCGTCGGCGGCCGCCAGGACCCGCGCGAGGTGGTCGGCGTTCTCCTGTCCGCCGTTGACCTCGGGTGCGAGGCTGCCGCGGTCCACGGTCGGGACGACACCGCCGGGCGTGGCGACGACGATCTCATGGCCGGCGGCCTTGAACGCCTCGTAGGGGGCGACGGCCTCCTCGGCCCAGAAACCGGTGGGGTGCTCGGTGCCGTCGGCCAGCGTCCAGTGGTCGGCGCCGGTCAGCACGAAGAGGATCTTCGACATGGTGTGTCTCCGGGGGTGCGAGGGTCGTGACCGGCGGAGCGGACCGGGAACGGCCGATCCGCCGGCGTCTTCGACCGTAGGCCGCTGCCCGATAGGATTCCAATGATCGAATCGATGCCTGGTATGGGAAATCCAATGGCTCATGGCGCACCGCGGGCCGCCTCCCCGCAGCAGCCCGACCTGAATCTGCTGCGCACCTTCCTCGCGGTCCACCGCTCGGGCTCGTTCACGGGGGCCGCTCAGTTGCTGGGACTCTCTCAGCCCACGGTGACGACCCAGATGCGCGCACTGGAGCGGCAGACCGGCCGGGAGCTGTTCGAACGCCGGCCGCGGGGCGTGGTGCCGACGCCCGTCGCCGACGAACTGGCCGCGCGGATCTCCGGCCCGCTCGACGCGCTGGTGGCCGTCGCCGGGCCGGAAGCGGCGCCGGGCGGGCGTGCCGGTCCGGTGCATCTCGCGGGTCCGGCGGAGCTCCTGTGCGTCTGCGTGCTGCCCGCCCTCGCGCCGCTGGTGGCGGAGGGCGTCCGCCTGCGCGTGACGACCGGGCTGACCGATCCGCTGCTGGAGGGGCTGCGCGCGGGCCGCCACGACCTGGTGTGCGCCACCACGCGCCCCCGGGGCCGCACCCTGACGGCCGTCCCGCTGGCGGACGAGGAGTTCGTGCTCGTCGCGGCTCCCGTCTGGGCGGAGCGCGTCCGGGGGCGGCTGGCGGCCGAGGGCCCCGCCGCGCTGAACGGGGTGCCGTTGGTGTCGTACGCCGAGGATCTGCCCATCACCCGGCGCTACTGGCGTCATGTGTTCGGCACCCGGCTGTCCCGCCCCGCCGCGGTCACCGTGCCGGACCTGCGCGGGGTGCTGTCGGCGGTCGTCGCGGGCGCGGGCTTCTGCGTCCTGCCCCGGTACCTGTGCGCGGCCGAACTGGCGTCCGGCGCCCTGGTTCCGCTCCGTGAGCCCGACGACCCGCCGATCAACACCGGCTTCCTCGTGCGGCGCCCGGGGCCCTCCGAGAACCGGGACGTGGACCGGGTCCGCGACCATCTGCTGCGCGCGGCCCGCGCCTGGTAGCGAAGCGGCCCCGGTGACGTCCGCGGTGCCCGGGAACGGACGCGGGTCTCGGCCCGGGCGCCGTGCAGGGGGACGGCCGGCCCCCTCCGTCCAGGGCGGGCCGGCCGTTCCCCTGCGCTGCTGCTCACTCGCCCTCGTACGCCTTCCGCAGGGCGGCGATGTCGAGCTTGCCCATCGAGAGCATCGCGCGCGTGGTCCGGGCGGCCTTCTCCTGGTCCTGGTCGCCGATCATGTCGAGGAGCCCGCCGGGGATGATCTGCCAGGACACGCCGTACCTGTCCTTGAGCCAGCCGCACGGACCCGGCTCGCCGCCGCCCTCGGTGAGCTTGGTCCAGTAGTAGTCGATCTCCTCCTGGTCGTCGCAGTAGATCTGGAAGGAGATCGCCTCGCTGAACGTGAACTGCGGGCCGCCGTTGAGCGCGACGAACTTGTGGCCGTTGGCCGTGAAGTCGACGGCGATCACGGAGCCGGCGGGACCCGGGCCGGCCTCGGTGTAGCGGCCGACCCTCCCGATGCTGGAGTTCTTGAAGATCGAGACGTAGTGGTGGGCGGCCTCCTCCGCCTGGCCGTCGAACCAGAGACAGGTGGTGAATCCTTCGGTGGCCATGAGTACCTCCTGGAGCGTGGGACGCTGTCACCTGTATCGACCCACGGTCGCACCGAAACTCATCGGCGGGGCCGTGGATCGGCCCGAACGGCGGTCCGGACACCGCGCCATAGCATCCGGGCATGACGTCTTCGTCCGCCGGAAGCATCCGGCCCTTTCGCCTCGCGATTCCCCAGAGCGACCTCGACGACCTGCACGACCGGCTCGACCGCACCCGCTGGCCCGACCAACTGCCGGGCGTGGGATGGGCGTACGGGGTACCCCGCGACTATCTGCGCGAACTCGTGCGGTACTGGCGCCACGACTACGACTGGCGGGCCGCCGAGGCGCGGCTGAACGAGTGGCCGCAGTTCACGACGGAGATCGACGGGGCGCAGGTCCACTTCGCGCATGTCCGCTCCCCTGAGCCGGACGCCACCCCCCTGGTCGTCACCCACGGCTGGCCCGGCTCGATCGTCGAGTTCCTCGACATCGTCGGGCCGCTCGCCGACCCTGCGGCCCACGGCGGCGACCGCGCCGACGCGTTCCATGTCGTGGTACCCGGCATCCCGGGATTCGGACTGTCCGGGCCCACCCGCGACACGGGCTGGGAGGCCGGCCGGGTCGCCGACGCGTGGGTCGAGCTGATGGACCGGCTCGGCTACCGGCGCTTCGGTGCGCAGGGCGGTGACTGGGGCGCCGGCATCTCCCGTGAACTGGGCCGCGCGCACCCGGACCGGGTGATCGGCGTCCACCTCAACCTGCTGCCGGGCGCGCAGCAGACCACCGAACCGACCCCCGGGGAACTGGCCGCGCTCAGCCCGCGGGAGCGGGAGCGCACGCTCGTCTCGTGGCAGCGCTGGGAGGCGTGGCAGCGCGAGGGGGCGGGCTACGCGCACCTGCACTCGACACGACCGCAGACGCTCGCCTACGCGCTCACGGACTCGCCGGTCGGCCAGCTGGCCTGGATCGTGGAGAAGTTCAGGGAGTGGACGGACTCCGCCGAGCTGCCCGAGGAGGCCGTCGACCGGGACCGGCTGCTCACCAACGTGATGCTGTACTGGCTGACCGGGACCGCCGGTTCGGCCTCCCGGATCTACTACGAGCGGGCGCACGCCTCGGGCCGGGCCGCCGCACCGGCCGAGCCGTCCGACGCCCCGACCGCGCTCGCCGTCTTCCCCGCCGAGCTGCAACTGCCGCTGCGGCACCGGGCGGAGCGGACCGAGAACATCGTCCGCTGGACGGAGTTCGACCGGGGCGGGCACTTCGCCGCGATGGAGGAGCCCGACCTGCTGGTCGACGACGTACGGGCCTTCTTCCGGCACCTGCGCGAGCAGGGCTGAGTCCGGGCTGAGTCCGGGCTCTGCCCGTGGCGAATCCGCCGCGGGCAGAGAAACCGCGACCGAAGGCCGCCCGCGGTCGACAGTGGAGTCATCGGCATCCGTGGCCACCACGAGGGGACTTGATGACTTCACTGCCTCCACCCAGCACGCTCTCGCTGCACGCGCAGGAGGGCGACACCCCGCCCAGCCGGTTCGACGACCACCTCGCCGCACAGCTGCTCGCCCAGCGGATCGTCCTCCTGGGCACCCAGGTCGACGAGGTGTCGGCCAACCGTGTGTGCGCACAGCTGCTCCTGCTGTCGGCCGAGGACCCGCGCGGCGACATCAGCCTGTACATCAACAGCCCGGGCGGATCCGTCACCGCCGGGCTCGCCATCTACGACACCATGCGGCTCGTCCCGAACGACGTGTCGACCCTGGTGATGGGTTTCGCCGCCAGCATGGGCCAGTTCCTGCTCACCGTGGGCGCGCGCGGCAAGCGGTTCGCGCTGCCGAACGCGCGGATCATGATGCACCAGCCGTCGGCGGGCATCGGCGGCACCACCGCCGACATCGAGATCCAGGCGGAGAACCTGGAGTTCACCAAGAAGGCCATCGAGCGGATCACCGCCGAGCACACCGGACAGAGCCGGGAGGCAATCTCACGGGACGGCGACCGGGACCGCTGGTTCACGGCCGAGCAGGCCCGGGAGTACGGGATGGTGGACCGGGTCGTGGAGTCGCTCGCCGACATCCGCCCGGCCGCCTCGGGCCGACGGATGGGGTTGTGACATGGGTTCGTACACCGTTCCGTACGTCGTCGAGCGGACCGCGCAGGGCGAGCGTTCCTACGACGTCTTCAGCCGGTTGCTCTCCGAGCGGATCGTCTTCCTGGGCACCGAGATCGACGACGGCGTCGCCAACGTCGTCATCGCGCAACTCCTGCATCTGGAGTCGGCGAACCCGGAGCACGAGATCTCGATCTACATCAACTCGCCCGGGGGGTCGTTCACCTCGCTCATGGCGATCTACGACACGATGACGTTCGTCCAGGCGCCGATCTCGACCTTCTGCGTCGGGCAGGCCGCCTCGACGGCGGCCGTGCTGCTGGCCGGCGGAGACCCCGGGCGGCGGTTCGTGCTCCGGCACGCCCGGGTGCTGCTCGGCCAGCCGGCCGCCGGCGGGCGCCAGGGCACCGTCTCGGACCTGAGCCTCCAGGCCAAGGAGATGGTCCGCATCCGCGGCCAGGTGGAGGAGGTCCTCTCCCGCCACACCCACCACGACGTGGCGACACTGCGCGCCGACATGGACCGGGACAAGGTGTTCACCGCGGAGGAGGCCGTCGCGTACGGGCTCGCCGACGAGGTGCTGAGCCGGCGGCTCGCGTTCGTCTGACTCCGGCGCGCCGGGGCGCGGACGTCGGCGAGCCGGTCAGGCGGCGAGGCACAGACCGTCGTGCTGCGCCGTCGGCGACGTACGGCCCCGGACCGTCCTGGCACGGGCGTGCCGGGTGAGCTCGGCCTGGGCGAGCGAGAGCAGGTCGCCCAGGCCGAGGCCGAGGGCCTGTGCGGCGGCCGCGAGGACCTCGGAGGACGCCTCCTTGCGGCCGCGCTCCAGCTCCGACAGGTACGGCATCGAGATCCGGGCCGCCTCCGAGACGTCCTTCAACGTGCGCTCCTGGGCGAGCCGTTCGCGCCGCAGCACATCACCGAGGAGATCCCGCCACAGCGGCTCCCGGGGCGCGGCGGGCCGGGGCGCGGTCCCCGGACCCTGCGGGCCCCGCCCCGCCCCCGCGGTGCGGGGCGGCGCGGTCTGCGGACGCAGGGGGATGACGCGGGCTTCGTCGGGCGCACGGTTGCTCACCCCTACAGCCTAGGGAACGCCGGCGCCGCGGGAAGGGTTCGGCGTTCTGCCCTGGGTGAAGCGACGGGCGGCGCGGCCATGGGGCGCGGCGCGGGCCGCCGTGGCGGGGGCGCCGTGGCGGGGGCCGGCTCCTGACGCGCCGTCGGGCGACCGTGACCGGCGCCACGTGGTTGTCCGGTGGACGCCCACATGAGAACCCGGCTCCGGGGTATTCGCGGAGTCACGATGCCCGAACGACGCCCGACAGACCGAAGAGTGAGTTACGTGGGAGAGGTAATGGACACCGCCATGAGCTGGTCGACGGTCACCGAGGCCACCGCCCGGACCAGGACTGGTGAGGAGCCCCTGCCGACCGTCACGGATCCGCGGACCGTCGCTCCTCGTGACGCCCGTGAACTGTCCCGTCAGTTCTTCCGTCGGCTGAGCACCCTCGAAGAGGGCACACACGCGTACCAGTACGCGCGCAACACCCTGATCGAGATGAACATGTCGCTGGTACGGTTCGCCGCCGGGCGGTTCCGGGGGCGCGGCGACGACATGGAGGACGTCGTCCAGGTCGGCATGATCGGCCTCATCAAGGCCATCGACCGGTTCGAGGTCTCCCGGGAGGTGGAGTTCACCTCCTTCGCGGTGCCGTACATCGTCGGGGAGATCAAGCGCTTCTTCCGCGACACCACGTGGGCGGTCCATGTGCCGCGCCGCCTTCAGGAGTTGCGGGTGGAGCTGGCCAAGGCGCGCGAGGAGCTGTCCACCCGCCTGGACCGCGAGCCCACCGTCGCCGAGCTGGCCGCGCTGATGAACCTGTCCGAGGAGGAGGTGACCGAGGCGCAGATCGCCGCCAACGGCTACAACTCCTCGTCCCTGGACGCCGCGCTGACCGGGGACGAACAGGAGGGAGAGGCGGTGCTCGCCGACTTCATCGGCGAGGAGGACGACGGCATTCGGCTCGTCGAGGACTTCCACACCCTGGCCCCGCTGATGGCAGAGCTGAGCGAACGCGACCGGACGATCATCCACCTGCGGTTCGTGGAGGAGGCCACGCAGGCCGACATCGGCGCCCGGCTGGGCTGTTCGCAGATGCACGTCTCCCGCCTCATCAAGCGCATCATCGAGCAGTTGCGCAGCGGCATGCTGGACGATGTGAAGCGGGTCGACGCCGGGTGACGGACGGCAGGTGACGGACGGTCGGCGAAGCCCGGTGGGCGTCACCGCGGCAGCGGCACCACGGCGGTGACCCGTTTGCCCACCGGGACGCGCTCGACCGTCACCCGGACCGCCAGCTCGTGGACGATCTCCAGGCCGTGCCCGCCGACGCGTCCGGGGTCCCGGGGAAGGCGCCGGGGCAGTGCGGCACTGCTGTCGTAGACGGTGACCGTCACGCAGGTGTCGGTGCCCTCGAGTTCCAGGACGCACGGGCCGTGGCTGTGCCGCTGGGCGTTGGTCACCAGTTCACTGACCACCAGGAGCACATCGCCGGCGGCCCGTTCGTCCACGGCGGCGCACCACTCGGACCGGAGCTGCCGGAGGAACATCCCACCGAAGGCCCTGGCTTCGGCGACGGCTCCCGGTTGCCCGGTGTAGTGCTCCGCCCGCCGCAGGGGCTGGGCGGGCATGTCGAGATCGGTCGGTATCACTGATCCGTCCAGGTGCTCCCTCAGGCGGGCTCTCCCGCACACCGCGACTCATACGGCGCGGCACCCCGCCCGAGGGGTACCGCACCAGTGCTCGTACCCCGCGACGCGTTCCCCAGTCCCCGTGCGGACCGGGCTACGCACCGGGCCCCGCGGTGGCGGGCGGCTCCGGGGGCGCGGACGGAGCGGAGGCCGTCGGTGACGACGCGGAGGCCGACGCCCCGGACGCGCTCGTGGGCGCCGAGGGCGGCTCCGGCGAGGACGGCGGACCCGACGCGGGCGAGGACGGCGGGCTGTGCTGCGGGGACGGCGTCGTGGCCGGGGCGGGCGGTGACGACGGCGGGGCGGACGGGGACGGTGACGACGCCGGCGGGCGGGGGGACGCGGGAGGCGGCGACGAGGGCGTGGCGGACGGGGAGGGCGTGCGGGGCGCGGGCGTCGACAGGCTCACCGACGGGGTCGGGTGCGCGGGCGGGCGCGTCTTCCGGTCGTGGCGGCCCGTGTGGTCGCCACGGCGGCGGTCGAACCATTCGTGGTGCTCGGCGTCGAACAGCACGAACCCGGTGACGACGGTGGAGGACGGCGACACCACCACGACGTTCTGCGGCCGGAAGCCGGGCCAGCGGTCGCCCGTCTGCTTCGGCGTGGACTTCTGCGCGACCGGCGGCGTGAGCGGGTTGCCGCAGGCGCACCGCACCCGGGGCACGCCGTGGCCGTCGACGAGGACCGCCGTGCCGGCTTGCAGGATCGCCTGGTAGCTGGTGGCCGTGCCGTTGCGGTAGCCGTGGTTGGTCACCCGGGTGTCCATGCGCAGCCGCACGGGCGTGAGCGAGCGCAGGTAGCCGGGCACACCGGACGGGCTGACGCCCGCCACCGACGCGAACGCCTCGTTCTTCGCCGGTGCCGCCCGCAGCGTCCGGATCTGCTTCTCCGTGTCGCAACTCGCGGTGTTGCGGGTGCCTCCGTACAGGCCCGGAGCGGAACCGTCGACGGCGCGCGTCACGTTGACGGGCTCCGTCGGGGCCGCCGGGGTCGGGGTGCGGGGGGCCGCGGAGCTCTGGACCGCCGACGACTCGGTGAACGGGTCCGGGCCCGGCGCATCGGCCGTCTGGAGGAAGACCTCGCCGGTGGCTGTGCCACCGCCACCACCGCCGGGCCGGGTCAGGACGAGGCCGAGCACCACGGCGACCACGGCCGACGCGGCGATCAGTGCCACCCGCGGCACGGACCTCCACCAGGGAGCGCGGGGGCCCTCGCCGGCACCACCGGGACCGGACGGACCACCAGGACCGGACGGACCACCAGGACCGGACGGACCTCCGCCGCCGGCGGGCCCGGACGGCGGGCGGATGTCGGGCCGTGTGGGGCTCGGCTCGGAGGGGCCCGACAGCGGGCCCGCCGGGGGCCCTGAGGGGCGGGAGGGGCGGTCGGAGGACGGCGGTTCGGCACTCACGAGCTCTTCCTCCGGCGTGGCGGCACAGGGCACTTCGGGGGGTGCATCGCTTCACTGCGCGATGGACTCATTGTGTGTACGAGCGGGGGACGCCCCGCAAACGGAGGCGTGCTCGCGGGGGCGGCGGTGGAGGCCCGGGCGGGCGGTGGGGCGACGCGGTCGGCCCACCCGGCAGGCGGAGTGCGGCCGGGCTGCTTAGCGTGGCAGGGTGAGCGCCCCGACCCCGTCCGACCGGGCCGCCGCCCGCACCGGCGGCCGGCCCGGCGCGCCGCACGGCTGGGTCCAGGCCGCCGTGACGGTGCTGGCCGGGCTGATCGCCATGGGCGTGCTCGCCGCGCTCGGGCTGTGGGCGGCGGGCGGGACCGGCATCCCCGACAACGGGTTCCCCCGGGTGGCGGTGGCCGTGGTGGTCCTCGCGGTCGGCGGTACGGTGCGGCTGGCCGGCGACGCCGGCGCGCTCGCCGACACCCGCGCGGAACTGACGGTGATGCCGCTGTCGGTGACACTCGCCGGGGCGCTGGTGATCGCCGCCGGGTTCCTGCGCCCGCTGCGCCACCGGGCCGTCGCCGGCGCGCCCGAACTGGCGGGCTGGGCGGCGCGGATCGCCGTGCTGTGGCTGGTGGCGCTGGCCGGGCTGGCGCTCGCGGCCCGCCAGACCTTTCCGGTCCCGCTCGACGACGGGACGATCGGTGACATCGGTGACATCGGCGATCTGTTCGGCATCTCCCCGAAGGTCGGCTTCACCACGGACCTGCCGCTGACCGTGCTGTTCGGTCTCCTCTGGCTGGCGGGCGTGTTGGTGCTCGCCCTGCTGGTCTCGCGCGCGGCCCCGCTCCCGGCCCGTCTGCTGCGGTTCCAGGAGGCGGTGCGGCCCGCCGCGTACGCCATGGTGGCCCTGCTGCTCGCGTGCGTCGCCGTGGGCGCCGTCATCGCGCTGGTGGTGGCCGCCGCCCGCGGGCATCCCGCCCGGACCTTCGCGGTGATCCTGCTGGGGCTGCCCAACCTGGTGTGGCCGGCGCTCACCATCGGCATGGGCGGGACCTGGCACGGGCGGGTGGACGGGCCGTTCGGGCTGCCCATGCCGCGGCTGCTCGACGAGGTGCTGCGCACCCCCGACGTCTCGACGCTCGACCTGGGCACCCTCACCGAACACGACGGCCGGGCCTGGTGGCTGGTCGTGGTCGCCGCCGTGCTGGTGCTGGCCGCTGCGTTCGTGATGGCGGCCCGCTCTCCGGCGCGGATGCCGCCGTGGCGCCATGCCGTGGACATGCTGGTCGCGCTGGTGCTGACGGTGCTCATGATCTGTGCGGTCTGCCGGGTGTCGGCGCACTACGGTCTGTCGCTCATCGGCATCGGCGACCTGGGCGGTGGGCTGTCCGGTGTGCTGTTCCTGAAGCCGCAGCTGTGGACGGTGGTCGGGACGGCCGCGCTGTGGGGACTCCTCACGGGTTTCGCGGGCGGGCTGCTGGCCAAGGGGCTACGGCGACGGGGTGAGGTCGCCTGAGTGTGCCTCAGGAACGGAACACGGGCCGCGCCCACTCCGGCGGTTCGGGGACCTCCGGCGCCGCCACCTGCGTGGTGGGACGGCCCGAGCGGCCCGCGCCCGTCGCCGCCGACCGCAGGGCCGACACGAACGCGAGGCACGAGCCGTACCGTTGGTCCGGGTCCTTGGCCAGGGCCTTCGCGAAGACCCCGTCGACGGAGGCGTCGAGGTCGGGGCGCTGCTCCGTCAGCGGCGGCGGCTGGTCGTACTGGTGGGCCCACAGCAGCGCCATGTCGTCGTCGCGCCGGAACGGCGGCGTCCCCGCCAGGGTCTCGTAGACCACGCAGCCGAGGCCGTAGACGTCGCAGCGCCCGTCGACGGGCTTGCCGGAGATCTGTTCGGGTGCGACGTAGTCCAGCGTGCCCACGATCTGGCCGGCCGTGGTGAACCCGGACAGCGACAGCGACTTCTTCGTCAGACCGAAGTCCGTGAGGTAGACGTGCTCGGGGTGGTCGCTGTCCGTGCCCTGGGCCACGAGGATGTTGCCGGGCTTCACGTCGCGGTGCACGAGCCCGTGGTCGTGCGCCGCGTCCAGCGCCGACGCCACCTGGGCGGCGATCCTCAGGGCGGTCGCCAGGGGCAACGGACCCTCGCGGTCGAGGAGATGGCGCAGGTCGCGCCCCGCGACGTACCGCATGGCGATGTACAGCACACCGTCCGTCTCGTCCGCCTCGTACACCGGAACGATGTTCGGGTGGTCGATGGCCGCGGCCGCCCGGGACTCGTGGGTGAAGCGCCGGCGGAAGGTGTCGTTGCGGGTGAGCTGGGGTGCGAGCAGTTTGAGGGCGACGGTCCGGTCCAGGCGCAGATCACGGGCGCGGTACACGACCGCCATCCCGCCGCGGCCGATCTCGTCCTCGATCCGGTAGCCGGCGATGCGTCTGCCGACCGGTTCGGAGGGGGTGCCGGGGAACGGACCGCCGTCGGGCGCCATCAGCGGCCGTCCGGGGTGTGCGGGACGAGACGGGTCGCTTCCCGGCCCTCGGTCTCCGAGTCGGCCGCCGGTTCACCCGTGGCGGCGTACGTGGTCAGCCGCGCCCCTTCGCAGTAGGCCCACCGCTCGTGCTCGGCGTCGTACACCCACAGGCGCTCCCCGTCGACGACGACCCCGGTCCTGAGGTCCCGCGTGCGCTCGCCGAAGGATGCCCCGTCCAGCCGCCCGGCCGCCAGGTCCTCGGCTGCCGCGCGGTAGCGGGCGAGCGCCTCCTCGGCGCGGGCGAGCAGCGGGCGCGGGTCGGTGGTGCCGGCGGGCGGGGCGCCCGCGAGGGGCGGTGCCTGCGGTACGGCGACCAGGAGCCGGCCGTCGACCCACGCCGCCCATCCGTTGGCGCACACGATGCGGCCCCAGTCGCCGCGCCGGCCGACCAGCTGGACCGGCAGCAGCGGGTCGAGCGGCACCGTCGGCCGTGCCGGGTCGGGGGTCCGGAAGGCGGGCAGCCCGTCCGGGGGGACGATGTGGGTCGGGTGGAAGCCGGGCATGGTCATGGCGCTACTTCCGCATGACCGCGGGCTCGTGCCGGCGCAGCAGGAGGGCGACGGCCGCCGCGCAGGCCGCCGAGAGCACCACGAGCATGCCCATGTTGAGCAGCCAGGTCCCCGGCCGGTGGCGGAAGAGGGGATCCGTCTTGTCGGGCGAGAGCCGGGCGAGGTCGACGGTGTCCGCCATCGCGCCGAGCGCCCAGCGCGAGGGCACGAGCCATGACAGCTGGTTCAGCACCGCCACGCCGTCGAGTGTCAGCAGCGCGCCGCAGAAGACCACTTGGACGATGGCGAGGAGCACCAGCAGCGGCATGGTGACCTCTTCCCTGCGCACCAGGGCGGAGACGAGCAGGCCGAGCATCATCGCGGTGAACGCCAGCAGGGCCACGGCCAGGGTGATCTCCACCAGGGGCGGCATCAGTACGCCCTTGCCGCCGGGTGCCCGGAGGTCCACGCCGAGCAACGCCACCAGGGTGAGCACGACGGCCTGGAGCACGGTCACGGTGCCCAGCACCACGATCTTGGACATGAGATACGCCGACCGGGACAGTCCGACGGCCCGCTCCCGCTGGTAGATCACCCGTTCCTTGACCAGTTCACGCACCGCGTTGGCCGCTCCCGTCAGCACGGCGCCCACGCACAGGATGAGCAGGGCGTTCAGTGCCGTCTCCTGGGTGAACCGCCCCTTGGCCAGGGCCCGGGCCATCACCCCCATCACGAACGGCAGGGCGACCATGATGACGAGGAAGGTGCGGTCCGCGCCGAGGACGGCCGCGTACCGGCGCACGAGCGTGCGGAGCTGCGCGCCCCAGCTCTGTGCCGTCGGCGGCCGGGCGACGACCGCCGCGCCGCCGCCGGCCGCGCCCGGCAGACGCGGTTGCGCGGCCGACTTGTCGATGTACTGATGATGGAACGGGGACTCGCGGTACTCCCCCGCCCAGTCCCGGTCCTGGTCGCGCTCGAACGCCTCGAACGCCTCCGGCCACTCCTCGAAGCCGAAGAATGCGAGCGTGTCGCCGGGCGGCCCGAAGTAGGCGACCCTGCCGCCCGGGGCGAGCACCAGGAGCCGGTCGCACACGTCGAGGCTGAGCACGCTGTGGGTGACGACGATGACGGTGCGCCCGTCGTCGGCGAGGCCGCGCAGCATGTGCATCACGGAGCGGTCCATGCCGGGGTCGAGTCCGGAGGTCGGCTCGTCGAGGAAGAGCAGGGACGGCTTGGTGAGCAGTTCCAGGGCCACACTGACACGTTTGCGCTGGCCGCCGGAGAGGCTGTGGATGGGCTGTCCGGCCCGTTGCCGAAGGCCCAGCTCGCCGATCACCTCGTCCACCCGGGCCCGGCGCTCCTCCTCGGCCGTGTCCTGCGGGAAGCGCAGCTCGGCGGCGTAGGCGAGGGCGCGGCGCACGGTGAGCTGGGCGTGCAGGATGTCGTCCTGCGGGACGAGCCCGATGCGCTGGCGCAGCTCGGCGTAGTCGCGGTACAGGTCCCGGCCGTCGTACAGAACGGTGCCGCGGTCGGCGGGGCGCTGGCCGGTGAGGGCGTTGAGCAGGGTGGACTTGCCCGAGCCGCTGGGGCCGACCACGGCGAGCAGGCACTTCTCGCCGACGGGAAACGACACCCGGTCGAGCAGGGTCCTGCGGCCGCGCTCCACGCACACCGTGAGGTCCTGGACGTCGAGGGAGACCTCTCCGGTGTCGACGTATTCCTGAAGTTGGTCGCCGACCAGGCAGAACGCGGAGTGCCCGATGCCGACGACGTCGCCGGGCGCGACCGGGGCGCGGGCGACGGGCCGGCCGTTGAGGAAGGTGCCGTTGTGGCTGCCGAGGTCGACGATCTCGTACGTGCCGTCCGGATGTGCCCGCAGTTCCGCGTGCCGGCGGGAGACGACGAGGTCGTCGACGACCATGTCGTTGTCGGCGCCGCGTCCGATGCGGACGGTGCGGGAGGGCAGCGGGCGCACGGTCGTCGGCTGCCGGAAGGTGCCCGTGGCCGCGGGCAGGGAGACGTGCGAGGGACGCTCCGCCGTGCGGTCCACCAGGACGGCGCGGGGGCCGTCGGAGGGGTTGCCGAAGCGGATCACGCTGCCGGGGCCGACGGACCACTCGTGAACCCGTCGGCCGCCCGTGTAGGTGCCGTTGGTGCTGTTCTCGTCCTCGACCAGCCAGCGGCCGGCCTCGGTGCGCAGGACGGCGTGGTGCCAGGAGACCCGGTCGTCGTCCAGCACGATGTCGCTCGACGGGTCGCGTCCCACGTGGTAGTCACGGCTCGGGCTCATCACCGTGGAGCCCGTCTCGGTCTCCAGTACGAGGACGGGCGCGGTCGGGTCGGCCGGCCGCTCAGCCATGCATCGAATTCTAGCCATTCGCCCATCTATGCGCCTGATCGCCGGTGGCCGTCGGCGCTCGCCCGTGGCAACCGGCGGCCGGCGGCCGGGGCCGGTCAGGCGACCGGCGTGGACAGTGCGTGCACGAACCGCTGCATCCGCAGCGCGTCCACGGACTCCGCGAGCAGTTCGTACTCGGTGGTGTCGTCACTGACCGCGATGCGCACCAGCCGCCCGGCGGCCAACTCGTCGGCGACCCTCTCCTGTTGCCCGGTGTCGCCGCACCATGCGCGCAGGACCGCCGGCACGTCGGGGACCGTCTCGGCCACCGGGGCGATGGAGTTCGGCGGGAAGAGCGGGTTGTCCGGGTGGGGGTCCAGCCGTTCGGCGATCCAGGACGCACGGTCGCGCATCCACCACAGGGCGAGGGCCAGGGTGGGCGCGCGATAGGTGCCCAGGGGAACACCGATGCGTCGACCGCCGCATATGCCGTATGCCGTCACATGGCACAGGAATTCGTCGTGCACGATCGTCCCCCAGTGCGGTGCTCGGAGCCGGGTGGGCCCGTGATGCCTTGCGCTCGCTCGCTGTGCACGTGGGCGACCGGACGCCGTGGCGCGGTGACGCTCTGCGGTCGTGGCCGAATCACCCTGTCACTCGAGTATCGCCACTCCTGACACTCTGTCACCATGCCATTTCGGCCAGTCTCCTGGCATATTCACGGCTGCGGGTGGCCGAAACGAACCGGTCGGCTACCCTCCGTGTCCCTCTCCCCTTACCCGCGGGGTAATCGACGCCGCCGACGTGTCCGGGCAAGGTTGCGGGCATCGGCTCCCGGCGGGCACCGCGCCCCGGGATCCGGCCCTCCACCAGTGCACACGACTCCGATCGGAGACCGATCCGCCATGTCCGCAGACACCAACCGCTACGAGTCCGCCGTCGCCCGTTACTTCGAGGCGTGGAACGCGGGCGATCCCGAGACGCTGGCCAAGGCGGTCGCCACCGCCTGGACCCCGGACGGACGCTACACCGACCCGCTGGCCGACGTCAGCGGGCACGACGGGATCGCCGCGGTGATCGCGGGAGCCCACGAGCAGTTCCCGGGCTTCTTCTTCCGCCTCACGGGCGCGGTCGACGGACACCACGACGTCGCGCGCTTCGGCTGGGAACTGGTGAACACGGCGGACGGCTCGGCCCCCGTCGCAGGCTTCGACGTGATCACCCTGGACGGGGACGGACGCATCCTCGGTGTCCACGGCTTCCTGGACCGCGTCCCGGCGGGCGCGGCCTGACCGCGCCGGTGCAGGGCGGTCGCGGGCTGCCGCCCGGCGGCCTCCGCCGCCCTGCACCGGAGCGGTCGCCGGCCCCTCGACGTGGGCGACGCGGGACCGGCCGCGTCGAGAGGCGGCTCGGCTGGTGCTGTGGCCGGGAAGGTTCGCCGGAAGCTCGCGGCGTCCGGTGCGGCGAGGTGCCGTGCCGGGCGTCGCGAGCCGGTGAACCCTCCCGGTCACAGCACTGCGGCGGCGGCCCGCGCCGCGTCCCGGTACCGCTTCGGGGCGATGCCCACGGTGCGCTTGAAGGCGTTGCTGAAGGCGCTCTCCGAGGTGTAGCCGACGGACCGGGCGAGTGCCGCCACCGGTGTCTCCTCCACGCGCAGGGCTCGCGCGGCCAGGCCCATCCGCCAGTTGAGGAGGTACGTCAGGGGCGGCACCCCGGCCGCCTCCTTGAAGCGCAGGGCGAAAGTGGTGCGGGACATGGCCGCGGCCCGGGCAAGATCCTCCAGCTGCCAGGGGTGCGAGGGGTCGCCGTGCATCAGGCGCAGGGCCGGGCTCAGGCGCTCGTCGGCGAGGGCCCGCAGCCAGCCTGCCGGAAGGACGCCCGCATCGGCCAGGCAGACCCGCAGCACCTGGACGAACAGCAGCTGGGCGAGCTGGGCGGAGGCGAACGTCGCGCCGGCGCGGGCGGCCGTCATCTCCTCCACCAGCTGCCCGATCAGCCAGCTCAGCACCGGTGCCTCGACCTCGGCGGCCCGCACGTGGATCAGCTCCGGCAGTGCCTGGCGCAGCAGGTCGCCGACGTCCCTGCTCAGGTCGATGTGCCCGGAGACGCACACGAAGCCGTCGCCGTCGCCGTCGCCCAGGTGCGCCATGCCGTCACCCGGATCGACGGTCACCCGGCCCGAGTCCAGCGGCTCCAGGCCGAGGGCGCTGCACAGCACGTACGGGCGGCCGCCGTCGGAGACGACGACGTCGCCCTCTTCGACCGTGCGGGGCGCTCCACCGTCCTCGTAGACCAGCAGGCAACGGCCTCGCACCACGGCGTTGACCTTGAGCCTGTCCCGCCCCCGCAGCCTGATCGCCCAGTCACCACCGGCCCTGATACCGCCGGAGAAGACGCAGCGGGCATCGGCGACGGCTAGGGCCTCGGACAGGGGATCCACGGACATGACTGAACTATCGCGCAAGTAATCCGGACCTTCAAGCATTCATCGTCCGCATCCGCGGTCCTACGGTGGCCTGGACAGTCCACTCCGAGGAGATGACCACCATGTCCACCGCACAGCAGCCCCTCCCCTCCGGCTTCGGGGCCGCGTCCACCGCCGACGACGTGATCAAGGGAATCGACCTGACCGGCAAGGTCGCGGTCGTCACCGGCGGCTATTCCGGCATCGGTCTCGAGACGGCCCGCGTCCTGCGTGCCGCGGGTGCCGAGGTCGTCGTGCCGGCCCGTGACACGGACCGGGCACGGACCGCGCTCCGGGACGTCGAGGGCGCCGAGGTGGAGCCGATGGATCTGCTGGACCCGGCGTCGATCGACGCGTTCACCGAGAAGTTCCTGGCCTCCGGCCGGTCCCTGCACATCCTCGTGAACAGCGCCGGCATCATGGCGACCCCGCTGACGCGCGACGCGCGCGGCTTCGAGGCCCAGTTCGCCACCAACCACCTCGGACACTTCCAGCTGGTGTCCCGCCTGCGGCCCGCGCTGCGGGCGGCCGGCGGGGCCCGGGTGGTCTCGGTGTCCTCCCGGGGGTTCCGCTTCTCCCCCGTCGTCTTCGACGACCTGCACTTCACACACAGGCCGTACGAGCCCTTCGCCGCCTACGGCCAGTCGAAGACGGCGAACTCCCTTTTCGCGGTCGAGCTGGACCGCCGCGGGCGGACGGAGGGCGTACGGGCCTTCGCCGTCCACCCGGGCGTCGTCGTCGACACCGGTCTCGCCAAGCACGTCTCGGAGGACGTCGTCCGGGCGGCCGGCGCCGTCGACGAGGACGGACGCCCCGTGCGTGACCCCGCCCGGCAGCTCAAGACGGTCCCCCAGGGGGCGGCCACCAGCGTGTGGTGCGCGACGAGCCCGCAACTCGACGCGCACGGCGGCGTCTACTGCGAGAACTGCGACATCAGCCCGCTGGTCGCCCAGGAGGACGAGGCCGCCTGGCGCGCCGGGCAGGAGACGTCCGGCGTGCTCCGGTACGCGGTCGACCCGGAGTCGGCGGCCCGCCTCTGGGACGTGAGCGAACGCCTCACGTCGTGATGACCGCGTCGATCCGGGCCAGTTCGTCCGCCTCGAAGTCCAGGTTGCGGATCGTCGCCACGCTGTCCTCCAGCTGCTGCGGGCTGCTCGCACCGACCAGCGCCGAGGTCACCCGGCCGCCGCGCAGCACCCAGGCCAGGGCCATCTGCGCCAGCGACTGGCCGCGGGACACGGCGATCTCGTTCAGCGCCCGCAGTCGACGCAGCAGGTCGTCGGTGACCGCGTCGGCGCCGAGGAACGGGCTGTCGCTCGCGGCCCGCGAGCCGTCGGGTATCCCGTCGAGGTAGCGGCCGGTCAGCAGGCCCTGCTCCAGCGGCGAGTAGGCGATGGAGCCGACCTGGAGCTCGTCCAGGGTGTCCAGCAGCCCGTCCTCGGGGCGGCGGTCGAGCATCGAGTAGCGCGGCTGGTGGATCAGCAGCGGAGTGCCCAGCCCGGCGAGGATGCGGGCGGCCTCGCGGGTCTGCTCCGGCGAGTAGTTGGAGACGCCGACGTAGAGCGCCTTGCCCTGCTGGACCGCCGAGTGCAGAGCACCCATCGTCTCCTCGAGCGGAGTGCCGGGGTCGGGGCGGTGGGAGTAGAAGATGTCGACGTGGTCCAGGCCCATCCGCCGCAGGCTGCGGTCCAGCGAGGACAGCAGGTACTTGCGGGAGCCCCATTCGCCGTAGGGCCCCGGCCACATGAGGTAGCCGGCCTTGGTGGAGACGACCAGTTCGTCGCGGTGGGACGCGAAGTCCGCCCTGAGGGCGTCGCCGAGGGCGGACTCGGCGGCGCCGGGCGGCGGCCCGTAGTTGTTGGCCAGGTCGAAGTGCGTGACGCCGAGGTCGAAGGCGCGGCGCAGGATCCGCCGCTGGGTCTCCACCGGGCGGTCGGGGCCGAAGTTGTGCCAGAGGCCGAGCGACAGCGCGGGGAGCTTCAGACCGCTGCGGCCGGTGCGGCGGTAGGGCATGGTCTCGTAGCGGGCGGGATCTGCCGTGTACAACATGCGCTCCATGAGGGGGGCTTCTGACGACGCGGTCCACTCTCGCCCGGCCGCCCGGCAGCGGTCCAACAGAGGAATCGGATCGGATTGAGCGTCTACGCTTCTCAATCATGGAACTGCGTCATCTTCAGCACTTCGTCGCGGTCGCCGAGGACCGGCACTTCACCAGGGCCGCGGAACGCCTGATGGTGTCGCAGTCGGGCCTGTCCGCCTCGGTCCGGGCCCTGGAGCGGGAGCTTCAGGCTCCGCTGTTCGTCCGCACCACCCGCAGCGTCACGCTCACGGAGGCCGGGCGCGCCCTGCTGGTCGAGGCGGAGCGGATCCTGGCCCAGGTGCGCGCGGCCCGTGAGGCGGTCGCGGCCGTCCAGGGGGTGCTGCGCGGCACGCTCTCGCTGGGCACGGAGCAGTGCATCGCCGGGGTGGACGTCGCCAGGCTGCTAGCCGGGTTCCGCGGGCGGCATCCGGACGTGGAGATCCGGCTGCGGCAGGCGGGCTCGGGCGCGCTGGCCGACGAGGTCGCGGCAGGCCGTCTGGACCTCGCGTTCGCGGTGCGGACCCGGGCGGACAGCGACCAGTTGCGGCACGTCCCGCTGACGAGCGAGCCGATGACCGTGCTGTGCCATCCGTCGCACCCGCTCGCCGACGGCGGGGCCGTGACGCCCGAGGACCTGGGCGGGGAGGCGTTCGTCGACTTCCACCCCGACTGGGGGCCGCGCCGCACGACCGACGCCGTGTTCGCGCGGGCGGGGGTCCGGCGGACCGTGACGCTGGAGGTCAACGACGTGCACAGTCTCCTCGACCTGCTCCACGAGGGACTGGGCATCGCCGTCGTGCCGCGCCACTTCGGGCACAAACGGGAGGCGTCCCCACTCGTGTCGCTCCCGATCAAGGACGCCGCCGTCTACGAGACGGTCGCCGTGCTGCCGCCCCCGGAGGCCACCAGTCCCGCGGCCCGGGCCCTGATGCGGCTCCTCTCGGCGGGCGCGGCGGAGGGGGCCGCAGCCACCTGACGGGCACGGCGGAGGACCGCGCGGCCACCCGACCGGCGCGCGGCGCGGCGATCGTCCGGCACCCGCGGCCGTGATGGGTGATGGTGGACCCATGCATGCGAAGGACATCCTCATCGACGCGTACAGCCGGATCCGGGAAGAAGTCCACGCCGCCGTCGACGGCCTGGGGCCGGACGACCTCAACGCCCGGCCCACCGGGGGCACCAATTCCATCGCGTGGCTCGTCTGGCATCTCACCCGGGTGCAGGACGACCACGTCGCCGACGCCGCGGACCTCGACCAGGTCTGGCTGTCCCAGGGCTGGGAGAAGCGCTTCGGACTCGGGCTGCCCCGCGGGGACACGGGCTACGGCCACGGCCCGCAGAAGGTCGCCAAGGTGCGGGTGGCGTCGGGTGACCTGCTGACCGGCTACTACGACGCCGTGCACGAGCAGACGCTCGGCTTCGTGCGCGGTCTGACCGCCAAGGACTTCGAGCGCATCGTGGACGAGCGCTGGGACCCGCCGGTCAGCCTGGGCGTGCGGCTCGTCAGCGTCCTGTCCGACGATCTGCAGCACGTCGGACAGGCCGCCTATGCCCGAGGGCTGCTTCGGAGCGCCGCCTCGTAGCCGGGCAGGATCACGTCCCGGTCGGAGGCCGCCGCATCGGGCAGTTCGCGGCCGGCGGCGTGCCCGCCGAACTGCACCTGTACCCCGGCGCCTGCCACGCCTTCGGCCTCTTCTCCCCCGAAGCCGCAGTGAGTGCCGCGTACGTCCACGCCTGGTACGGACACCTGCGCCGCCGGTTCTCCGCCCGTCAGCCCTGAGCGCCCGGTTCGCGGCCCGTGGCCGAAAAGGTCCGCCTCCTCGCAAGACGCCTCGACGGCGTGAGTGCTGCTGTTTAGGATCATGCGCACGCATCGCGTGTCGGTCACCGGCTGGGTGAGGCATGGAGGTGCCGTGAGGTGCCTTGCGGAGGCATTCCACACATGTCAGTCGAGTTGAACCACACCATCGTCCATGCCCGGGACAACCGGGAGTCGGCCGAGTTCCTGGCGCGCGTCCTGGGGCTTGAGGTCGGGACCGAGTGGGGCCCGTTCATCCCCGTGGCCACCGGCAACGGGGTCACCCTGGACTTCGCCGCCGTCCCGGCGGAGTCCATCGTCATGCAGCACTACGCGTTCCTCGTCTCCGACGAGGAGTTCGACGCGGCCTTCGCGCGTCTCCAGCAGGTCGGGATCACGTACTACGCCGATCCGCATCTGAAGCAGCCTGGAGAGATCAACCACCACCACGGTGGGCGCGGCGTGTACTTCATGGATCCGGCCGGGCACGGCATGGAGATCATCACGCGGCCCTACGGCAGCCACGGGAAGACACCGACGGCTTCGTGAGGCAGCGGCAGGTCGGGGAGTGCCCCGGCCTGCCACTCCGTTGCCCGGTTCGACTGCCGTGACGTACGGCGTCCCTCCGACAGGGCCGGTGGAGACCCTGGGAGGACCTGTCCGGACGGCCGTGGGGGCCGGCCGTGGGGTGATGCCGCGCTGCGGACGCCGCCGCCGCGCGCCGGAGCGGCGACCCGGTCACGGCCCACCGGATTCCAGCAGGTCCCGCAGAACGCGCTCGTCGTCCTCGCTGAGCTGCGCGACGAAGCGGGCCAGCACGGTGTGCCGGTCGCTGTCCCGGTCCAGCTCGGTGTGCATACGGCGGGCGGTGAGCCCGTGGGCGTCCTGGACCGGGAAGTAGGCGTACCCGCGGCCCTGGCGCCTGCGGTCGACGATGCCCTTCTCGTGCAGCCGGGACAGGATCGTGGTGACCGTGGTGCGGGCGAGACCGGCGCCGAGGCTCAGCTGCACCTGGGCGGGCGTCTGGGGGGCGTCCGCGGCCCAGAGGGCGGCCATGACGCCGGCTTCCAGTTCGCCCGCCGGGCGGCGCTCGTCCTTCGCTGCGGTCATGGAACCTTCCTCACCCCGCGGTCGCCCACGTTCCCGTCGACCGTCCACACACGTAGTCCTGCGCGGCCGGCCGGGCCGACCCCGCAGGACCATTATGGAAGGGGCTCGTGACCATGGGCACAGCCGCGCGTGCGAGGCGAGCGATCAAAGCCCAGCGCGTCGTCGCCGCCGGAAGGCCGCCGGAGGCCGGTTCCTCCGGAGCCCGGTACCTCCGGAGCCCGGTACCTCCGGAGCCCGGTACCTCCGGAGCCCGGTTCCTCCGGAGCCCGGTACCTCGTCACCGCCCGTGCGCGCCGCCGGGCTTCGCCACCTGCGCCGTGGAGGCGTCCCCTGCGGTCCGCCCGTCCCGGTACGGGGCCAGCGGTGGCCCGGCTCGCCTGCACAACGGTGGCGGACGCCCTCGCCCGGGCGGCATCCGCGGACGTCGCCCAGGACTGACGGGAGCTCCCGGTTCCTCCCCGAGCCGGTGGCGGCGCGAACGGCGGTCCCCGCCGTCGTGGCCGGACCACGCATCGCGGAGAGGCTCCTGCTCGTGCGGGCCGGGAGGCCGGGGGTGTCCCGCGCCACTGGGCCATCTGCCCGGCCGGTTCACCCTGCCGAACGGGTCCGCGGCGGGGGCCGTCCGGCGGCCCCGCACGGTCTTTCCGGATTCCGGTGCCGCCGTACGCGCCGCACCGGACCGCGTCCGCGCGTCCGAAGGGCTCCACCGGTGGAAGAGATCACCCGGGGAACCGTACGACACGAGGGACTGAGGCCCATGAACGGCGATGCCGAACCGGGACCGCGCTGCCTGGTGACCGGTGCCACCGGGTACATCGGCGGGCGGCTCGTCCCGGAACTACTCGCGGCAGGGCACCCGGTGCGCTGCCTCGTCCGCTCCCCGCACCGGCTGCGCGACCATCCATGGGCCGGCGACGTCGAGGTGGTCCGCGGGGACGTCACGGACCCCGCTTCGGTCGCCGAGGCGATGCGCGGCATGGACGTCGCCTACTACCTGGTGCACGCCCTCGGTGCGGGCGGCGGCTTCGAGGAGACCGACCGGCGGGCGGCGCACGTCTTCGGGGAACGGGCGCGGGCCGCCGGGGTACGGCGGATCGTGTACCTCGGCGGCCTGGCCCCGGCGGGCGTGCCCGAGCGGGAGCTGTCGCCGCATCTGCGGTCCCGTGCCGAGGTGGGCCGCATCCTCCTCGCCTCCGGCGTGCCCACGACCGTGCTCCGGGCGGCCGTCATCATCGGGTCGGGTTCGGCCTCGTTCGAGATGCTGCGCTACCTGACGGAGCGGCTGCCGGTCATGGTCACCCCCCGCTGGGTGCGCACCCGCATCCAGCCGATCGCCGTACGGGACGTGCTGCGCATCCTGGTCGGCAGCGCGCGGATGCCCGGCGACGTCAACCGGGCCTTCGACATCTGCGGCCCAGAGATCCTCACCTACCGGGAGATGATGATGCGGTACGCGGCGATCGCCGGTCTGCCGCGCCGGCTGATCCTGCCCGTGCCGGTCCTCACACCCCGCCTGTCCAGCCTCTGGATCGGCCTGGTGACCCCGGTGCCCCCGTCCATCGCACGCCCTCTCACCGAGTCGCTGCGCCACGAGGTCGTCTGCCACGAACACGACATCACCCGCTTCGTCCCCGACCCGCCGGGCCGTCCGATCGGCTTCGACGCGGCGGTCCGGCTCGCCCTGCACCGCGTGCGCGACGCCGACGTCGCCACGCGCTGGTCGTCCGCCTCGGTGCCCGGCGCGCCCAGCGACCCGCTCCCCACGGACCCCGACTGGGCCGGCGGCAGCCTCTACACGGATCTCCGCGAGCGGCCCGTCGACGCCTCTCCCGAGACCCTGTGGAAGGTCATCGAAGGCATCGGCGGCGAGCACGGCTGGTACTCGTTCCCGCTGGCCTGGGCGGTGCGCGGCTGGCTGGACCGGTTGGTGGGCGGGGTCGGGCTGCGCCGCGGCCGGCGTGACGCGGCCCGCCTGCGGGTCGGCGACTCGCTGGACTTCTGGCGGGTGGAGGAGATCGAGCCCGGCCGTCTGCTGCGGCTGCGCGCCGAGATGCGGCTGCCGGGACTGGCATGGCTGGAGATGTGCACGGAGACGGACGACGCCGGGCGGACGCGCTACCGCCAGCGGGCGCTGTTCCACCCGCGCGGACTGCTCGGCCACGTCTACTGGTGGGCCGTCTCGCCCTTCCACGCCGTGGTGTTCGGCGGCATGGCCCGCAACATCGCCCGGGCCGCCGCCAGGGCGCCTGCCGCCCCGGCCGGGGAGGACACCCCCGTCCGCTGACGTCCGCACCCGCCCGCGCGGGCGGACCGCAGAGCACCGTCCCACGCCCCGTCGCGGAGGAGCCCATGACCGTCTCGGTCGTCCTGTTCACCTCGGACCTGCGGCTGCACGACCATCCGCCGCTGCGCGCCGCCCTGGAGGGCTCGTCCGCGGTGGTGCCGCTGTTCGTGCGGGACCGGGGCGTCGAGGCCGCCGGGTTCGCCGCGCCCAACCGGCTGGCCTTTCTCGCCGACTGCCTGCGGGATCTCGATGCGGGCCTGCGCGAACGGGGCGGCAGGCTCGTCGTGCGCACCGGTGACGTCGTCGAGGAGGTGTGCAGGGTGGCCGCGGAGGCGGCGGCCGGCGAGGTCCACCTGGCGGCCGGGGTCAGCGCGTACGCCCACCGGCGGGAGCAGCGGCTGCGCGCGGCGCTGGAGGGCGGCCGCTGCCGGCTGCACGTCCACGACGCGGTGATCACGGCACTGCCGCCCGGGGCCGTCGCACCGGCCTCCTCGGATCACTTCGCGGTCTTCACCCCGTACTTCCGGCGCTGGTCGCAGCAGCGCCTCAGGGACGTCCTGGGCGCGCCGGGGAGGATCCGCGTGCCGGACGCCGTCGGCTCGGAGCGCCTCCCCTCCCGCCGGGGACTGTCCGGGCTGTCGGAGCGGCTCGCGGCCGGGGGCGAGGCGGAGGGCAGAAGACGCCTCACGGCGTGGCTGCGCGGTGGGATCGCCGCGTACGAGGAACGCCATGACGACCTGGCCGGTGACGCGACATCACGGCTGTCGCCGCATCTCCACTTCGGCACCCTCTCCCCCGTCGAGGTCGTCCACCGGGCGCGCCGGGCGGGTGGCCCGGGTGCCGAGGCGTTCGTGCGCCAGCTCGTCTGGCGCGACTTCCACCACCAGGTGCTGGCGGCGCGGCCGGCGGCGGCCCACGCCGACTATCGCCCGCGGCACGACCGCTGGCGGTCCGGGAGCGCCGCACGGGCGGACATCGAGGCGTGGCGGGAGGGCCGCACCGGTTACCCGCTCGTCGACGCGGCGATGCGCCAGCTGCGCCACGAGGGCTGGATGCACAACCGCGGTCGCCTGCTGACCGCGAGCTTCCTCTCGAAGACCCTGTACGTGGACTGGCGCGTGGGCGCCCGTCATTTCCTCGACCTGCTGGTCGACGGGGACGTGGCCAACAACCAGCTCAACTGGCAGTGGGTCGCCGGCACGGGCACCGACACCCGTCCGGGCCGGGTCCTCAATCCCCTCGCCCAGGCCAGGCGCCACGACCCCGACGGCGCGTACGTGCGGCGCTGGGTGCCCGAACTCGCCGGGCTCGGCGGGCCCGCGGTGCACCAGCCGTGGCGGCTGTCCGGCCCGGAACGCGCCGAGTGCGCCGGCTACCCGGAACCGATCGTCGACCTCTCCGACGGCCTGGCCCGCTTCCGGCGGGCGCGCGGGCGCGCGGGCGCGGCTGAGGAGCCACGGCCGTGACCACTCCCCACTGGCTGTTCGGCGACCAACTCGGTCCGCACTTCCTCACGCCGGGCGAGGGCGGCCCCGACCGTGCGGCACCGGTCGTGATGATCGAGGCCCGTTCGGTCTTCCGCCGGCGCCGCTTCCACCGGGCGAAGGCCCATCTCGTGCTCTCCGCGATGCGCCACCGCGCCGCCGGTCTGGGTGACCGGGTGCGCTACGTCCGGTCCGAGACCTACCGGGAGGGTCTGCGCGAGGCGGTCGGTGAGGGGCGGGTGACGGTGCATCATCCGACGTCCCGGGCCGCCCTCGCGCTGGTGTCGTCCCTGCCGGGTGTCACGGTGCTGCCCGCGCGCGGCTTCCTCGTCCCGCACGACGACTTCCGGGCGTGGGCGGACGGCCGCGGCGGGGAGCGGCTGCGCCAGGAGGACTTCTACCGCTGGGTGCGCCGCGGGTACGGCCTCCTGATGGACGGCGGCGGCCCGGCGGGCGGCCGCTGGAACCACGACCGCGACAACCGCGAACCTCCGCCGTCAGGCGCGCGCACCCTCGGCGTCCCGGGGCCCTACCGGCCCCGCGAGGACGACATCGACGCCGAGGTGCGCCACGATCTGGACCGCTGGGAGCGCGAGGAGGGCATCGTCTTCGTCGGACGGGACGGCCCGCGCCTGTTCCCCGCCTCGCGACGCGAGGCACTGGCCGCGCTGGGCCGGTTCATCACCCGTCGGCTGGCCCGCTTCGGGCCGTACGAGGACGCGATGCTCGCCGCCGACCCCGTGATGAGCCACAGCCTCCTGTCGTCGTCGCTCAACCTCGGTCTGCTGGATCCCGCGGAGTGCGTCGAGCGGGCCGAGCGGGCGTGGCGGGCCGGGGAGGCGCCGGTCAACAGCGTCGAGGGGTTCGTACGGCAGATCGCCGGCTGGCGCGAGTACGTCTGGCACCTGTACTGGTACTTCGGCGAGGACTACCGGCGGTGCAACGCCCTGCGGCACGACGCTCCGCCACCCGGCTGGTTCCTGGAACTGGACGCCGGCGCGGTCACGGCGCGCTGCCTGTCCACCGTGCTCGCCCAGGTGCGCGACACCGGGTGGACGCACCACGTCCCCCGTCTGATGCTGCTGGGCAGCCACGCCCTGCAGCGCGGATGGGATCCGCGGGCGGTGACGGACTGGTTCCACCGCTGCTTCGTCGACGGCCACGACTGGGTGATGCTTCCGAACGTCGTCGGCATGTCGCAGTACGCCGACGGCGGGCGGATGACGACCAAGCCGTACACGTCCGGCGGTGCGTACGTGAACCGGATGAGCGACCTGTGCGGTGGCTGCGCCTACCGGCCGGGCGACCGGGTGGGACCGCGCGCCTGCCCCTTCACCGCCGGGTACTGGGCGTTCCTGGACCGCCATCGCGCCGTGCTGGCGGGCAATCCGCGGATGGCACGGGCGGTGCGGGGCCTGGACAGGCTGCCCGACCTCGACGAGGTGCGGACGCAGGAGCGACGACGCGGCGACGGGCCGCCCTGAAGCAGGGCGGGCGCCTTCGCCGCACGGCACCCTCTCCGCCACGACCTCTACACATAAAGGGTGAATAAGGGCAAGATGGAGATACGCAGCGCCTCACCGCATACCACACCGGACGCGGCCGGCCTGCGGAGTCACCGAAGGAGACGAGTCTCATGTCCGATGTCTCGCACACACGGGGTGACATCACCACCCATCCCGACGTACACGAAATGCGGGCCCGCTACACCCGCATGCTCGGTGGCCGCGATGTGGCGCTCGTGGACGGACCGGTCTTCCTGGTCGGTCTGTACTGCGCCGCATCCCCGTGGATCCTCCACTACACGACGAGCCAGCCGGCGCTCGTGACACACAACCTCATCATGGGGATCGCGTTCGTCCTGCTGGCCCTCGGGTTCACCATCACGCCCGAGAGGATGTACGGCCTGAGCTGGGCCATGTGCGCGATGGGCGCGTGGATGATCATCGCACCCTGGATCGTGGGCACCAGCCCGGACGCCGGAGTCGTGGTGAGCAACATCGTCATCGGGGCGCTGGCCGTGGTGCTGGGCGTGATCTGCGCGGGCGCGGCGGCGAGGAGCACGCGCACCTGACCGCCCCGGGACACCGAGCACGAAGGGAAGGCGCCGGGGCCGGTCCGCACCGCGCGGACCGGCCCCGGCGCGGATGCGGCCGCCTCCCGGGCAACCCGCGGTGCCGCCGCGCGCGTCAGCGGTTCGGCACCAGCCACGGCTCCTGCGGCAGCGGGGTCCCTGTCTCGATGAGCGACTTCAGGTTGGACAGCACCGCCGCCCAGCCGCGGGCCGCGTCGGCGCGCTCGGCCTCGTTCGCGAGGTCCTCATGGGTGACGGTGAGCCTGACGATGTCGGCGTGCGGCCGGATGTCGAAGGTGACCTTGGAGCGCTTGTCCTCCCGGCCCTCGTTCTCGGGCGCACTCCAGGTGGTGACGAGGCGGGTGGGCCGCTCGCTCTCCATGACGGTGCCGACCACGTCGGCGATGCCGGAGCCGTCCGTGCGGACGTGTTCCCAGCGGGAGCCGGGCCGCCAGTCGGAGACGTTGCCATGTCCCCAGTAACTGGCGGTGAGATCGGGGTCGGTGAGCGCCTCCCAGACGGCCTCCGGCGTGCTCTCGATGTAGATGACGTACACAAACGTGGGCCTGTCGGTCATGGCTTCCTCTGCGCGTCGCGTCGGCCAGCGCCTTGAAGACCTGGTCCCTCCCGGACCCGGGGTCGCTCGCTGATCGCACACTCGACGTTATGCAGGTGGCTTCCCGCAGGTCAAGGAAGGCCCGCTGCGCCCGGGGCGAGCGGGTCCGCGGGTATGTGGGGCTGCGGGCTGCGGGAAAACCGTTCGCCCGGCTCGGCCGCCGTCCGGACACTGGGGCGGGTGAGCAGAACCGTCAGTGCGTGGGTGACTTCGGGTGAGGACGTCCTGGGTGCCGTGGGGCCGTTCCCCGTGGACGTTCCGTGGTGGTCGGAGGTCGAGCCGGTCGCCGAGCGGCTGGAGGCCCTGCTCGGGGTGCCGGTGTGGGTACTGCGGCTGCTGACCGTGGACGGGGGCGAAGGCGGACGTGACGGCCATGTGACGTACCACGTCGAGGCGCTCGAACCCCCCGTCGGCCGACCTCTCACCGAAGCGGCGTGCGATCCGGGCCTGCTGACGGCACCTCATGAGCTGCGCGCGCCATGGGCTCGTGCCGACGGCGTGCGGGAACTCCTCGACTGGGCCGCCCGCACACTGGGGGCGGCCGGGCGCCCGCTCACCGGTCGTGTCCGCCAGCGGCGGAGCTGGAACCTGGCGGGGCTGTTCCGGCTGCCCACCGCGCGGGGAACCGTCTGGCTCAAGGCGACGCCGCGTTTCGCCGCCGACGAGGCGGACGTCGCCGCCGCGTTCGCGCGCGTGGATCCCGGGCTGGTGCCGACCGTCGTCGGCCGCGGCGAGCGGCGGTTGCTCATGGAGCATGTGCCCGGCGAGGACTGCTGGGAGGCTTCTCCCGAGACGGTGGCGGCGGCCATGGAGCGGTTCGTCGCCGCGCAGGCCGCCCTCGCGCCGGACCGTCCCGCCGGTCTGCGGGACCGGCGTGCGCCGGTGCTCGCGGCCCAGGTCGACGCCCTCCTCGACGGTCCGGCCGCGACCGGGCTGACCGCACAGGAGCTCGCCGCCGTACGGGGATTGACGGACCGCTGGCGGCAACTGGCCGAGTGCGGTCTGCCCGACACGGTGGTCCACGGCGACTTCCACCCGGGCAACTGGCGCAGTGACGGCGGCCGTCCGGTCGTCATGGACTTCGCGGACGCGCACTGGGGCAGTCCCGTCGTGGACGGTCTGCGGGCCCACGACTTCCTCCCGGAGCCGGTGCGGTCCACGGCGGCCCGCGCCTGGGCCGACGCCTGGCGGGCGCAGGCACCCGGCAGCGACCCGGGCCGCGCCCTGACGCTCGCCGAACCGCTCGCCCCGCTGATGTACGCCGTCCGCTACCAGGAGTTCCTCGACGGCATCGAACCGTCGGAGCGGCCGTACCACGAGGGCGACCCGGCGACGGAGATCCGCCGCGCGCTGCGGTGCGTACGGCGTCCGAGCCCGTTCCTCGCGGGCCTCGACCCCGCGTGAGCCGGGTCCCGCGCGGGACGGCTGCCACGCGGGACGGCTGCCACGCGGGACGGCTGCCGCGGGTGGCCGGCGCGCAGCGGCGGCCGGCCACCCCGGCGGGCCCGCCCGGCCCGCCCCGTCACCGCCCGATGCTCACGCTCCGGCCGGTTCCGCCGCGGGAGTCGTGAGGTACTCCTCCGTGATCTCCTTCGGGCCGAACGGCCAGACCTTCTCCAGCCGGGCCCAGACGGCGAACGCCACGCAGCCGAGCGCCAGCCAGCCCAGGGACCACTCGATGGGGTGGCGCCCCGGCGAGTTCTTGTCCGCGTAGCCGTAGATGACCAGCCAGCCGACGAGGGCCACGGCGCTCGGCACCGGGTACAGCCACATCCGGTACGGGCGGTGCAGACCGGGCTGCCGCTTGCGCAGGACCGTCAGGGCCGCGATCTGCGCCAGCGCCTGGACGAGCACCATCACCGTGGTCAGCAGCTGGATCAGGGTGGCCAGGTCGGTGTGGCGGCCGATCAGGAAGCCGACCGCGGTGATCACGCCCATGGTGGCCAGGCCCAGCGTGGGAAAGCGGTGCCTGGGGTGCAGTTTTCCGTACGGGCGGAAGAAGACGCGGTCGCGGGCCGCGTCGTACGGTACCCGGGAACCGCCCAGCAGGCCCGTGAAGACCGAGGCGAAGGCCGTGATCAGGATCAGGACCGTCACCGTGTCCGCCGCGCCCTTGCCCCAGGTCTTCTCCAGCACCGCCGAGGCCACCGACGTGGAGGCGATGTCGCCGGGGTCGGTCATGCGGTGCCAGTCGATGACGCCGAGCGTGCCGATCTGCAGCAGCAGGTAGATCACCATGATGCCGAGGATGGAGAAGACGATCGAGCGCGGCAGCGTCCGGCCCGGGTCCTTGATCTCCGCGCCCATGTACGCCGTGGTGTTGTAGCCCAGGTAGTCGTAGATGCCGATGGTCAGGCCCGCCGCGAAGCCGAGCCAGAAGTGACCGCCGGTCACCTGGAAGGCGTGCGCCGGGTACGTGAAGGCCAGGTGCGCGCTGAAGTCGGAGGCGGCCGCGATGATCACCAGCAGCACCGAGGTGATCATCACCGCCCACATCACCGCCGTGATGCGGGCGATGTTCTCGATGCCCCGCCACAGCAGCGCGATCACCAGCGCGATGACGCCGAGCCCGACGAGATCACCGGCGGTCTGCCCGAGGTGCGGGGCCAGATAGCCCAGGTACTGGACGAAGCCCACCACACCGGTGGACATGATCAGCGGGATGAAGAGCATCGCCGTCCACACGAACAGGAACGGCATCAGCCGCCCGGTGCGGTACTGGAACGCCTGGCGCAGATAGACGTAACTGCCGCCCGAGCCGGGCATCGCCGCGCCGAGTTCGGCCCACACGAGCCCGTCGGCGAGCGCCAGCAGCGCGCCCGCCACGAAGCCGATGACCGCCTGCGGACCGCCGAACGCGGCGACCATCAGCGGGATGGTGACGAACGGCCCGATGCCGCACATCTGGCTCATGTTGATGGCTGTGGCCTGGAACAGGCCGACACTGCGGGCGAATCCACCGCCGGGTGGCGGGCTGCCGGACATGGGGCCTCCTGAAGGGGACGCGGGGAGAGGGCTGGGGAGTGCGGGCCGACGTCGTGCGACGGCGGCCGGCGGGTCAAGTGCGGCGGGCATCCGGCCGGTGCCGGGCTCCCCCCGGCTCGCCCGGCGAGGCTGACTGGGCGATATAGTTAAGGAGCCTTACTAGACGCGTCAAGGGGGTGGCGTGCATGCGTGAGAATGGGGTGGTGCCCGCCAGCGACGCCTCCGAGCAGCCCGAACAGCCCTGGAACCGCAGGCGGCTGCGCAGCACCAACGAGCGGCTGCTCCTGGACCGGCTGCGTGCCGCCGGCGCGGCCTCGCGCGCCCAGCTGGCCCGGGAGACGGGCCTGTCGAAGCCGACGGTCTCCAGCGCTCTGGCGGCTCTGGAGAAGGCCGGACTGGTGCACGAGGTGGGCACGCACACGCCCGGGCGCGGCCGGATGGCGGTCCTGTACGCGCCGGATCCGGCGGCCGGGCACGCCCTCGGCATCGACATCGGCCGGAGCTGGCTGCGGGTCGCGGTCGCCAACCTCGACGGCGAGGTGGTCTCCCGGGCGGACGTGCGCAACCGGGCGCGCACCTCGGGGGCGATGGCCGACCTGGTCGTCTCCACCGCCCGGCAGGTGGTCACCGCCTCGGGCCTCGGGCACGACGAGGTGGCCCACGCGGTGGTGGGGACGCCGGGTGTGTACGACGAGGAGCGCCGCCGGGTGCGGTACGCGATGCACCTGCCGGGCTGGGGCCGGGCCGGGCTCTTCGACCGGATGCGCGAGGAACTGGGCGTCCCGCTGGAGGTGCACAACGACGCCAACCTGGCCGCCCTCGGCGAGTACACGTACGGCGTCGGAGCGGGCAGCCGCCTGTTCGCGTACATCCTGATCGGGACCGGGCTCGGCATGGGCGTCGTCAGCGAGGGACGGCTGTTCACCGGGGCGCACGGCGGGGCCGGCGAGATCGGGTTCCTGCCGTGGCCGGGGCGGCAGAAGCCGCGGACGCTGGAGGACGCGGTGTCGGGCCTGGCCGTCGTCGAGTCGGCGCGGGCGTTCGGCATGACCGGGCAGCTCACCGCGAAGGCGGTGTTCGACGCGGCCCGGCAGGGGCATCCCGCCGCGGTGCGGGCGGTGCGGCTGGAGGGCGAGCGGATCGCGCACACCGTGGCCGCCGCGGCGGCCGTGCTCGACCCCGACCTCGTCGTGCTCGGCGGAGGGGTGGGCCACAGCGTCGACCTGCTGCTGCGGCCCGTGCGGGAGACGCTGCGCGCGCTGACCCCGCTGCGACCGAGGATCGCACCGAGCGGGCTGGGCGAGGACGCGGTGCTGCTGGGGGCGCTGGCGACGGCGCTGGGGACGGCGCGGGACGTGGTCTTCGAACGCCGATCGGCCTCCTGAGAGAGCCGCGCGTGCGGCGGGCCGGCCCGGAAGCCGGGCCGCCGCACGCGTCACCCGGCTCAGCTCACGGTGAGCGCCGTGTCGTCGACGACGAACGACGTCTGCAGCTTGGAACCCTCGGTGCCGGTGAACTTGAGGGTCACCGTCTGCCCGGCGTAGCCGGCCAGGTTGAAGCTGCGCTGGGTGTAACCGCCGGCGGCGTTGAGGTTGGAGTACGTCGCCAGGGTGCTCAGGACGGTCCCCGAGCTGCCCAGCACCTGGACCTTGAGGGTGTCGTACGCCGTACTCGTGGTGGTCTCGGCCGTGTCGACGTGCAGGTAGAAGCTGAACGTGGCGGTGGTGCAGCCGGAGGGGATGCTCACCGACTGGGAGAGCGTGTCCGTGTTCGCGGAGCCGTAGCCGTTCAGCCAGGCGTAGTACGAGCCGCTGTGGGGTGACTCCCCGCCGGCGTTGGTGATGATGCCGCTGGTGCCGCTCCAGGTGGTGGCGCCGGACTCGAAGCCGTTGTTGCCCAGGAGCTGGGCGGCGGTGCAGGTGGAGCCGCCGCCCCCGCCCCCGCCCCCGCTGCTGCCGCTCGCCCCGGACAGCCACTCGGTGGCGTTGAGGGCCAGGGCCGCGTTGGTGGCACTGGAGTCGTTCCAGCCGTCGTACAGCGTGTTGCCCGACTGACCGGTGCCGTCGTCGACGGGCGAGCTGTCGCCCCAGAAGGCGACGCGGCCGCTGCCGAAGGTGCTGGTGGCGAAGAAGGCGCCCGTGGTGCCGGAGTAACCGGTCCGGTAGAGCAGGCCCTTGACGGAGGAGTTGTCGGCGGGCTTCAGGGTCGCGGTGGTGCCGCTGGCGATGAGGCTCTTGGTGACGGTGCCGAAGGAGCCGTGCAGCACGGGGTCGGTGCTGTCGCTGATCGCCGACGGGTGGTCGGAGCTGATGCTGAGCGAGTCGACGGAGAAGCCGAACGGGTCGGTGGAGTCGACGCTGTTGTTCGTCATCAGGTCGTTGAAGATCTCGACCGCGTCGTAGCCGTCGTTGTTACGGTCGGCGCCGGTGTGGTCGGAGATCATGAACAGGCCGCCGCCGTTCTTGACGAACGTCATGATGGCGGTCTTCTCGGCCGTGGTGAACAGGGTGTTGGGTTCGGGCAGGACCAGGGTGTCGAAGTTCGACAGGTCGGTCGAGGACGAGCCGCCGTAGGCGAGGCTGGAACCCGAGGGCAGCGTCTTGAGGCTGTAGTTGCCCGTCTTCTGCAGGCCGACGCCCCAGGACGAGAGTGCTCCCGTCCAGTCCGTCTCGGCGGACGGTGAGGAGTTCTGGCCGAGGGGGTCCGGCTGGCTGGTGGAGATGATCCAGTCGGCGTTGCCGGCCGTCTCCGCGTGCGCGTTGTCGAACAGGACGCGGTGCGGGGTGGCCGCGTGGGCCGGGGTGGCGGCGGCGGTCGCCTGGACGGCGGCGCCTGCGGTGAGCAGGCCGAACACGGCGAGCGCCGTGGTGAGTCTGCGGCGGGACCTGATGAGTCCGGGCATCCGGCGGACCTCCATACGGGTTGGGGAGAGAGGGGTGCGACGTGCGGGGTCTGCGCGCGTAGAACCTTCAGGGAAGTCTGCGCGCGTAGAGGTCCCTTCATACGCCGCCCATGCGACGGATTGTTGAACGGTACATGGCAGAACAGGGACTGAACAGGAGGGCACCGCTCCGGCGGACCGTGGAGCGGCCCGGAACCCGCCCCGAGATGAGGCGGAATGGACTGTTGCCGCCCGCAGCGGGCAGATGGAGTACTACGGGAACTTCACACAAGAGGGGCGGAGATGGAGATCTCGAGCATCATCGGCGCCATCGTCATCGGACTCGTCATCGGCATCCTCGGGCGGCTCGTCGTCCCCGGGCGCCAGCGGATCGGCCTCCTGTGGACGATCCTGGTCGGCATCGTGGCGGCACTCATCGGATCGGGCATCGCCGCCGCGTTCGGCGTGGCCCACACCAAGGGCGTCGACTGGATCGAGTGGCTCATCCAGATCGGCCTGGCGGCGCTGGGCGTCGCGGCGCTGGACCGGGCGCGGGCGCGCCACTGACGGCGCGCCGCCCGCCCACCGGACCGCCACGCGGGGAAGGGGCCGGCGGCGTCGGCGTACCGGGAGTCCCGCCGACGCCGCCACCGGCCCCCGGGCCCGGCCCGGCGTGGCCGACGCGCCGGTGCGGTGACCGCGAGGGTTCACCCCGGACGAGGGACTGTCACTCTGATCACCGGCAGAGCCGGATGACCAAGGGCGCGCAGCCAGAGCGGGGCCTTCCCTTATCGGGTGGCACGCACGCTGTCTTCCTGCAAGCATCTGCGGATGCGCCTACTCGCCGACGATCTCGGCCACCTCTCCTACGTCGTCGTCGGCGACGGACCGCCCGTCGTCCTCGTGCACGCCGGCATCGCCGACCACCGCATGTGGGACGCGGTCGTGCCCGCCCTCGCGGAACGGCACACAGTCGTCCGGTACGACTTGCGTGGCTTCGGTGAGTCCCTTCCCCCGACCGGACCGTTCAGTGAGACCGACGACCTGCGCCGTCTCCTGGACCACCTCGGCCACGAGCGTGTCCGCCTTGTGGGCGCGTCCTGGGGCGGCCGCGTGGCCGTGGACTTCGCTCTCGCCCACCCGGGCCGGGTGCACTCCCTGGCGCTGCTCGCCCCGCCCTGGCCGGGATACCACTGGTCTGCGGACATGGTCGCCTACGATGACGCGGAGACTGCGGCCCTGGCCGCGGGCGACCTGGACGCCGCTGTCCGTGTGAACCTGGACATGTGGCTGCGCGGTCCTGGTCGCAGGTGGGATGACGTTGCCGCGGGACTGGCCGACCGACTCCGAGAGCCGCTACGGACATCGCTGGTGAACCAGGCCGTCGTGGGGATGCACTCCCAGGGCGCCGCAACCGGTGACGTCGCCGCCGTCTCCGTCCCCACACTGGTGGGCATCGGCAGGCTCGACGTCGCCGACTTCCAGGACATCGGCCGTCGGTACGCCGCTGCGATCCCCGACGCCACTCTGGTCGAGTTCGCCACTGCTGCCCACCTCATCGCACTGGACGCGCCCACCGAACTCGCCGCGGTGCTGGGTCCGTTCCTCGCCCGTTAGTGCTGTGACCGGGGTGACGGTTCACCAGTTTGCCGTTGTTCCAGGACGTGCTCGGTGCGGTCGAGTTCGGCGTCCCGGCCGGGGTCGGTGGGCTCCTTCCGGACCCTGCTGCGCCGGAAGGTGATTCCGCGGCGGGCGAGCAGTGGCGAGCACGCTCCCCCACTCTCGGCTCCGCTCGAGCGGGGGGAACCCCCACGACGCCGCACCGCCCGCCCTTCGGGCGGACGACGCGAAGGTGACGACAGGGCTAGTGCTGTGGCCGGAAGGTTCACCGGCTCGCGACGCCCGGCACGGCTCCCCCACGCTCGGCTGCGCTCGCGCGGGAGGGGCCCCCACCGCCGCGTTGTCGCATCACCCGCGTACATCCAGTACGCGGGCGACACTCCGCCTTGCGATGCTCCCCCGCAGCCCGAAGGGTGCGGGAGGTGCCCCCGGCACCGGACGCCGCGAGCTTCCGGCAAACCTTCCCGGCCACAGCACTAGGGACAGACGTACGGCGTCGTCGTGGTCAGCGGTTCGAAGCCGAGTCGGGCGAGGATCGGCCGGCTCTGGCCGGTCGCGTCGACCTGGACATAGCGGTAGCCGCGGTCGGCGGCGACCCTGGCGCGATGGGCGACCAGGGCCCGGTAGACGCCGCGGCCGCGCCAGCCCGGGACCGTGCCGCCGCCCCACAGCCCCGCGAAGCGGGTGCCGGGCACGAGCTCCAGCCGGGCCGCACTCACCGGTTCGTCGCCCGCGAGGGCCACGATCGCGACCACGTCCTCCCGGTCGCCCGCGAGTTGGGCGAGCAGTTGGTGGCGCAGCCGCGTGCCGTCCGTGCCGAACGCCTTCTCGTGGACGTCCGCCACCAGATCGACGCCCGCCGGGTCGGTGACCGGCAGGAGGCGTACGCCGTCGGGGACGTCGGACTCCAGGGGCAGATCGGCGACCTCGGCGACCATCAGCGTCTCCTCGGGCTCGGGCGTGAACCCCGCCGCCCGCAGTCGCTTCCCCAGGTCCACCGGCAGGTCGTGCCCGTACAGCTTCCACTCGAACTCGAGGCCGAGGCCCGCGAAGTAGCGGACCTGCTCGGCGATCGCCGTGTCCGCGGTGGTCTCGTCGAGGTCCGACCAGACGACCCCGCTCCATCCGTGGGGCGAGCCCACCTGGCGCACCACTCCGTGGTGACGCTCGACACGGGCACCGGGTCCGTCGGGACGCGCGCCCTCCCGCATGTCCCGGTCGTACAGCGCCAGTACGGCGGCGTGGTCCATGGGCTCACTCCAGCATCGGGGCCTGTGCGGGCACGGTAGTACTCCCAGCCTCCCGGCCCGCGGGCGGGGTCGCGCGGACCGCGCCGGGCCGGGGCGGTCGCCGTCCGGCTACGTCCGGCTAGCCGAGTTCCAGGGTGGTCACCCCATGGACGCGCTCACCGGCGAAGGGCCTGACGGGACCCGTGTACATGCGGGCCGTCTCGAAGGAGGGGGCGAGTCCGGCGCCTCGGGCCAGGGAGACGGCGGCCTCATTCGGCTCCGGGACGTCGATGGCGATCTCCCGGCCGGCCGCTTCGGCGGCCAGCCCGGCGAACAGTGCCTCGGCGTCCTCGGCGGTGTCGGCGAACAGGGGGCCGATGCGCAGGCAGTCGTGGGCCGGACGGATCACCGCGTAGCCGGTCAGGCGCCCGGCCCGGAACCGCACGAAGGGGCGGTGGCCGGGAGCGGTGAGCCAGTGCTCCAGGAACCGGGGCCGGTCGGCGGGCCAGCAGGCGGTGTCGTACGCCGCGATGTCCTCGAAGTCGGCCTTCTCGGCGGCGCGCACTCCTGGCGCTTCCCCGGCGGCGGGGGCGGTTCCGGTGAACCGTACGGTCCGGTGGGCGAGTTCGAAGCCGGACTTGCGGTAGTTGTCCTGCTGGGCGACGACACCGTCGAGACCGATCGTGCGGCCGTCGGCATGGGTGAGGCCCCTGTTCCAGGTGGCCAGTCCGAGACCGCGGCCGCGCAGGTCCGGTCGTACGAGATAGCAGCCCAGGAAGGCGTAGTCGGCGCCGTAGTTGACGACGGAGACCGCCGAGACCGGCTCCCCGGCGAGCCGGCCGATGAAGAAGCCCTCGGGGTCCTGGGCGAAGAAGGCGGGGCCGTCGGACAGCCCCGGGTTCCAGCCCTCGTCCGCCGCCCAGCCGCTGATCACCGGCCAGTCGTCGAGGGTGGCCCGGGTGACGACGAGATCTTCGGGACCCGCAGGGGTCATCATGGAGCTCCGTTCCGTCGGGGGCAGAGGATGGGGCGTGATCGGACGCACCGGCAGCATCCTTCCCGATCTCCCGATCGCGCGCCACGGGGTGTCCAGCCGTCCGCGGCCGGCCGTCCGCGGCCCGGCGCAGGGGCGTCGACCCGAGAGGGGTCGCCCCGGAGGGACCGGTGACCGGCAGGGCCGAGGGCCCCGCCGGCCGCTTGCCCGGCGGGGCCCCTGCCCGTCCGGTCCGGCTCAGCGCGCCGCACCCGCCCGGAAGCGCCGGTAGAGGACCGTCCCGCCCAGCAGCAGGGCCGCGCTGCCCGCGAGTGCGGGCACCGTGGCGTCCGCGCCCGTGTGCGCGAGCGAGACCTGCGGCGGTACGGAGCGCAGGCGCGGCGGCGCGGCGGGGCGCACCGGCGCTGCGGGCCGCGGGGCGGCGTGCCGGGGCCGGTGCCCCGAGGTGTTCGTCGAGCTGTTGCCGACGGCCGCGTTGCCGACGCCGACCACGCCCACCGTGTTGCCGCTGACGTTCACCGGGAGGTGGACCGGCAGTTGGACGCCGTCCCCGGAGAGCACGCCCGCGGAGCCCTCCGCACGCTGCTCCGCCGCGGCGCCGCCCCCTCGTACGCCGGTGTGCCGCGGGCCGCCCCGGTGGGCGTCGCGGTTCGCGCAGGTGTTGCCCGCCGCCGGGTTGAGGACCCCCAGCACGTTCACCGTGTTGCCGCACACGTCGACCGGGACGTGCACCGGGAGCTGAATGGTGTCGCCGGAGATCAGCCCGGGCGAGCCGGCCGTGGTGCCGTCCGCCGCGGAGTCCGCGTGGGCCGGCAGTGCCACGGCCAGCGCCCCCGAGGCGGCGGCCGCGGCGATCAAGCCATTCCGGGTAACCCGTTTCATAGGTTCCCTGCCTTCCAGACATGGTTGCGAGCACTCGCCCGCACCGGATAAAACGCAGACGAACCATCCGAGTTATGGCTTATCTGCCTTTCACCCCATCGAGTGGCCCGGTTGTCGAACTGACGGAAAAGCCGTCCCACGGACGGGGCCCTGTCCCGCGCGTCGCCGTGCGGCGGCGCGCCGGGGCAGGGCACGTCCGCTCCTCCCGCCCGCCCGGAGGCGCTCCCGGGCGAGCCCGCCTATCGTGATCGGAGGGCCGTCGCCGGATCCGTCCCCGGGGCGGCTCCGGAGGCGCCATGCTGTCCGTCCGCAGACGCCGTGCGGGCACCACTGCGGCGGCCACGACCGCGGTGCTCGCCCTGCTGGGGGCCGCGCTGCCCTCGATGGCCGCGGCCGGGGACCAGCACGGTCTGTCCCGGTTCTACCGCCAGAAGATCACCTGGTCGGCCTGCAAGGGCGAGGGCATGCCCAAGGACCTCCAGTGCGGCAAGGTGACGGTCCCCCTCGACTACGCCAGGCCCGCGTCCGGGACGCTGGACGTGGCGATGGCGCGCTACCGCGCGACCGGCACGTCCCGCGGTTCGGTGCTGCTGGACTTCGGCGGACCCGGCGTCGCCGGCGTCTCCCAACTGGCCTCGAACGGCAAAAACTTCATGAGTCTGGCCAACACCCACGACGTGGTGGCCTTCGACCCGCGCGGGGTCGGCCGGTCCTCACCGGTCAGCTGCGGGACAGGCGCGGACGAGGGCGGGAACGCGACCGGCGGCCCGACCGGCGGGGAGGACACCCGGGCCGCCCTGGAGCGGGCACGGAAGGTGGCCGCCCGGTGCGCCGGGCACTCCGGACCGGTGCTGCGGCACATGGGGACGATCGACGCCTCCCGCGACATGGACGTGATGCGCGAGGCCCTCGGCGAGAAGAAGCTGGACTATCTCGGTTTCTCCTACGGCACGCGCCTGGGCGCGGTGTACGCGACGCAGTTCCCCCGGAAGGTGGGCCGGTTCGTGCTCGACGGGGTGGACACGCTCACCGAGCCCCTGACCCAGCAGGGGCTGGCGATCGCCGCGGGCCAGCAGACCGCGCTGCAGGACTTCCTCGCCTGGTGCGCCAAGGACGTGTCCTGCCCGTTCGGGCAGGATGCCCGCTCGGCCCGGCAGCAGGTCGTCCGGCTCGTCGCATTGCTGGACCGGACCCCGCTGCCGACGGTCCTGGGGCTGCCGTTCACGGGACAGGAACTGGCCGGCGCGCTGTCACGGGCCCTGTTCAGCAGGCAGCTGTGGCCGCTGCTGGAGCAGTCGCTGTCCCTGCTGGTGCAGCAGGCCGACCCCAGCTGGATGGTGCGCTTCTTCGGCGTCGGCCTGGCCGCTCCCGTGCCGCGCCGGGGGAACGGGGGGCTCGCCGACCCCGAGGACGTGCCCGCCGACAACCTGGCGGCCGCGCTGATGGCGATCAACTGCGCGGACGACCCGGACCGGCCGAGTGCGGAGCGGATCACCCGGGACATCGCCCGGCTGCGCAGCCGGTACGAGCAGGCGTCCCCGGTCTTCGGGCGGCTCCGGCTGGGTCAGGTGCTGATGTGCTACGGGCGCCCCAGAGGCACGAGCTTCATCCGGGAGAAGGTGAAGAACGTCCGCACCGCCAAGATGCTGCTCGTCGGCACGCGCGGGGACCCGGCGACCCCCTACCGCTGGACCCTGGAGACCGCCAGACGCCTCGGGCCGTCGGCAGTGGTGCTCGACAACCGGGGCGAGGGACACACCGGGTACACGACCTCCCCGTGCGTCCACAAGAAGGTCGACTCCTTCCTCCTGGACGGTTCCCTGCCGCCCCACGGCAGTTCGTGCGGCCCGGACCGCTCGGGCTGAGGCGGGACGTACGGTCCGGGCCGTCGCCGGAGGTCAGGTGAGCAGCACCTCGGGCCTGTACAGATCGAGCCACAGCGCCAGGTCCAGGGTCCGCTCCAGGCCGCGACGCGACGCCTGCGTGATCTGCGGGGTGTCCCGGTGGGCCGCCCGGCGCACCCGTTCGCGGTCGACAAGGTCGAAGACCGGGTGGGTGGGGCGGGCGAGGAGAGCCCGGGCGTGCTCCTGGAGGGCGACCCCGTACCGGGGGTCCTGGGTCGACGGGTAGGGGCTCTTGACCCGGTCGTACACGGACCGCGGGATCAGATCCGCGGTCGCCTCCCTGAGCAGGCTCTTCTCCCTGCCGTCGAACGACTTCAGCGACCAGGGGGTGTTGTAGACGTACTCGACGAGCCGGTGGTCGCAGAACGGGACCCGCACCTCGAGTCCGACCGCCATGCTCGCCCGGTCCTTGCGGTCGAGCAGGATCCGTACGAACCGGGTCAGGTGGAGGTGGCAGACGCGCCGCATGCGGTACTCGAAGTCGCTCTCGCCGTCCGGGCGCTGGATCCCGGCCGCGGCGGTGCGGTAGCCGTCGGCGACGTATCCCTCCAGGTCCAGCGCCTTGTCGAGTTCGGGGCGCAGGACGTCGGCGTCGTCGCCGAAGTGCCGGCCGAACCGGACGAGCCAGGGGAAGGTGTCGGCGCGGCGGGCCTCCTCGTCGAAGAACTGGAGGTAGCCGCCGAACACCTCGTCCGCGGACTCACCCGACAGCGCGACCGTGGAGTGCTCGCGGATCGTCCGGAACAGCAGATAGAGCGAGGCGTCCATGTCGCCGAAGCCCATGGGCAGGTCGCGGGCGCGGATCACCTGGGCGCGCACCCCGGGGTCGGCGAGGGCGTGCGCGTCGAGGACGATGTCCTGGTGCTCGGTGCCGCAGGCACGGGCCACGTCGTGCACGAACGGCGCGTCGGGCGTGCCGCGCAGTTCGTCGGCGACGAAGTTGTCGGCCTGCCCGACGAAGTCCACCGCGAAACTGCGCACCCTCTCGCCGTCCTCGGCCAGTTGGCGCGCGGCCAGGGCGGTCATCGCGGAGGAGTCGAGACCGCCCGACAGCAGGGTGCAGCGTGGCACGTCGGCGACCAACTGGCGGCGCACGATGTCCTCGAGGAGCGAACGGACCGTGGCGACGGAGGTGTCGCGGTCGTCGGTGTGCGGCCGCGTCTCCAGCTGCCAGTAGACCCTCCGGCGGGCGCCCTGCCGGTCGACGGTGACGACGGTCCCCGGCTCGACCTCGTGCATGCCGTCCCACACACCGTGTCCCGGCGTCTTGATCATCGAGAACAGTTCCCGCAGGCCGTCGAGGCGGATCCGGGCGGGTACCAGCGGGTTGGCCAGGATGGCCTTCGGTTCGGAGCCGAACAGCACGCCGTCGGGGGTCGGGTGGTAGAACAGGGGCTTGATGCCCATGCGGTCCCGCACCATCACCAGCCTGTCGTGGCGGCCGTCCCAGACGGCGAAGGCGTACATGCCGTTCAGCCGCTCGGCGAGCGCCTCGCCCCACTCCAGGTAGGCGCGCAGGACGACCTCGGTGTCGGAGTCGGTCGCGAAGCGGTGGCCCCGGCCGGTGAGTTCGCGGCGCAGCTCCGTGAAGTTGTAGGTCTCCCCCGAGTAGACGAGCGCGACGGTGCCGTCCGGTGTCGTGGCGGTCATCGGCTGGCGCCCGCCGGGCAGGTCGATGATCGCGAGCCTGCGGTGCCCGAGGGTGGCGGGGCCCTCGGTCCAGGAGCCGCGGGCGTCGGGTCCCCGACAGGACATGGCCTCGGTCATTGCATCCAATGTCGTGGCCTCGGTCCGCAGATCACGGTCGTAGGAGACCCAGCCGGTGATGCCGCACATGCGTTACCTCCCGCGTCCGGTTCCCCGAGCACTCCCGTCACCTGCGGTTTCCCAGGTCCGAGCGCGCCCGGTGCAACCGGTTGTATCAGGCAGCTATATCTCGAGCGTGTGCCACACGCCGCCGGCGGTCAACGTGTCCGTAACCGGACCGGCCCCGGCGCCCCCGCGTTTCGGCCGGGCTTTACGTGCCACGGACCCGCCGGCGGGCCCCGCCCCCGGCGGCAACCGCCGGATCTCGGCCATGGGCAAAGAGTTCCCCAATGTCTCGGCCGCCTGTCCGGCTCACCAGCTTTCGCCGGTTCCGGTGCGATGCGTTTGACTCGTGATGTGCGCCGGATGCTCGGGTTGCTGGTCGTCACCCTCGGCGCGGCCGGGGCACTGGTCCTGTCGTACGCCCTGTCGCCCCTGTGGTGGGCCGCGGCGGGGCCGCTGACGGCGCTGGCCTGCCTGGGGGTGCGGGATCTGCTGCAGACCCGCGACGCGGTGCTGCGGAACCATCCGCTGGTCGGGCGGGTGCGGTCCCCGGCGGCACCGCTCCCGTGGACCGGGAACCCGCCCGTCGGCCGAGGCGGGGGCGGACGCCCGTCCGGGCCCGTGGCGCCGGGCATCGTCCCTCGACGGGCCGGAGGGCGCGCGGCCGGCCGGGCCGGGGAGCCGTCCGGCACCGAGGGGGACGTCGCCGCCGACGGGCGCGAGTTCCTGGTGCCGTCGCTGCGTCCGGTCACGGCGCCCGACGATCCGCCCAGGGTCCGGGTGGGCGGGCCCGACTGCGCGCAGCCGTACGACATGGCGCTGCTCAACGTCTCCGCGATGAGCTTCGGGGCACTGTCACCCCGCGCCGTCCTCGCCCTCAACCGGGCTGCCGCGCTGGGCGGTTTCGCGCACGACACGGGCGAGGGCGGCCTCTCGGACCACCATCTGCGCGGCGGGGGCGATCTGATCTGGGAGATCGGCACGGGATACTTCGGCTGCCGTACCCCCGACGGGGGCTTCGACGCGCGCCAGTTCGCCGACCGGGCGGCGCTGCCCGAGGTCAGATGCGTGGTGCTGAAGATCTCGCAGGGGGCGGCGCCCGGCCGGGGCGGGGTACTGCCGGGCGCCAAGGTGAACCGCGAGATCGCCGAGGTGCGGGGGGTGCCGGTGGGCCGGGCCGTGGTGTCGCCGCCGCACCACCGGGTGTACTCGACGCCGCGCGAACTGGTGCGCTTCGTCGCCCGGATGCACCGGCTGGCGGGCGGCAAGCCGACCGGCATCAAGCTCTGCGTGGGCTCGCGCCGGGAGTTCCTCGCGGTGTGCAAGGCGATGGTGGCCGAGGGCGTCGCGCCGGACTTCGTGGTCGTCGACGGCGCCGGGGGCGGGACCGGTGCCGCCCCCGTGGAGTCCACCGGTCGCCTCGGCATGCCTCTCACCGAGGGACTGATCACCGTGCACAACGCGCTGGTCGGCTGCGGGCTACGGGGGCGGGTGCGGATCGGCGCGAGCGGCGGGGTGGCGACGGGCTGGGACGTCGTCAGGCGGCTGGCGCAGGGCGCGGACTACACGAACGCGGCGCGCGCGATGATGGGTGCGCTGGGCTGTGTCCGGGCCCGGCGCTGCCACACCAACACCTGCCCGACGGGTGTCGCGACGCAGGATCCCGGGCGGGTGAGGGGGCTCGTCGTCGCCGACAAGTCCGCGCGCGTGCACCGCTTCCAGCGGGACGCCGTGCGCGATGCGACGCAGATCATGGCGGCCATGGGCGTACGGGATCCGGCGGACCTCACGCCGGCCCTGCTGATGCGCCGCACGGATGCGGCGACCGTACGCTCGTACGCCGATCTGTACGAGTGGCTGGCGCCGGGCGTGCTGCTGGCCGGGCCGCCGCCCTCGTGGGCCGCGGACTGGGCGGCGGCGGACCCGGACGCCTTCGAAGGCGCCCACCGGCGGCGGTGACGGCCCCGGTGGCCGCCCGGCGCGGCGGTTGGCGCCGGGCAGCGACCCCCACCGTCTCGAACATCAGATCGATTTGCCCCAAATGCCCCATCCGTGAATCGGACCTATCGTGCTCGTATGGAGCACGACCTGAGTCCCACGACGCTAGCCGAGCTGCGGCGCCCCCGCCCCTACCCCGCGGTGTCCGTGCTGACGCCGACACACCGCCGCGAGCCCGCCAACGCCCAGGATCCGGTCCGGCTGCGCAATGCGGTGGCCGAGGCCAAGAAGCGGCTGGACGCCGATCCCGCGATCTCCCGGGAGCGGCGCGCCGACGTCGCCCAGCAGCTCGACCAGGCCCTCAGGGAGGTCGATCTGGCGCACACCGAGGACGGCCTGGTGATCTTCGCCGCTCCGGGCGAGCACCAGGTGTGGTCGCTTGCCCGCACCGTGCCGGAGCGTGTGGTGCTGTCGGACACCTTCCTGACCCGCAACCTGGTCTCCGCGCAGGCCGCCGAGCGGCCGTTCTGGGTCCTGGCGGTCTCCGCCGACCGCGTCACGCTGTGGAGCGGCGGCAACGGCCGCGTCACCGAGGACCGCACCGGCGGTTTCCCCCTGGCCAGGAACCGCGAGAACTTCGACCCCGAGCGCCGGTCGCAGATCGGCGACATGCCGAGCACCTTCCGCGACGAGGGGACCCGCCACTTCCTGCGCGAGGCCGACGCCGCCATGAGCGCGGTCCTGCGCGAGCACCCGCGCCGGCTGTACATCACCGGCGAACAGGCGGCACTGTCCCTCCTCGACGAGTTCGGCGGGGTCGCCAAGGAGGCGGTCCAGGTGCCGCACGGCGGTCTCGCCCACGGCCCGCACACGGCCGTCTGGCAGGCCGTCCAGCCGGTGATCGCCGCCGAACAGCGCAAGGACGCCGACACCGTGAGCCGAGAGCTCGTGGCGGCACGCGGCCGCAAGGCGTTCGCGGCCGGTGTCGACGAGGTCTGGCAGAACGCCTCCGACGGCCGCATCCGGCTTCTCGCGGTCGAGGAGAACTACCGCGTCACGGTCCGCAACGACGGCGGCGACCACCTGGTGCCGGCCGAGGGCGGCGAGCCCGACGCCCGCGAGGACATCGTGGACGAGATCGTCGAGCGCTGTCTGGACACGGGCGCCGAGGTCCGCTTCGTCCCGGACGGCGCCCTCGACGACGCCCAGGGCATCGCCGGGGTGCTCCGCTACTGAGGCCGCCGCCTCCGCGGTCTACCCTGCGCAGGGAAGGCGCGGAGAGGGAGGCCGGACGTGGGTGACCTGCTGGGCGTTGCGGTACTGGGCGCGGGGCACATGGGGGCCGACCACATACGCCGCTTGGACCGTGCGGTGAGCGGGGCCCGGGTGGTGTCGGTGGTGGATCCCGACACGGACCGCGCCGAGGAGGCGGCCGCCGGCATCGACGGCGTGCTGGTGCACACCGAGGCGGCTGCCGGGATGGACGCACCCGGCGTCCAGGCCGTGCTGATCGCCTCGCCCGACCCCGCGCACGAGGAGGCGCTGCTCGAGGCCTTCGCGCGGGGACTGCCGGTGCTGTGCGAGAAGCCACTGGTGCCCGACCCGGCCGGGGCGCTGCGGGTGGTGGAGGCCGAGGCGCGGCTCGGCCGCCGGCTCGCTCAGGTGGGGTTCATGCGGCGGTACGACGCAGCGTACATGCGCCTGAAGTCCCTGCTGGACGGCGGTCGGCTGGGGCGCCCGCTGATGCTGCACTGCACGCACCGCAACGTGTCGTCGCCGCCCGAGTTCACCACCGCCATGCTCATCGACAGCTCCGTCTCGCACGAGATCGACGCCGCGCGCTGGCTGCTGGGGCAGGAGCTCACCGCGGTGACCGTGCTGCGGCCCCGGCCGTCCTCGAACGCCCCGGACGGCCTGCTCGATCCGCAGCTCGTGCTGTTCGAGACGTCGGGTGGCGCCCTCGTCGACGTGGAGATCTTCGTCAACTCCGGCTTCGGCTACCAGGTGCGGTGCGAGGCGGTCTGCGAGCACGGCAGCGCGGGGATCGGGGACGAGCGCGCGATGGTCGTCACGACCGCGGGCGGTGCCTGCGAGGAGGTTGCCCAGGACTACCTCGTACGGTTCGCGGACGCCTACGACCGCGAGGTGCAGGCATGGGTCGACGCGACCCGGCGGGGCCGGGTCTGCGGGCCCACCGTCTGGGACGGGTACGCCGCCTCCGCCGTCGCCCGCGCGGGGGTCCGGGCCCAGGAGAGCGGTCGGCGGGAGAGCGTCGACCTCGCTCCGCGCCCGCCCCTGTACGGGAGCCGTGGCGACTGACCTCTCCTCCGCCCGGGATCCGGAGCACCTCCTCCGGGCATACCCCCTCAAAGCCCGTGACATATGCCAGAAGCATCACCGTATCGTGTGTTGCCAAATCCCTTACAGAGCGTCGCAGGCTGTGCAACAGTCGTCATGGTCCTTCCGTCAGCCATGGTCGAACCGTCCCCGCATCGGAGTGCGTCATGCCGCCCCCTCTCTCTGCGGACCGCCCCGCCGCCCAACCGCCCCAGCGCGGTACGGTCGACGCGCTCATCTCGCAGACCCGGCGGCTGCGCGGCGACGTCGACGCCGTGCGCCGGGAGGCACCCGAGGACGGCGTGGACGCGGAGAGCCGGTGGCAGCGCGCGCTGTGCGAGCTGGCACTGCATCAGCTCGACGATCTGGACGAGCACTTGGCCCAGCTCCGCGACGGGCCGCCGCCCGCGGCCGTCCCGTCCGCCCGCACCGGCGCGGACCCGGCCCTCTCGCCCGCACCTCCGACCGGCTCGCTGCTCAGCCGGGTCGGCAGTGCGGAGTGGAACCTGCTGACCGACGAGGCGACCTGGTCCACGGAGCTGTACCAGATCCTCGGCCGCCCGCCCTCGGCCCCCGCGCTCACCCTCGACGAGCTGCCCTCGCTCGTCCACGACGAGGACCGGCCGCTGCTGGCGGCCATGGTCACGGACTGCCTGATCGAGGGCAAGCCCATCGACGGGGAGTTCCGCGTCCTGCGCCCCGACGACGACGTGCGCATCGTGCACATGATGGGCGAGCCCGTGCTCGACGCCGACGGCAGCACCGCCTCGATGTGGGCCGTGCTGCGGGACGTCAGCGAGCTGCGCCGCTGCCGGCGGACCGTGCGCGAGACCCGTGACTCGCTGCGGGACCACCGGCACCACGCGCGGTCCGGGCACCGGCTCGCGGTCGAGCCGCAGGAGGCCGCGCCGCCGCCGCGGCCCGGTCCCCTGCGGCTCCCGCGAAGGGGCCCCGGGGCACTGGATCCGGCCGCCCGCCGGCTGCCCGCGACCACGAGCGCACCGAGCGGCGGCGACTGGTACGACACCCTCGAACTGCCCGACGGGGACATACTGCTCGGCATCGGCGACCTCGTCGGCCACGGGCCCGCCGTGGCGTCCGGCGCGGCGACGGCCATCGGTGCCCTGCGCGGCATGGCCGTAGCGGGCACGGAGCCGGGCCGGCTGATGGGGTGGCTGAACCGGTTGTCCGACGCCTCGGTCCAGCCGTACCCGGGCGCGGCTGCCCCGGTCCAGCCGTACCGGGGCACGGCCCTCTGCTGCCGCTACCGCCCCGGCACACGCACCCTCAGCTGGGCGCAGGCAGGACACCCCGCCCCGCTGCTGTTCCGCGACGGGACGGGACGCGTGCTGGCGCGACCGGACGGCATGCCGCTCGGAGCCACCCCGCACGCCACCTACGGCCAGGCCGAAGAGACCCTCGAGGAAGGCGACCTGCTGCTCCTCCACACCGCTGGGCTCCTCCCGCGGCGCGGCGGCACGGCGGTCGTCCGGCGGCTGCTCGAGCTGGCTCCGCGCCTCGGCGCGACCCGCTCGGCCCAGCATTGCGTGCGGACCGTCGTGGAGGAGTTCGGCGCGAGCGAGCGCCAGGAGGGTGCCTGCGTACTCGTCGTCAGGGTCGTCTCCTGACGAGCGTCGTCCGCCGGCGAGCCTCGTCCTCCGAAGGGTTCGGACGACCGCGCGCATTCCCTCACGTCTGGGCGGTGTTGCCCCCCCTGGGTTTCGCCGGGCCTTTGGGAAGCGCCAGTTTGATCTCCTCGCGCAGGTCCTGGATCTTCGGGAAGCCGGCGTACTGCGCGGTCAGCCGGTACATCTCGCGCAGCCGGTCCCAGGTGCGGTGGGAGGAGTTCGCCCCCATCGACGTCAGGGCCAGGCGCGCATAGCGGTCGGCCTGTTCCGGATCGTCGGCGATGAAGCACGCGGACGCGAGGGAGATGTGGTCGAAGATCTTCGACCGGTCCCGGCCCGCCCCTCGCAGCTCCAGCGCCTCCTTGGCGTGCCGCTGCGCGATGACGGCCGCGTCCGGCTCGTGGTCGGCGAGGGTCCGGTAGGCCAGGGCCTGCATGCCGTGCAGATCCGCCTCGTCGAACATCTGCATCCAACTCGGCGGCGGCACGTGCGACTTGTCGGAGACGAAGAGGTCCTCCGCCTCGCCGAGGGTGCGCCGCATGGCCTGCCCCTTGCCCATCGACGCCTGCGCCCACGCCTCGATGGTGCAGAGCATCGCCTGGGTCCGCGGCAGGACCTGGTCGCCGGAGCCGGACTTGGCGAGCTGCATCAGATCGAGTGCGTCGTCGGGCCGGCCGAGGTGCACCATCTGACGGGCGGCCCGCGACAGCGCCTCCCCGGCACGGGGTCGGTCGCCCCCCTCCCGGGCGGCGTGGGCGGCGATGACGAAGTACTTCTGCGCCGTGGGCTCCAGGCCGACGTCGTGCGACATCCAGCCGGCGAGGACGGCGAGGTTGGCGGCGACACCCCACAACCGCCGTTGCAGATGGTCGGGGTGCCGATAGGCGAGCATTCCTCCCACTTCGTTGAGCTGTCCCACGACAGCCTTGCGCTGCAGCCCGCCGCCGCGGGCCGCGTCCCAGGCCCGGAACACCTCGACCGAGCGCTCCAGTTCCTCGATCTCCTGCGACCCGATGGGGGCGGCCTCATAGCGGTCGAACCCGGCGGGGTCGGCGTGCAGGGGATCGTCGAGGCGGGGGGCGTCGGCCGCGAGGGCCGGATCGGTGTGCAGCCAGTCGTGCATGGCGCTGCTGAGTGCGGATCCTGCGGCGAGCGCGGCGCCCGCGCCCACCAAGCCGCGTCGGTTGAGCATGAGGTCCATTCCCGTGAATTCGGTGAGGACCGCAGCTGTCCGCTCGGGCGCCCACGGCACTCCGTCGGGGTGCTTCTCATTCCCCTCGTCACGCCGTCTCCCCGCGCGCCCGTGCCGGACCAGACCGAGGTCCTCGATGGTCACGACACGGCCGAGTCGCTCGGTGAACAGCGCCGCCAGCACCCGCGGCACCGGATCGCGCGGGATCTCTCCCATGTCGATCCAACGCCGCACCCGCGAGGTGTCGGTCGCCAGTTGGGGGTGGCCCATGGCCGCCGCCTTCCGGTTGACCAGCCTCGCGAGTTCGCCCTTGGACCAGCCGGCCAGGCCGAACAGGTCCGCCAGGCGGGTGTTGGGTTGTCCACTCACATCAAGCCCCCAGGTTCTCGGCTGAGTTGACAGTAACCCTCGGTCAGTTGCTGCGGGACTATTCGCCAGGGTTCGCCAGGGTGCGCCAGATGGTGTGCCACCGGGCATGGGGTGTCGGGTAGGAACGCGCCACCCCGACCCGGTCGCCGCCACCGCGCATTCCCCAGGGTGCAGCGGCGGCGGCCGGGGCGGGTGGCACGGGAACTCGCAGGCACACGAAGGGATCTGTCTCACCCATGTACACAGCATCGTCCTCCGTGTCCGCCCCGCCCCGGCCGCTACGCCCCCGCCCGGGTGCCGGCGGCCCCTGTCTCGACCCCACGCGACCGCCGTCCGCCGTACTGGACGCCGGGAGGAACCGGCGCGGTCCGGGGATCGGTACCGCCCAACCGCTCAGCGGGAGAATCGATCTGTCCGGCGCTCAGGGCGCACAGCTGCGCACGGCGATCGCCTCGGTGCACCGCATCTGCCCGGAGTTCACGCCGGTGCAGGTGCTGCGCCGAAGCGGGCGCTCCGTGCTCATCGTCGGCACGACGGGGCGCAGCACTGCCGTCGCCAAGTGCTTACTGGACCACTCCCCCAACCGGTCCGAGTGCATCCGTCAGGAAATAGCGGCATACCGGTCGTTCGTCCGGCACCGGCCGCCGGTACGGGTGCCCCGGCTGATCGCCGCGGACCCGGACAACGGCACGCTGGTGATCGAGCGGATGCCGGGACGGGTGGCGGCGCTGCAGCGGCATCCGGTGGAGGCGCCACCGCGCGCGGACATCCGGGCGGCGCTGGGCGCGGTCTGCCGGCTGAACGCGTGGCGTCCCCCGGCGGGGACGTTCGACGCCCCGCTGGACTACGCGGAGCGGATCGCACGCTTCCATGACCTGGGGCTCCTCACGGACCGGGACATGGGCGACCTGCAGAAGCTGCTGCACGGCATCGCGCAGGCGGCGGGCCGCCAGGGCATGGGCCAGTTCTGCCACGGTGACGCACTGTTGTCGAACATCCTGCTCTCACCGGCGGGTCCGGTCCTGGTGGACTGGGAGCACGCGGGCTGGTACCTGCCCGGGTACGACCTGGCCACCCTGTGGGCGGTCCTCGGCGACGCGCCCACGGCCCGGCGTCAGATCAGCCAGATCGCGCAGTCGGCCGGGCCGGCGTCGCGCGACGCCTTCCTGGTGAACCTGATGCTCGTCCTCACCCGCGAGATCCGCGCGTACGAGACGGCAGTGCAGCGCTCCCTGCAGGACCCGGCCCCGGCGGCACCGGGAGCGGCCCACCCCGGCGCCGCGGCGTCCGGCGAAGAGCAGCGACTGCTGCTGAGGCGACTGCACGACGACTGTCAGCTGGCCCGGCGGGCCGTTCGGGCGGCGGTCGGCACGCGGTGAAGGGGGCTGCGGCCCGCGGTGCGCTCGTGACAGCGAGGTGCCGCGGGCCCTTGTCGTACCGGGGTGCTCCACCCCCTGGTGGGGAGGCCCCTGTTCCGGTCATTGGTCGACACCACTGACGCCCCGCAGGCCGCGTCACCGCCGCGACGAAACTCCTCGTAACCCCCGCTGACATGGGAAATCGCCGTTTCCCGGGCACGATTGACGGATCGTCGGCGAGCCGGTACCACTGACGCACGTCCGGCCCCGCACGCCCCAGATCGCGCGACCGCCCCAGGAGGCTGCATTGCGAGGATCCGCCACCACCCCCCACGCCCCCGCCGGGCGCAGACGCATTGCCACAGCCGCGGGCGCCGTCGCCTCGGCCGCGCTGCTGCTGCCCCTGCTGGGTGCCGCCCCGGCTCCGGCCCAGGCCCCCTCGGCCGAGCTGCAGAGCGCCTTCGCGTCCGCGGCCACCCGGTACCACGTACCGCAGAGCTTGCTGCTCGGCGTCTCCTACCTGCAGTCCCGCTGGGACGCGCACGTGGGCGCCCCGAGCGTCTCGGGCGGCTACGGCCCGATGCACCTCACGGACGCCCGCACCGCCCTCACGGCGGCGGCCCGCCACGACGGCCCTCCGGAGGACGCTCGCGGCGACCAGGCCCGTCCCCCGCTGCTGCCCACGGCGAAGGTGCCGGTGAACACCGAGCTGCCGGCCCGTCTGAAGACCCTGGCCGAAGCCGCGGCACTGACCGGCATCCCCGCCGAGCGGCTGCGCACCGATCCGGCGGACAACATCGCGGGCGGTGCCGCCCTGCTCGCCGCCGCGCAGCACCACCTCGGCCGGCCGCTGAGCGACGACCCGGCCGACTGGTACGGGGCGGTCGCGGAGTTCTCCGGCGCGGACGACTCCGGAACGGCGGCCGCGTACGCCGACGACGTCTTCGCGGTCATGCGCCAGGGAGAGCGGCGCACCACGGACACCGGGCAGCGGGTGACGCTGGCCGCGGACCGGGATCTCGCGCCCGACCCCGCACAGCTGCGGCGGGCCGGGCTGCGCGCGACCCGCTCGGACGGCACCGAATGCCCCCGCGGTGTGTCCTGCGAATGGATCCCCGCGCCGTACGAGGAGTTCGGCGAGGGCGACTACGGCAACCACGACCTGGGGGACCGTCCCGCGTCGCAAGGCATCAAATACATCGTCATCCATGACACCGAAGGCCAGTGGGACGGTGTCCTCGACCTGGTCCGGGATCCGACCTATGTGTCCTGGAACTACACGCTGCGCTCCACGGACGGCCACATCGCCCAGCATGTGAAGGCCAAGGACGTGGCCTGGCACGCGGGCAACTGGTACGTCAACGCCGCGTCGATCGGCCTCGAGCACGAGGGATTCCTCACCTCGCCGGACGCCTGGTACACGGAGGCGATGTACCGCTCGTCGGCGCGGCTGGTGGCGTATCTCGCGGCGAGGTACGGCATTCCGCTGGACCGCCAGCACATCCTGGGCCACGAGAACGTTCCTGGCCCGACCTCCTCCACGATCCCGGGCATGCACACGGACCCGGGCCCGTACTGGGACTGGCGGCACTACTTCGAGCTGCTCGGCCACCCGTTCCGGGCCACGGCCGGTGCCAGGGGCGGCCTGGTGACGATCCTGCCGGACTACGCCGCGAACCAGCCGGAGTACACGGGCTGCACGACCGTGGGCGAACCGTGTGCGGCGCACGGATCCGGCGAGGTGCGCCTGTACAGCGCGCCGAGCGGGTCCTCCCCGCTGATCAAGGACATCGGTCTGCGTCCCGGCGGGGGCGATTCGACGATCGATGTGAACGACGTGGGCTCGCGCGTGTCCACCGGCCAGCAGTACGCGGTCGCCGGCCGTGACGGGGACTGGACGGCGGTCTGGTACCTGGGACAGAAGGCGTGGTTCAGGAACCCGAAGGGGCAGCCGACCGCGGTGAACGCCTCCGGGCTCGTGGTGACGCCCAAGGACGGTCTCGCGGACGTCCCGGTGTACGGCCGCGCCTACCCGGAGAAGGAGGCGTACCCGCAGGACGTGCCCGCGCAGTCGGTGGCGCCGCTGCCCTACAGGCTGCCGGCGGGCCAGAGGTACGTCGTCGGGGGCGCGGTGCCCGGCGCGTACTACTACGCGGTCACCTTCGCCACCGACTCGCACAAGGTCGTGGTCGGCAAGGACCTGTACTACGAGATCCAGTTCGGGCACCGGGTGGCGTTCGTGCGGGCGGCGGACGTGCAGGTGGTGCCGTCGGCCTCGTAGGGGGCGGGGCCGGGACCGAGGGGAGGGTCCCGGCCCTCGGCCGCGTCAGCCCTGCTGGAACAGCTCCGCGGGCAGCGGCTTGAGAAGCGCGTACAGATCGTCGGTGATCGGGCGGTCCCAGGCGGCGATGGTCACCAGCACGTTGTCACTGCGGTCGAACTGGACGCAGGAGATGCGGCTCTCGGAGAGCTTGAGGCGGCGCACGATCAGAAGGTTGTCACCCTGCATCACCGGGATGTCCTCGGACCCGACGACGGTGACCTCCTCGTCGTTCTCCAGCGCCAGCAGCAGCTGGCCCACCTCGAAGGGGACCTCGTCCCCTTCGACGTCACGGGCCGGGGAGCCCGCCGGCAGATTGCCGATGATCATCGCGGGGCCGCGGCCGCCGAACAGGTCGTAGCGCAGGAAGACGCCCTGGCAGCTGCCGTCGGCGGCGGGCAGCAGACCGGCACCGAGATTGCCCGGCCAGTCCCCCGGGTCCATGGCCAGTACGTCGAAGTCGGGCCCGGCAGGGGTGGCGCTGCGGCGGCGGAGGAAGGACATGCCGCAATGGTACGTGCCCCGGCGCGCCACGGGGTCCTGGGACCGGCAGCGTGGGGACGGTCCGTATGGGGACGGTCCGTATGGGGACCGCCCATGTGGGGACGGTCCATGTGGGGACCGGCCGCGTGGAGACGGTCCGTATGGGGACCGCCCGTGTGGAGACGGTCCGTATGGGGACCGCCCGCGTGGGGAGGTCCCACGTGGGAAGGCGTCGGCCCTCCGTCGAGCGGGACCCTCGCCGTCCGTGACGGGCCTGGCGCCCCGGCCGGTCGACCGGGCCGGTCGGCCGGGCCGTGCCGTCATCCGCCGGTGTCGCGCGGACCGGCCGCCGGCGGGATCACCGCCACCGGGCTCGCCGCGTGCAGCAGCACGGCCTGGGTCACCGAGCCCATCATGCGGGCGGGGGCGAGGAACCGCCGCCGGTGGCGGCCCACGGCGACGAGTTCCGCGTCCTTGGAGGCCGCGACGAGGTGGCCCGCCGCGTCGCCCGGCAGGAGGGAGAGATCGACTCGGACGTCCGGGTGGTCGGCGCGGTGGGGGGCGAGGAAGCCCTCGGCGAGGGCCCGGGTCTCGTCCTCCAGGGCGTCCTGGTCGACGGGCACGGGAACGAGCGGGCCGGGCGCCGCCCAGGACTGCACCGGCCAGGGATACGCGGTGATCACCTGGAGCCGGGCGGCACGGCGCGCCGCCTCCCCGAAGGCGAAGGCCAGGACGGCATCGGTGGGACCCTCGACGTGCAGGCCGACGACGACGCGGGGGCCCGGTGCGGCGGGCCGCCCCTCGGGCACCTCTCGTCCCGGGCGGGGCACCACGACGACCGGGCAGGCGGCGTCGCGTGCGGCGGCCATGCCGACGGAGCCGAGCAGCAGGCCGGTGAAGCCGCCGCGGCCACGCGAGCCGAGCACCATCAGCTGGGCGGTGGCCCCCAGTTCCGGCAGGAGGGCGGCCGGGGCACCCTGCGGGGCCGCGTACTCCAGGGCCGGCAGGCCGGTCCGGCCCCGCAACCGCTTGCGGACCTGGTCGAGCACCGGGTCGGGTGGTCCGGCGACCGGGCCGTCGGGCTGCGCCCAGGACGCGTGGTGCTCCACGTGCACCACACGCAGCGGTGCCTCGCGCAGCCGCGCCGCCGTCAGCGCCCAGTCGAGAGCGCGCAGGCTGTCGTCCGATCCGTCGACGGCCGCGATGACCGGCAGGGTGGTCATGGAATCCTCGCCTCCGTCACGCTCCGGTGATCGTTCCGGGGCCAGCCTGACGCAGACGGCGGCCCCGGACGGGTTCCATGACCGCGTGTCCGGAAATTCCGGGGAGGCGGGGGCCGGCCCCGCCGGGCGAGGGCTCAGGTCAGATCGAACTCCCCTTCCCGCGCCCCCGACACGAACGCGCCCCACTCGGCGGGCGTGAAGATCAGGGAAGGACTCTCGGGGCGGCCGCTGTTGCGCATCGCGATGAAGCCTTCGACGAAGGCGATCTGGACATCTCCGAGCCCTCGGCTGCTGGAGCGCCAGTCGGCCTCGCTCAGGTCCAGCTCCGGCTTGTCCCAGCCCATGAGCGGCTGCCGCTGGGTGGTGCTCTCGGCCACGTCCGTGCTCCTCCCGGTTCGTCGTCCGCGGCCAGCCTAGCGATCGCACTCCGTCGCCGACAGGCCACGCGAGGGGGATGCTCTCAGGAGGTCGGCGGCCGGTCGCCCACCAGCCACATCGAGAAGAACTGCGACCCGCCGCCGTAGGCGTGCCCGAGCACCCGCCGTGCCCCGTCCACCTGGTGCTCTCCGGCCTGACCGCGCACCTGGAGGGCGGCCTCGGCGAAGCGGATCATGCCGGAGGCGCCGATCGGATTCGTGGAGAGCACCCCGCCGGACATGTTGACGGGGAGGTCCCCGTCGAGTTCGGTCACGCCGGACTCGGTGAGCTTCCAGCCCTCGCCCTCCTCGGCGAAGCCGAGGTTCTCCAGCCACATGGGTTCGTACCAGGAGAACGGCACGTACATCTCCACCGCGTCGATGTCCCTGCGCGGGTCGGCGATCCCCGCCTGCCGGTAGACGTCGGCGGCGCAGTCCCTGCCGGCCTGCGGCGACACGAAGTCCTTGCCCGCGAACAGGGTCGGCTCGCTGCGCATCGCGCCGCCGAGCATCCACGCGGGCGGCCGGGGCGAACGGGCCGCCCCCGCCCGGTCGGTGAGCACCATGGCGCAGGCTCCGTCGGAGGACGGGCAGGTCTCCGAGTAGCGGATCGGGTCCCACAGCATGGGTGAGGACTGCACCTTCTCCAGGGTGATGTCGTGCTCGTGGAGGTGCGCGTAGGGGTTCTTCAGCGCGTTGCGCCGGTCCTTGTACGCGACGAGGGAGCCGACCGTGTCGGGAGCGCCGCTGCGCCGCATGTACGCACGCACGTGCGGCGCGAAGAAGCCCCCCGCCCCGGCGAGCAGCGGCTGCTGGAAGGGGATCGGCAGCGACAGGCCCCACATGGCGTTGGACTCGGACTGCTTCTCGTACGCCAGGGTCAGCACGGTGCCGTGCACACGGGCGGCGACCAGATTGGCCGCGACGAGCGCCGTGGAACCGCCGACCGAACCGGCCGTGTGCACCCTGAGCACGGGTTTGCCGACGGCGCCGAGCGCGTCGGCGAGGTACAGCTCGGGCATCATGACGCCCTCGAAGAAGTCGGGGGCCTTGCCGATGACCACGGCGTCGATGTCGGCCCACGTCAGTTCCGCGTCGTCCAGGGCCCGTGCGGCGGCCTCCCGGACCAGTCCCGCCATGGACACGTCCCGGCGCGCCGCCACGTGCTTGGTCTGGCCGATCCCGGTGACGGCCACGGGCTCCTTGTTCATCGCGGGTCTCCTTCGAGGACGGCGACCAGGTTCTGCTGCAGACACGGGCCGGACGTGGCGTGGGCGAGCGCGCGGTCGGACTCGCCGCGGTGGATGCGGGCGGCGGCCTCACCGATGCGGATGAGTCCGGCGGCCATGACCGGGTTGGCGGCGAGGGCTCCTCCTGAGGGGTTGACCGTGACGCTGTCGTCGAGCCGCAGCGCCCTGCGGAGGATCACCTCCTGCGCGGTGAACGGCGCGTGCAACTCCGCCGTGTCGACGGGTCGTTCGAAGGCGCCGGCCTTCTCGGCCGCCAGTCGCGCGGACGGCGAGTCGGTCAGGTCGCGCACCCCGAGCCCGTGCGGCTCGACGCGGTGGTCGATGCCCCGGATCCAGGCGGGCCGCTCGCACAGCTCCCGGGCCCGATCCCCCGCCGCGAGGACCACGGCGGCGGCCCCATCGTCGATCGGGGGGCAGTCGCCGCGGCGCAGGGGTCGGACCACGTAGTCGCCGTGCGGCACGGAGCCCTTCAGGTGCGCATGCGGGTTGGCGGTCGCGGACCGGCGGCTGCGTGCGGCGACGGCCGCCAGGGCCGGCTCGTCGGTTCCGCCGGCGTCGATGAGCGCCTGCGCCTGGAGGGCGGCCAGCGCCACGGAGTCCGGCCACAGCGGCGCCACGTAGTACGGGTCCAGCTGCCGGCTCAGGACGTCCCGTACGGATCCGGGCGACGACTTGCCGTACGAGTAGACCAGCGCGGTGTCGGCGTCGCCGGTGAGCAGCTTCGTCCACGCCTCGTACAACGCCCATGCGCCGTCCATCTCGACGTGCGACTCGGAGATCGGCGGCCAGGCGCCCACCCCGTCGAGGGCGAGGGTGAAGGAGAAGGCGCGGCCGGCCAGGTAGTCGCTGGATCCGGAGCAGGTGAAGCCGATGTCGCCGGTCTTCAGGCCGGTCCGGTCCAGGACGTCGTGCAGGACCGGCATGAGCATCTCGACCTCGGAGAGTTCGTCGCTGGTGCGGCGGTGGTCGGTCTGCGCGAAGGCGACGACGGCGATCTCGCGGGGCCCTGGCTCTTCTTCGCGCGTCACAGCAGCTCCTTGTAGGTGTCGTAGTCGGCGTCCGGCTCGCCGGTCGGGCGGTAGTGGTCGGGGTGGCGGGCGCCCGGGGTCCACACCGGTTCGACGCGCATGCCCATGCGCACCTGGTCGTAGGGGATGCCGCCGATGCGTCCGTGCAGGGCGAGGTCGGCGCCGTCGAGGGCGATGTGCCCGTAGACGTACGGCACCTCGATGTCGAGGTTCTTCGCCTTGATGTTGACGATGCAGTAGGTCGTCACCGTGCCGCGCGGACCCACGTCGGTCTGTTCCGTCGTGGCCACGCCGCAGGTGGGACAGGCGCCCCGGGGCGGGACGTACACCTTGCGGCAGGACGGGCAGCGTTCGCCGACGATGCGCCGCTCGGCGAGGGCGTTGATGTACGCGGACTGGGCACGGCCCGGGGTGTAGGCGTACTCGAGGCGGGCGGGCGCCACGATGCCGTCGACCGGGTCCTCGAACTCGCCGCTGTGCAGGGCCGGTTCTCCGGGCGCGGCCGGTCCGCCGTCGTGCGGTTCGAAGCAGGCGATGTCCGTGACGGCGCCGGAGCGCTGCCCGGCCCATCGGATGCGGACGCGCATGCCGGTGCGGACGGCGTCGGGACCGGGGACGTCCAGGGCGTGCAGGAGGGCGCTGTCGGTGCCGTCGAGCCGGACCAGCACCCAGGCGAAGGGCGTGTCGAGGGGCTGGCCGCGGCGCGGCTCGTGGTTCCAGGCCCAGGTGGTGACCGTGCCGGTGGGGGCGACCTCGACGAGGTCGCGCAGTTCGGCGGCGGTGACGGGGTCGTACTCGGCCGGCGGGACGAGCGTGCGGCCGTCACCGGTGCGTGCGCCGAGGACGACGCGTTCCCGCAGGCCGGTGAGGAAGGCGCGCTGCACGGGGCCCAGGGAGCGGGTGAAGGGGAACTCGAGGACGAGGGGGGCTTTGAGGACGTCGGGCATCCCGGATGGCTCCTTCGGAGGTCGGGCGCGCATGCTGCTTGCGCACAGGATCAGGCGCGCTTGTAGACGGGCCGGCGTTTCTCGGCGAAGGCGCGGGCGCCTTCCTTGGCGTCCGCGGTGTCGAAGACCGGCCAGCCGCGCTTGAGTTCGGCGGCGAGCCCGTCGGCCTCCGTCATCTCGGCGGTCTCGTACACGGACGCCTTGACGGCCTCCACGGCGAGCGGCCCGCAGGCGTTGATCTCCTCGGCGATCTCCAGGGCCCTGGCGAGCGCGGTGCCGTCGGGCACGACATGGCCGACGAGTCCGACGTCGGCGGCCTCGCGCGCCGAGTAGGGGCGTCCGGTGAGCAGCATCTCCAGGGCGTGGGTGCGCGGGATCTGCCGCTGGAGGCGGACCGTGGAGCCGCCGATCGGGAACAGTCCGCGCCGGACCTCGAAGAGGCCGAACGTCGCGGACTCGGCCGCGACCCGGATGTCGGTGCCCTGGAGGATCTCGGTGCCGCCGGCCACGCAGTGGCCCTCGACGGCCGCGATCACCGGTTTGCGCGGGCGGTGGTGGCGCAGCATCGCCTTCCAGTGCAGGTCCGGGTCCGCCGTGAGCCGTTCGCGGTGCTGCTGCCCCTCCATGCCCGCGCCGGCCAGGGCCTTGAGGTCCATTCCGGCGCAGAAGGAGCCGCCGGCCCCGGTGAGGACGATCGAGCGGACCGTGTCGTCCGCGTCGGCCTCGATCCAGCCGTCGTACAGCCCCACCAGCATCGGCAGTGAGAGCGCGTTCTTGGCCTCGGGTCTGTTGAGTGTGAGTACCAGTGTGGCGCCTTCACGCTGCACGGTGAGGTGTTCGGTCCCACCCATCGCTTTCCTCCCGTCTCCGGAACGAGAACAGGTTGCAGGAGGCGCGGAGCCAGGACAAGAGGTTTCTGACACTCAGTCAGATTTCTTCGCCACGACCCTTCACAGTTGCGTCGGGCTTTGCTCTGATGACCGGCATCCGAGGATGCGCGTTCCGTCGCCGAGCGATGCCAGGGGTCAGGAGGAGCGGTGGAGTACAACCTTGCGGACCTGTTCGAGTCGGTCGTCGACGTGGTGCCGGACCGTGAGGCGCTCGTGTACGCCGACCACCCCGGCACGGGCGCGGAGCGCCGTCTGACCTACGCGCAACTGGACGCCGCGGCCAACCGCGTCGCGCACCATCTGCTCGACGCCGGCATACGGCCCGGCGAGCACCTGGGACTGCACCTCTACAACGGGGTCGAGTACCTGCAGACGGTGCTGGGCTGCCTGAAGGCCCGGATCGTCCCGGTCAACGTGAACTACCGGTACGTCGAGGAGGAACTGGCCTACCTCTACCGGGACGCCGACCTGGTGGCCCTGGTCTTCGACGTGGAGTTCACGGACCGGGTGGCCGCGGTGCTGCCCCGGGCGGAGAAGCTGCGGCACCTGATACGGGTGGGAACGCCCGGGCCGGACGCCGCCGCGCCGGACGCCGTGCACTTCGCCGGGGCCGAGGCCACGGGGTCGCCCGAGCGCGGGTTCCCGGCCCGCTCGGCGGACGACCAGTTCATCATCTACACGGGCGGCACGACCGGGATGCCCAAGGGCGTCATGTGGCGCCAGGAGGACCTGTTCTTCGCCGGGCTCGGCGGCGGCGCCCCGACCGGGGAGCCGGTCAAGAAGCCCGAGGAGCTGGCGGAGCGGGTCGCGGCCGGAGGGGAGGGCATCACGTTCTTCCCCACTCCCCCGCTGATGCACGGCACCTCCACGCTCACGGCGTTCATCGGCTTCAATTTCGGCCAGCGGGTCGTGCTGCACCGCAGGTTCGACCCGGAGGCGGTCCTGCGCACCGTCGAGAAGGAGAAGGTCACCAGCATGGCGCTGGTGGGCGACGCGATGCTCCGGCCGCTGATCGACGCGCTGAACGGCCCGATGAAGGGCACGGACTGCTCGTCCCTGTTCAGTGTGTCGTCGTCCGGGGCGATCATGTCGGAGACCGTGCGCGCACAGTTCCAGGCGCTCGTGCCCCACACCGTGCTGCTCAACAACTTCGGCTCGTCGGAGTCGGGCTTCAACGGCACCGCGACCGCCGACTCCGGCCCGGACAGGGGCTTCCGCATCCGCGTCAACTCCCGTACGCAGGTGGTGGATCCGGTCACCCACGAGCCGGTCCCGGTCGGCCGGCCCGGCCGCGTCGCCCAGCGCGGACACGTGCCCCTCGGGTACTACAACGACCCGGCGAAGACCGCCGAGACGTTCTTCCAGCGCGACGGCGAGCGGTGGGTGCTGCTGGGCGACATGGCGACGGTCGACGAGGAGGGCGTCGTCACGGTCCTGGGCCGCGGCTCGCAGTGCATCAACACCGGCGGCGAGAAGGTGTACCCCGAAGAGGTCGAACAGGCCCTCAAGTCGCACCCCGACGTCTACGACGCCCTGGTCGCCGGGGTGCCGGACGCGAGGTGGGGCAACCACGTGGCGGCAGTGGTGCAGCTGCGCGAGGGCGCGGCGCGGCCGTCGCTCGAGGACATCCAGACCCACTGCCGGGCGCGCCTGGCGGGCTACAAGATCCCTCGCCAGCTGGTCGTCACGGACACCATCCGCCGTTCACCCAGCGGCAAGGCGGACTACCGCTGGGCCAAGGAGGTGGCGGTGGCGGCGGACCGCTGACGGAGCACGCGGGCGAGCACGCGCCGAGCCCGCGCGACGGTCGCACGGGGTCAGTGCAGGTATCCGCCGCCGTCCCGCCGCTGCCCCTGCGTCCCGCCCGGCAGCCCGCCCGCGCCCAGCCGCTCGAACCGCTCCTGGACGTTGGCCGCGAACGCCTGCTGTTCGGAGCCCGGGTAGGGCTGTCCGTTGGCCGCCATCGCCACGGTGAGCACCCCGCTGATCGGCGCGCCGGGCGACGTCCGCACCGGTGTGCACAGGAAGGTGAAGTCCTGCGGCGACGGGTTGTCGTAGGTGGGGACCGACAGCCGTGACAGCGTGGTGGGCCGCCCGGTGTGGAAGGCGTCGTCCATCGCGTTGAAGATGCCCATGGACTCGAGTCCCGGCAGCACGAGGCGGCCCGGGCTGAACTGCGGCACCATGCCGAAGGCCGCGCCCTGCTTGCCGTTGGCGTAGCGCAGCAGGTGGTTGGGGCCCTCGGTCAGCATGATGGGGAACGGCGCGCCGTCGAAGACGGCGAACAGCTCCTGCTGCTGGGCCAGCAGGCTGTCGCGCAGCTTGAAGTCGGACAGCAGGGTCTCGGAGAGTTCCTGCATGCCCTGCCGCAGGGCGCGGTCCCAGGCGCGGGGCTTGAAGTCCGCGACGCACACGGTGCCCAGGACCATGCCCGTGTTGTCACGCAGCGGCGTACCGAGGTAGGAGCGCACACCCAGGTCGTTGACGAGGGGGTTCCCCTTGAAGCGCGGGTAGTCGAAGACGTCGTCCAGGGCCAGTTGGGAGCCCTGGGCCACCACGTGGGGGCAGAAGCCGTAGTCGCCGGGGGCCTCCCGGGTGAGGTTGCTCAGGTCGAAGGGGACACCACCGCCGTCGGGGTCCACCTGGTCGTCGGGGGAGGCCGTGGGCACGTACATGCCGCGGAACATCTGCCGTTCGTCGTTGATGAAGTTGACCATGGCCAACGGTGACCGGGTGAAGCTGGCCGCCAGTCGCGCGACACGGTCGAAGGTCGCCTCCGCCTCGACGGTATTGAGGCCGAGAACCTGCAGTCGCAGCTTCCGCTGCTCGCCCGCGAGCCGGGCCTGATCAGATGAGAGGGCATCCATGAGACCCGATGAAATCAGAATCCCCGCCTCCGCGGATCGCCCCTCCAGGTAATTTCCGTATCACTTGCCTCACGACCAACGCCCTTCGTGACCAAGGCACTTGACCGGTTCCTCTCCCGCCTCCGTTTCACCTGTCCGGCCGTGTACAGATGCCCAATCTTTGATTCTGTCCAACTATTTCCAGGTTTCAACCTGCGGCGATCACTTCTCGCCATTCCTTGAGGGGCGGGCAAGCGGAAACGATTTTGCGTACGACAATCGTCCGACGGGCTGGTTTTCGACGTCGGCGCCCCCGACTCGGCACCGCGCCCGATGATCGAACTTTGGTTCGAACGCCTGATGGTGGGGGTGGGTGGGGCCCGTCGTGCTGATGTGGCTCCAGTGTAATGAATGTGTGCGATGCACCTGCGAGAGAGGGCACAGCGGGGTGGGCCAAGTACGGTTCGAGCTGCGGGCTTCCCGCCGCGGGCGGAAGCGGCAGGACCGTTTCGGCCAGAGCGCCGCGCGCGGTTTCGCGCCACGAGCCGCGCTGCTCCCGACCGCCTGGTGCTGCTGCGTGGGCGAGGATCCGCCGCGCCGGGCAGGAGGCTCGTCGCACTGACGGATGAACCCGGCACGACGGTGTCCGGGCTCACGTTCAGACCGCCCCTTCCGCCCGGGAACCGGGGCCCGGCGGTACGGCGGCGCGGGGGAATTCCCTGCGGCGGCCGGGGCGCGCCCCCGGCGATGCCGAGCTGCCGCGACACCCCCCACCAGGTCAAGCGACAAGGTCAACTGCGCCATTCGTACGGACAGCGGCAAAGTATCGAAGGAGTGACGTCATGAACAGGTCGGACGTGGACGCCCGGGCGGTGGCGGTGATCGGCATGGCCTGCCGGCTCCCCGGCGCGTCGGGCACCGACGAGCTGTGGGCTCTCCTCAGAGACGGCGTGGACGCCACCGGCGAGACACCTCCCGATCGTTACGACGTGGACGCCCTGTACTCCCCCGTCCCCGGTCCGGGCCGCGTAGCCGGCCGCCGCGCGGGCTATGTCGACGGGATCGCCGAGTTCGACGCCGAGTTCTTCGGAATGTCCGCGACCGAGGCCGTCGAACTGGATCCGCAGCAGCGGCTGCTGCTGATGACGGCCTGGGAGGCGCTGGAGGACGCGGGGCAGCGGCCCGACCTGCTGGCCGGCAGCCGCACCGGGGTCTTCGTGGGCAACGCCCGTGCCGACCACCTGGAACTGGCCTTGCGACAGGGCCCGGACACCGCCACCGCGTCCCAACTCAACAACTTCCGCTCGCTGCTGCCCGCCCGGATCTCCCACGCCTTCGACTTCCGCGGCCCCAGCGTCGTGGTGGACACCGCGTGCTCGTCCTCCCTGGTCGCCGTCCACCAGGCCGTACAGAGCCTGCGGGCCCGGGAGAGCCCTCTCGCCCTGGCCGCCGGGGTGAACCTCAAGCTCCGCCCCGACGAGGACCTGGTGATGAGCCAGGCGGGGGCCATGTCCGCCGACGGGCGCAGCAGGTTCGGGGACGCCGGCGCCGACGGTCACGCCCCGAGCGACGCGGTGGCGGTGGTCGTCCTCAAGCGCCTCGCGGACGCGCTGGCCGACGGCGACCGCATCCGCGCCGTCGTCCAGGGCAGTGCCGTCGGCAACGACGGCCACACCAGCGACTCGGTGCTCAACCCCTCCCTGCAGGGCCAGATCGAGGTCCTGCGCTGGGCGTACGAGGACGCGGGGATCGATCCCGCGGACGTCGACTACGTCGAGGCGCACGGTTCCGGGTCGCCTGCCCTCGATCCTCTGGAACTGACCGCGCTGGGCCGGGTCCTGGGCGCGGGGCGTCCGGCGGACCGTCCCCTGCTCGTCGGCTCGGTCAAGACGAACATCGGCCACGCGGAGGCCGCGGGCGGCATGGCCGGACTCGTCAAGGCCGTGCTGTGCCTGGAGCACGGCCAGGTGCCCGCCAGTCTCCACCTGTCCACGCCGAACCCCGAGGTGGCCTGGGACGAGCTGCCGCTGGTGGTGCCCGGCACGCTCGTCGACCTGCCGGACCGGGGCCGGCCGGCCGTCGCCGGCGTCTCCGGACAGGGCTCCTCGGCCCTCAACGCGCATGTGGTGATCCGCCGCCCCGATCCCGTCGAGACGCCCGTCGAGACGCCCGCCGAACCGGCCGCCGGCGCCGCGCCGTACCTTCTGCTGCTCTCCGCGCGCGGCCCCGGCGCGCTGGAGGCGCTCGCCCGGTCGTACGCCGCCTACCTCGCCCCCGACGGTGCGGGAGCCGCTCACAGCGTCCGCGACATCTGCTTCAGCGCGGCCACGCGCCGGCAGCACCACACGCACCGGCTGGCGGTCGTCGGGTCGAGCCACGAGGAGCTGGCGGCGGCCCTCACCGGGTCACCCGGCGTGGACGGCAGGCCGCTGTCGGCCGTCGCCCACCGCTACCGCCGGGGCGAGGACGTGGACTGGGAGAAGCTGTTCGGCGGCTCCGGCCGCTTCGTGCCGCTGCCGACCTACCCCTGGCAGACCGAGCGGTACTGGCCCGGCGAGCGGCACGACGACGGTGGCGACCTGGCGTCGTGGGTGCTGCGGGAACACGCCCGCACCGGCTTCGACGACGCCTCCAGCCTCACCGACATCGGCATCGACTCGCTGGCGAAGCTGCGGATCGTGGTCGAGCTGACCAAGCGGTCCAGCCAGGACGTCGACCCGGAGGAGCTCGGCAGGCTGCGCACCGTGGGAGAGCTGCGCCGGTGGACACGCTCGCTGGAGGCGGCCGCCCGATGAGCGAACCGCAGACCGCGTACGCCTGGTTCGCCCGCTCCGCCGACGCGTACGGCGACGACGCCGTGGCACTGGAGGTGGGCGACGACCGGCTCGGCTACGCCGCACTGCGCGACCTGGCGGAGCGGCTCGCCGCCCGCCTGGTCGCGGCGGCCGGGGGCAGCCCCCCGCGCCGCGTGGGCCTGCTGGCGAACCGCTCTGTGACCGCGTACGCCGGCTACCTGGCCGTGCTGCGGGCCGGCGCGGCCGTCGTCCCGCTCAACCCCGAACACCCGCAGCCGCGTACGGCCGGCATCGTGAAGACCGCGGAGGTGGAGGTGGTCCTCGCCGACGCCTCCGGGGCGGGTGCCGACCTCGGGGTGCCCGTCCTCACGGTGGGCCCCGAGGAGCTGGCCGCCCTCGCCGAGGAACCCGCACCCGATCCGTCGTGGGGCGAGGCCGGTCCGGACGACATCGCGTACATCATCTTCACGTCCGGCTCGACCGGCCTGCCCAAGGGCGTGCCCATCCTGCACCGCAACCTCTGCGCCTACCTCGGCCAGGTCGCCGGGCGCTACGGCATCGCCCCGGGCAGCCGTCTGTCGCAGTCCTTCGAGCTGACCTTCGACGGCTCCGTGCACGACCTGTTCGTCACCTGGGCGGGCGGCGGCACCCTCGTGGTGCCCCGGCGCAGCCAACTCATGTCCCCGGTGAAGACGGTCAACACACTGCGCCTCACCCACTGGTTCTCCGTGCCGTCCCTGATCTCCTTCGCCTCCCGCCTCGGCACCCTGCGACCGGGCAGCATGCCCACGCTGCGATGGAGTGTCTTCGGCGGCGAACCGCTGACGCTGGACGCGGCCCGGGAGTGGCGGGCCGCGGCGCCCGGGAGCCGTGTCGAGGTGCTCTACGGGCCGACCGAACTCACCATCTCCTGCACGGCGTACCGGTTCCCCGACGATCCGGACGAGTGGCCCGACACCCCGAATGGGACCGCTCCCATAGGGGCCGGCTACCCGGTCCTCGACCTGCTGATGCTCGACGAGGACGGCCGGCCCGCCGACAGCGGCGAACTGTGCGTGCGCGGGCCGATGCGTTTCCCCGGCTATCTCGACCCGGCGAACGACGCGGGGCGCTTCCGCGCGCCCGACGGGGGGCCCGGAGGCGACGAGCCGCCCACCGACCTGCACTGGTACCGCACCGGGGACCGGGTCGCCCTGCGCGACGGGCTCCTCGTGCACCTCGGTCGGACCGACCACCAGGTGAAGATCCGCGGACACCGGATCGAACTCGGGGAGATCGAGGCCCTGCTGCGGCAGCAGCCCGGGGTGCGGGACGCGATCGTCCTCGCGGTGCCCGCCGCGGACGGCGAACCGGAGCTCCAGGCCGCCGTCGGCGGCGCCGGCTGCACGTCCGACGCGCTGTACGCGGCGCTGGGCGACCGGCTGCCGCCGTACATGCTGCCCCGCCGGATCGCCGTCCTGGATCACCTGCCGCTGAACACCAATGGCAAGATCGACCGGCGGGCCCTGCTCGATGAACTCGGACGCGCCCGCTGAACCACACATGCCCGGGCCACGGCACACACCGCCCCATCCCCCGACGTCTGTTGTGAGGCAAACCACATGTTCGACGCCATCGTGGTAGGCGCTCGATGCGCCGGTGCGACCACCGCCATGCTGCTCGCCCGCGCGGGGCACCGCGTGCTCCTGCTCGACAAGGCCCCGCCCGGCACCGACACGCTCTCCACCCATCTCGTCCACCAGCCCGGCGTCGCCGCACTCGCTCGCTGGGGACTGCTGGACGCGGTGCGCGCCTCGGGGTGCCCGCCCCTGGAACACGCGCTGTACGAGGTCGCCGACATCCGCCTCGAAGGGTGCGCCCGGGGCGTGGAGGGGCAGCACGCGGCGTACGCCCCGCGCCGCCGCGTCCTGGACCCGATCCTGGTCGAGGCGGCGGCCGCCGCGGGCGCCGAGGTGCGCCACCGCTGCCGGGTGACCGGACTGCTGCGGGACGAGAGCGGACGGGTCGTCGGCGTGGAGGGCGTGCACGACGGCGGCTCCTTCACCGAACGCGCCCACCTGGTCATCGGCGCCGACGGCATGCGCTCGGCCGTCGCCCGACTGGCGCAGGTGCCGTTCACCATGGAGAACCCCCGGATGACCTGCGCCTACTACACGTACTGGGCGGACGTCCCGGCGACCCTGGAGCTGTACGAGCGGCCGGGCAGCTGGGTGGCGGCCGTGGCGACCAACGACGCGGCCACCCTCGTGCTCGCCTACTTCCCGCAGTCCCGGTTCGAGGAGGTCCGCACCGACGCGCACCGCGCCTACCGGGAGCAGATCCGCACCACCGCCCCCGCCCTGTACGAGCGGCTGGACGGCAAGGAGCCGGTGGACCGGCTGCACGGCACCGGCGACCAGCAGAACTTCTTCCGGCAGGCGACGGGGCCGGGCTGGGTCCTGGTGGGCGACGCGGGACACCACAAGGACTCCATCACCGCGCGCGGCATCAGCGACACCTTCTTGCAGGTCGAGGCGCTCGTACGGCGTCTGGAGGGTCGACTGGGCGGCGCTCCGGCCGAACTGGACGCGGCGCTCCGGCAGTTCGCCGAGGACCGGGACACCGCCCTCGTCGCGGGCTACGAGGCCACGCTCGGCGTCGCCCGGCTCGCACCGCACGAACAGCGGCTGTCATTGCTGCGGGCCGTGCAGACGGATCCCGAACTGACCTCGATCTACTTCGACATGGTGGCGGGCATCGAGGGCGCGGAAGCCCTGTACACGCCCAGACTCCTCGCGCTGCTGTGAGCGCTCCCACTTCCGCAAACCGCCCCGGCAACGATCGCGGACGGCCTGGGCGGTCGCAGCCAACTACCGCTGTACGGTACGCAGTTGCTTTCTGTGATTGCTGACGCTGCGCGATGATCCTGATACGGTGCAGGCTGTTCCCGATTGCGATGACGGCCGGTCACGTCGGCCCGCCGGGCACAATCCCGCACCTTGCACCGTGTCAACCGAACCAGTGTTCCGCTGCCGTACGAGGAATCAGATGCCAGGCACCCGCGACCGACGCTCGCGTCATCGGTCCGCCCCGCGCAGATCTCTCCGATTCTCGTTCGTCCTGCCCTTCGTCGTCCCCGCGGTCTGCCTCACCGGGCTGTGGGGGTACACGGCGGCCGGTCTCGTCGACGAGCACGTCCAGCTGCAGGCCGACGCGGACCACGACTCCTCGGTCGCCCGGCCGGCCCGGTCCGTGCTGTCCGCCCTGCAGGACGAGCGCCGTCTCACCGCCTTCTGGCAGGCGAGCCGCACGGGCGCCGCCCGCACGGACCTCGACGCCGCCCGCAGGAAGACCGACGCCGCGGTCACCGCCTACCGGGGGTCACCGGGACCGGACACCTCGGCCCTCCGGCGCCGGGCGAAGTCGCTGGACGACGCGCTGTCCGCGCTCTCCGGCCGCCGGGACGCCGTCGACGGACGCGCCCTGTCGGCCGCCGACGCCTTCCAGTACTTCACCGACACCATCACCCGGGGCATCTCGCTCGTCTCCACCGCCGTCCGCAGCGACGACGGGTCCCTCGCGCACGAAGGTGCCGCCACCACGTCCCTGCTGCGGATCACGGAGATGCTCTCGCGCCAGGACGCGCTGCTGTCCGGCGCGCTGCCCTCCGGCCGCATGCCCGCGGACACCCGCGCCCGGTTCGCGGAGTACCTGGCGCTCCAGCGGGAGTTCGCCGCGACGCTGACCGCCCGTGACCTGCCCGCCGACGCGGCAGCCGGATATACGCGGATCACCGGGGGCGCGCAGTGGACGACACTGGCGAGGGTCGGCGACGCGGTGACCGGGGCCGGGGACACCGCGCTGCCCCGTGACGCCTCGTCGTGGCCGGACGCCGCCGACGGCGTCCTCGATGAACTGCGGCCGCTGGGCGAGGACTCCGTGCGGGGGCTGGCGGACGACGCCGCGGACCGGGCCGACGGCCTGCTGCTGGGCATGCTCGTGGGCACCGCCGCCACGCTGGCCGCATTGGCGGGCGGTGCGGTGCTGGCGCTGCGGGCCCGTCGCTCCACACTCGGCCGGCTCTCCGAACTGCAGTCGCACACCGAGGACTTCACCCGCACGCTGCCGCAGCTGCTCGCCCGGCTGGAGCGGGTCGAGCGGGTCGACCCGGGCACCCTGGCCCCACAGGGCCACCACACCACGGACGAGTTGGAGCGGCTGGCCGGCGCCATCGACGAACTGGGCCGTGTGGCGGCGGACACCGTGCTGCGCCACTCCCGGGGCCGCGCGGGCACGGAGAAGGTCTTCGCCCAGCTCATCCGCCGCACCCAGATCCTGATCCACCGTCTCATCTCGCTCCTGGACGATCTGGAGCGCAAGCACGAGGACTCCGACCTGCTGAAGGACATCTTCAAGGTCGACCATCTCGCGACCCGCGTGCGGCGCCACGCGGAGAACCTGGTGATTCTCAGCGGTTCCCCGCCCAGCCGCCGCATGACCACGCCGCTCTCCGTCACCGACGTCATGCGCAGCGCGGTCGCCGAGACCGAGCAGTACACCCGCGTCAAGGTGAAGAACCTGCCCGCGGACCGGCGCGTCGCCCTCGCGGGCCGCGCCGTCGCGGACGTCACGCATCTGCTCGCCGAGCTGATCGAGAACGGCACGAGCTTCTCCCCGCCGGACACCCAGGTGTTCGTGAGCGCGACGAAGGTGGCCAAGGGCCTGGCCGTCCATGTCGAGGACCACGGTCTCGGCATGCCGCCCGAGAAGATGGCGTCCGCCAACGAACTGCTGGCCCGCCCGCCCAAGCTGGACATGACGTCGTTGGGCGAGGACCCGCGCCTGGGCCACTTCGTGGTGGCCCGGCTCGCCGAGCGGCACAAGATCAAGGTGGAGTTGCGGGAGTCCGTCTACGGCGGCACGCTCGTCGTCGTGCTGCTGCCGGCCGCCCTGCTGGAGGAGTACGAGTCGCCGGCCATCGACCAGCTCAGGTCGGCGGCCGCCGCGGCCGGCAACGCGCTGGCGGCCGAGTCCCGGCAGGCCGCACTGGACGGAGGGGAGAGGGCGCCGGCCGGCGCGGCCGTGCGCACGGCCGGGGGTGCCGCCGTCCCTGTGGGCGCCGACGGGGTCGTCGTCACGCACTCGCGCCTTCCCGACCACAGCGGCTTTCCCGAGTACGCAGGTGCAGGTCTGCTGCCGCCCGTGTCGGACCACCCCGTACCGGAGCACCCCGTACCGGCTCCGGGTCCGGACCCGTGGTCCGTGGCCGGGGAGGCCGCGAGCCCGCAGCCGTACGGCGGTCCACGGTCCCCGGTTCCCGGCGCGCGGCCGGACCACGCTGTGCCGACGGCCGGGCACACCGGCCCCCCGGCCGGGCCCGCGCCCGGCCGGGAAGCCGGCGTCGCGCACACCGCGCCGGCGGGGCAGGTGCCGGCCCCCGCCGGGGCACGCCCGCCGAACACCCCCCGGGTGCTGCCGCAGCGGACCCGGGGAGCCAGCCTCGCGCAGCAACTGCGCAGGGAGGCGGCACACGCACCAGGCCGACCCGAGGGCGAGGGGGACAACGACGGCATCTCCCCGGACGCCTCGGCACGCGCGATGATCGCCATTCAGCAGGGGCTGAAGCGGGCCCGGATGTCCGAGACGGACGGGTCGGCCGGCGCCGACGGCCGGCCTACGGATCCGGGGGATCCCGGTGCCCACCGACTGTGAGGGAACGTTACACAATGACTGAGCAGGTACAACCCGGTCCGCAGCTGGACTGGCTCCTCGACGGCCTGGTGGACCGGATCCCGGAGATCCGCTGCGCCATCGTGCTGTCGGGAGACGGCCTCCTCATCGGCAAGTCCAAGGACCTGCGCCGTGACGACGCCGAGCACCTGTCCGCGGTGGGTTCGGGCATGCACAGCCTCGCCCGGGGCGCCGCCCGCCACTTCCACGGCGGGGAGGTCCAGCAGACGGTCATTCAGATGGAAAGAGCGTTCCTGTTCGTCACGGCCGCGGGCAAAGGCGCCCGGCTGGCCGCGATAGCCACGGAGGAAGTGGACGTCGGCATGATGGCCTTCGAGATGGGCACGCTCGTCAAGCAGGTCGGCCAGTACCTGAGTGCCGCGCCACGCGTGCAGACCCCGTCCCCCGGCGGATATATACAGGATGCCTGAACCGCGATGGCTCGACGGTGCGGAGGCCGGGCGTCACTTACGGCCGTATGCCATCACGGGCGGGCGCACCCGCCACAGTCGGCACACGTTCACGCTGATCACGCTGGTCGTCGCCCGGTCCGCGCATGACGTGGACCGGGAGCATCTGGAGCCGGAGTCGGCTCAGATCCTCGAACTGTGCCGGGATCGCGCGGTGGCGGTCGCCGAGATCGCCGCGCAGCTGGATCTGCCGGTGAGCGTGGTGAAGATCCTCTGCGGGGACCTGCTCAACGCCTCGCTCATCCTCGTCCAATCGCCGCCCGGGCAGGAGGACCAGCCGAGTGTGGAACTCATCGAAAGGGTGATGGATGGTATCCGTCAGCTCTGAGCCGGTCATGCCGACCGCGCTGAAGATCCTCATCGCGGGAGGCTTCGGCGTCGGCAAGACCACCATGGTGGGCTCGGTGAGCGAGGTGCCCCCGCTGGAGACCGAGGAGCGCATGACCGAGGTGAGTCTCGGTGTCGACGACCTGACCGGTGTGGAGGGCAAGTCGTCGACGACGGTCGCCATGGACTTCGGCCGGATCACCATCGCGCCGGAGTTGGTGCTGTATCTGTTCGGCACGCCCGGTCAGGACCGGTTCTGGTTCATGTGGGACGACCTGGCGACAGGCGCACTGGCCGCCATCGTCCTCGCGGACACGCGCCGTCTGGACGCCTCGTTCGCCTCGATCGACTTCTTCGAGGCGCGCGAGATACCGTTCGCGGTCGGGGTCAACTGCTTCAACGGGCAGCAGGAGTGCACGGCGGAGCAGGTGCGGGCCGCGCTGGACCTCGACCCGTCCACACCGGTCGTCCTGTGCGACGTACGCGACCGCGGCTCCAGCAAGGAGGTGCTGCTCGCGGTGCTGGAGGCGGCCCGGGCGCAGGCCGCCGCGCGCCTGACGTCCCTGACCGGGCGCTGACCGCACGGCCGCCGCCGGTCTCCCGGGTTCCCGCGTCGGCTTGCCGACGGTCGGCACGACCTGGTCCTCGCGGTCCGAGCCGCCCCGCCGCACGGCGATCAGAAAGTGGCCGCCCAACTCTTGCCTCCGGCCGGGCCGGCTGGATTACTGATCTCCAGCAAGCGACCGAATGATCGGTCGTCCGTAAAGGTGTGGATCGGCTAGGGAGACGCCTCGATGGCGGATGCGCGGGACCTGCTGGACGCGGGGGAACGACTCGACGCTCAGGGCCTGAGGGCCCTGCAGCTGGAACGGCTGCGGGACTCGCTGCGGCACGCGTATGCGAACGTGCCCTTCTACCGCGCGTCCTTCGACAAGGCCGGGGTCCACCCGGACGACTGCCGGACGCTCGCCGATCTCGCCCGGTTCCCCTTCACGGCGAAGGCCGACCTGCGGGAGAACTACCCGTACGGGATGTTCGCCGTGCCCAGGGAGCGTATACGGCGGATCCACGCCTCCAGCGGCACCACGGGGCGCCCCACCGTCGTCGGCTACACGGACGACGACCTGTCCATGTGGTCGGACATGGTGGCCCGGTCGATCCGCGCGGCCGGCGGCCGGCCCGGCGACACGGTGCATGTGGCCTACGGCTACGGCCTGTTCACCGGCGGCCTGGGCGCGCACTACGGCGCCGAACGCCTCGGCTGCACGGTGATCCCGGCCTCCGGCGGCATGACGGCACGTCAGGTGCAGCTGATCCAGGACCTGAAGCCGGACATCATCATGGTGACGCCGTCGTACATGCTGACCCTGCTCGACGAGTTCGAGCGCCAGGGCGTCGATCCGCGGGGTACCTCCCTGCGTGTCGGGATCTTCGGCGCCGAGCCGTGGACCGTGGAGATGCGGCGCGAGATCGAGGAGCGGTTCGCGATCGACGCGGTCGACATCTACGGCCTGTCGGAGGTCATCGGTCCGGGCGTGGCGCAGGAGTGCGTCGAGACCAAGGACGGCCTGCACGTCTGGGAGGACCACTTCTACCCCGAGATCGTCGACCCGATCACCGGCGAGGTGCTGCCCGACGGCGAGGAGGGGGAACTCGTCTTCACCTCGCTCACCAAGGAGGCCATGCCGGTGATCCGGTACCGGACGCGGGACCTGAGCCGCCTGCTGCCCGGCACGGCCCGCGTCTTCCGGCGGATGGAGAAGGTCACCGGGCGCAGCGACGACATGGTCATCCTGCGCGGCGTGAACCTCTTCCCCACGCAGATCGAGGAGATCGTGCTGCGCACGCCGGGCGTCGCACCGCACTTCCAGCTCCGGCTCACCCGCGAGGGCCGGCTCGACGCGCTGACGGTGCGGGCCGAGGCCAGATCCGGTGCCACGCCGGAGCAGCGGGCCGCGGCGGCGCTCGCCGTCGCCGCGGCCGTCAAGGACGGGATCGGCGTCTCGGTGGGGGTCGAGATCGTCGAACCGGAGTCCCTGGAGCGGTCGGTGGGCAAGATCAGGCGGATCGTGGACCTGCGTCCGCGCTGATCCGCGTCAGTCGGCGGCGAACCGGTCCCGCAGCTCCCGCTTGAGGATCTTGCCGCTCGCGTTGCGCGGCAGCTCGTCCACGAACAGCACCCGCTTGGGCGCCTTGAAGTGGGCGAGCTTCTCGCGCGCGTGCGCCAGGAGTTCCGCCTCGGTCACCTCGCCGCGGGGCACCACGACGGCGGTGACGGCCTCGATCCACCGCTCGTCCGGCAGCCCGATCACCGCGGTCTCGGCCACTCCCCCGTGGGTGTACAGGGCGTCCTCGACCTGTCGTGAGGCGACCAGCACGCCACCGGAGTTGATGACGTCCTTGACCCGGTCGACGATGGTGAAGTACCCGTCGGCGTCCCGCACGGCGAGGTCCCCGGAGTGGAACCAGCCGTCGCGGAAGGCGTCGGCGCTCTCCTCGGGCTTGTCCCAGTAGCCCTCGCACAGCTGCGGCGACCGGTAGACGATCTCCCCGGGCTCCCCGTCGGGCACGTCCTTGCCCTCCTCGTCCACGAGCTTCGCCTCGACGAAGAGCACCGGACGCCCGCAGGAGTCCATGCGCCCCTTGTGCTCGTGGGGTCCGAGGACCATGGCCAGGGGGCCGATCTCGCTCTGCCCGAAGCAGTTGTAGAACCCGAGCTTCGGCAGCCGCTCCGTGAGGCGCTCCAGGATGGGCACGGGCATGATCGAAGCACCGTAGTACGCCTTGCGCAGCCCGCTCAGGTCGCGTGTGGCGAAGTCGGGGCGGCCGGCGAGGCCGATCCAGACGGTGGGCGGGGCGAACAGGCTGTCCGCGCGGCCCTCCTCTATCAGGTCGAAGATCCGGTCGCCGTCGGGCGCGTCCAGGAGGATGTTCTCCGCGCCGACCGCGAGGTAGGGCACCAGGAACACGTGCATCTGCGCCGAGTGGTACAGCGGCAGCGAGTGCACGGGCCGGTCGCCCGCGCTGAGGTCGAGGGCGGTGATCGCGCTCAGGTACTCGTGCACCAGCGCGCGGTGCGTCATCATCGCGCCCTTGGGCAGCGCGGTGGTGCCGGAGGTGTAGAGCAGCTGCACCAGGTCCTCGCCGCGCGGCTCCTCGCCGTCGTAGGGCTCGGTCGTGGCGAGCCGTGCGAGCAGCGAGTCGTCGGCGTCGCGCAGCGGCAGCACCCGCACGCCGTCGGCGAGGTTCCCGGCCAGGTCCGGATCCGCGAGGACCACTCCGCAGCCGGCCTGGTCGACGATGTACGCCAGGTCGTCGCCGGTCAGGTTCTGGTTGACTGGTACGTGCACCAGCCCGGCACGGGCGCAGGCCAGGAAGCCGATCAGATACGCGTCGGAGTTGTGGCCGTAGGCGCCGACCCGGTCACCGGGTGCGAGCCCGGCGTCACGCAGGGCACGGGCCGCGCGGGAGACGGCGTCGTCGAGGTCCGCGTAGGTCCAGGACCGGTCGCGGTAGTGGAGCGCGACGCGCTCCGGGGTGCGGCGGGCGCTGCGCCGCAGCGTGCCGTCGACTGTGACGCTTCGTCCCGCCGTCATGGCTGCTCCTTGCTCCGTTCGTTCCTGGCGTGATGATCGTGGTGCCCTGCCGTGCAGGTCAAGACGTCTTCGGCCGGAACAAACTCCAACACCGCCGGTGCCGGGCCGCGCCACCGGCGATCCGGGAGGCCCTTGTCGGGCGCAACCTCCCCCGACACCGTAGTGGGGCGGCGCCATGGGCAACCGCCCGAGACGGCTCGTCGTCGCGGCCGCCGTCCTGGCCACCGCCGCGGCGAGCTCGTCGCGAAGGACCACGCCGGCCTGGGCCTCGGTGACGGCCGGGCGCGCAGGCCGCCGACCGGGTGTGCGCCCTCGCCGACGGCTTCGTCACGCTGCGTGGCGAGACGCTCGCGCTTCTTCGGACCCGGCGCGGCCCCCGGCGGCTCCCGCTCGTCGGCGGCGAGGAACCTCGGCAGCGACCTGTGCTTCCGCGGGGTGCGGGCGGCCGGATACAGCGCCTGGCTGGGTGGTACCGCCCGGGCCGGGCGGTACCACCGACACACGGTGCCGGCTCACATCGGCCGGGTGCGGCCCTCCCAGTAGGGTTCGCGCAGGCGCCGCTTGTACAGCTTGCCGTTGGGGTCGCGCGGCATCGACTCGATGAAGTCCACGCTCCGGGGCCGCTTGTAACCGGCGAGCCGGCGCGCGCAGTGGCCGAGGATGTCCGACGCGAGGGCCGGACCCGGCTCGTGGCCGGGGGCGGGCTCGACGACCGCCTTCACCTCCTCGCCCCAGTCGTCGTGCGGGATGCCGAACGCGGCCGCGTCGGCCACGGCGGGGTGGGTGAGCAGCGCCGACTCGATCTCGGCCGGGTAGATGTTGACCCCGCCCGAGATGATCATGTCTATCTTGCGGTCGCGCAGGAAGAGGTAGCCGTCCTCGTCGAGGTGGCCGAGGTCGCCGACGGTGAAGAAGTCGCCGATGCGGTTCTTGCGCGTCTTGGCCTCGTCCTTGTGGTACGAGAAGCCGCCGGTGCTCATCTTCATGTACACCGTGCCCAGTTCGCCGGGCGGCAGCCGGTTGCCCTCGTCGTCGAAGATCGCGAGCTCGCTGATGGGCCACGCCCTGCCGACCGTGCCGGGCTTCTTCAGCCAGTCCTCGGCGGTGGCGAAGGCACCGCCGCCCTCGCTGGCGGCGTAGTACTCCTCGACGCTCCGCCCCCACCACTCGATCATCGCCCGCTTCACATGGTCGGGGCAGGGGGCGGCGCCGTGGATCGCGTGCCGCATGGAGGAGACGTCGTAGCGCGCCCTGACCTCCTCGGGAAGCGCGAGCAGACGGTGGAACTGGGTCGGGACCATGTGGGTGTGCGTGCAGCGGTAGGTGTCGATCAGGCGCAGCATCTCCTCGGGCATCCACTTGTCCATCAGGACCAGCCGGTGCCCGATGTGCAGCGACGCGCCCGCGAACTGCAGCACGGCGGTGTGGTACAGCGGGGAGCAGACGAGGTGGACGTTGTCGTCGTACGGCTTGATGCCGAAGATGCCGAGGAATCCGCCGAGGTACGTCTCCTCGGGCGGCTTGCCGGGCAGTGGGCGGCGGATGCCGCGCGGGCGGCCCGTGGTGCCGGAGGTGTAGTTCATGACCCAGCCGAGGGTGCGCCCGTCGGGCGTCGACCCGGGGCGGCCGTCGAGGAGTTCGGCGTACGGCCGGAAGCCCTCGACCGCGCCCACGGCGTACCGCGCCGCGGCCGGCAGCTTCGCCTCGTCGGCGGCGTTGCGCGCGGCGTCCGCGAAGCGCTCGTGCGCGATGAGCACCTTGGCGCCGGAGTCGGAGACGATCCAGGCGATCTCCGGCCCGACGAGATGGTGGTTGACGGGGACGAGATAGAGGCCGGCCTGGGTGGCGGCCAGATACGCGGTGAGGAACTCGACGCCGTTGGGCAGGACGACCGCGAAGGAGTCGCCGCGCTCGAGTCCCGCGGCGCGCAGTCCGTGGACCAGCCGGTTGGCCGCGGCCAGCAGCCGGCCTGCGGTCCATTCCTCGCCGTCGGCCGCGACGAGGACCGTGCGCCCTGGATCTGCCGCGGCCTGGGACCAGAATCCGTTGGCGGCCTGACTCACGGTCAGCTCCTTCCGGCGATCCGGTTGATACGGTCGACGGCCTTCTCGAAGCCGCGGGTGAGGTCGTCGACGACGGACCGGACGCTGCGTTCGCTGGTCATGCGGCCGACGATCTGGCCGACCGGGGTGCCGAGGAGCGGCTCGACCTCGTACTTCTGGATGCGTGTGATCGCGTCGGCGACGAGCAGTCCCTGCAGGGGCATGGGGAGCGCGCCGGGTCCGTCCGGGTCGTCCCAGGCGTCGGTCCACTCGGTGCGCAGTTGCCGGGCCGGTTTGCCGGTGAGCGCGCGCGAGCGGACGGTGTCGCCGGATTCGGCGGCCAGCAGCTTGCGGACGAGTAGCCGCGAGGGGAGTTCGGCCTCCGTGGTGGTCAGCCAGATCGAGCCGAGCCAGGCTCCCTGAGCGCCGAGCGCGAGCGCGGCCGCCACCTGCTGCCCGCTGCCGATGCCGCCGGCGGCCAGTACGGGCAACGGGTCGACGGCGTCCACGATGTCGGGGGTGAGCACCATGGAGGCGATCTCCCCGGTGTGGCCGCCGGCCTCGTATCCCTGGGCGACGACGATGTCGATGCCCGCGTCCTTGTGCTTGCGCGCGTGCCGGGCGCTGCCGGCCAGCGCGGCGACCAGGATGCCCTGGTCGTGCGCCCGTTGGACGACATCGGCGGGCGGGGAGCCGAGCGCGTTGGCGAGGAGTCCGATCGGGTAGTCGAAGGCGACGTCCAGCTGGCTGCGGGCGACCTGCTCCATCCAGCCGGTGATGCGCCATCCGGACGCCTCGCCCTCGGCGAGTTCGGCCACCCCGTGCTTGGCGAGGGTGTCCGCGACGAACTGCCGGTGCTTCTCGGGAATCATCGCCTCGATGTCGGCCTCGGTGACGCCTTCGACCTTCTTGGCCGGCATGACGACGTCCAGACCGTAGGGCCGGCCGTCGACGTGCTCCGCGAGCCAGTCGAGGTCGCGTTTGAGGTCGTCCGGGGCGGTGTAGCGGACCGCGCCGAGCACGCCGAACCCGCCGGCCCGGCTGATGGCCGCAGCCACCGCGGGGAACGGCGTGAAGCCGAAGAGAGCGTGCTCGACTCCCAGTTTCTTGCTCAGCTCCGTCTGCATGGGCGCAGGATGCCGCAGCGGCGGGGAGGAGGGAAGAGTTTTCTGATACTCCGTCAGATTCTTTGGCTCCGGTCGGGCGGCTTGACACCCCCCTCTCGCTGACATGAATCTTTCACTCCGCACGACGTTCCCGAAAAATACTTTCAGGCGACGCGGCAGGAGGCTCATCGATGACGCACGGAGCGGACCCGGGGCTGACCCGGCGTCAACTGGCCGGAGCGGTCACGGTTCTGGGTGGTGCGCTCGCGCTGGCACCTCTCACGGGGACATCGGTGCGGGCGGCCGGGCGGCCCGGTCGTCCGACGCTCAGGCACGGCCCGGCCGAACGGGCGGGCCTGCTCCCCGAGTATCTGCGGCGCCTGGTCACCGACGCCGAGGCGTTCCTCGGCCCCTCCCCCACCCACCCCTGGTACTCCGGCGCGGTCCTGCTCGCCGGACGGGGCGGCACGATCGCCCTGCACCATGCGATCGGCACGGCGGTGCGCTACTCCGCCTACGACGAGAAGACCGACACCGGCGTGGAACTCCCGGCCGGGCAGCAGATCCCCATGTCCCCCGACACCGTCTTCGACCTGGCGTCGGTCTCCAAGCTGTTCACCTCGATCCTCGCCGTGCAGCACCTGGAGCGCGGCACGCTGGAGCTGGAGGGGAAGGTCGCCTCCTATCTGCCCGAGTTCGGCGCCGCCGGCAAGCAGGACGTCACCGTCCGCCAGCTCCTCACCCACACGTCGGGCTTCCGCGCCTGGATCCCCCTCTACACGGCGCCCACCCGCGAGGCGAAGCTCCGGCTCATCTGGGACGAGGCGCCGATCCACCCGCCCGGCACCGCCTACCTCTACTCGGACCTGAACCTGATCTCGCTCCAGCTGGTCCTGGAGAGGATCAGCGGCAGCCCCCTGGACGTGCTGCTCCACGAGGGGATCACCGCCCCGCTCGGGCTGCGCCGCACCCGCTACAACCCGCCTGCCTCCTGGAAACCCCGGATCGCCGCCACGGAGGACGCCCGCCCGCCGTGGTCCGGTCTCGACCGCGGACTCGTATGGGGCGAGGTGCACGACGAGAACGCCTTCAGCCTCGGCGGAGTCGCGGGCCACGCGGGCGTGTTCTCCTGCGCCCCGGACCTCGCGGTGCTCGGCCGCACCCTGCTCAACGGCGGCGCCTACGGCACGGCCCGCATCCTGGAGCCCGCATCGGTGGAGCTGATGTTCACCGACTTCAACACCGCCTTCCCGGGCCATGAACACGGGCTGGGTTTCGAGCTCTACCAGCACTGGTACATGGGCGCGATGGCCACGCCGCGCACGGCGGGACACACCGGTTTCACCGGCACCTCGCTCGTCCTCGACCCGAGCACCGACTCCTTCCTGATCATGCTGGGCAACTCCGTCCACCCGGTGCGGACCTGGCGATCCGGCTCCGCTCCCCGGGTCACCGCGGGCGACAACCTGGCGCGGGCCGTGCCCGTCCGGCCGGCGTGCGGACGGACCGCCTGGTTCTCGGGGATGGCGAACTCCGCCTCCGCCACGCTGACACTGCCCCCGCTGGACACCGGCGGCGGCGACGCCCGGCTGGACTGCGCGCTGTGGTGGGACACCGAACCCGCGTCGGACGCGCTCTTCCTGGAGGCCTCCGTGGACGGCGGCGCGCACTGGCAGGCGGTGCCCTTCACCACGGTGCGGCGGGGCGAGGACACGGAGCGGCACCCGGACGGCTCCGTGACGGGCTGGTCGGGGCGGGTGTGGCACCGGCTCACCGCCGAACTGCCCGCGGCCCGGCAGCTCACGCTGCGCTGGCGGTACGCGACCGACAGGTCGTACGTCGGCCGGGGTGCCTATGCGGACGCCCTCCGGGTCGAGGCCGGCGGGCAGGTGGTGTTCGACGAGACGCGCCCGGCCGATGCCGCGCGCGTCGAGGCTCGGGGGTGGACGGCCTCCGCGGGCTGACGCACGGGAGGACGGGCGCATGGAGCGCGCCGACGGCATCGGCGCCCACCGCGCCGGCCCAGCGGCCGCGGCGCGCCCAACACGACGTGCTGCTGCGATCGGCGCCGGACGGCACACTGCGCGCGGACCGGCTGCCGCTGCGGCTGGTGCGGCGGCTCCCGGCACTGCGCTCGGTGACGGGCTGCATCGGCGGCGTCGGCGTCCGCCCGGAACGCGCGCCCGGCTTCGCCCGCCGCCGACCGCTATCGCCCGCCGCCGACCGCTGACGGGCTGCGCCGGCCGCCATCGCCGTCTTCGAGGACCGCCATCGCCGCGTTGTGCCCCGGCACCCCGCTCACCCCGCCCCCGCGCACGGCCCCCGCCCCGCACAGCAGCACGTTCGCCTGGCGCGTCTCCACGCCCCAGCGGCCCGTGTCCTGCTGGGCGTAGGGCCAGGCCAGCTCGCGGTGGAAGATGTTGCCGCCGGGCAGCCGCAGGTCGCGTTCCAGGTCGAGCGGCGTCTTCGCCTCGATGCAGGGGCGGCCGTCGGCGTCCGTGGCCAGGCAGTCCTCGACCGGCTCGGCGAGATGGGCGTTCAGCTGCGCCAGCGTGGACTTCAGCAGTTCCTCCCGCACCCCGTCGTTGTCCTGTGCGAAGAGCCGCGCGGGGGTGTGGAGGCCGAACAGGGTCAGCGTCTGGTAGCCCCGCGCGACGAGATCCGGGCCGAGGATCGTCGGGTCGGTGAGCGAGTGGCAGTAGATCTCGGACGGCGGCGCGGAGGGCAGCGCACCGGCGGCCGCCTGGGCGTGGGCGGTGGCCAGTTGCTCGTACCCCTCGGCGATGTGGAAGGTCCCGGAGAACGCCTCGCGCGGGTCGACCGCGGTGTCGCGCAGCGCGGGCAGCCGGGTGAGCAGCATGTTCACCTTGAGCTGGGCGCCCTCGGCCGCGGCCGGCGGGGTGTCGCCGGTGAGCCGGGCGAGGTCCTGCGGCGAGGCGTTCACCAGGACGTGCCGTGCGGAGACGGCGCCCTCACCGTCCGGGCCGCGGTAGGTGACCTCGGCAGAGCGCCCGTCGGTCTCGATCCGCACGACCTCGCGCCCGGTGGCGATCACCGCCCCCGCGGTGCGGGCGGCCGCCGCCAGCGCGTCGGTGAGCGCGCCCATGCCGCCGACGGGGACGTCCCAGGCACCCGTGCCGCCGCCGATCACGTGGTACAGGAAGCAGCGGTTCTGCCGCAGTGAGGCGTCGTGGGCGTCCGCGAACGTGCCGATGAGCGAGTCGGTGAGGACGACCCCGCGCACCAGGTCGTCGGTGAAGCGGGTCTCGACCGCGGCGCCGATCGGCTCCTCGAACAGCGCCCGCCACGCCTCGTCGTCGTCGACGCGACGGCGCAGTTCGTCGCGGGTGGGCAGCGGCTCGGTGAGGGTGGGGAACACCCGCTGGGCCACACGCCCGGTCATCCCGTAGAAGCCGCGCCAGGACTCGTACTCGCGGTCGGAGCCGGTGAGCCGGGCGAACGCCTCCCGGGTGCGCCGCTCCCCGCCGCCGACGAGGAGGCCGCCGGGGCGCCCGTCGCGTTCCACGGGCGTGTACGAGGACACGGTGCGCGCCCGCACCCGGAAGTCCAGTCCCAGGTCCCGCACGATCTTCCGGGGCAGCAGGCTGACCAGGTACGCGTAACGCGACAGCCGCGCGTCGACCCCGGCGAACGGCCGCGTGGACACGGCTGCGCCGCCCGTGTGCTCCAGCCGCTCCAGGACCAGCACGGACCGCCCGGCCCTGGCCAGATAGGCGGCGGCCACCAGTCCGTTGTGGCCCCCGCCGACGATCACGGCGTCGTATCGCTCGAGTGCAGGCATGCCTCTTGGTAACACGTGATGATCCGGATCGGCCAGAGACGGGCCGTACGAAGGCGATTCAGGACCCGCCCGCAGCCGCTGTCCGCGCGCCACCGCTTCATCGGCCCACCTTGTGCGGTGCCGGCCGCGCGTCGGGCCCGAGCCGGGCCATCGCGCGCAGGATGTGCTGGGGCGGCAGCTTCCAGCGCAGACGCGCGGGAACGCGGCGCAGGAGGAATCCGGTGCGGCGCAGCCGGCGGGTCACCGTCGCGGGCCCCGGGGCGGTCCTGCCGTACAACTCGTGCGCGTACGGCGGCAGGGCCGCGTACGCCAGACCCGCCACGTGCCGCCACAGCAGGGCGCGCGCCGGAAGCAGCAGCGGGTGGATCGGCGGCCTGCGCAGGAAGTCGTCCACCTCCAGTGCCTCGGGTCCGGCGGCGAGTTCGGGCCGGACCTTCTCGAAGTAGGCCGCCAGCTCGGCCCGGTCCGCGGGCACCCGTTCCGGATCGAGGCCGACCAGGGCCGCGCCGATGCGGTTCTCACGGATGTAGCGGTCGGCCTGCGCGTCGGTGAGCGGGAAGCCCGAGCAGCGCAGGACGTGGAGGTAGGAGTCGATCTCGGCGCAGTGCACCCACAGCAGCAGTTCGGGCTCGTCGACCGGATACCGCTCCCCCGTGTCCGGGTCCGCCGCACGCAGCATGCTGTGGATCCTGCGGACCCGGGCGCCCGCCTTCTCGGCCGCCTCCGTGGTGCCGTACGTCAGGGTGCCGACGAAGTTCGCCGTGCGCATCAGCCGCCCCCAGGCGTCCTTGCGGAAGTCCGAGTTCTGCAGCACGCCGCGGACGGCGCGGGGGTGCAGGGCCTGCAGGTAGAGCGCACGGACGCCGGCGACCCACATCATCGGGTCGCTGTGCGCCTGCCAGGTCACCGAGGAGGGCCCGAAGAGCCCCGGATCCGCCGCCATCCCACCAGTGTGACCACGCCCGCTCCGCGCCATCAACCCCGCGGAGCCGTCGCGGGCCGCGCGATCGACCCCCGGCGCCGTCGCGGGCCGCCGGGCCTCCGGGCCGCCCCACGGCGCCGTCGCGGGCCTCCGGACCGCCCCACGGCCTCCCCGGGCTCAGGGAGTGGGGAGGCCCGCCGGGCGGTGCGGGCCCCCGAGGCGGACCGGTACTCCGGGGGAGTACAGCACGCTGACCGGGGCGTCACACGGCGCGGGCAGGCCGGCGGCCGCGATCAGGTTCTCCTCGCAGGAGAGCAGCTCGGCACGGTGCAGGGGCCAGCGGGGGTGGTCGTTGGGCAGATACGACGCTTTGCCGAGGAACGCGTTGTGCATGCCCCAGCGGGCGGTGAGGAAGTGCTCCAACTCCGTGGGCTCCTCGACGGGTTCTCCCGTGCGCACGGCGATGCGGCAGTACGCGCCGCGCGGACCGGGCCACCGGCGGGAGCTGGTGTAGGTGACGGTGTCGCCGACGGCTCGGACCGTCATCCGGGACCACAGGTAGGGCAGCCGGAAGCCGACGCGGCCCATCACCACCGGTATCAGCCGTGCGGCGTCCATCGACCGGAACACGACACCGCGCCGGCCGTGCCCGTCGACCGAGTACAGGCGCACATTGGTCTCCGGGAAGGACCCGAGGTACGGCACCCCGGGCAGCCGCAGCCACCCGACGCGATGCATCCGGAAGGCCACGAGCCCGACGTACGTCAGCCCGTCGTGCACGTCGGGGACGGTCCCGCCGGGCAACAGCCGTGCCACGGCGTCCGGTTCGACGGCCCAGTGGAGGAAGCAGAGGTCGCGCCACTGCTGGGTGAGGAGCGGGGCCCGTATGGCCGTGGGCGCGTCCGGAGTGATGGGGCTCGGCGTCTGCACGACGCCAGCATGGCAAAGACGTCGGTGCCCGCGCCCGCCGGACGGCCCCGGACCGGGCCCAGGACCGCGTGCTGCCGGACCGGAGGACGAGCTGCCGCTGCGTTCCGTGGAGCCGGGTGCCGCCTCACCGGCCGGTGTCCCGCGCCACGTCTTCATGGATCGCTTCGCGGCGCCCACCGCGCCGACCTCACGGCCTTCACCGCCTTCACCGAGGTCGTGGCGGCCCGGCGGACCCTCGCCGTGTACGGTGGCCGACGCCGTCGAAGCGAGCCGGACCGCCGAAGCCCGCCCGCCGTCGTCGGCGGAGCACCGCCCGGTGCGGACGGACGAGGTGCGTCACGGCGTGGACGAGGTGGACGAGGAATGAGCGAGCCCCTGCGGATCGGGATCCTGGGCGCGGCCCGCATCAGCGACCGGGCGCTCGTCTCCCCGGCCCGTGCGGGCGGCCACCGGCTGGTGGCGGTGGCCGCGCGGGACCGGGACCGCGCACGGGCGTTCGCCGAGGCCCATGGCGTGGAACGGGTCGTCGGCTCGTACGCCGATCTCGTCGCCGACCCCGAGGTCGAGGTGGTCTACAACCCGCTCGCCAACGCGCTGCACGGTCCGTGGAACCTGGCGGCGCTGACCGCCGGCAAGCACGTCCTGAGCGAGAAGCCGTCCGCGAGCAACGCCGGGGAGGCCACCGAGGTGCGCGACACGGCCCTGGCGGCGGGCACGGTCTTCATGGAGGGCTTCCACTACCTCTTCCACCCGGTCACCCGGCGTCTGCACGAGCTGCTGGCCTCGGGTGAACTCGGCGAGCTGCGGCACGTGGAGACCGTCGTGGCCATGCCCGCCCCGCCGGACGACGACGCGCGCTGGTCGCTGCGGCTGGCGGGCGGCGCCCTGATGGACGTCGGCTGCTATGGCCTGCACGCCCAGCGGATGCTCGCCCCCTGGGCGGGCGGCGCCCCCCGGCTCGTCTCGGCGAGCGGCGGGGAACACACCGGTGCGCCGGGCGTCGACGCATGGCTGGACGCGGAGCTCGCCTTCCCCGGCGGCGCCACCGGCGTCGCCCGCTGCTCGATGGCGCACGACGCCTGGCGGGCGACCTGCCGGATCGTCGGCACCCGGGGTGAGGCCACGGCGGCCGACTTCGTCCTGCCGCACCACGACGACCGGGTCGTGGTGCGCACCCCGGCGGGCGAGCGGACGGAGGAGCTGGGCCGCAGATCGTCGTACGCCTTCCAGCTCGACGCGTTCGCGGCCCGGGTCCGCGGTGGTGAGCCGCTGCCGCTGGACGCGGAGGACGCGCTGGCGACGATGCGGCTCATCGACGCGTGCTACGAGAAGGCCGGGTTCGCGCCACGGCCGCGCGGCTGAGCCCCGGCGTCGGGCGGCGCAGCCCGCCCACCGGACCCGGGCGACGCCGGCCGGCTGTGACCAGAATTGCTGGTTGGCACCGGGCGACGTTCGTGACCTGGGCTGATGCCAACCAGGTTCAGCGCCTGGTAGCACGCCGTCAGAAAGTCAGTTGGCACGTTGGTACACGGCAGGTCACAAGGCGTGTCACCGCAGTTGGGAGTCACTGCACCTGGCAGTCCCGCCTCGCGGGGCCCCCTGCCGGGCTCATGTTGTAGTAGCGTGATCGCCCTGGTCGCCCATGCCTTCCTGGCCGTCGCCGGCGCCCTCGAACGTGCCGTCCAGACCGTTCGGAACGACCCCGCCGAAGCCGGCCTCGTCCCCCTCAGCAGCCACGAACTCCTCCGCCTGCTACGGGCCTTGATCCTCCCGCCGGCCCGACGAGACCCCAAGCACCTGCTGTGGTGGTCCACCTGGCGTCGCCGCCACCAACACCGTGCCCGCCTCTGCCACCGCCGATGGCACGCGTACGCCGACACCACACCGTGATCAGGTGGCTCACCGGTGGTCACCGGCAGCTGCCGCAGCTGTGCGCTGTAGTTGGCCAGCCCTCCGTTGCCTGTCGCTGCCCGCGGGCCCGCGCCCGCCGACGGCAGGCCGACTCGGTGCTCGGCGCGTCTCGACTTGATAGGCAAGCGAACACTTGCCTATCCTGTGGCCGTGGCCGAAGACCTTTTCAAAGCCTTGGCCGACCCCACCCGCCGCACCATCCTCGACGAGCTCGCGGAGAAATCCGGACAGACACTGTTCGAGATCTGCTCGCGACTGAGCATGAAGCATCAGCTCGGGATCTCGCGCCAGGCAGTCTCCCAGCATCTCGCCGTGCTGGAGGCCGCCGGGCTCGTCGAGACCAGGCGGGAGGGCCGCTACAAGTTCCACGACCTGAACACAGCCCCGCTGCGGCAGATCGCCGAGCGATGGCTCGTGCCCGACACATCCGGACCGGAGGAGAGCACCCCATGAAGATCCATCTGACCAGCGTCCTCGTCGACGACCAGGCCAAGGCCCTGCGCTTCTACACCGAGATCCTCGGCTTCGTGAAGAAGCACGACGTCCCGGTGGGCGAGAAGGACCGGTGGCTGACCGTCGTCTCGCCCGACGAGCCCGGCGGCACCGAACTCCTCCTGGAGCCCGTCGGCCACCCTGCCGCCAGGACCTACCGCGACACGCTCGTCAAGGACGGCATCCCCCTCGCCCAGTTCGCCGTTGGCGACGTGAAGGCGGAGTACGAGCGCCTGCGCGACCTCGGCGTCCGTTTCACCCAGGAGCCCCTGGAGTTGGGCCCCGTCACCACCGCCGTCTTCGACGACACCTGCGGCAACCTGATCCAGATCGCAACACAGCCGCAGTAGGAGTTCGGCCGCGCGCGCAGCTCGGCCTCGGCGGCGACATGATCAGGAACCACAGCCGCCGTGACCCCGAGGCCGGCTTCGCCCGACATGACACCCGAGCAGCTCTGTGGCAAGGCCCAGGAACCTCAGCCTCTGCTTCGAATTCCACCGTTCGACGGGATGACCGCCCCAGCGGCGTGACATGAAGCCGAAGACGAGGCGATTGCGGCTCTGCGCATTCGAGGACAGCCGTCAGACGCCATCATGCCGACCACCGTCCACGTCATGCGCCTGGGCTGCGAAGCCATGGATCGTGACACCAGAACCCCGGTTCCACGTTGTCGTCACATGCCACCAGTCACAAAGACGTCCAGAACACCAACTACCTAGATCAGACGCCCTCAAAGTGCCAACCAGAACGCTTGGTGTGCGACACGAAGTCGCTCCAGGTAAGTAAGTCCAGCCACGTGAAGGAGGTATCGATCGGCTGATCTTCGGGCCAGTGTCCAAGGCCCGTCCCCGCGCTCCCATGCGTCGTTGGTAACGGCGGG